>NZ_JACYVG010000003.1:0-552599 GCF_014842205.1 Sphingomonas sp. CFBP 13714
CGTCGCGCTCGCGGCCACCGTCATCTTCTGGCTATGACCAATGAGTCCTGACCCTAGGATGCTGTTCCGGTACGCGCATCTTAGGCCTGCTGACTTAGCAAAGAAGCTTACCGGACGCTCTTGGGAAGCCGAGATCGGTTAGTGGCGGTGTGAGGATCGCGATTGTGAGGAGCAATTCCTCTCCCTTGATCCTTTCCGGCTAACCTAAAAAGAATAGTCCACCCGTAGATATCAGTCTTTCGACACAGACCATATTTATAGCGCAATTAACTAAACCTTTTTTGAAGAAGCAATAAACACATTTGTTACCTCATCTCTAAATATAGACTATAGAAAAATAAATATACCGCGCGATTTATTATTGACGTCGACAGCGATCCGCGCCATCTGGCGCTGCATCGCCAACGGGAAAGTTCGAAAGTACATATTCCCCTATATAGAGATACAGAGAATGTTTACTTTACGGATACCGATTTAGCCATTTCCAAATAGCTTCATCAGGTAAGTGAAAATGCATATCTTCAACGAAGAACATGGTACTTTTTACAATAAGGCTTATCGTCTAACTCTAGGAAGGTTGGAAATGTATGGGTCATTGCTATCCAACCCTATCCGGTTCTCAATTTCCTCTTTGATTCTTGCTTTGGATAGCGGATTGAGACGGACCCTTCCTTCTTCCTATTATCTTAGCTCTCTTCCTCCCGGCACTGGAAAAACAGAGGCTATCTCTTCCTTCATTACGGTATGGAGGAATGAAGGGTTTAAGCCTGATAGTAGTATTATTCTTTGTTTCCAGAGCAAGGAAGAGATACGGTCCATGATTGGTAGGTTGGACCTCGATGATTCAGACTACGCATGTTACACGACCGATGACGACCTCAACGTCATCGGTCGTGGTAAGGAGGATGCCCGCAGCGCTCGCATCCTATTCACCACTCAACAGATGATAATCAGCCGAACTAAGACGCATAAGTTTTGTTCGGTCCAAGACCTATTTTATATGGACGGCCCTCGCCCCCTTCGTATTTGGGATGAGAGCATGACCCTCGCCAAGTCTGTTACCGTGCGCTGGACCGGGATTGTAAGCCTATACGAAGGGGTTCAGTATTCGCATAAGGTACTTGGCGGTATTCTTAGCGGCCTGATCGAACAAGGGGAGGCAACGGACGAAAGTGTCGTTCGGGTTCCCAAGGGCATTAAGGACGCCGCTAAAGAGCTTGTGAATGCAGCCCGCCTTGACCCTCACCTTCTTACCCATGATCGGCGGCGGACACTTGAAGGGCTGATTGCGCTAGAAGGACGCTCGGCTTGGAGGGTTGCCGGTGATTATGGGGAGCGGGCGCTGGTTGGAGCTACCAAGCCGCTACCGGATGACTTTGCTCCCGCGATCATAACAGACGCCTCTGGCGCGGTACGTGGCACCTACGAAGCTATGGAGCGGGGCATTGGCGGGCTAGTTCGCCTGCCCTACTTCTCGAACGATTACAGCAAGGTTCGTATTCACCTATGGACACGGGCGGCTGGTAGGAAGGCGTTGGGAACCCCTGCAAGCCGTGATAGGATATTTAGAGCGATAGCCAAGCTGATCGCGACCAAGCCGGAAGAGGAGTGGCTTGTAATCGGCCCAAAGACTGTAGGGTCGCTAAGTACCGAAGCGGAGCTAGCTTCGTACTTTTCGAAAGGATCGTCCGTCTCTTTTCTGAATTGGGGCCGTCACCACGGAACTAACCGGTACCGCAACGTTAAGAACGTCATAGTCGTAGGCACATTTACCTACCCAAAGGAGGAATATACCGCGTTGGAAATCGCCGCTTCGGGCGTACCTCTCGAAGACATCGATGGCTTCCACTGGAATGAAATGCGAGAAACCGAGATAGCCCATAACATGCTGCAAGGAATGCTAAGAGGTAATGCCAGGAATAGCGACCATGGCGTAGCGCATGATTGTGACATCTACCTGATAGCGCCGGCGTCGCTTGACATGGAAAGGGTACTTTCGACTGTCTTTCCTAATGCCGCTTTCGATGAATGGGGCGAGGTCAGAAGGGACGGACTTACCGGGCAGGCGGGCAGACTACTCGATACCTTGAAAGCCCATTTCGCCGACCCTCTAGTGTCTAAGCTGCCAAAGCAGGCGGCACGGATCGATGCTGGAATCGGCAACACGAAACAGGGCCTCGCCAACGTGCTCGCGCGCAGTGAAGTGTAGCGCGCTTTGGAAGAGGCAGGCATAGTTGCCAAGACACGTCATTTCGAGCGTCGCTTGTGACGGCATCGCGAAGCAAGGGTGCGCAGCGAATAGCTCCTTAGGAGGGGCAGCCGGGCACCAACAGGCAGCGATAGGGGCGGGCGATAGGGCGAACTACCTTCCCCGCCCCTTGCCTCTGTACGGGGGTTAATCCGGGTGTGAGTTTACGGTTATTTTTTGTGCTCGGCTGATTAGCGAGAGGTAACAGCGATCTGTCGCCGCTCTAGGACTTCGCACTAGCGAATGCCTCCCTCCCGTCATGCCACCTCGAAGATAAGAAGGTCATGACGGTGCGACACTCCTCATTATCTCCACTCGCCTTAGCTAGCTTGTTTTCGCCGATTTAGCAGCAGATATGAGGATATCAGCACGATCCTCGTTCCAGCCGAACTCCCCTAATTCGTTAATCGATACAAAATCGACCGCTTCGCTTAGTAATGCGAAGAATATGAGGAAGTCTTTAGGAAGGTTCCAATTAGATTTCATTCTTTCGATGATCTTTTCAAATAATTTACTATGGTCTTTTGTGATTATAGCTTCAATTCCTGCAATATCACGCAACCCTAAGCGCCTTGATATTTCGTATATTTCAGGGAATGTATTATTTTCCTCCTCAATATTTTTAGAAGTAAGTCCGAATCTACTGGCAGACTCGATTAGCGGGCGCATTACTGATGCGTCGGATGTTAGCTCCTGTATAGATTCTAACGAGATGGGAATGTTTTTATTACCCTCTGCAAATGCTGCTGCCGCTGCATCGGATAATCTCCCCTTAGCATCCCTGATTCCTACAAACTCTTCGTCAGCAAGTTCAAATAAACCAGCAATCCTAAACAACCTACGCCGTAGCTTGGAGGGAATAGCTGTTTCCTGTTTATATTGAAGCGCGTGAGATACCGCAGACCAGGCGTGCTGTATTACAGTCCTGACCTGTATCTCTGCCTGAAATTTGCTGGCAAACTTCCATTCTGCGAGTTCCGACCGCCCGTTACTCAGCTTCACAACAAAATGTAATGATAAATAACCAAATCGGTCTGCCTCAAATGCTTCGGGCTGATGCGAAACCACCTCTTCAATAACGTTAAACTCGCTTGATATCATCTTAGCGACCTTTGGGACGTCGTCGGCGTAGTACACGATGATGCGAGCGCCGCAAAGATCGGGCAGGTTACTTATAGGATCATCATAAGACTTGCCGGCCCGTGTAATCTTCTCTCGGAAGCTAACGGCATCCTTCGCACGCGCTTCAACCACTTGATATTTCAGCTCATGAGCATCAAGCAAAGAAAGCAGCAAATTGCGCAATTTAGTGGAATATGATTCGTAAAGCGGCCTTTCGGCAATATACTTATCGACCTGATTATCAATAAAGTTAGAGTCTTTGATTATCTTCATTAACATTGCCTCTTCTACGTCGGCTTACGTTGGATATACTAGGACATGATGAGTTTAGGGCGGTTAGCATCGCTTACCATGTAAATGATTCTGGCGTTCATTGCTACTTGTCAGGACGCACCTGAAAGAACACGCAAATAGCCGGCGGATCGTTGTCGCGGTCTATTGCATATACAGACTGATCTAATCCTGTCGTAGGGCTTAGCGAGATTCGACCTCCAAGGCACGGTAGACGCTCGCACGACCGATCCCAAGGCGCTTGGCGATATCGCTAGGGCCGATCCCCTCACTACGTAGCGACTTAACCGCCATTACGTCCACAGAAGGCTTACGGCCTTTGTAGACTCCGTTGGCTTTGGCTTTCGCGATGCCCTCTAGCTGGCGCTCCTTACGGATCGCCGTTTCAAACTGTGCGAAGACGCCGAGCATTTGGAGGAAGGCCAGCCCGGCAGGTGTCGCGGTATCGATAGGCTGCTCGGTCGCACGGAGGAAAGCGCCCTTGGCCTTCAAAGTCGCGACGATCTTCTCCAAGTCTGCCACCGACCTTGCAAGGCGATCGATGCGAGTCACCATGAGGGTATCACCAGCACGGATGAAGGACAGCAGGGTGTCGAGTTCATGCCGCCCTTCGGTTGTCGTACCGCTCTTCTTCTCTGATCGGATCAACGTGCAACCGGCGGCGCGAAGGGCATCCTCCTGTACAGAGCAGTCCTGATCGTCGCTGCTAACGCGGGCGTATCCGATGATCGTCGTCACAGGTGATTGTCCCAATAGCTTCTAAGAGATTCTTTTTTAGATGTCTCACGGATTGAGAGTCAACCCTATTGGTACGAGTCCTTTGTACCGCGCGCTTGTCTCGCAGGAGTTTACCCTAGAGAGGCAGGGCGAAATCTGATCGCTAACGCTTAGCTCGATTCTGTAATTTATCTTCGAACCGCCTCTATGAGGTTGCCGCCACACCCATTTGACCGAGCGCGGTTGCCCCCGAACACAGAAAGTGCGAGTCTCCGACAGGCAAGAATTATTTGTCTGAAACGGGCGAATTTCAATGATCGATCTTTTTCTTCAAGACCACGACGATCCTAGCGATGAGAATTTGGAAGACTTGCATATCGGTGCACGGTCCCTCGCTTCTGCCGTCGTCTACAACACCGATTGGACTGTCGAGACGTTAACACGGCAGGTGGAAAAAGGCGCTATTGATCTTACCCCCAATTTTCAGCGACGCGACGCGTGGAACAAGACAAAAAAGAGCTTGTTGATCGAGAGTATATTACTGAACTTCCCCGTTCCGCCATTGACCCTTGCAGAGGTCGGAGACTCCAAAAGGTTTATTGTCGTCGATGGCAAGCAAAGATTAACGACATTATGTCAGTTTTTTGGTCTTATGCCTTCATCGCCGAATAATGAATTTCGGCTGTCCGGCCTTGCGGAACTCGATGAAATAAACGGACTAAATCGGCGCGATATTGAAGAAAATCGTCCAGCCATGTTTAGAGCACTTGAAAACTATACAGTCCGTACGAACGTTATTCGTGGGTGGAAAAAAGATGACGTTCTTTACAGTATATTTCTACGACTAAATTCTGGCAGTGTTAAGCTCTCCCCACAAGAGCTTCGCCAAGCTTTGAACCCCGGCCCATTTACGGAGTGGCTATCAATCTACACTGCGGATAGCGCCGCTCTTCGCTCGATATTCTCCAATACAGAGCCCGACTTTCGAATGCGGGACGTTGAATTGATGATACGATATTTGGCGATGCAGTTCTTTCTTCCGAATTATAGGGGCGACCTAAAGCAGTTTTTGGACGGGACTGCTCGCGTAATAAACGTGTCATGGAGCGCCTATGAGGATCGTATCAGTCACCAAGCAGCTTTGTTTGAAAAAGCTTACGATGCAGTCATTAGCGTATTTGGCTCTGATCATGCAATGCGCAAGTGGAACGGTCAGAAATGGGAGGGACGACTTAATCGAGCAGTGTTCGATATAATGATGTTCTATCTAGACTCTGACGACAAAATTGCGCGTTTCGTCGAATCTGGCGAAAAACTTGTTCAAGAATTTAAATCGCTTTGTGATGGACATAGCGGCTTCCGCGAGTCAATCGAAAGCACGACAAAATCCGTTGAAGCAGTTGGTAATCGATTAGGATTGTGGGGACATACCCTCGCAGAATTTGGTGTAGTATCTGAATATGTAACGTTGACCGATAACGGTTTGACTTTTCGGGATGCATAGCCAGAACTACTATCAGCTTTGCCGTCAGGTCGCACGAAGAAGGCGAGATCTTCTTCGTCACCAATATGGACGCAACCTTATTTATCCGGCATCAGGGCAGGCGTGGATTCCGACTAATCGGGACGCCGCTTTATGCGAGTCTTTCATCGTGCTATTCGTCGCCGAACTAGAAACCTATTTAGAGTATGTGGTGAACGCTGCACTAGACGCCTATCAAGACCGATTTATTGCGTCTGGTTTAGCCGAATGTGGCGCTGCAAAGGAATATTGTAGTAAGATTATTGAGCGTCGCAAGCAGTGGTCTAAAAACAACAACGCGAACTGGGCAAGAATAGAAGACTTTTTTATTTTTGTGGGCTTGCGCAAATCACTATTCCCCGATGGCCTGTGGGACGACATTGACGTAATTGTCACTCATAGGGGAGATATTGCTCATAATAGTGGTGGCGTTCGAATCATGACGGACCCAAGGATTACTATAGGCAAGATCGAAAAATGCTTCGCCAAGCTCAAACTTTTTGATAGGGATTACTTGGTCTGGATATGTGCTTGGGCAGCGGATATCGAGAGGCTCAAATGGCTTAACGTGGGTTTTAAGCCCGGCCTTGGTAGCATTTCAACGAAATAGGGCGGAAGTCGGCCTACTATAAATTAAAAAGTCAGCAGACATAGCCATTATGCCGCGCCCCTCCTTCACTTAGGAGGCCAGACGGCCGGTAGCTTAGCCGTCATCATTTCGTCTAGGCCGATAACAGGCCGTCCGACGGCATCTGCGTGTATGGCTAGATCAGCTAGCTATTCTCCGTATATGCCTACAGAACGCCTTTTAGGCGGTTTTCGCCCGCGTTTAGGTGCAGGTGCCGGGCGGCAGGTTAGAGAGCCACATAGGCTCGCCGCACTTCCCTCCAATGATCCAGCATTTCCGCATCTCTGCCCTGAATATGGGTGGCTATCGCGAGATCGATCTGGCGCAAAGTATCCTTGCCATGCTTAGCGCGCATTGATTTCGCGATGCTTGAGTAGTCGTCGGTCATTATGGTAACGTGGGGGTTTAGACCTTCAAATGGAAGGGGTCGTGATTGTCGTATTGAACCCAGTCGACCAATGGCTGCGACCAATTCGTCTAACCGGATTGTCGGTCGATTGAAAGGTCAGCGGCCCAACCCCTCTCTGCTCTACCGGGAAGGTCGCCGTCTCACGCGTACCGGTGTGTTGACCACCGTCGATGTACTATTGGGCCATGCCCGCGATGGCTTTGGAGGGGTAACGCGTGCCGTTCCATTCGAGCCAGTATCGCTGGGCAGGAGCAAAATTGTATTGAAACAGGAAGGCGTCCGCACCTAACGTTTCGTATGCTTCGAGAGCCGCTACGACCGCCCGCTTAGCAATGTCTGCTAATGCCATAAGCCGATACCGCCTGTCTTGGTCGCTATTTTAACGACAATAATCCAACACACCTAGCACCTTGCTAGACATACGGTGAGCGAGTACGCATGGTCACGGATCGAGTAAGAGGCTGATTAATCAGAAGAACTCTCTAGCGTATTGGGTTTGGCTGCAATCGCACTGCAGAGGTCAGGGGTTCGATTCCCCTCGGCTCCACCAGCGCGTAAGCTGTTGAAAAGACAGCAAACTGTTGAACAGCAAAGACTTTTTACAAGCGTCTAGTACAACCGTGCTACGAACAAAGCCGATGTGTTCCTACCTGCATCGTGCCACCAACGGGGGCTATCACTTCCGCATGGCGATCCCTGCTGACTTGCGCCCGTTCATGGCTGGCAAGCGGGAGATAAAGCATTCGCTCAAGCTAAAGGACCGGGCAGCCGCTAAGGCCCGCATCCCGGACATGACGCAGGCGGCTAACGCCCTGCTAGATCAGGCGAAGCTTGATAGAGATACAACGGGGAAACTCGCCCCCTCCCCTGCTAAGCCCAAGCCTGCTGCTCAGATAGAACGGGACCGGCGACGGTGGGAGGCTGAGCAAGCGCAAGCCGACTATGCAGCCGATACGAACTTTGCCGCTGATATGGAAATTAAGCGCCTAGAGCCGATTATGGACGCGCTTACTGAGGATATCGAGATTGATGGTTCCCCGGCTGACTTAGCTAGGGCTGGCCGTCTCTTGGTGCTCCATGAAAGGGAGGAGGCCGATAGCTTGGTCGCCGCTCTCCATGCCCGGTATGGCAATGGACAAAATGCCCGCGTCGGAAAGCCAAAATCAAGCCGTTGAATGCGAGCCTGTTACCGGGTCCGGCCTGTATCTCGACAAGGATATCCTAGATCGCTGGGCTACGGAACGCGGCGACGTATTGAAAGGCAAGGACATTCATAGCGCCGTCGCTGAGTGGTTCTATGCCCGCATTGGCCGCAAGCCGGTCGAGCTAGTGACACGGCAGGACGTGCTGGCCTTCAAAGACAAGCTGCTCCTAGAGGGTCAATCGGTCGCCAATACGAATACGAAGCTATCTCGCCTGCGGACCTTGCTAGGGTCAGGACTCGTTGATCACAGCCAGAAGATGACGGTGGCAGCGAGGGCAACCGCAGAGAAGAAGGCTGTTGGGCAACGGTCGTAGCGGGTTGCCACGCGGCGCCAATCCTTGAGGCGGCCGAACATGATCTCGATGCGGCTGCGGCGCCGATAGCGCCGCTTGTCGTATCTGACCGGCTCGTTGCGCGATCGTCGACCTGGGATGCAAGGTTGGATGCCCTTGGCCTGCAAGGCGTCTCCGAACCAGTCGGCGTCGTAGCCGCGGTCGCCAAGTAGCCACTGCGCCTTGGGCAAATCGTCCAGCAACGCTGCGGCACCAGTGTAATCGCTGACCTACCCTGCGGTCATGACGAAGCTCAAGGGGCGCCCGTTCGCGTCAGCAACGGCATGGAGCTTGGTGTTCATGCCGCCCTTGGTGCGACCGATCAGGCGACCGAGATCTCCTTTTTTACCCGCAGGCTGGACGCCGTGCGGTGCGCCTTCAGGTAGGTGGCGTCTATCATGACCGTTGTCGGGTCGGCGCCAATCGCAGCCAGCCCCTCCATCATCCGCGCGAACCCGCCTACTTCACCCCAGCGTTTCCATCGGTTGTAGAGCGTCTTGTGCGGGCCGTAGGCGCTCGGCGCGTCTCGCCAGCGCAGCCCGTTCCGGTTGACGAATACGATGCCGCTCAACACCCGTCGGTCATCGACGCGCGGCTTGCCGTGGCTTCTCGGAAAGAACGGTCGCAGCCGTTCTATCTGCTCTTCCGTCAACCAAAACAGGTCGCTCATGCCAGTCTCCTTACGGAACCTGAATCGGATCGCGGCCATCTCATCAATGGGTCCTGACCCTAAGCGGTGTACTCAGCGCGCGTTGCGAATGTCTTGGTGCAGGGCTAGCCTCCCTTCGGGGAGCATCGACACATGGAGTTCAAAATCCGGATCGGCCGGCGTTTCGTAACGAAGCGTTGTCGTCTGTCCGATACCAGTTCGCCGATGCACAAGCAGAGCCCCCAACATTGCCACGGCTTATGTTCGCGATCTTCCTGACGCCCGCTTACGCGCCGTTCGCGATCGCGTTCGTCATAATGGTCGGGATCGGGCTGATCGAGGCGATCGGCCTTGGGCTCGGCCATCTCGATCTCGACGCGGACGTTTATGCCGAAACCGATAGCGGCGTGCTTGATTGGCTCGGCCTCGGTCACGAACTGCCGATCATGATCTGGCTGACCTCATTACTCGGCTGCTTCACGCTCACCGGGATAGCCATTCAGCAGGGCGCGACCGCGTTGACCGGCGGCCCACTAAACTGGGGTCTCGCCTCGGGTGGTGCGCTGGTCGCTGGCAGCCTGCTCAACACTCTGGCCGCCAAAGGGCTTGCCCGGATCATGCCCGGCTTCGAAACCAGCGTGATCTCCACTGACGACTTTCTCCGCCGCCGCGGCACCATCCTCGAAGGCACCGCCCGCCGGGGATCGCCGGCCCGCGCAAAAATCGTCGATCAGCATGGTCAGGCGCATTTCATCATGGTCGAGCCGCACGACGACGCCGACGTGATCGCCACCGGCGAGACCGCCCTGATCGTCCGCCGCGACGGCAAACTCTTCTACGCGCTGCCCGACGCCAACGCGCTCCTGCAGTCGATCTGACCACAATCATAACCGGGGAGGGTTTCATGCCCGCACAGCTTCTGAACGTCCTTATCTACGCCGGTATCGTGCTGTTCGCGCTTGTCGTGATCGGCATCATTCTGACCCGGCTCTACCGGCGCGCAACCAAGGACGTTGCGCTGATCCGCACCGGTTTCGGCGGCGAAAAAGTCGTGCTCAACGGCGGCATCATGGTGATCCCGGTGCTTCATGAGTTAATGCAGGTCCGCCTGACGACGGTGAAGCTGGAGGTCTCGCGCCTCAACAAGGACGCGCTGATCACGCTCGACAAGCTGCGCGTCGATGTCGTCGGGCTGTTCCACATCAAGGTGAAGCCCGACGCGGAATCGATCGCCGCCGCGGCGCAGACGCTTGGCGATTCGGTCAACAGTCCCGACGCGGTGAAGTCGCTGCTCGACGGCAAGCTCGTGTCCGCGCTGCGCTCGGTCGCGGCGACGATGACGATGGAGCACCTCCACGCCAACCGCGCCGACTTCATCCAGAAGGTGCAGGAGGCGCTGATGACCGACCTGGACATGAACGGGTTCCAGCTCGAGTCCGTTAGCATCACGCACTTCGACCAGACCGCGTTCGAGCATTTCAACGAGAACAACGCGTTCGATGCCGAGGGGCTGACCGTGCTCACGCGGACGATCGAGGAGCGCAAGAAGATCCGCAACGACATCGTCGCGACCAACCGCGTCGAGATCGAGCAGCGGAACCTCGACGCGAACAACCAGTCGCTCGAGATCGCGCAGGCCGCCGAACAGGCGCGCCTGACACAGGAGCAAACGCTGTCCGCGCGCCGTGCGGAACAAGCCACCGCAATTGCCACCGCCGAGGCCGAGCAGACCCGCCTCGCCGAGATCGCCCGCATCACCGCGGGCCAGGCGCAGACCGTAGCGCAGACCGAAGCCGACAAGGTGATCCAGACCGCCACGATTGCCCGTGACGGCGCGATCCAGACCGCAACGATCGAGCGCGACAGGACGATCGAGATCGCACGTATCACAACTGCAGTGCAGACCGCACAGAAGTCCGAGGAGGAGTCGACCGCCACTGCCGCGGCCAACGAAGCCCGTGCGCTCGCCGTCCGAGCCGAGGAAAGCGTCGCTACTGCCAAGGCGACCGAGATCGCCAACCGGAACAAGAATGTAGCGGTGATCGCCGCCACCCAGCGCGCGCAGGAAGAGGCCGTTGGCATCACCGTCGCTGCGACCGCCGAGAAGGAAGCCGCGGAAGCTCGTGCGAGCGCCCTGCGTACTGAAGCAACCGCCGAAGCAGATGCAGAGAAGGCACGCGCGGAAGGCCGCGAGGCGGCCTTCAAGGTCGACGCGGCAGGTCAGGCTTCGCTGAACGAGGCGACCAACCTGCTGAGTGACTCGCAGACCGCACTGCTGATCCGCCGCGCGATGCTCGAAGCGTTGCCCGCGATCATCACTGCGGCGAGCAAGCCGATGGAGAACATCGACAAGATCAGCATCCTGGATGCCCGGGGCCTGCACGGTGAAACTGGCAACGATGGCGCGTCCGGGGGCGGCCAGGGCAATCTTGCCGATGCCGCGGTCGCGGCGGCGATGCGTTACCGCGTCGGCGGGCCGCTGATCGATGGCCTGATGGCGGAACTCGGCATGACTGGCAGTTCGTTGAACGGCATGCTCGCCGGGAGCAGCGCGGAAGCGGCGCCTGCCCGAGCCTCTTCCAACGATGCCCACAAGCATTCCGCTTCACTTAATGGTGGGACGAGCAACCCGCCGGCCTGATCGGAGGCACTCGAAGGCCCAGCCCTTGAAATTCGATCTGCGCTTCGAAGAAGACGGGGCGCAGATCTTCGCCAGAAACGCCCTGAGTGTAAGGACCGGGTCCGCCCCTGCCCTGCGCCCCATGCGCGCGATCGACGGCCCATTGGCAACATTGCCGCATCGGCCTCGGGCTCTACCGCGGGTGCCGTTCAAGACGTGCTGTTCGACCCCAGTCCGCGACGACAACGCTGAACCCAACCGTATCGGACGGATCGTGCGATTCGTCGCGTGAGATGCTGCGATCGGCGCAGGCATGCGGCGATGGTCTGGACCATTGGCGCAACCTGCGGCATCGCGGTCGTGCCAGGGGGCTGGAGCGTAAACGTGTTCAAGACAATGTGGAAAATGCCGGCAAAACTGCTCCGACGCGCGGTTACCGAAAGCCCTGTCGACGGCGAGGACGCGGTGCCGGTCGCAGATGAGCAGCTCGCAACGGGCTCGCTGGAAGACATGATAAAAGCCGCGGACGAACTGTCCGCCGAAGATGCCGACTCATTGATCATCGAATGCGTCGGTCGCGACCGGCCCATCACTTGGGCGGAAATTCAGGGACTGCGCCATGCGACGACCTTCCCGGTCGACGCATAGCTGTCAGACGACCCCTTTTAGCGACGAAACTTGCCGAGCAGTCGTTCGAGCAGGCTTGGCTGCATCGCGATCAGCTGCTGCTGGCGAAACCGGTCACGATCGGCCGCGGCACGCCGGTAAAGGGCGTCGAGCCTGTCCGCACCATAGCGGTCCGACAGGCGTGGCGGAGACTGATCGACGCGGTGAAACGAGGGCTGGTCGCGCTCGGGTCGGTGGGACATAACAGGCATTGATCGGGTTCCGGTGACAGGATGGCAGTCAAAATACACACGCTTTTTACCACCTTTTCAACACGCTTGGTCGTGAGCGGTTCCCGAAAGCGTGCTGAATCGAGGCGTTTTGGCGAAAACCGGCGGAACTTTCCAGCCTTCCACAAGACCCGTTTCCCGGGTCGAGACTCCGGCATTCGGGACCATCGGCAACGTCTGCTGTACAAGCACGACGCTGGTCGGGTAGGCGCCGACCATGGGTGAAATCGACAGACTCGTTCCTTCCGGCGTCATCGAACAATGGGTATTCCATCTGCGGCGGCAGCGGGCCCGTGCGGCGGATACCATCTGGTTGATCGATCAGGGTTTCACGCTTCACGATGGCAAGTGCGGCACACCGACGCACGACGCGACGGCACGCTGGCGCGCCGAGCAGGAAACCGTCATCGCGGAGGTCAGCGATCTTCTCAAACTCTATGACGAGATCAATTTGGGTCGCGACGTCCCGGCGGATGCCGATAGCGACCAAGGCCGTGCCGACAGGCGTTGAGCGCCGTCACGGACCTGACCGGCTAGGCAGTTACATAGGAGCGCAGCGATGCGGCAGTCCACGACCCAGATCACGATCGATACCCGCCGGCAGGGGCTGGTCGACATTACCGCCCCGATCCGGCGCTGGGTCGATGCGCAGGCGATGCAGTCCGGGTTATTGACGGTGTTTTGTCGCCATACCTCCGCATCGCTGCTCATCCAGGAAAACGCCGCGCCCGAGGTCCGAACGGATATCGAGGCTTATTTCGAGCGCATCGCACCGGAATCAAGTTCGTATCTGCACGACGACGAAGGGCCCGACGACATGCCGGCGCATCTGCGCGCCGCTCTCACACAGGTACAATTGTCGATCCCAGTGATCGACGCCACGCTCGCGCTCGGCACGTGGCAGGGAATCTACTTGTTCGAGCATCGCCGTCGTCCCCATGGTCGCTCGCTGGCGCTTCATCTGATCGGGGAATGATCCTACGTCGCGGACGACGGCATATGACGGCGCCGAGGTGGTTTATTCAATCACCGTCATAGACCCGTGGACCAATCCCGTTCATCAACCGTTCCACCACTGAAGGCTAATGTGAGGCGTTTCGCCGCATTCGCCGCGAACGGAGACGACAATCATGTTCATCATGCCTGGTCGCAAGGTCCTGCTGGCAGCTCTCGCCACGAGCACGTTGCTGGTCGCGGGTTGTGCGACCGAAACCACCTACCGCCCGGCCACTGGCCAGGGGTTCAACCGTACCGGCTATAGCGATCGCCGGATCGAGGATAACCGCTTCCTCGTCAGCTTTGCGGGAAACAGCGTCACGTCGCGCGACACCGTCGAACGCTACCTCTTCTTCCGCGCGGCGGAACTCACGCTCCAGCAGGGATATGATTATTTCCTGATGGCGGATCGCGATACCAATCTTCAGTCGCGCACCTATTCGACTCCCGGAATCGGCGGTGGGTTCGGTTATGGCGGCTTTGGTGGCTATTGGGGCCCGTCGTGGCGCTATCGCGGCCGCGGCTTCGGCTGGCGGAGCTGGGATCCCTATATCGGTGGTGGCTTTGGCGGCGGCGGTTTCGGCGGCCCATGGGGCAACGATTTCGACGTCCGCACGATCGACCGCTACGAAGCGACGGCCGAGATCGTGATGCGCAAGGGGCCGATCCCGCGCGACAACATCCGTGCGTTCAATGCCAAGCAGGTCGTCGACAATATCGGGCCGAGCGTCATCCTGCCAAAGTAAGCAGCGTCGCGGCCGCACTGCCGCAACCAAGCTTACAAGCAAAAGCCGGACCGTCCATGTGGGACGGCCCGGCTTTTTATTGCCTGCTATGCTGCCAACCGGGCGCGGCCGATAAACGGCCGGCCCGTGACAGCAGCGGTCAGACCGCGCCGTGGCACTGCTTGTATTTGCGCCCCGACCCGCACGGGCATGGCGCATTGCGGCTGACCACGCCTTCCCAATTCGCCGGATCCTCGCCGATATCCGCAGCCTGGGGCTGCGGGATCTGCATCGGCGGGAGCTGCGACGTGATGTGCCCCGACATGCCCCTCGCCTGGTCGAGGCTGTCATTCTCGCCGGTGAACGGGTCGAAATGCGTCGTGATGAAATCGGGTAGCTCGGGCAGGCCGACCGGCGCCTGGATCTGGAACTGCGCGTGCGCGATCGTCTTCGTCACGTCCTCGCGGATCGTCTCGAGCATCCGCTGGAATAGCGAGAATGCCTCCTGCTTATACTCGTTGATCGGCGTCTTCTGCGCATAGGCGCGCAGATGGACGACTTGGCGCAGCGCGTCGAGCGTCGCCAGATGCTCCTTCCAGTGATGGTCGAGATTCTGCAGCAGGATCGACTTCTCGACCGACGTCCACGTCTCAGTGTCAAGGTCTGCGGATTTCGTCGCGATCGCCTCGTCCGCCATTGCACGGACGCGTTCCTCGACGATCTCGGGATCGATCGCCTCTTCGAGCAGCCACGCCTCGATCTGCGGCTCGAGGTTGAGCACCTCGGTCAGCCGCGTCTTCATCCCCGCAATGTCCCACTGTTCCGGATAGGAATTGGGCGGGCACGCTTCACCGACGATGACGTTGACCGTCTCCGCACGCATGTCCGTCACCACGTCGCCGACGGTGTCGGCATCCATGATGTCCGCGCGCTGCTCGTAAATGACCTTGCGCTGCTCGTTCATCACGTCGTCATATTCGACGACCTGCTTGCGAATGTCGTAGTTGCGCGCCTCGACCTTCTTCTGCGCGGTCTCGATCGCCTTCGACAGCCACTTGCTCCCGATCGCCTCGCCGTCCTCGATATTGTTGCGCATCATCTTGGCGAACAGCGTGTCCGGCCCGAAGATCCGCAGCAGATCGTCGTCGAGGCTCAGATAGAAGCGCGACAGGCCGGGATCACCCTGACGACCAGAGCGCCCACGCAGCTGGTTGTCGATGCGCCGGCTCTCGTGGCGCTCGGTACCGAGCACGAACAGGCCGCCCGCGGCGAGCACTGCCTGCTTCTCGGCCTCGATCTCAGTCTCGATCCGCGCCGCCTCGGCGGCATATTCGGGCGTGCCCTCGACCAGATCGGGATGCTCATCGAGCATGCGGAATTCGAGGTTGCCGCCGAGTTTGATGTCGGTACCGCGGCCCGCCATGTTGGTCGCGATCGTCACGGCGGACTTGCGCCCGGCCTGCGCGACAATGTGCGCCTCCATCTCGTGGAAGCGCGCGTTCAGCACCTTGTGCTCGACCGCCTCGCCGACGAGGAACTCGCTGAGCAGCTCGGATTTTTCGATCGATACCGTGCCGACGAGCACCGGCTGGCCGAGATCGGCGTGATGCTTGATCTTCTTGGCGATCGCCGCGAACTTGTCCTTGGTGTCCTTGTAGAACTCATCTTCCTCGTCGACGCGCTTGACCGTGACGTTGGTCGGGATGCTGACGACGTTGATCTTGTAGATGTCGTAGAACTCGGCCGCTTCGGTCGCAGCCGTACCGGTCATGCCGCCGATCTTGGGGTACATGCGGAAATAGTTCTGGAACGTGATCGAGGCCATCGTCTGGTTCTCAGGCTCGATCTGGACGCCTTCCTTGGCCTCGACCGCCTGGTGCAGGCCGTCGGACCAGCGCCGGCCGTCCATCATGCGACCGGTGAACTCGTCGATGATGATGACCTTGCCGTCCTTGACGATGTAGTCGATGTCCGACTTGAACATCACGATCGCGCGCAGCGCCTGGTTGAGGTGGTGGACGACCTGCGTGTTCTCGAAATCGTAT
Source organism: Sphingomonas sp. CFBP 13714 (assembly GCF_014842205.1). Lineage (NCBI taxonomy): Bacteria > Pseudomonadati > Pseudomonadota > Alphaproteobacteria > Sphingomonadales > Sphingomonadaceae > Sphingomonas > Sphingomonas sp. CFBP 13714. Next base: position 16,405 of record NZ_JACYVG010000003.1, read on the forward strand.
AGGTTGGCGCCTTCGAGCAGCCCCGCAGCCTCGAGCATCCGCTCGACCTTCTCGGTGCCGTCCTCGGTGAGGATGATCGTCTTCTGCTTTTCGTCCTTGTCATAGTCACCGGGGACGAGCTGCTTCACGACCGCATCGACTTGGATATACAGCTCGGACTTGTCGTCGGTCGGCCCCGAGATGATCAGCGGCGTACGCGCTTCGTCGATCAGGACCGAATCGACCTCGTCGACCACCGCGAAGTTGAAGCGGCGCTGCACCATCGAACTGCGCTCATACTTCATGTTGTCGCGCAGATAGTCGAAGCCGAACTCGTTGTTCGTTCCGTAGGTGATGTCGGCGGCATAGGCGGCGCGACGCTCCTCGTCCGACAGGTTCGGCACGATCACGCCGATCGTCATGCCGAGGAAAGTATAGACCTGCCCCATCCACTCCGCGTCGCGCGCGGCGAGATAGTCGTTGACCGTGACGACGTGGACGCCGTCACCCGGCAGCGCGTTCAAATAGGTCGCGAGCGTCGCGACGAGCGTCTTGCCCTCGCCGGTACGCATCTCGGCGATCTCGCCGCGGTGAAGGACGATGCCGCCGACCATCTGCACGTCGTAATGCCGCTGGCCAAGCACGCGCTTGGCCGCCTCGCGCACCGTGGCAAATGCCTCTGGAAGCAAGTCGTCGAGCTTCTCGCCGTTAGCGAGTCGGGCACGGAACTTCGCGGTCTGCCCGGACAATTCCTCGTCCGACATCGCGACGAGCGAAGGCTCGAACGAGGCGATCTTCGCGAGGATCGGGTTGAGCGACTTGACGTAGCGGTCGTTGGACGACCCGAACAGCGATTTGGCAAAGCCACCGAACATGGGCTGATTTCCTGATTATAGGGCGCGACGGCACGCGGAGGCACGCACGCGCAAAGAGGAGAAGTGGCCCGCAGGCCGAGAGATCAGGCGCGCGGCGCTATTCGCGCCGACGGTCTACCCAGATAGGGGCCGTGATGATCGCGACGACGGGCAGCGTCGCCGAGGTGGCAACGTCGTCGAGCGAGGCGAGCGCGGCGACCGGTCGTACCGCGACCTTTGCCACCGCCACCGCCGCGGTCTGCGCGCAAATGCTGCCCTGCGCCACTGCCTGTGCGGACTGCCCACGCACACCCGGCACCGCGCCGGTCAGCGCGGACAGGAGGGCAGAAAGGAGAAGCAGCAGGTTCATGCGAGACCGGCTGTATGCGAGCTTGCGCGTAAAATCTACCATTCGTCGGACGGAAGCACCCGGCGAACGCGCGGACGCTCGATCCGTAAGGGGACGGCGTCGTGCGTAGGAACGACGACCCTGACGGACGCTCGTCGACCGTCGACACGCGCAGATGTCATGCGATAGCCCCCAACCGCACGGGACACCGGTCGACGGGCGGCTGTCGGACGCAACCCGCGATCTTGCGGGCCGGACCGCAGCGACTATGAAGGCCGGATGCAGATCTCGCCGCTCGCCTTACCCTTCCCCGCCGCCCCTTTGATCGACGGGGTCGTGCCGCATGTCGCGCGTGCCGGCTACAAGCCCTGGGACCGGTGCGACCTGACGTTCGTGACGCTCGATCCGGGGACGGTCGTTGCGGGCGTCCTTACGCAAAGCAAATGTCCGTCGCCCGAGGTCGAGTGGTGTCGTGCGGCGCTGACGCTTGGGCAGGCGCGCGCGCTCGTCGTCAATGCGGGCAATTCGAACGCCTTCACTGGTGCGCGTGGCCGTGCAGCGGTCGAGGCGATCGCCGCACGCACGGCAGCGCATCTTGGCTGTCAGCCTTCGGACGTGTTCGTCGCCTCGACTGGCGTGATCGGTGTGCCGTTGCCGATCGACAAGGCCGAAGCAGGACTCGACGCCGCGTTCGCCGCCGCACCGTGCGGCTGGGAGGACGCCGCCGCGACGATCATGACCACCGATACATTTACCAAGGGCGCGGTGACGACCGCGGTGATCGGCGATCGGACCGTCACTTTGATCGGCATCATCAAGGGTTCGGGGATGATCGCGCCGGACATGGCGACGATGCTCGGCTTCATCTTCACGGATGCCGCGGTCGAGCCCGCGTTTCTCCAGGCCGCACTGTCCAAGGCCAATGCGCCGAGCTTCTCGTGCATCACCGTCGACAGCGACACCTCGACCAGCGACACGGTCCTCGCATTCGCGACGGGCAAGGCGGGCAACGCCCCGCTCGGCGACGACGACAGCATCGGCGCCGACGCGTTCCGCGCGGCGCTGGCCGATCTGTGCCATCAGCTCGCCCTGCTCGTTGTCCGCGACGGCGAAGGCGCGCAGAAGCTGATCGAGATCCAGGTGACCGGTGCGGACAGCGACCGCAGCGCCCACCGCATCGCAATGAGCATCGCCAACTCGCCTTTGGTCAAGACGGCGGTCGCCGGCGAGGACGCCAATTGGGGTCGTGTCGTGATGGCCGTCGGCAAGGCGGGAGAGCCTGCCGACCGCGACACATTGTCGATCCGGTTCGGCAATACGCAAGTGGCTGAGGGCGGGCTCGCGCTCAGCGGCTATGACGAGGTGCCCGTTGCGGATCATCTGAAGGGGCAGGACATCGAGATCGGCGTCGATCTAGCGCTGGGCGACGGTGCGGCCACGGTGTGGACCTGCGACCTGACGCACGGCTATATCTCGATCAACGCCGACTATCGAAGCTGAGCTCACCTCTAGCCGCCACCTCCAAAAAAGGCTGAGGTGGCGGTAGCGGCGCGTACCGTCTTAGGCGAGTTCGCCCTCGAGCCACGCCTTGAGCTGACCCTTGGGAGCCGCACCGACCTTTGTCGCTGCCGGGGCGCCGCCCTTGAACAGGATCATCGTCGGGATTCCGCGCACGCCATACTGACCCGGCGCATCGGGGTTCTCATCGATGTTGAGCTTGGCGATCGTCACCTTCTCGCCCAGTTCCTCGGACAGCTCCTCGAGGCTCGGCCCGATCATCTTGCACGGCCCGCACCATTCGGCCCAGAAATCGACGAGCACGGGGCCGTCGGCGTTCAGCACGTCGGCATTGAAGCTCGCATCGGTGATCTGCTTGGTCGCCACTGAAATATCTCCTTCGTTATACCGTAATCTAGGGTTCGGCTGCACGCGTCTCAACCGTCGACAGCCTAGCTTTGCTCCGTCATCGCATAGCGCGGCTTGTGCCTGTCGAGCATATCGGCCGATATCTCGATCAATCGGGGTGCCGCGGTGTACAGCAACGCCGCCTCGATCGTCCGCCCCGGAAAGATCACACGCAACGCCGCCGCATAAGCCGCCATCTGCTTGAGATGATAGTCCGGCACCTCGTCGAGCCCGCGCGGCGCACGCCGCCCGGTCTTGAAGTCGATCACCCGGATGGTCTCCGCGCCGATCAGCAGCCGGTCGACCGTTCCAGACACCACGATGCCGTCCGCCAGCGTGGCCGCGATCGGCGCTTCGGCAAGCGAGTCGATACCGAACAGGTCTGCGAAGCGCGGATCCTCGATCACGCCGATCGCGCTTGCTGCGATTTCCGCTCGCGCGGCGGGATCGAGAACGCCACCGGCCTGGCCGAGCCAGCGATCCGCCGCCGCCGCCCGCGAACCGCCGTCGACAGCGGGAAGGCGCTCGAGCAGCTTGTGGATCAACGCGCCGCGTTCGGCCGCAAGCCGCATCTCAGGAGTCGGCGGCGGGTCGGACACCGCATCCTCGCCGAGCGCGGACGGTGACAACGGGCGCGACGGTCGTGATTCCTTCGGTGCCGCGTGCCGGGCCCAGTTGGGTATCGTCTGGGACGGCACGGCCACGTCGTTAGCAGCGGGCTTGACCGGTACCGGAGACTCCGTCCCGTCGCCGACGAAGACCCGCTCGCCCTCCGCGTCCGGCACGCCCAACGCCGTCAGTGCACGATCCGCAGCGCCATACCAGCTCGTCACCGGCGCAACGCCCTGCGCCCGCGTACCGAGCGCGCCCGCGATGACCAGACGTTCCTCGGCGCGGGTCGCCGCGACATAGAACAGCCGCCAATGCTCCTCCAGTTCGCGCCGCTCGGCTGCCGTCACCACCGCATCGAGGGGGCCACCCCGCTCGCTGCTGCGCGGACGGAACACCGGCAACGGGGCGACCATCTTCTCGGGAGTCCATTTCAGGATCGATCGCGGTGCGGCGGCGGGATCGGCGGTCGCATCGGCGAGGATCACCAGCGGTGCCTGCAGGCCCTTGGCGCCGTGCGCGGTCATCACGCGCACTAAGTCGAGCGGTGCCGACGGATCGCGGACGATGTCGACATCGCCGCGATCGAACCAGTCGAGAAAGCGCTGCAGCGACGGTGTCGTATTGCTCTCGAACGTCAGTGCAGCATTGAGCAGTTCCTCGATCGGATCGCGCGCTTCGGTCCCCAGCCGCAGGATCAGCTTGCGCCGTCCGTCGAGCGGCCCGGACAGGAGCTCCTCCAGAAACTGATATGGCGTTGCGATGTCCGCACGAGCGAGCATCGCGAGCAGCGGCGCAAGGCGCTCGGCGGACTGCGTCCGCTGAAGATGTCGCCACAACGGGCCGGCCTCACGTGGCGCCGCCGCCATCAGCTCGTCCTGCGTCCAGCCGATCAGCGGCGAGACGAGCAGCGATGCCAGGCTCAGATCGTCTTCCGGCTGCAACACGAAGCGGATCGTCGCGAGAAGATCCTGGACGGCGAGCGGTGCGTTCAAGCGCAGCCGGTCGACACCCGCGACGGGCACGCCCTCGGCATAAAGCCGCGCGACGATCAGCGACGCGAGATCGCCGCGCCGCTTCACGAGGATCATCACATCCTCGGGGCGGAGCCGTCGCCCCTTGCTCTCGAGCATCAGCCCATCGGGCGCGAGCCAGCGTCGGACCGCCTTGGCGATATCGCCCGCGAGCTTGCGGACCGCATCGTCGACCCAGCCCTCCTCGTCGTCCTCGCTCCCCCCTGCGATGACCGTTGGCCACAGCGTCACGCTGCCCGGGCCCTTGACCTCGCTCGCATGGACCTCGAGCTCGCCGATCGCGCCAAGCCCCGGCTCGCCCGCCGCGGCGACCGCGGCATCGACGAACGTGAGGATCGGCCGGGTCGATCGGAAGGAGTGGGTCAGCGACAGCCGCTCGAGCGGCAGGCCCCGCTCCGCCTCCGGCCATTCGTCGTCGCCCGCAACCTCGAGCGCACGCCGCCCGAAATGCAGCTCTGCGGCGGCGAAGTTGAACGGGTCGGTCCCCTGAAAGCCGAAGATCGCCTGCTTCCAGTCGCCGACCGTGAACAGCGTGCGCGTCGACGGGGCATAGATACCGCGCCCGACGAAGAATTCGTCGGCCAGCGCCCGCACGATCCGCCACTGGTCGGCATTGGTGTCCTGCGCCTCGTCGATCAGGACATGCTCGGTCGCCTGATCGAGCTTGTAGCGAACCCATTCGCCAATGCCGGGCTGGTCGAGCAACGCCACGGTCGTCGCGATCAGATCGTCGAAATCGACCCCGCCGACGCGTCGTTTCGCGAGTGCATAGGCACGCGCATAATCGCGCCCGACCTCCAGCCCATCCGCGAGAAGATCGGCATAAGCCACGCGCTGGATCATCGATGCAATATCTGCACAGGCCGCGCCGACATCCTGTGCCAGGATCTCATAGTCAGGTTCGAGGTCGATCAGCTTCTTCTGCGCCTTGCGCGGCTCCCCCTTGGCCGTCAGCACGACGCCTGCGAGGTCGGGAAGCATAGCCGCACGGTCCGGCGACGCGAGCCACGCCTCAACCGTGGCCGCCTGCTTCAGGCCGGTCGCGGTTCCCCACGCCCGGTTGGCCGCGCCGATCCGCGTGATGGCATCGATATCCAGCGCCTCGCACCAGTCCGCGACCGCCTCGTCGATATCGCCGGCGGGCAGCTCGAGCGTCCGGCGCAACCAGGGCCGGATACCGGACGGCAACGCCTCGAGCGCGGGCAGCGCGCGGGCGCAGGCCATCAGGAACCCCTCGGCACCGCCCTCCCCCATCCGCAGGGACAAGCGGCCGACGATCTCGACGGGACGCTCCCGCCCCTCACGCTCGGCGTCCGCGAGCATCCCCGCCAGCGCCTCGCGTGCAAGCCCGGCTTCCTCGCGCGACTCCAGAGGGCGAAAACCCGGCGTCAGCCCGGCTTCGACCGGAAACGCCGCCAGCAGGCCCTGACAGAAACCGTGGATCGTCTGGATCCGCAACCCGCCCCCCGGCGCGTCGAGCACCTTGGCGAACAGCGTCCGCGCACGATCCTGCAACGCTTGGTCGGGCACCTCCCCCAGGGCGATCAGGTCGGCACCCAGCGCGGGGCCGGGCATCCGCACCCAGGCGGCGAGCCGCCCGTTGATCCGCTGCGCCATTTCGGCCGCACCCGCCTTAGTGAAGGTCAGGCACAAGATCGCACCCGGATCGACGCCGCGCAGCAACAGGCGAAAAACACGCGCCGCGAGAACCTGGGTCTTGCCGGTTCCCGCCGATGCGGACAGCCAGACATGGGCGCGGGGGTCACTAGCTGCGGCCTGTGCGCCCTTGAGCCGGGGTAAGGTGCGGAGCTCGCCGCTATTCACGGCCATACCATTCATCCCGGCGCATCAGCTGGTCATATTCGGCATAAGGCGCATATTCCGGTACCAGCTTGGCGGTGAAGGCGGCGCTGCCGGTCAGCCAGTTTCCCGCGACCTCGGTGAAGTTGTGCGCCGCCGTCGCGGTGAATTCCGCGGTCGGGATCTTGTCGCGCTTGCCCTCGGGATCAACCGGACTCTCGACATAGCCAAACGCATCGCGCTTCTTGCCAAGCGACCAATATTCGAACGCACCCGTCTTGCCCGCGACATCGGCAAAGCCGCCGCGCTCGGCGATCAGGCCGAGCAGCCCCAGCTGCAGACTATAGCCGGCGCGCACCGCGGTCGCCGAGGGCGGCTTGCCGGTCTTGTAGTCGATGATCGCCAGCTCGCCGCCGGGCAGCCGGTCGACACGGTCGTACCGTCCGCGCAGCGTCACCCCCGCAATCGCGATCTCGCCCTTGCCTTCCGCACTGGCGACGACCCGGCCATCGACGGCCTGCGCCGCGATCGTGCCCGCGATCCAGTCGATCGCCTCGAGCAGCCGCGGCTGCCAGAGCGCGCGCATCATCGGGTGCGTCCGCTCGTCGCGCAGCATCGCCTCGGCCCGCGGCCGCAATGCATCGATCGCGCAGGCGTCGTGCTTCCACCATTGCTCGAGAATGTCGTGAACCGCGGTGCCACGCCACGCCGCGCTCGGATCCGCATCGACCGGGTCGAGCGGCATCAGGCCGAGCACCCTGCGGGCATAGAAGGCGTAGGGGTCGGCCTTCAGCCGGTCGACCTCGGTCACCGAAATCAGCCTTGGCCGCAGCGCAGCGATCGGCGACGGTGCCGGACGGTCGGAGGGCCGGTGCGCCCGCGGATCGTCGAGATCGCGTGTCCACGCCTCGAGCGCCTCGGCGCGTTCGAACCTATCCCCCGCAAGCGCCTGCAGTCGCAGCCAGAGCCGCGACGCCAATGCTGGCGACTTGGCGTCGCGGCGCGCGCGCGTGACGATCGCCCGCGGCGCGCCAAGCGCCTGGGCGAAATCATGCGCTGACGTCCCCACCTGCCGCTCCAGGCCCGGCAGCCCGAGTTCGGCGCGGATCCGCGGCGCAAGCCACGGATCCGGCGCGGGACGCCCCGGCCACATGCCTTCGTTCAGTCCGCCCAGGACCATCAGGTCGGCGGTCTGCAATCGCGCCTCGAGCAGACCATAGATCGCCAGACGCGGATGCGCGCCCTGCAATGGCCGCACCGCAACCTCGTCGAGCAAGGTCCGCAAGAGCTGCGCAAGTTCGCTTGGGTCGACAAGCGGCGGGCCGGCATCAGCCTCGATTTCGAGATCGGCAAGGCATTGCGCCGCGGCCCGCCCCGCGGGGCCGGCCCAGAGTTCATCGCCGCACAGCGCCGCGGCCGTCTCGCGAACGGTCGCCAGCAACGGGCCGAGCGGCTGGGCGCCGCGTTCGAATACCGTGGCGATCGGCGTCAGCAGCGCTTGCGCCTCCGGCCACCAGCGCTTCGCCGTTCCGGCGCGCAGATGCACATCGACAGCATCGAGCCCCGCGGCGGGCCGCGGTCCGCGCAACGCGCGATCGAGCGCACGAACGCCGTCGAGCCACCCCAGCCGGGTATCGCCACTGCGGACCAGCGGGTGCTTCAGCAACGCAAGCAAGGCGAGCGGTGCGAAACGCTGTGCCGCAGCCTCGACCAGCGCGAGAATGAGGGTCCCGGGCGGGAGGATCGACAAGGGCCGGCCCGCGCTGTCGTCGATCAGGATCTGCCAGCGTCCAAGATGCGCCGCGACACGCCGCGCCAGTGCGCGATCGGGCGTGACGAGCGCCGCTGTCCGTCCCGGCTCCTCCAGTACGCCGCGCAGGGCCAGTGCGATCGCCTGCGCCTCCTCGGCGGGGGTTGCCAGTTCGGCGACCGTCACCCCCTTCAGGCGGCGGTCCTCCGCGCCCAGCCGGGTCCACTTTCCCGTGAAGTCGGCGGGGGCCAGTGCATTGGCGATAGCGCGGCTTCGGGTCGTGTCGGCGTCATGGCCACCGCCCTCGCGCCAGGTCGTGACCTCGGCGCGCCCGACGCCCATGCGTTCGAGCAGGAGCTTCAGATGAAATTGCGGATGCGTTTCGATCGACCGCCGCGTCAGCCCGGTATCCGGGTTCCGCGGGTGGGGTCCCAGCGCATCCCATTCCTCGTCGGGCAGGTGCAGATCGAGATCCGCGAACACCACCATGCCGCCGGGCAGGTCCGCGACGCAGCGCAGCGCGCGCGCGACCGACGGCGCGGAGTCGGTAACGCCTGCGGCGCATACCAGCCCGGCCGGCGGCGCCGCGCGCCATCGCGTCACCAATCTGTCAAGCAGCGCGGCGCGCCGGGTCGCCGCGTCGATCCGCCCCAGGCGGGCCAGCTCGCCCGGCCATCGCTGCAGCACGACGTCGAACGTCGACAATGCGCGCTGCCAGTGTTCGGTCAGTTCGGGACCGAGTTCGATCTCGTGCAGGCGCGTCGGCGCAACCTCCTCGACGAGCAGCTGGTCGAGCGTCTTGGCGAGTTCGCCGGCAAGTCGGACCGCCTCGGCCGCATCGATCGGATGCCCCCCACGCCGGCGTTCTTCCGACACCAGCCGCGCAAGGATCATCCGCCGCTGATAGGGCGGCACCGCTGGCAGCGGCGGATCGGCATCGTCCGCCGGATCGAGCGCGGCGCCGACCGCTTCGCCCAGCCCCGTGTCGCCCAGCGCGATCATCCGCGGCAGAACCAGCCCCCCGCCGCTCGCCCGCACGAACGCATCGGTCACGGCCCGGATCGCGCGGTTGTTGGGCAACAGGATCAGCGCGCGGGCGAGCGCCAGCGGATCCTGCCCTGCCCGCCGGAGCAACCCCGCGACCAGCGCATCGGCAAAGGCGCGATGGGCGGGGATGGTGTAGAGGGTCGGCCCCGTCCGTTCAGCCACCGGCCAGGATCGCCTCGGTCTTCGGAATCGCGCCAGGGGTGCCAACGTCAAACCACAGGCCCTGATGGACCTGGCCAAATGCCCGACCCGCAGCGATCGCACGGTCCCAGAACAGGTTCGTCGAAAACGGTCCCTCGGGCCAATCCGCGATGACGCGCGGGTGGAGAATCTGGATGCCCGTAAAGGCAAAGGGTGCGACCCGCCCCGGCTTGCGTCGTCCGGTGATCCGCCCGTCCGCCGCGAGATGGAAGTCGCCCGGACCGCCGTGATTGTGGGCGCGGGCGAGCGGCACCATCAGCAGCAGCGCATCCATCGTCGCATCGTCCCAGCGCGACGCGAGCAGGCGGATCGCGTCGACCGGTCCGTCGATCCAGAGATTGTCGCTGTTGACCACCAGAACCGGCGCATCGCCGAGCAGGGTACGTGCCTGAACCAGCCCGCCGCCCGTCTCCATCAACCGGCGACGCTCGTCCGAAATCACGACCTCGATATCGGGGTAACGATCGGTGACATGCGCCTGCAGCGTATCCGCCAGATAGTGGACATTGACCACCGCGCGGGCGATCCCGGCACGCTGCAGCCGATCGAAGACATGGTCGATCAGCGCCTTGCCGGCTACTTCGACCAGCGGCTTGGGGCGCGTCGCGGTCAACGGCCGCATCCGCTTGCCGAGCCCGGCCGCCATCACCATCGCCGTCTCGGGCACCGTCCCGCGCGGGATCGGACGGATCATGCGCTGGCCGCTCATGCCGCCAACGCCAGCGGGTCGCCGCGCAATGCGGCCGGCACATTGGCATCGAACCAGGCCGCGACCGGCGCCATCACCGGCTGGGCCAGGTCACGCTCGAGATAGGTCCAGACCCGGGGACACAAGGTCGGGTAGCGCGGCTTGCCGTCGCGCTTCCACAGCCGCGTGAAGATGCCGAGGATCTTGGCGTTCCGCTGCGCGCCGAGCACGTGATAGGCGTTTAGGAAATCGTCACCGACACCCGTCGCTTCGCGGTAGCGCGCGAGCATCGCTGCCTCGACCACCGGATCGACGTCGCGCCGTGCGTCCTGCAACAGCGACACGAGGTCATAGGCCGGGTGCCCGGCGAGCGCGTCCTGGAAATCGAGCAGGCCGAGCGCTCCGTCCGGTGCGAGCAGCATCAGGTTCTCGGCATGATAATCGCGCAGGACGGTGACGGGGTCGGTCGCGATACCGTGATCGAATACGGCGTCCCATGCCGCATGCCAGCCCGCCCGGTCCGGGACGATCCCGATTGCCGGGCAATACCAGTCGACGAACAGCGCGGCCTCGCGCGCTAGGACGCCACGGTCATAGGGTGCGAAGGGTCCGGCCGGGTGCGCGTGAAGACGTCCGAGCAGGTCGATCGCGGGCGCGTAGAGCGCCATGCCCTCGTCGGACGATGCGTCGATCGCCTCGCGCAACCGATCATCGCCAAAATCCTCGATCAGCACGAGTCCCTGCGTCAGGTCGCTCGCGAGGATCGCGGGTGCCCGGAACGTCCGCTCGACCAGCCACTGTGCGACCGCGATGAACGGGCGCGGGTCTTCATGTGGCGGCGGCGCGTCCATCAGGATCGCGTGGTGCGGCCCTGCGACAACGCGGAAATAGCGACGGAACGAGGCATCCCCCGCAACCGGCAGGAGCGTCGCCCCCGCCCAGCCATGAGCGTCGAGAAATGCGGCGGCGCCCGCCGGGGGTGTCATATCGGCCATCGCCGCGTCCAACCCTCCGGCACTCTGGCTGTCAAGCCGCGCGTGCCGTCCGGTTCGATCGTGAGGTCGAGCCGAAGCGCGTCCGGCCAATAGTCTGGCCCCGCCCGCTCCGGCCATTCGACGATCAGAACGGAATCATACCGCGCGTCGTCAAGCGCAAGCTCGACGATCTCGTCCGGATCGTCGATCCGGTACAGATCGACATGGAGCACGGGCAGACGCACCTCGGGGGGTGCATAGGGCTGGACGATCGCGAAACTCGGCGATGGCGCTTCGCCGACCAGACCGAGCGCCGCCAGCAGCCCGCGTGCCAGGCTCGTCTTACCCGCGCCGAGCGTCCCCGTCAGCGCAATCACGTCACCCGCCTTGACGTGCGCTGCCAGTTTCGCGCCGAACGCCTCGGTCGCGGCGGGATCCTCTAGCCGCAGCACCGTCATGCGATCGAACCCGGCCAGCGTGCGTGTCTCTTCAAGGCGATGATCATCTCCGCGGCAGTTCGACCGTGATCAGCGTGCCGTTTCCGGGTTCGGATACGAGATCGATCGTGCCGTTATGCGCCTCGACGAACTGCTTGGCGAGCGGCAGCCCGAGCCCGAGCGCACGATCCCCGATCGTCTTGGATTCGGCGAACCGGTCGAACGCATGCGCGACACCTTCCGCGCTCATCCCCGCGCCGTCATCCGACACGACGATCCGCGCATGCGTCGCATTGCCGTCGGCGTGCAGAAGGATTCGTCCCCCCTCGGGCGTACCGGCCACCGCGTGACGCAGCAGATGCTCGACGATCTCGCGCAATCGCTTGGGATCGCCGCAGATACGCCCGGTCGAGCGCCCGATCTCGATCGCAAAGTCGAGCTTGCGGCGCCGCGCGGTAGCCTGGATCGAGCCTGCCGCAGCTCGGGCGACCACCGCCAGCTCGACATCGGTTCGCACCATCTCGGTGCTCTCGCTCTCAGTCCGGGTTAGATCGAGCACGTCGTCGACGAGCAGCCCGAGCCGCTCGACCGATTCGAGAATAGCCTCGAGATACCCCCCGGCCTGTTCGCTCATCGGCCCGGCATAGCCACCGTGCAGCATCTCGGCGAAACCACTGATCGACGTCAGCGGCGTCTTAAGTTCATAGCTCATGTTCGCGACGAACGCCGTCTTCACCTTGTCCGCCGCCTCGAGCGCGTTCGCTCGTTCGCGCAGGGCCTGCTCCGCACGCCGGCTGTCGCTAATGTCGAGCATCGTGAACAATGCGTTGCCGTCGGGCAGCGGGACGCCCGCAAATTCGAAATGCCGGCCGTCGGCAAAGGCGACGCGGCCCCCGCGCTGCTGCCGTCCGGCGGTCGCCGATCGCACGAGATCGGGGATCAGCGCCGACCGGTTGGGCGTCATCAACTTGCCCGCCGCCGCATCCGCAAAGACGTCGACACGCGGATGGCCGGCAAGGAATTCCTCCTCGAGGCCCCAGAGCACCCTGAACCGGTTGTTCCACAATTGCAGCCGCCCATCTGCAGCGAACACGCCAAGTGCCTCGAACAGATTGTCGAAGGTGGCGGTACGGACGCGAAGCAGCGTGTCGCGCGCGCTGGCGAGCTGGACATGCTCGGTGCGATCCTCGAAGATCAGCAACAACCCGCCATCGGGCAAGGGCTGGGCGACGACGCGCAAATGCGTACCGCCGCGCAGGTGCCAGATCTCCTCGCTCGCGCCGCCGTTCGGCATGGTCCCGGTCTGCATGAACCATGCGCGACGCTCGGCCTTCCATGCCGGAAAGTCGCGGACCTCGGGGAGCCGGTCCGCTTCGCGCATCCGTTCGAGCACGCGGTCGAATTCGGGACGGTCGGCGAGCCACTCCGCCCGCATCGCGAACATCCGCCGGAACGGCTGGTTGCAGAAGACCAGGCCGCGGTCGCCACCGAACTGCGCGACTCCCGCCGACAGCCGGTCGAGCATCGCCCGCTGCGCCTCGGCAAAGCGCTTGGCACCAGAGCGCGCCTGCTCGAGATCCTCGATGTCGATTGCAAAGCCCGCCACCCCGCCGGTCGGCAGCGGCACGTCATAGATCTGAAGCGAACGGCGGGCACCATCGATCGTCGCGGGCAGGACCTGCTGGTGCGGCCGCCCCTGCTCGCGCGCAGCGGCGGCACCCGCCAGCGGCCCGCCGCGCCCCGATCCCTCGACAAGTTCGAGGCCGCGCGCGACCACGTCCTGCGCATCCTGGCCCTCGACCGCCGCGACATAGGCGGAATTGACCATCGACAGCCTGAGATCGCGCGCCCGGTACCACATCGGCAGCGGCGCGGCTTCGATCAGCCCGGTCAGCGCGTCATAGGCGGCACCAAGCCGCGCCGTCTCGGTGCCGAGGCGCTTGATCTCGGACTCGCTGTCCGTTGCATCGAACGCCCAGATCAGGATGCTGCCGGTTGCCCCCATCGCGCCGGGTGCGCGCGCGCCGCGTAACGTGATGGCCCGCGTCGAACCGACGGGGCGGACGGCACGGACGAAGGGCCGGCCCGAACGCTGTGCGGCGGTCACATCGGCGGTCAGCGCGGCAGCATCCTCGGGTGAGAGCCCGGATTCCTCACCCGCCAGATCCATCAGATAGCGTGGCGCCGGAATACCCAGCCAGTCCGCCATGCGCTGCGGCATCTCCACTCGTCCATCCGAGCGGACGACCGTCGCGACGGCCGGCGACCCATCGAGCAACGCGCGCATCGTCGCATTCTCGGCGAGGGTCGTCGCGACACCGGCGCGCGCGCGCAATCCCAGGAACAGCAGCAGGCCGCCGAGCCCGAGCAGCAGCAGCGTCGCAACGCCGGCCAGAACGGTCGCCCATGTTCCGGGGACCGTCATGTCCCGGAGACACTCTTTGCAACGAGATCGGGAAACACGGTAACCGCCATGGCTCCGTCTACGCCAACAGCGCCCTCCGGGGGAAGACGGCGATCGGGAAATTGCATGCGGCTGATCGGGCGCCTCGCCTGCGCGCTTGGCGGCTCCGGCACGTCAGCCCGAGGCGCTGGAATCCCAATCCCTCCAGACTGTTGCAAGGATGAAACACATTGTAAAAAAACGATCCTATTCGTCTCAATCGAGTGGATCGGGCCGCGCCGCGCGGCCTAACGGCGGCGCATCGACGAAGGTCAGCGGCTTTGCCCCTTCGTCGGAATGTTTCAGTCGAGAGTATTAAATGACCCCAGTCTATCGTCGCAGTCTGCTCGCCACGAGCCTCCTCGTTGCGGTTTCCACGCTCCCCGCTGCCGCACAAACCGCGCCGGCGACGCCTGCGGCCACGCCCGAGGCAGCCGCTCAGGCAGAGGCTTTGGAGCCGGCAACCCCGACCCAGACCGCGACGGATCAGAACCCGCAGGGTGCTACAGAAGCGCCGGCAGGCGAGATCGTCGTGACCGGCTCGCGCATCGCATCGCCGTCGGCCACCGCCGCCTCGCCGCTCCAGAGCGTCGGCATCGCGCAGATCCAGCAGGCCGGCGCGATCAACGTACAGGACGTCCTGCTCCAGAATCCGGCATTCGGTACGCCGGGCGTCAGCCGCACCAATTCGAGCTTTGCGACGCAGGGCGCGGGCGTAGCGACGGTCAATCTGCGCAACCTTGGCGAGGACCGCACGCTGGTCCTCGTCAACGGCCGCCGCTTCGTCTCGGGCCTTCCGGGCAGCAGCGCGGTCGATCTCAACGTGATTCCGACGCAGTTCCTCGAGCGCGTTGACGTCCTGACCGGCGGCGCGTCGGCCGTCTACGGGTCCGACGCGGTCGCGGGTGTCGTCAACATGATCTACAAGACGAAGTTCGACGGCATCCAGCTCGACGGCCAGGTCGGCATGTCGCAATATGGCGATGGCTTCGACCGCCAGGTCAACGCGCTGGTCGGCAAGAACTTTGCCGATGGCCGCGGCAACATCATGCTGTTCGGTGGTTATTCGAAGCAGGGCACCGTGCTGAAGCGCGACCGCTACACCGAAGCGGGCTCGAGCGCGGTCGATTCGACCAGCCGCGGCGCCTATGTGACGGATAACGACGCTGATCTGTTCACCCCAGAGCGGCCATATCTCTCGGGCTTCGCACCGCAGGGTCGTTACTATGCCGGCGACAGCACCTTCACCTATGGGCAGGACGGCGCGCTGCGCAATTGCGCGTCGGCCAATGGCACCGCTGGCTGCGTCAACGCCGATGGCACTGTCGCAGGCCCGGACGGTTTCAACCGGTCCGACTTCCGCTACCTCGCGGTACCGGTCGAGCGCTACGTTGCCGCCGGCCGCGCGAACTTCGAAGTATCGCCCGCACTCAACCTGTTCGTCGAGGGCAACTATGCCAAGACCAAGGTGAGCACGGTCATCGAGGCGTTCCCGCTTGACTCGACCTTCAGCAACCCGCGCAATTCGGGCCAGATCCCGATTGAGACAATTGTCGGGGGTGTCCTTTACCGTAATCCGTTTGTCCCCGACGCTATCTACAATAGCGCGATTGACACCCCGATTGGTAACACGGGTCAGGGTGACGGTTTGAAGGACATCTATTTCGACCGCCGCCTCGCCGATTTCGGCCCGCGCACGAGCCGTGTCAGCCGCGACCTGTTCCGCATCGCGGGCGGGGCCAATGGCAAGTTCCTCGACGACCGCTTCAACTATGAAGTATACGGCGTTTACGGCCAGACCAAGGAAGACCAGGTCGGGACCGGCCAGTTCAACACCGCGAACTTCTTCCAGGCGCTCAATTCCTATCGCGATCCGGCGACCGGCCAGATCGTCTGCGCCGACCCCGCTGCGCGCGCGGCCGGTTGCGTCCCCGCCAACATCTATGGCGCGGGCGCGCTCGCACCGGCGGCCGGCTATCTCGCCGTGCCGACCACGCTCAGCACGAAGGTCACGCAGACGGTTGCCGGCGGTAACGTATCGGGCAAGCTCTTCTCGCTGTTCGGCGCCGACCCAATCGGCTTCAGCGTCGGCACCGAATATCGTCGCGAGAGCAGCCGCAACGATTTCGATCTGCTCACCCAGCAGGGCCTGAACGGCAACAACGCCCTGCCATCGACGGCAGGACGCTTCCATCTCTGGGAAGGGTTCGGCGAAGTCGTCGCGCCGATCATCCAGGACAAGCCGTTCTTCCAGTCGCTGAGCGTCCGCGGCGCGATCCGCGTCTCCGACTATTCGACCGTCGGCACCACCTACAGCTACAATTTCGGCGGCGAATGGGCACCGGTCGAGGATATCCGCTTCCGCGTGATGCAGGCGCGGTCGGTGCGTGCGCCGAACATCAACGAGCTGTTCCAGGCTCCGCAGCAGAATTTCCCAAGCGTCAACGATCCCTGCATCGGCGTGACCGCGGCGACGGCCGGAACGCTCGGCACGACCTGCCGTGCCGCGTCCGGCGTGCTCGCCAACATCGCGGCGAACGGCGGCGCGTTCGCCGCGAACCAGGCCGATATCCAGGGCGTCACCAGCTTCGAGGCGGGCAATCGCAACCTCCAAGAAGAGAAGGGCGATTCCTTCACCGCGGGCGTGGTGATCAACCCGCGTTCGGTCCGAGCGCTGCGCAACCTCGTCGTCACGGTCGATTACTTCAACATCCGGATCAAGGATGCGATCGTCCAGACGCCGCTGCAATACATCGTCAACCAGTGCTACCAGCAGGGCAATTCGGATTATTGCAGCCAGATCACGCGCCGTGCGGCCGCGCTCGGGCCGAACAGCGCCGGGTCGCTCGACCAGCTGACGACCAGCTTCCTCAACAGCGGTGGCGTCAAGACCCAGGGCATCGATACGGTCATCACCTATCGCCAGGATCTGGCCGATATCGGTCTTGCGGGCATGCTGGGCCTGCGAGGCTCATACACGCATCTGATCTCGGGCTACACGGTGCCCCTGCCCGATGCGGATCGTGACTATTTCGCGGGTGAGATCGGTGCGTCGCGCGACCGGTTTACGACGAACCTGTCCTATGACATCGATGGTGTCGGCTTTACGACGACGGGCACCTGGATGAGCCAGGCAAGCCTTGACGACCAGTTGACCGGCGCCCGCCCGGGTACCAATCCGCTGTACCGCGTCCGTCCGCAATTCTACCTGGACTCGCAGATCCGCTTCCAGACGAACGACGGCTTCGAATTCTACATCGGCGGGTCGAACCTGCTCAATAACAAGCCGCCCTATCTCGCCGATATCGGCGCGTCGGCCGGCCAGGATACCGATGCGGGCACTTATGATCCGCTCGGCCGCCGCTATTATGCAGGTGTCCGGATCAACTTCTGATCCCCGGACACATCGTACCTCAGGAGGGGAGCCGGCAACGGCTCCCCTTTTTTGTCCGAGCGACATGGACAAAAAAGGGCGCGGGCAGCGGGAGGATATCCGGATGCCCGCGCCCTTCACGCCTTGAGGATGGCGATCACGCCGCCATGAACATTTCCGGCGGCAGCGCCATCAGCGACTCCGCGCCACCCTCGATCTTGCGACGCAGCGCGCCCGCATCGGGCAGGATCCGCTCGGCATAGAAGCGCGCGGTGATCAGCTTCGCGTCGAGGAACGCCGCCTCGCCCTCACCGGCCGCCTTCAGCTTGGTGGCGGCGACCGCCATCCGTAGCCACATAGCGCCGACCGCGACGATCCCCATCAGATGCATGTAACTGACCGCACCCGCGCCGACATTCTCGGGGTTCTTCATGCCGTTCGCCATGAACCACATCGTCGCCGCCTGAAGCTGGCCGTTCGCCTTTTCGAGCGCTTCGGCAAAGCCCGCGGTAGCTGCATCGCCCTTCGCGGCAGCGACGTCGTCCGCGACCAGCTTGAAGAACGCTTGGATCCCGCGGCCACCATTCTGCGCGAGCTTGCGGCCGACCAGATCCATCGCCTGCACGCCATTGGTGCCCTCGTAGATCATCGCGATCCGCGCATCGCGGACATATTGCTCCATGCCCCATTCGGCGATGTAGCCATGACCGCCATAGACCTGCTGCGCGTTGGTCGCGATCTCATAGCCCTTGTCGGTGCCATAGCCCTTGATGACCGGGGTCAGCAGGCTGATCACGTCGCCCGCCAGCTGACGCTCTTCCTCGGTCGTGGCGTTATGCTCGAGATCGCCCTGCAGCGCGGTCCACAGGATCAGCGCGCGCAACCCCTCGGTCATCGCCTTGCCTTCCATCAGCATGCGTCGAACGTCGGGATGGACGAACAGCGAGTCGGCCTTCTCCTGCGGCTCCTTCGGCCCGGTCAGCGCGCGGCCCTGGCGACGGTCCTGCGCATATTGCACCGCATTCTGGTACGCGACCTCGGCCACACCCAGCCCCTGAAGGCCGACGCCCAGACGCGCCGCGTTCATCATGATGAACATCGCGGCGAGGCCCTTCATCTCCTCGCCGACGAGCCAGCCGGTCGCCGAGTCATAGTTCATCACGCAGGTCGAGTTGGCGTGGATCCCCATCTTGTGCTCGATCGACCCGCAGGTGACGCCGTTGCGATCGCCGAGCGAACCGTCTTGGTTGACGAGGACCTTCGGCACCACGAACAGCGAGATACCCTTCGAGCTGTCCGGCGCGCCCGGCGTCTTGGCGAGGACAAGGTGGATGATATTCTCGGTCAGGTCATGCTCACCGCTCGAGATAAAGATCTTCGTGCCGGTGATCGCATAGGACCCGTCCGGCTGCGGCTCGGCCTTGGTGCGGATCAGGCCCAGATCGGTGCCGCACTGCGGCTCGGTCAGGTTCATCGTCCCGCCCCATTCGCCCGACACCATCTTCGGCACGTACATCGCCTTCTGCGCGTCCGATCCCTTGGCGACCAGCGCGGCGATCGCGCCATGCGTCAGACCGGGATACATCGCGAACGCCATGTTCGACGAGATCATGTATTCCTGGAAAGCGGTCGAGACGACGTGCGGCATCCCCTGCCCGCCATATTCGGGCTGGTTGCCAAGCGTCGCCCAGCCGCTCTCGACATATTGCTTGTACGCCTCCTTGAAGCCGTCGGGCGTCGTGACCGATCCGTCCTCGTGGCGGGTGCAGCCCTGCTGATCACCCGACAGGTTGAGCGGGAACAGCACTTCGGCGACGAACTTGCCGCCCTCTTCCAGCACCGCATCGACAACGTCGGGGGATGCCGCATCGAAGCCCGGCAGGTTGCTGTAGCGGTCGAGACCGACGACCTGTTCGAGGACGAAGCGCGTGTCGCGGACGGGGGGCGTGTATTGGGGCATGGTCTATCCTTGCTGGTCGTTGGCGCGGCCGACTTCGAGAAGGGCCACGAAATTGGTAAGCTCATCGATGGCGGCGTCGATATCCCGCTTCTGCGCGGTCAGGAGCGCGATCCGCGACTGGCTGCGCTCGATCACGACCTGACGCTGCGCACGACGCCCGTCGCCGACGTCGTAAAGGTCGATCATCTCGCGGATCTCACCGAGGCTGAAGCCGACACGCTTGCCGCGCAGGATCCATGCGAGCCGTGCGCGGTCACGGTGCGAGTAGATACGCTGCGTGCCGCGGCGCTCGGGCGCGATCAGCCCTTCGTCTTCGTAGAAGCGAAGCGCGCGCGCGGTCACGTCAAACTCGCTCGACAGATCCGATATCGTGAAATGGTCGCGATCATGCCGCGGTTCGATCACCGCATAGGATTCGGGAGATGCCCGTTCTGCCGGGGATGCTCTGGTCGCCATGCCGGAACATTTAGCTCTCGTTTACGTCAACGTCAATCTCGGCATAGAAATTTGCCCGCCTTCGAGCGCAGCGTGGCCGCCTCGGACCGCGACTCGCTCAACCGATCGACCGTCACCGCGGCAAGCGAGGCACGTCCCGCACACAGCGCTTCGCACGCTTCGGGCATGTCGGCGGGGAACGTGATGCGATCCCCGTCGAACCGCGCATCGAATGCGCATTTGCCGAACGTCATCTGCAGCCGCTCGCCGGAGCGCTCGACTGTCCCCGATGCGGCGCAGCTCTGAGCTTCGCCGTAATCGACGCTGACGCCGATCCGGCTGACCCGCTCGGTCCCGATGATGCAGATCCGGTCGGTATCGCGCGCCCAGGAGCCCTGAAGCGCGGCACCGGGATCACCAACGATACCCGCGCTCCGCGCCGCCGACTCGAGCCGCGAACCGGGCGTGCTTTCGGTATTGGTGATGCTGGTCGACGCACCGTCGCATCCCGCCAGCAGCGACAGCAGGAGCATGAGCCCGCCACGCCTGTGGCTCATTCGGCGGTCACCAGGCCATCACCCTCTATACGCCGGTAAAAACAGGTACGTTCGCCGGTGTGGCAGGTCGGACCCGCAGCATCGGCGATCACCCATATCGCGTCCTGGTCGCAGTCGATCCGGAGTTCGGCGACGCGCAGCACATTGCCCGACGTCTCCCCCTTGCGCCACAAGGCCTGCCGGCTCCGCGACCAGAAATGCGCTTCTCCGGTCGCCTGGGTCTGCGCCAGCGCGTCGGCATTCATGTGCGCCACCATCAAGACATCGCCCGACACGCGGTCGGTGACGACCGCCGTCAGCAGGCCGGAGGAATCGAATTTCGGATCGAGCGTCAGGCCCGTGTCGCGGCTGTGTGTCATGCCCGGGGACATACCAGAAAGCGGGCGCGAAGCGACGCGAGAGATCAAACCCATTGCGCAATGTTATTACAAGGAGGCGACAAACGTGTGAACCGCGACTATAGGGCATGCTCCGCACGACGTGAGACCCGGCATGCTGACCACAAACCCTTATGATGACGACAAACTCCGTGAAGAATGCGGGGTGTTTGGCGTCTCGGCCACCGACGGCGCGGCGGCGCTCGTCGCCCTGGGCCTCCATGCGCTGCAGCATCGCGGCCAGGAAGCCGCCGGCATAACGACGTTCGATGGGGCGCATTTCCATACACACCGCGCGATGGGGCATGTCGCCGGGAACTTCGATCGCGACGACGTGATTCGCGCACTGCCGGGCACGGTCGCCTGCGGTCATGTCCGCTATTCGACGACGGGCGAGACCGCGCTCCGCAACGTCCAGCCGCTGTACGCCGAGTTGTCGACGGGCGGTTTCGCGATCGCGCATAACGGCAATATCTCAAACGCGATGCGGCTGCGTCGCGAGCTCGTCCGTCGCGGCTCGATCTTCCAGTCGACCAGCGATACCGAGACGATCATCCATCTCGTCGCGACCTCGAACTATCGCACCCTTCTCGATCGCTTCATCGATGCGCTAAAGCAGGTCGAGGGTGCCTATTCGCTCATCGTGATGACGCCCGAGGGGATGATCGCCTGCCGCGATCCGCTTGGCATCCGGCCGCTGGTCATGGGCAAGCTTGGCGACGCGGTGATCTTTGCGTCCGAGACGGTCGCGCTCGACGTCGTTGGCGCAACCTTCGTCCGAGCGGTCGAGCCGGGCGAACTCGTGATCGTCCAAGGGTCCGAAATCCGCTCGATCCGCCCGTTCGCGCCGATGGCGGCGCGGCCGTGCATCTTCGAATGGGTCTATTTCTCGCGCCCCGATTCGATCGTTGATGATCATTCGGTCTATTCGGTGCGGAAAGCGATCGGGGCTCAGCTCGCGATCGAATCGCCGGTCGATGCCGATCTCGTCATCCCGGTCCCCGATTCGGGCACACCCGCGGCGATCGGCTATGCCCAGCAGTCGGGGATTCCGTTCGAGCTCGGGATCATCCGCTCGCATTATGTCGGTCGCACCTTCATCTCGCCGGGCGACAAGGTCCGCCATCTCGGTGTGAAGCTGAAGCACAATGCCAACCGTGCACTGATCAAGGGCAAGCGCGTCATCCTCGTCGACGATTCGATCGTCCGCGGCACGACCTCGCTCAAGATCGTCCAGATGATGCGCGAGGCGGGCGCGGCCGAAGTCCATATGCGCATCGCCAGCCCGCCGACCCGCCACTCCTGCTTCTACGGAGTCGACACGCCGGAACGCGCCAAGCTGCTCGCAGCCAAGCTCGATCTGGGCGGCATGACGGGCTTCATCCACGCCGACAGCCTCAACTTCATCTCGATCGACGGGCTGTACAAGGCGCTCGGTGAGGCGAAGCGCGCGGATATCCGACCGAAATATTGCGATGCCTGCTTCACCGGCGATTACCCGACCACGCTGACCGATCACGACGAAGGTGCCGAGGTTGATCAGTTCGCGATGCTCGCCGAACGCGTCATCTGAGAGGCCTGGAGCTAGAATGACCGACAAGCCTCTCGAAGGCCGGCTTGCGCTGGTCACCGGTGCAAGCCGCGGCATCGGCGCCGCCACCGCGATCGCGCTCGCTGCAAAGGGCGCGCATGTGGTTCTGACCGCGCGCACGCCGGGCGGCCTCGAAGAGGTCGAGACGGCGATCCACGACGCCGGCGGGTCCGCGACGATTGCGCCGCTTGACCTCGCCGAGAGCGAAGCGATCGGCCGGCTCGCAAGTGCGATCGGGGATCGCTGGGATGCGCTCGACATCCTCGTGCTGAATGCGGGCATGCTGGGATCGCTGTCGTCGGTCCCGGCGATCGATCCGAAGGAAATGGCGCAGGTCCTCACGCTCAACGTCAGCGCGCAGGCGGCGATGATCGCCGCGTTCGATCCGATGCTGAAGAGGGCGAAGTCGGCGCGCGTGATCGGCGTCACGTCGAGCGTCGGCCGCAAGCCGCGCGCTTATTGGGGGCTCTACGGTGCCTCGAAGGCGGCGTTCGAGACGCTGCTCGGCGCTTACGGGGACGAGATGGCCGAGATCAGCGGCATCCGCACCGCGATCGTCGATCCCGGCGCGACCCGCACGAAGATGCGCGCACGCGCCTATCCGGGCGAGGATCCGAACTCGGTCAAGGATCCGCAGGTCGTCGCCGACCGCATCGTCGCGCTGGCTGTCGACGGGTTCGCACCCGGGCATTTCGAGCGCGTCGCCTAAATCCCGCCCCTTGCGGGGCGGACTATCAGCGTCGCTTCACCAGCGTCACCTGTGCGACGTCGATACCGCCACCGCGGAACCCGCCCTCGCAATACATCAGGTAATAGCGCCATAGCGCGATGAACTTCGCGTCGAGCCGTGCCGGCAGGCGGCCCTGCGCGACGGCGGCGTCGAACGCGACCCGCCAACGCCGGCATGTCTCGGCATAGTGCAGCCCGAAGCTGCGTTGATCCTCCCACGTCAACCCGCGCGCCTCCGCCAGAGCGCGGAACCGCGGCTCGGACAGCAGCATGCCGCCGGGAAACACGTAGCGCTGGATGAAATCGACGCTCGTCGAATAGGCATCGAAGATCGCATCGTCGATCGTGATATATTGAAGCGCTGCACGGCCGCCGGGTTTCAGCGCTCTTGCGACCGCGTCGAGATAGGCCGGCCAATAGGCCTCACCCACCGCCTCGACCATTTCGATACTGGCCACCGCGTCATAGGTGCCGACGACGTCGCGGTAATCGGTCAGCGAGACGGTCACCCCGGTCAGCCCTGCCTCGGCCATCCGCGCGTCGACCTGTCGCTTCTGCTCGGTCGACAGAGTGAGGCCGTGCACGTCGACACCGGACTGCGCGGCGAGGGTCGCGAAGGACCCCCAGCCGCAGCCGATCTCGAGGATCCGGTCACCGGGCTGCGTACCCGTCCTGTCGAGGATGGCCTGGAGCTTCGTCGTCTGGGCGCGCTCGAGCGGTTCGGCCTCGCTGATCGGCTCGGCAAACAACGCGCTCGAATAGGTCAGGCTGGGATCGAGCCACGTCTCGTAGAAATCGTTGCCCAGATCATAGTGCGCGGCGATGTTGCGCCGGGATCCCGTGCGGTGGTTGCGCCGCATCCAGTGCCACGTGCGCGCCGAGAGTCGCGCAATCCCGCCCGATCGCGCCGTTCGGCCCAGGGAGATACGGTTGCGCATGAACAGATCGAACAGCGGAACCGGATCTGGGCTCGACCAGTCGCCCACAGTCCAGCCTTCATACCAGCCGACCGATCCGGCCGTCGCCAGCCGCACCAGTGCGCGCCAGCGATGGACGGTGACGACAGGCATCGGGCCGGGTGCACGTCCTCCCAGCAAACGGCGGGTGCCGTCGGGCAAGCTCGCCTCGATACCGCCGCTTTCGAGCCCCGCATCGATCCGGTCGAGCAGGCGGTGGAATA
Organism: Sphingomonas sp. CFBP 13714; assembly: GCF_014842205.1. Lineage (NCBI taxonomy): Bacteria > Pseudomonadati > Pseudomonadota > Alphaproteobacteria > Sphingomonadales > Sphingomonadaceae > Sphingomonas > Sphingomonas sp. CFBP 13714. The sequence goes on from NZ_JACYVG010000003.1 coordinate 40,677, forward strand.
TCGGCGCTGTCAGGCGTGCTGCACTGGTTGCGCGCCCTGTAGCGGCGTCGTCAAAGGCATGGGCGGCGGTCATCGCGGCGCTCCATGCAACAGCGCCGTCACCTAGGAAAGAGGCGCGTGCCAAAAGGCGTCAGCGCGCGTGCCGCCCGGCCTCCAGCGCGCGCTCGCGTGCCTCGCGGTGACCGATGATCTTGGCGGGATAGTCGCGCGGCCGGCACCCGGACTCGTCCGGGTCGTGGATCGCGTCGCCCGTAACCCCGGCGAGTTCCGGCACCCATTGGCGGATATAGTCGCCCGCATCGAACTTTTCCGACTGCGACAGCGGCGCCATGATCCGGCCGAACATGTTCGAATCGACCCCCGTGCCCGCGACCCATTGCCAGTTGACCGAATTGTTGCCGTAATCCGCATCGACCAGGCAGTCCCAGAACCAGCGTTCGCCCTCGCGCCAGTCGAGCAGCAGATGTTTGACGAGGAAGCTCGCGGTGATCATCCGAACGCGATTGTGCATCCAGCCCGTCGCCCAGAGCTGCCGCATCCCTGCATCGACGATCGGATAGCCTGTCCGACCGGTCTGCCAGGCCTTCAGATCGGACGCCGCCGCCTTGCCGGTGCGCCATGGCAACGCATCGAACGCCGGCCTTCCGTTGCGGCGGCCATAATCGGGGAGCGCCAGCACCACGCCTTGCGTGAAATCACGCCACGCCACTTCCTTGCGGAACGTCGTGACGCCGTCGCCGTGCCCCGAGACGGCATGCCAGACCTGGCGAGGACTGATCTCGCCAAAATGAAGATGCGGGGACAACCGGGACGTCCCCTCGGTCGAGGGTATGTTGCGGTCGTGGTCGTAATCGTCGGCGACGTCCGCGAACCGCGCCACCGCCTTCCGCGCGGCATCCTCGCCGGGGCGCCAGTCGGAAAAGCCACCCGACCAGTCCGGTTTGGTCGGCAACAACTTCCAGCTCTCCAGTGCGTCCGATTCGGGCCACGTCTCCGGCGCGTCGATCTTGCGCGGCATCGCCACCGGTTCCGGCGGCGGCATCATCTGCGACAGTGCTTTCCAGAACGACGAATAGACGCGGAACTGCCCGCCTGCTCCGGTCGTCACGCTCTCGACCCGGGCAAGCTGGTTGCCATCATGGAGGCAGATCGCGTCGCCGAGCGCATCCTCGGCCTTGCGCCACCATGGCTCGTACTGGCGTGTCGCGAACACCCGCTCCGCGCCCGTCTCCGTCATCAGCGATCGCAGCGTCGCAACCGCATCGCCGCGCCGCAGGATGAGGCGGGAGCCCTTTTTGTCGAGCGACTTGGCGAACGCCTCAAGGCTGTGATGGAGCCACCAGCGCTGGGCACCACCGATCGCCCAGTCGCCGGGCGCGTCGTCATCGAGGATATAGACGGGGATCACCGGCCCTTCCTGCGTAGCGGCGACGAGCGCCGGGTGATCATGCAGGCGAAGGTCCTGGCGAAGCCAGAGAAGTACGGGTGTTGTCATCGCCTGCTGCTACACTTTGGAGGCCGTTGCGGTTCCCTTGGCATCCTCGAATGCCGCACCAAGTGTCATGATCGCAGTGACATGGCGCTCGGCAATGGCGAGCGCATCGTCGCCATAGCCGCCGCCGACGGTGCTCGCCAGCGGGATGCCGCGCTCGATCGCCAGCCGCGCGATCAGGCGTTCGCGTCGTACCAGTCCGTCGAGCGTCAGCGACAGCCGGCCGAGCCGGTCTCCTGCAAAGGGATCCACCCCGGCCTGATACAGGATCAAGTCCGCGCCAAAGGAATCGAGCAACGGGACCAGCGTCTCTTCCAGCGTCGCCAGATACTGGTCATCGTCGACGCCGTCAGGCAGCGGTACGTCGAGCGTCGACTGCGCTTTTCGCACCGGAAAGTTCTTGTCCGCATGGATCGAATAGGTGGCGATTCCCGGCCGGCCCGCGAGCAGCGCGGCTGTGCCATCGCCCTGATGGACGTCGCAATCGACCACCAAGACCCGCTCGACACTGCCCTCCTCGATCAAGCGGACCGCAGCAACGGCGAGATCGTTGAACACGCAATAGCCCGCACCCGTATCGGCAAGCGCATGGTGACTGCCGCCCGCGGTGTTGGCGGCAAAGCCGTGGCGCAGCGCGAGCACCGCAGCGACCCAGGTGCCGTCGGGAACGATCGCGGCGCGGCGGGCAACGGCGGCGCTGACCGGAAAGCCGATCCTGCGTTCCTTCAAGGGCGGCACGCGGGCTTCGAGAACCTCGGCGACATAGTCCGGCTCATGGACCGCCTCAAGCCATTCACGCGGCGTCGCGCGCGGCTCGTGCCAGGCAACCGCGCTGCCATGCGCGCGCAGCAGATCGCGGATGAGCCCGTTCTTGTTCCAGCGATAGGTCGACCGGGCGGGCGCCGGGGTCACATAATCGGGATGGTGGACGACATGGATCATCGCGACCGACCGTACGATTGATCCGCGCCGATCGCCGACGGCGCGGACAAACCCCGCCACTTCACCAAGGTCCGCCTCATCCCCCTGCTCCTATCATACGCGACCACCATGTCCTTCGCTCAACGCGGAGTCCTTTCGGAGGATGCATGATCGCGTGGCGCGGCTCGACCGTCTTCGGGCTTGCAGACGGTCGGGAAACACTCGAATGGGCAGGGATGACCGATCCGACCACCCTGCCCTATCGTCCCTGCGCGGGCATCATGCTGATCAACGGGACAGGCCGGGTGTTCGTCGGCCGCCGCAGCGACTCGACGCTCGACGCGTGGCAGATGCCGCAGGGCGGGATCGACCCCGGCGAGGACCCTGAGACCGCGGCCCTGCGCGAACTGGGCGAGGAAACCGGGGTGTCACCCGACAAGGTCACGCTGATCACGCAGGCCCCGGGTGAGTTCGTCTACGATCTTCCCGCCGAACTTCTCGGCAAGGTCTGGAAGGGCCGTTGGCGCGGCCAGCGGCAGCGCTGGTTCCTCTACCGCTTCCACGGCGATGACGGGGATATCGCGATCGACACCGAGCATGCGGAATTCGATGCCTGGCGCTGGATCGACCCCGCCGAACTCCCGGCAGTGATCGTCCCGTTCAAGAAGCGCCTGTACGAGGAGGTACTGGCCGCCTTCGCGCCACATCTCGGCGCAAGCGGACCGCGCTGAACCGTTCCCAACGCGGCGTCGTGACGCTACGGAACCCTGTGTACCGATCCAGCCCCTCCTCCTGTCGCGATTTTGACCCGATTATGCGCTGTTTCCGTCTCCCGCTTCTCGCCGGCCTCCTGGTGACGGCATTGTCCCCCGCGGCCGCCATCGCCCAGACCGTGATGATTCCGGAAAATATCCGGGCTATGCTCGATGCCGCACTCGATGCGGGTAACGAGAGCGATGTCTCGACAATCGTCAAATATGCCCGCGCGGCCGACCCGCTCAGCGGCGACGCGGTTCTGGCAATCGCGGAAAAATGGAAGGCCGATCGCGCCGCCCAACGCACGCAGGTCATCCGTCAGGCCAGCTTCCTCGACCTCTGGAGCGGCCGCGCCGAAGTCGGCGGCTATCTCACGACCGGCAATTCCGACACGGCCGGCGGTACCGCGGTTGTCGACCTGACCCGCGAAGGCCTGCGGTGGCGGCAGAAGTTCCACGCCCAGGCGGATTACCAGGAAAACCAGAATGTCGCCGTGCGAGAGCATTATCTCGCGTCCTACGAACCCAACTACAAGATCGACGACCGCGCCTATATCTATGGCGCGGCGCAGTATGAAGGGGATCGGTTCCTCGGCTATAACAACCGCTATTCGGTCTCGGTCGGCGGCGGGTACAGCGTGCTGAAATCGGCGAGGACCAAGCTCGATCTCGAATTGGGGCCGGCATATCGGAACACCGACTTCACCGACAACACGAACCAGAGCGCGATTGCCGGGCGCGGGACGCTGAATTTCAGCTGGCGGATCACCAACGGCCTGTCGGTTACCCAGGTTGCGTCTGCCTATGTCCAGCGGTTCAACAGCACGCTCGGTGGAACCACCTCACTGACCGCGAAACTGATCGGTCCGCTATCGGCTTCGCTGTCCTATGCCGTTCAATATGAAAGCGAACCACCGGCGGGCTCGATGACGACCGACACGACGAGCCGTGCCGCGCTGGTTTACAGCTTCTGACGGTTCCCCCCCGCGCCGCGCGAGGCTAGGGTCGGGGGATGAGAGGACTTTCGCACGACGAAACAGGCGCGGTCGCCAGGCTTGATGCGGCCGCGATGCTGCAGCAGGTGAAAAGCTGGGCCGCGGTCAACAGCGGCACCCGCAACCTTGAGGGGCTGGCGACGATGGCGGGGCTGCTCGCCGACGCGTTTTCGTGTATTCCCGGCGATATCACACTCGTCGAGCCCGAACCGGCCGATAGCGTAGCGACCGATGGGACCATCAACCCACTGGACCACGGCCGGCATCTCCATCTTCGCGTTCGCCCGGATGCCGCGATGCGGATGCTGTTCACCGGTCACATGGACACGGTCTATCCCCGCGAGCACATGTTCCAGACATTGCGGAATCTGCCGGATGGCACGATCAACGGACCCGGCGTCGCCGATATGAAGGGCGGGCTTGCGGTGATGCTGGCCGCACTCAAGACGATCGAGGCCAGCCCGCTGGGTCGGCGGATGGGCTATGACGTGGTGATCAACTCGGACGAGGAAACCGGCTCCTTCTCGTCCGCCGCTCTTCTCGCACGCGCGGCGCAGGGAAAGATCGCGGCGCTGACCTACGAGCCGGCGCTCGCCGACGGCACGCTGGCCGGCGCACGCGGTGGCACGGGCAATTTCTCGATCACCGTCCGCGGCCGGAGCGCACACGCCGGCCGCAATCCCGAGGAGGGCCGCAACGCGCTGGTTGCGGCCGCCGATATCGCGGTCAGGCTGTCAAAGGTCCGCAGGCCGGGACTGTCGGTCAATCCCGCAAGGATCGATGGCGGCGGACCCAATAACGTCGTTCCCGACGTCGCCGTCCTTCGCATCAACTTCCGCCCGGCGACGCGCGAGGACATCACCCAGGCCCGCGCGCATATCGACGCCGTCGTCGCGGGGGTCGCGGCCGAGCATGACGTCCAGATTGCGGTCCATGGCGGGTTCAATCGTCCGCCCAAGCCGATCGATACGCGGGCTGGGCGATTGTTCGGGCTGGTCAAGGCGAGCGGTGCTGACCTGGGTCTGGACATCGCCTGGAAAGCGACCGGGGGCGTGTGCGACGGCAACAACATCGCGGCGGCCGGCGTCCCGGTCGTCGACACCATGGGGGTCCGCGGCGGCGCGATCCATTCGCCGGACGAATTCATGGTCCCCGAGAGTCTGACCGAGCGGGCGGCGCTGTCCGCGGTCACCATCCTGCGAATCTGCGAGAACGGCTTATGAGGACGCATCTGTGAGTTTCCGGATCCGCGCGGCGGTCGATAGCGACCTCCAGCCCTTGTACGAGATGGCGAAGCTGACCGGCGGGGGCTTTACCAACCTGCCCCCCGATCGCCGCGCGCTGCGCGCCAAGCTCGAACGCAGCCATGCCGCCTTCGCTCGGACAACGCCTGGCGAGGAGGGCGTGGTCAGCGACGAGCTGTTCGTCCTCGTTCTCGAAAATTGCTTGACGGGGGAGGTCCGCGGCACGTGCCAGCTGTTCACGCATGTCGGTCAAAGCTGGCCCTTCTACAGCTACCGGATCGGCACGTTGACGCAGCACAGCCGCGAACTCTCGCGAACCTTCCGCGCCGACATGCTGAGCCTCGCCACCGATCTTGAAGGCTCGAGCGAGGTCGGCGGGCTGTTCCTGCATCCGGGCGAGCGGGCCGGCGGGCTGGGCCTGCTGCTTGCGCGCAGCCGCTATCTCTTCATCAAGGCGCATCGCGCGCGGTTTGCCGACCGAATTCTCGCCGAGCTTCGCGGGATCATCGACGAGGCGGGTGGTTCGCCGTTCTGGGACGGTCTGGCGGGGCGGTTCTTCGGGATGAATTTCCAGGACGCCGATCAGTTCAATGCGATCAACGGGCATCAGTTCATCGCCGATCTGATGCCCAAGCATCCGATCTACACCGCGATGCTGTCCGAGACCGCGCGTGCCGCGATCGGCCTGCCCCACCCCTCCGGTCGGGCGGCGATGCGGATGCTCGAGAATGAGGGGTTCGCGTTTGAAAACTATGTCGACATCTTCGACGGCGGACCGACGATGACCGCGCGCACGGACAAGGTCCGGTCGATCGCGGATGCGCGCACGGCCCAGGTCGTGACGATCGCCGACACTCCGCCCGCGAGCGAAACCACAACCGAAGCACTGGTCGCGACGGGCACGCTGGCGGACTTCCGGTGTGCGTTCGGCGATATCCGCCCGGTGGCCGATGGCATCGCCCTCTCGCAAGGCTGCGCAGCGGCGCTGGACGTCAGCGAAGGCGCATCCGTCCTCCACGTGGCGCGCCTCTGATGCGCGGCGCCAACCTCGTCGAGATCAACTTCGACGGCCTGATCGGTCCCAGTCACAATTACGCAGGACTGAGCCCCGGCAACCTGGCCGCGACCCGCAATGCGGGTGCTGTCGCACGGCCCCGCGCCGCTGCGCTGCAGGGGATCGCTAAGATGCGCGCGAACCTCGACCTCGGGCTGGTGCAGGGCATTCTCGTTCCTCACCCCCGCCCCGACCATCGCTGGCTCGATTCGCTCGCGACCCGGTATGCGGACGCACCGAGGCATCTGCAGGCGCAGGCGATGTCGGCCTCCGCGATGTGGGCGGCCAATGCCGCGACCGTATCGCCCGGCCCTGATACCGCGGACGGGCGCTGCCACCTGAGCGTCGCGAACCTCGGCACGATGCCGCACCGCAGCCACGAATGGCCCGCGACGCTCGCACAGCTGCGTATCGCCTTCGCCAACCCGGCTTTCGCGGTGCACCCGCCCGTCCCGCTGCCGTTCGGCGACGAGGGCGCGGCCAACCATATGCGGCTGTGCGAAACCCACGGCGCATCGGGCACCGAAATCTTCGTCTATGGCGAAGCCGGCGGCCCGTTCCCCGCGCGCCAGCACCGCGAGGCCAGCGAGGCGATCGCGCGCCGGCACGGGCTCGACCCCGCGCGGACCCTGTTCGTGCGCCAGTCGGATGCGGCGATCGCGGCAGGCGCGTTCCACAACGACGTGGTCGCCGTCGCCAACGAGACCGTGCTGTTCGCGCATGAACAGGCCTTCGCCGACGCCGAACGCTTCTATGAGGATCTGCGACGGCTGATGCCGTCGGTCGAGATCGTCGAGGTGCCCAGCGCCCGCGTCAGCCTCGAAGATGCAGTCAGCTCCTATCTCTTCAACGCGCAGCTCGTCTCGCGCGCCGCGGGCATGACGCTGATCCTGCCCGAGGAAGCGCGGAGCAACGCACCGGTCTGGCGCTGGCTGGGCGAGCATGTCGCGGGCAACGGACCGATCCGCGCACTTGAGATTGTCGACGTCCGCGAATCGATGGCCAATGGCGGCGGCCCCGCCTGCCTGCGCCTGCGGGTCGTCGCCGATCCCCGGACGGTCGATCCCCGCTTCCTCGTCGATCACGCCAGCCTCGACCATATCGCCGGCCTCGTCACCGAGCATTGGCCCGAGACGATCGACGCGAATGCGATCGGCGACGCGGCGCTCGTCGCCCGGATCGAGGCCGCGCATCGTGCCTTGCTCGAGGCCCTCAATCTTGTCGGGTTAATTGACAAATAACCCGAGTTGGCGGAATTGCGCGAGTCGCGAGCAGAGTTTTCCACTGTTTGTAAGTTCACGGTTTGCTCTCCCACCGCGCAAGGGCGGCATCGGCGAGCGTCGACTGGTTGCGCTGTCGGGCGTAATGCTCGACCATCTGCAGCGATTGGCCGCTGACCGATGCAGTCTCGGCTGTTGAGCATCCGGCCTCGAGCAACGCGATCACGGCGTTCTTCCGCAGGCCGTGCGGCACGCTGGGCGCGCCGGCGGCGGCCGAGAAAGCCTTCAGCATCTTCCGGGCATTGTCGTCCCGAAGCGGCGCGCCGCGCGGCGTCCGGCATATCGCGCCCTCGACGCGCTCGTGCTTCGCAAGCTCCGCGCTTAGCGCGCTATGGAGTGGGATGCTCAAGCGCTTTTTCGTCTTGTCCTGGCGGACCTCAACGCGATCGGTGGCAACATCCGACCATGTCATCTTGAGCACGTCGCCGAGACGCTGCGCGGTGTAGTAGAGCAGATGCGCCAGCAGCCGTACGATGGGGTCCTGGGCCGCGAGTACCGCGCGCAGGACATGCGGCGGCCAAGGCTCGTGCTCCCCGCCATCCATCATCGTGATTCCGTCGCACGGGTTCTTCGCGATATGCTCGCGATCGACGGCCCAGGCGAATAGCGCGCCGCTCGTCCGCAGGAATGCGTTTGCCGCGCCCGGCGTCGCGGCCATCTTGTCCAGCACCGTCCGCATGTCGCCGCGGGTGACCCCGTTGACCGGGGCGGTCGGCAGCGCGCGCTCGAGGCGGCGAAGGTAGATGTCGTACAGCTTGCGCGACGACGGGGCCAAGGCGCCGTAAGCGGCCCCGCGCTGGTACATGTCGACGAGAACCGGGACCGTGACAAGCGTCGCCTTCGTCTTCCGGTTGCGGTGGCCCATCAGCGCCGCGTAACTGCCCCCGAACTCCATTGACCGCAGCGGCGGCAGGCGCGTCATCAGGCGCTTGCCGTCGACCACCTTGCCAGTGTCGAAATACAAGTACTCGCGGCCCTTCGACCGCACTCGCTTCACATATTTAGGCAGGTCATGCGGCAAGGCCCGGCTGATCCTTCCGCCAGTCGTTGGCCCCACTCGACATCTCGTCGAGGCTCGCGTCGAGTGCGGCGCGATCCCAACGCGGCCCGCCCGACATCGCGACCGACCCCGGCAGCCGGCCGGCGAACACCTCCGCGTCGAACTGCTGCGGCGTGAGCTCGCAGTATTTCGCGGCGTTCGCCCGCTTGAGCATGCGCGGCCAATACGGAGCTGCGCTCATCGGTTCTGTCCTTCTTGATCTGTAAAGTGAGCTTTCACGGCGAGACCAGCGGCTGCGGGACCCAGCGGTGAGGGTTTTTGGGTGGCATGAACAAGGCCCGCCCTCCGGGGCGATAAGCGCACCATGTCAACTGCACGCCACGAGGTGCAGCGTGTTACGGTGCTGAGTGTTCACCGGCGAAATATGCCGTCTCCGATCCTTTGTATGATCAATGGCATAGCGGCGCCGATGTGGTATGATGACCAAACGCGGGACGTTTTTAGGAATACAATAAATGGATTTCCCGTGGACCGAGGCCGCAACATTGGTGCGGATGCCAGCAGCGCAAAAAGACGACGAAGGAAACGAGCTTCTGTTCGAGGGGTCGTTGCTATTAATGGCCCAAAAGGTTCGGGCTATGAAGCCGCTTGAACGGCGCCATCTAAAAATCTCCCTTCCTGATAGAATTGTGCGACCGCACACCTTCAAAGACGGTTCGCTCGCCGCCCTGATTGACGACATTCCCGTGGTGGGGTGACAATGTGCGTTTTCGATTGGCGCAACGGCGATTTGATTAATCGCATTTGAAGTGCCTAGCGAGCCGTCACATGTGCCGAGCCTGTCCTGCCATCCAGCAGGAATCGTCTCGAGGTCGTCATGTTTTCTTTGATTGCACTTTATCTGGAATATCGCAGGACGAAGGCGCGAGGCGGTACAACTCGTGTCGTATCCGCGACTAAAACAGCTGTTGCTGCCAATGACCGCGGCGCGTCGCAAACGGCCGCCGACGCAGCGTAAATCTCGACGGACGCTGACGCGGCGGTTCCGCGGCGCTAAAGCCGCTCTTTGGACGACCACAGAGGCACTACCATGGCAGCGACGATCATCACTCCCAGCGGCACTGGTGCGATGGAGGCCGGACTCGTACTTGACGAGGAAGGCAGCCGGTTCGTCGTCCTGACGTTCAAGGAGCCACAGGGCGAACCGACGCTCGTCACGTTTACAGTTCCGGTTTTTCAGAACTACGTCGAGCATCTTGTTCGAACGGCCAAGGCCGCTAACGAGGATGCCAACTGGGGCATTCCGGGCTGAGTATCTCCACCACAGTATCGTGCCGCGATCTTTTCGAAACAGCGTGACGGTACGGCGGCCTGCAACGGCCTTCGCAGTACGTTTTTTGTCCTCCGGGCTCACGCTGCCAGTATTCGCTGCTCGATCGCCGCATTCTCGGCTCTCACCGGCGACGCTACTCGGGATCAGCGCGCGCGCGGTGCGGATGCTGCCCTCAAGCATGGCCTGGGCCACGTCGTTTATTCTTTCGGCATCATCAGCCACGGGAAACTCTCCGATCAATGCTGCGCAGCTGGGCGCGGATGGTGCTCAGGGCGGCGCTGCGCTCGGCGGATGGCGGCTGGTGCATGAGGCGGTCGCGGCGGCCGAGGACCTCGGCTTGGTCGAGCACACGCTGGCTCTCGCGGGGGCCGGCTGAGTTGCGGCCGATCTGGCTGTGCATCCTCATGCCGATCACATCGTCTTGATGAGTTCGAGGGCCTGCGCTTCGGCGAAGCCCTCAGCGACATAGGCTAGGAACATCGTGCGGCGGGCGTGCGCGATATGAGAGGCCGCAGCCGCGACGCCCTGCCAGATCTCAACCTGCGCACGGACGGCCTCGGGCCAGTCGGTGCGGGGTGAATCGGATCGAAGTGGTTCGGAGGCCATCAGTAGTCGCCGACCGACGTGCAGACGGCGTCCTCGTCGATGATGATCTGCGTACCGCAGGCGACATAGGCACGCAGCCGCTGTGAAAGGCCGTAGCTGCGGCCGATGTGGCCGGTGTCCTTCAGCGGGCGCTTGTCGAGCCAGCCACCCGAAATGATGCCGTCCTTGCCGATCAGCAGGCGGTGCGACGCTTCCGTATCAGCGCGGCGTTCGTGATGGGTTTCCTCATCCAGATAGATCCAAGTGCTGCCATACTCGTTGTGCTTCACCTCGACGGTGATGACGTTGCCGTACGAGTCCCCGCCCTCGTGCTCCTTGCGCATCTCGTCGGCGATCTCGCTTAGTTTGATCGACTTGGGCGCCAGGCTGAGCAGCTCCTGCATGTCTGCGGACAGGCGGCCGGCGACGAGCGGGGCGACCGTCGCCTCGATCTGGGTCTTCAGGATCTGCAGCACGGTCGAGCCGTAGGAGGGCAGATCCAGCTGGTCGACGCGCAACGCGTCTTCGACAGCCTTCTCGATCAGCTTGCCGGTATCACTGTACGACCGCAGCGCGCGGTCGACGCTCTCGACGATCAGCTTGTCGACGCGGGTCGCGACTTCCTTCTCGATGAATTCGGGGGTCATCTTCGCCGCAACGGCGTCGCTGATCAGGGTGCTGAGATCCATTTTAGGACGCCTTGCGGGTTAGCTGGGGATCGGCCTCGACGATCAGCAGCGAGGTGTGACGAGTCCGGAGGGGGCGGACCGAGGCAGTCGGGGACAGGGGCACGAAGCCGGGCCGATCGTTGCCGCGCAGCGCGGCCATGATCTGGGGCCAGCGGCGATAGACGTCCTCGAAGAAGATGACGCCTGCGATGATGGCGATGGCCAAGAGGCTCATCCAGCCGGCACCGTGCATGATGTTGGTCCAGTTCACGGGCGATCTCCGAGGGTGAGAATGGCGATCATCAGGTCGATCAGGGTCTCCGCGGAGACGACGCCCATCAGATCGGGGATTGGGGGAAGAGGTGCGCGCGTGGCCGCGCCAGCCGGGTCGAGGTAGCTCACGACGTGATCCTGCGGCGCGAGCGGCGCGGGCTGGTCCAGCCGTCGCCTTCGACGAGCTTCTCCGCACCGCTGGGGGCGATGACGCGGACCCGGCCATCGGCGCGGCGCGAAAGGACCGGGCACTCGAACTGGTAGACCCCGGGGAGGCCGGTGCCGTTGCAGATCTCGTGGTCGCCCGCGTTGCGCTGCACCGTCATGGCTTCCGCGGTCAGGATATCCATGCCGCGGCTGATCAGCGCCTCGTTCTGCTGCTCGGTGAACCGCGCGCCTCCGGTGATGCTGTGATCGCCGAACCCGTTCTTCACCGCGCCGCGGATCGCGCCGTACCAGGCGCTCGGCGTCTTCGACGGGGTGACGAGGATCCGCGCTGGCTGGCGGCCAAGGATCTCGCCCATGGGGCGCGGGCGTGCGGCATAGGTCATGCGGCGCTCAATTCGATGTAGCGGGTGACGGCCTCAGCGGCCGAGACGCGGACAGCGAGGGTCCGCATGCGGAATTCCGTCTCGACCTTGTCGGCCTCGGCTTCGACGCGTTCGCGCTCGGCGAGCTCGCCCATGTCGCGCACCATCGCCTTGATCATCGCCGCGGTCGGCTTGCGGCGGGTGCGGGCATGGAGGATCCACGCGACCTCGGTGACCAGCAGCAGCGCGCGGGCGCCGAGGTGGTGATCCTCGGGCACAAGCTGCAGCTTCTCAGCCTTGCCCCGCAGGTTCGCCCACAGCTCGGCCCGCTCGTGCTTGATCGCGGCAAAGTGCTTGTAGCGGTCGACTGCGGCGGTCAGCATCTGCTGGTCGAGCGTCCGCAGGCGCTGCGCGACATAGCGAAACTCGGCGATCGCGGAGTCGAGATCGGGATCGCAGGTCATGGTCGGGCCGGTCATGCTGCGACGCCCAGCGCACGCTCGGCCTGCGCGGTCAGAATCTCGCGGCGCAGCGGGCTCGCCTGAATAAACTCGGCGATAAGGCGCTCGTAATCGACGCCAGCCCAGAACGACCGCTCGCCCATGGTGTGCTGCGCGTCAGCGTGCGGCCCCCTGTGACAGGCAAAGCAGAGGCTTACGGTGCGCCAGTCATCCGGCTTCTGACCACCGCCAGCGCCCGACCCGATGCGGACGTGCGCTGCCTCGACGGACTTCATCGAGCCGCACTTGCAGCACGCATACGAGGCCACGAATGTCCGATGGCGCAGCGAGACCCAGCGACTGGCGCGCTTGGGCTTCTTCGGGATCTTGCGCGGCAGCGCCATTACGCGACCACCCGGCAAGCTACGATGTCAGACTTGGCCCCCTGATGGACCCAGCAGTCACTATAGACATGCGCCGGAACGCCGATGGCGGGGTTCGCAAGTTCCGCTGTGCGGCGGTCAAGATCAAACCGAAACTGCACATGGACGCGTGCAAGATCCGAGACAGGGCACCCCGTCCCATCGCACTCGATCCAGTCTGTGGAAGCCTGCTCGGCCACGATCGTCTCCCGACAAGCCGGGATGGCCTGCTGGGATCAATCTGTAGGATTTACCCTACTGCGTCAATCCAAAAGTAGGGAGCGCCCTATTTAATCATCCGGATATATCTCATCAGGCCAGAAACCATCGGCGCCTGCCGCAGGTTTCGAGGTAGTAAGCGGCGGCAGAACCGGCTCCTCGCCGTCAAATGCAACCCGGAGCCATCCGACTTTCGCCTCTAGCGCTTGAAAGATAGCGCGAGTCTGTTGCCCCTGCCGCCACAACGTTCCGATGAAGACAGCTCGCTCGGACGCCAGATAGCCCAGCTGGACACCGCGGCAGGAGAATACCGCAATCGCGTGTTCGTCGAATTGATTGTTCGGTTCGGGTCGTAGCTCGATTGGCTCGCCGGGGCGGCATATCTCAAGCTCGAAGCGGCGCCCCGGACCGCGCTTGTTCGGGTAATCGATCCCAACGATGGCAAGGCTCAGCGCTCTCAACTTGCAAGCCCCCCGGCTTCCTGCATAGGGTCGCTTGTGAGACAGCGCCGACCAACAGGAGCACGACGCTCGCGACGCGCTTGGTTGAGTGGCTTGGCGGTAACGCTCACGACGATCATCAGCTACATGGCCTTCTGGCGGTTGTCGCCTGGCGTGACTTTCATAGTAGGCTGCCTTGCGCTGGTAGGGCTGACAGTAGCGGGTTGGGTCCTCGGGGGGAGCAGTCCTCCTAGCCGACGCGTGGCGAAAGAACCTTGACGACGGATCGTCCACGGCGAGCTACTTTCCATTCGCCGTCTATAAGGCGCTGCTTGATCTCCAGTTGAATCGCCATAGGGATGTTGGATCGTAAGGTTTCCCTCACGCCCTCCCGGTCGAGAGCGGCCAGGAAGTCCTTGTCTTTCATCTGGGCGCGAAAGTTGCCTGGAATGCCCTCTTGGCGAAATTCCCATGATAGTTGGGCATTCTGAAGTCTCGGCGTCACGAGTACGACGTCAAGGTTTTGGTAGATAGTCCGCTCATGTGCATCCGGCACCTGAAGTTCAAACAGGCCATCCTCGATAACAAATTGGTCTGATCTAACGACGTGCTTGGGCTTCCAGTCTGGGCTGGAGGCGATCCCCGCCCCGAGGCCCGTGATATGCCGATCGCGCTGTGCTGTTTGATACACTCGCTGCCGTTGAACGCGTACGGTGGGCTCCGCCTGAACCTTTCGCATCACTTCGCCAATCTGCTTAATCTGCTCCTCACTGAACGACTCGCCGGCAAACCAATACTCGTACGTCGGTTTTGCCGTCGTCGGAACGACGATCGCGAGCGCTGCCACAGTCCGCAGTAGCAACGGCACGCTTTTCCACCCCCTTAAAACTCGTTCGGCGGCTTGGTTGAGAGCCGACGCTTCAATTGCCTGCCGTGTTCGTTCTAGGCGGGCGAACCACTTCGACGACCCTGGCTCTGCAACAACGAAGCTGACACGATACTCGTACCTAGGGTCCATCGCGGCCGCCGCAGCCTTCATGCCCCTCGCCCATTCGATAGCCGTAGCAGCGGCGACTTCGAGGTCTACCAGCTGGTCGGGTTCAAGGGCGAAGTAGAGCGCTACTAGGTCGCGCTTGTCATCTACTGCCAGCAATAAGTCGTCCAAGCCGCCCCCTATTTGCTTAAAGGTCTCTCGCGAACCGAATGACCCGACCCCAGATTTTCACCTCGTTCGCGTCCACCTCGTAGGAATCGATCGTCTTGTTATCGGAGATCACGAGCACCCGAGCCCCACCAGCGATCGGCCTGAGTCGCTTGATCGCGGCACCACCGTTTATCGAAGCAGCATAAATCCTGTCCGCATGAACCAGCTGGTTCTGCGTGGTGTCGATCCACACCAAATCGTTTGAGACCAGCGTCGGAAACATACTGTCTCCTACTCCCATCGCGATACGTAGGCGGTGCATCGGTGTCCGAGTGAACGACTGAATATATGCTAGGTCGAACCGAAGGGGCTCATGTTCGACGTAGTCTTCAACGGTAGCGCCAGGCCCCATCGGCAGCGAAAGGTCTAACCGAATGATATCCGCCGTCTCCCCGGCGTCGGCCGATCGCACGACAGGCTGATCTGCTATCTGTACGGGAGTTTGCCCCGGGCCTTTCGAAGGTTTAGCCTCGTCGCGCGGGTGCACCAAATCGACCAAATAATCAGTTTCGTATCGCAGCACCTTTTCAATAGCGCGTAGCGTCTTGGGGCCGGGCTTCTTCGTCTTGCCGCGTTCGATGTCCCACAGGGGCTTGCCCGAGGTTTGCAACGCTTTTTGCAGAAGGCCATCATAGTGATCGCGCGTGCTTCCGGAGCGCGCAATCGCGTCAGCAAGCTCGATCTGCAAAGGCGTACGGTCGGGCGTAGACATGTAGGGTTCCTCCCACATGGTCGCAATCTCGAAAAGGCTAGGTTTCTCCCTACCGCAATGGCTTGACTGTAGGGCGCGCCCTACTGTACGTTGCTGAATATGCAAAATGACGCCCCCTCGCTGCTCGACGCCATCGACGAGTTCGTCGTGTTGCATGGCATGTCGCCGATCACATTCGGCAGGCTTGCAATGAAGGACCCGCATTTCGTCCGTGACATACGCGGCGGACGCCGGGTTTGGCCGGAGACCGATGCGAAGATCCGCGCCTTCATGGCAAACCACGTCGCGACGGCCGAACAGAAGGAAGCAGCATAGGTGCTGCTCACCCTCCCCTTCGAGCTGGCCGCGCGCGTCGCTGCGACGCCGTCATTCATCATGCTCGACAATGGCAAGGCCGTCGCCGGCTTCCGGGTGGTCGAGCCCGAGTTTTCTGAAATTTCCGCGATCGTCGTCGCGACCGCCTCCCCTGATCGAAAGGCTGCCTGATGCGTAAGCTTGGACTGATCGTTGTTGTTGGGCTGCTGATCGCGCTGATCGCCGCGGCTGTGATGGGCCAATCCGTCCGCCAGATCGGCACCGGCTACATGCTGGGCGCCGCGTGGATGGTCCTCGTTTCCATCATCATGAACACGGCGAGCGGCCGCGTCGGTGACCCGGCTGAGTACGGCGACGAGCTGTCCTGGATGGGCGCTGGCAACATGGAGGGCTTCGAGCTTCATGCTCAGTCTTCTACGCGTGACGCGGGACAGCATCATGTCCGCTGAGTCGCGAATTGCTCAGGAAGTCGCGGAACGTCAGGTGATGATGTTCTCGATGTTCGTCGGGCCGGGCACGCCGATGACGCGCGCCGCGCTGTCGGTGCGTACCGGGATCCCCGAGAGCACTCTCAAGAGCTACGCCAACGGTGCGGCCATGCCCCTCCACGTCGCCCTCGTGCTCCGCAAGTTCCTGCCTCGTGAAGCGATGAACATGCTGACCGAGCCGGGCGACGCGCGCTTCACGCCGATCGAGCACTCGGAAGCCTGCTGGGACGGAATCGCTGCCGCTGCATCGGGCCTCGTCGCCGAGGTCTGCGTCGCACGGTCGGATGGCAAGATTGATCACGTCGAGGCAGCCAAGCTGAAGACGCGCGCCCGCGCTGTCATCGCCCAGCTGTCGGACGCGGTCGACGAATAACTGACGAATATTACACGGAAAACCCCGCAACGGAGATGACTATGGACGCGCTCAATAGCGCAGTGCCGGTTGAGCCCGGTTCTGCGAGCGAGTTTGCACGTGTGCCTGACACGTCGCCTTCGGTGGCGGGTGGCAAGGCATTCTCGCGTGCGCAGACCGATGACCCGGTGAACCGCGAGACGCATGACTTCTATCCGACGTGGCCCGCGGCGACGCGCGCGCTGCTTGAGGTCGAAAAATTCGACGGGGCGATCTGGGAGCCTGCATGCGGCGATGGCGCAATCTCCGATGCGCTGACTGCCGCCGGCTATACCGTCGTCAGCACCGACCTGATCGATCGCGGCTATGGCGAGGGCGAGCTCGACTTCCTGATGCAGTGGCAGGCGCGCGCGCCGAACATCTTCACGAACCCGCCGTTCCGCGATGCCCTCCAGTTCATCGACCGCGCGCTGATGCTCACCACGGGCAAGGTCGTGATGTTCCTTCGCCTCGCGTTCCTGGAAGGCGTCGAGCGGGGCAAGTGGTTCCCGAGCACACCGCTTGCCCGCGTCTACATCATGTCGCGGCGTGTGCCGATGGGCCGCGGCAAGCTTGCCGGCGAAGGCGAAGGCCATGGGGTCATCGCCTTCGCATGGTTCGTCTGGGAGCACGGTCATCAAGGTCCGCCCGCGCTGTTCTTCCTCGATTGGAAGACCTCGGCATAATGACGAAGCCCCGCCGCACCGCTGCGCAGTCCCGCGACGTCGTCTACGATGCGCTGCTGCGCGCCGCGCGCGCAGGTGCCCGCTGTCCGACGAACCTCGCCTTGGCGGCGCTGCTCGGGGTGCGATCCTCCTCGATCCCGCAGAAGGCTCTGGCTGACCTCATCGCGGCGGATAAGATCGTGGTGACCACCACGCCGTTCTCGCGTGCGATTCTCATTCCCGAGCTGGGCGCAACGATCCGCGCCAGCAAGGCTCCGGATGGCTCCAAGAGGGAGACGGACCGCGCTGAGGCAATCGCCCGGGCCGAGCGGCGCGAACCCCTGCCGCCGGTGCTCGATCGCACCCCCTGTTTCCGCTGCGGGATTCGCGCCGACCTCGGCTGCGATCATCAGCCCGCATCGGCCCCCTACATCATTGACCTGGAGTTCGCGGCATGACGCGCACCTGCATGGACTGCCCGACCGAGCTCGGGGCGAGGAATTTGACCGGGCGCTGCAAGTCCTGCGCGACCCGCCACAACAATGCCGACCCGGTCGCCGCCGAGAAGCGGCGCCAGGGCATCGCCCGGCGGTTCGCGGATCCAGAATATCGTGCCGCGCATGCCGCGCGCTGCGCCAACATGAATCGACACATCAGCCCTGAAGTGCGGGAACAGCGCCGCCAGCACGGGCACCGGATGACCGCGACGCTGCGCGCGGCGAACGACAAGATCACGAAAGATCAGCGGATCGCGGCGGGCGCGGCGCGATCGGCAACTGTGCTCGCCTGGTGCCCGCCTGAGTGGCGCGAGAAGTACCGTGACCTGAAGCGCCGCGGCCGCCGCGCCGCTGACGCCAAGCGGGTCGTGCTCGATCTGATCGCCGGGAAGCCGATGCCGACGCCGTATGCCAGGCAGCGCGCGGCGCTAAACTGGTGCCCGCCCGCCCGCCGAGCTGAGTACGCCAGCGCGCGGGCCGCCCTGGGTGCCGCCGAGGCCCGCCGCATCATCGAGGCAGACATGACGCCGTTCGAGCGCCAGATGGCCCGCATCGCTGCCGGCGCCCAGCTCGTAGCCGCTCCTGACACCCGCACCGGCGGCCCGGCTTATACGCTCGGCGGCATTTCGTCGGGGGTGCTCTGACATGCAGGCCGACACCCTAACGTGCACCGCTAAACCGGCTCACCTCTTCACCGTCGAAGATCTTGACGCGGTCATGCGCGTGCGCGGCGATCTCCGGCGTCAGCAGGAGGCGGCCGACGCGGCCAAGCGATTGGCATCTAAGCGAGCCGCCAAAGCGGCTCACACGTCGCACATGCTGTCGGTGCCGCGGATGGCCGGGCTGATGAAGGCTGGCGTGCTGCTGGGCAGCGCCGCGGCGCTCGCGGAGGCGATGAACATCGAACCCCGCAGCCTGCGCGCGAAGACCGGCGCCGAGCGCGGGATCTCGTGTGACGATCTCCGTGCGGCGGCTGACGCACTCGACGCGCGCGCCGCCCTGATTATCGAGCATGCCGCCAAGCTGCGCGCCGAGGCCGACGCATAATGGACGGCACCGACCCCCTCTTCGCCGTCTTCGCGGTGCTGTATGCGATCTGGCAGCTGATCCGGGTCGCCAACGGCGTGCATTCGATCGCCACTGAGCTTCGCGCCCTGCGCGCCATGGCCGAGCAGAACCGCCGATGAGCGTCCGGATCATGACCGCGGTGTGGAGCGTGACACTGCCAGACAGCGAGAAGATCGTCCTTCTCGCGTTGGCCGATTGCGCCAACGACGAAGGCCTCTGCTGGCCCTCGATGGCAACCTTGGCTGCGAAGTGCAGCAAGAGCGACCGCACCGTCCAGGCTGCCATCAAATCCCTCGTAGCTAGCGGCCACATGAGCCGGCAGGAAATCGCAGGGCGCGGATGTCGGTACATCGTGCACCCAACCCCCGAAGCAGTTTCGCCCCCGAAGCCGCTTCACCCCGAAGCCGCTTCACCCCCGAAGCGAACAGCGCTGACCCCCGAAGCCGCTTCGGACAAACCATCAAGAACCATAACCTCTCTGGAGGCTTCGCCTCCTTCGAGGCGCGGGCGGGTGCAGGCCGTGAAGATCAAACCGTTCCGCCTTCCAGAAGATTGGGCGCCGGTTCGGTTCGCAGACGACACCGTTGCTCGAGCAATCGTCGATCGACGGGGCAAGGATTGGAGTCTGCGCGCACTCGAAAGCTTCCGGAATTGGGCCGCGAACGCCGCCGACAAGGACGGGCTGGGCCGGAAAGCCGACTGGCAGAAGGCGTGGAGCAACTGGATAATCGAACAGGATAACCGAGATGGACAACGATCAGGCAACGGACGTGTGGGCGGAAACGGGCAGTCGCGGAGCGGTCACGGTCGCACGGTCGATGCGGCCGAGCGATTCAAGGCGCGCCGCGGACTATCGGGACCTGGAGCCGGCGTCTGATGACGCGTTCATCACGACTCTGCTCCCATGCCTCCAGCTCGTCGCGCCAGTGGGCATGGACGAGGACAGCCAAGACACCTGGTTCGAAGCTGCCCGGATCGCGCTCGACGGCATCCCGATTGGCCTGCTTCAGCGCGGTGCAGAAGCAGCGATGCAGAAGGCTGACCACCCGTCGAAGGTTGTTCCTGCCATCATGGCTGAGATCAGCGAGGCTTGGGCTCGTCGCCGGCGGCTGGCCACGCCGGCTGTCGGCGTTCAAACGCCCGCGCTGCCCGAGCCTGCCCGCTGCACGCCGGCAGAGGCGGCCGAGATAATCGAGCGCTTCAAGATAGGTCGCGGTGCGGGCCCGGTTCGCGACGCATCGCGGCCGGTATCAGTGCCAGGCGCCTCCGGCGCGCCCAGCCGCAAGCCGACCCGGGCTGATTACATCCGCCTCTTCGGCATCGATCCCGGCGAGTCCTGTGACGAGCAGATGGCAGCATGACACATACCTATAAGAGCGAGGGTTGAGACGATGGGGCGTGCAGCAAAGGCAAGCACGAAGATCAAGCGGCAGCCGAAGACGCTGGCGCAGCGTATGGCTGAGGCAGTGACGGCTAAGGGAGAGGCGATTGGCGCCCCGGCGATTCAGATCGCGCGCGGCATGCACGCTATCGTGGACGTGCCGCTGCGGGATGCGGGCCGCGTTGTGACCGAGCACACGCTGATTAACCGAGGCGGCACGCCGGTAGCGCGATGGAAGGCTGCCAAGCTGCTGTCCGATAGTCAGGTTGCCGCGATCGACCACTGCGAGACACTATGGTCCCGCCTGGGTGGGAAGGCGCTCGTCATGAATCTCGCGCGCATCCCCGGCGCTGGGCAGGGCAACGGATGGTCAGAACAGGAAGCCCTCGACGATCTGAAGCGGATCAAGGGCTATGTACCCGCCAAGTGGTGGGACGTGTTCGAGAACGTATGTCGATTCGATGAGACCGCTGGTTTTGCTGGTTCCGCCCTGACGGACTGCAGAAACGATCAAGTGGCTGCCGCACGCACCACGGTTCAGTTTGTCGCTGACATTATCGCGATGAAAGAGCGTCTGCTTTAGAGAGCGGATGAATATTTCCCCGGCGCGGTGCACGCGCCGGGGAAATACTGTTGTTAGTTCTTGATCGGCACGCCGGACTGAACTGGTACTGCAGCAACCGGAGCTACGACCATCGGCGCAGCCGCTGGAGCGATTGCCACTGAAACGTCTTCATCGACAAAAGCGGTCACTGGCGAGCCCAATGCAATTTCGGCGCTCGTGCCGGTCATGAAGAAACCTGCGACTGGCAGAAGCGCAACCGCTCCGACTACGCCTGCGGTCCCTGTCGTACCCTTATCGTCAAGGCTGCCCGTCATGCGGATCTGGCGTCCGTTCGCACGGACATAGAGCACCCGGGCACCAATACGGCCAGACTTGCCCCACATGCCCTTATTACGAACCTCGGTAATTTCGCCAACAGCAGGGCTGCCTGCTGGGATGACGACATTGCCGTCAACCAGCACTGGCTCGGCAGTCTCAAGCTGGAAGCGTTGCCCGACCTTAAGCTTTTTGCCCTTGGTCGTAAGTGCTTCAGCCATTTTGAGCGGGACTGATACGCCAGCACGCAGCGTGCTCATCGTGGTCGCTGTTGCCGCTACGGGCGCCGTTTGAGCAATCGCTGCAGGCGCAGCAAACGTGAGGGCACACACGAGCGCCCCGAGAATCGTCTTCATTATTGTAACCCCTCTGTTCGGCCTCCCCAGGCCGAGGCGCAAAGACTGTTGTAAATCCTGAGCGAGGTCAACTCGATAGAAGAACGACAATGAACAGTTCGTAAAAGCAGTTGACGGCATCACCCCCGCATCGTACGCAGATGACCAGGTGTTAGAGCCGCGCCCGCAAGGGTTGCGGCTCTTGCTGTATGTGAAGGTCTAGATGGGCGCACCGCAATTGCGGCTCACCGCAGCTGACCATGCCGAGGCGATCGTCTCGCGGCTATCTCGGTTTCCAGAAATGTGCGCAGCCCATCGCGTCATCTTGGTCGCAGCAATCCGCTTATCGAGGATGTCGAGCAACTGGCGCAGAATCTTCGAGAGCGCGTTGGCTAGCCACGCTCATCCCCTCACGCAGGGGCCATGCTCCGAGCGATTGTCCCACGGTGTGGTCAGATGCGACGTTACTTTGTGCGTTGATGTGGCCTAAGCTTGTAGGCCCACTACGCTCAGGAACTTTGTATGAAGAACGTCGTCAGTCTGGTTCTCGCATCCATCTTAGTTGCCGCTCCGGCGCACGCGCAGACGGTTAACGACGATGTCCGGTGCCTGGTTGTAACCAGTGCCGTCGGCGAGCAGGCCGAGAACGAGCCAACGCGGAAGGTCGCGAATTTGACGGCGGCGTTCTATATGGGGCGGCTGGATGGACGAGTTCCCGCAACTGTTGCTGCAGCCCTCAAGTCTCAGCCGGCTGTCGCTGGAACCGCCGCGCTGGGAATTTTTAAAGCCTGCGCCGCGAGGGCACAGGGCGCACAGGCGCGCTTGCGCGCAGAATCTCGGTGATTTGACGGCGCCAAGTAATTGAGCGTGAGATGAGGTGCGGAATGGGAGGAGCGGCGCGAGGCGCCTTCAGCTTCACCACCGCTGACCATGTAGAAGCTATCGGCATACCCGTGCTGCGGATCGCCGAGGAGATGTCGAGCGGGTCGCGCCATCAGGGGCGCAGTGAGCGCTTGATCGACCAAGCAGAGCAGGCAGCAATCGACCTGCGGGCCGCCGTACGTGGGCGCTAATTAGTTACGGAGCGAGAGTGCATATGTCGCTGCTTGTGATCCGCTGCCACCGCTCGTTCAACTTCCTCGCGAGGAATGGGCGATGCTGCCATTAAACGATGAGCAGATCGGCGTCGGAATCTTTAGCCGAGGCGGATCCTTGTATCTTCAGAAGTGGGCTATCCAGGACTTCCCAAATTCGCTCTTCGGTATCCCAAATCTCGAAGATGCCGGGTCCCTTGATGTTTACATGCGTGCCGTCAAGAAGCTGGTACACAGTGCTCTCTCGATGCGTAATGATGCCGCTGTCGAGGTCGTGAAACCTAGTCATGTTAATCCATCGTATGACGGTGTACCGTCCTCCGCTATCGCCCTGAGCCGCAAAGCGTTCCATTTCTTTCATCTTGTGCCCCCGAGTCGCAAACTGACTCAGTATATATTGCACGTTTTCCAAGCACGTAGTTACTGATGAGCAAGCTCAAAGCTTTACCCAGCCGCCTCACATCCCTGCGGCCCGGGCTTGGTTCTTTGCCGCCTATCGAGCGCACCCGCGACGAGGACCGCATGCTGCACGCGCCTTGGCGCAAGCTCTACAAGACGGCGCGCTGGCGGGCGTTGCGCATGGTCATTCTGACCCGCGACATGTTCACCTGCCAGTGGCCCGGGTGCGGCTTTATGACTGCTGACACGTCGCAGCTTGTCGTCGACCACAAGCGGCAGCATCACGGCGATGAGGTCCTCTTCTGGGACGAGCGCAACCTGCAGTGCCTGTGCGCTCCCTGCCACAACAGCCGCAAGCAGCGCGCTGAGCGCGCCCAACGACACTGACCACGCCGCCCCACCCCCGGGGGGGAGGGTCGAACCATCGGCAGGGCACGCCCTGCTGGACCCCATAGGCTCTCACGCGCATTTTACTTTTGTCTGTTTGATTATTTATTCAAAGGTGCCTGGTGCAAATTATCCGTGCCGAGCGCTCGATCACGGCAACCTGCCGCGTGTGCAGCCAAAGTTTCTCGTACGTCACATCGGGTTCTGGGAGCCGACGCAAATTTTGCTCGGATGATTGCAGGGCGACAGGCAAGCGGAATAGGATCACTCTCATCTGCTGCCTGACCTGCGGCGAGATGTACGCTCCCCGATACGGCCGGATAGCTGGCTATTGCTCAATTGCCTGTCGTCGGTTTCCTGAACGCAAAGTCTGGGAGACCCGAGCCGATAGCATTCGCCATTCACGGCATAAGCGGCGGGCTGAAATAAGAAGCCGGCCGCACGAGCGGTTTTCAAGCCGTGAGATATTCGAGCGCGACGGCTGGTTGTGCGGGATATGCCGGAAGCCGGTCAGCAAGCTGCTGAAGTTTCCTGATCATCATTCGGGCAGCCTCGACCATATTCAACCAATTGCCTTAGGCGGCGCCCACACGCGCGCGAATGTCCAGTGTGCGCATTGGATATGCAACGCCCGCAAGACGCATTTAGGCGTCGGCGACCAGCTAAGGCTCAGTCTTTGAGGGACGTTTCATGCCTAGAGGGGGAGCACGCCCGGGCGCTGGTCGCCCGCGCAAAGATCGAGGGGCTAAAGCTGATCCCGTTCTGAAGAAGCCTGGTTCGTCCGCTGCCAAGTCGAAGGACCAGACTCCTCTTGAATTCATGCTGTCGGTCATGAACGATGCAGCCGAAGATCTGAAATTCCGCGCCCAGATGGCACAGGCGGCAGCACCTTATGTGCATGGCAAGCCTGGTGACGAAAAGAAGGGCAAGAAGGAAGAGACCCAAGAGCGCGCGAACGCGATAGGCCGCCGATTTGGCGCCATGGGTCCGCCAACGCTGAAAGCTGTGAGCTAGGGTGCCGACCTGGTCGACGGCGCTGCCGGACTGGAAGGCCCGGATCCGAGCGCGCGGCACCCTGATCCCGTTCTCGCCGCTGTTCCCGGCTTCGACCGAAGCCAAGATGGAGGTCTTCTCCTCGCTGAGCATTGCCGACCTCGGCATCAACCCGGCGACGGGGCGCACATGGACGATCGGCGAGAGCGCGGACACATGGCTGCTGGACTTCGCCGCGGCGATCTTCGGCGCCTATAACCCCGATACGGGGCAGCAGATGGTCCGCGAGGGTCTGCTGCTGGTCTCGAAGAAGAACACCAAGTCGACGATCGCCGCGGGCATCATGCTCACCGAGCTGATCTGCGGCTGGCGCCCGTCCGACGAGAACCTGATCCTCGCGCCGACCATCGAGGTGGCCGGCAACAGCTTCAAGCCAGCCTGCGACATGATCCGCGCCGACGAGGAGCTCGGCGATCTCCTGCATATCCAGGAGCATATCAGGCTGATCACCAACCGCGTCACGAAGGCGACGCTCAAGGTGGTGGCGGCGGACAGCGCGACTGTGTCGGGTAAGAAGGCCAGCCGGGTGCTGGTCGACGAGCTCTGGCTCTTCGGCAAGAAGGCCACGGCGGATGCCATGTTTCGCGAGGCCTCGGGCGGCCAGGTGTCGCGGCCGGAGGGATACACTCTCTACCTGACGACGCAGTCCGACGAACCGCCCGCTGGCGTGTTCAAAGAGAAGTTGGCCTATGCCCGCGACGTCCGCGACGGCGTGGTCGACGACCCCGAGTTTCTGCCGGTGCTCTACGAGTTCCCGGAGGATATGATCGCCGCGGACGAGCACCTCGACCCGGCGAACTTCTACATCACCAACCCCAACATCGGGAGGTCGGTCAGCCAGCAATGGCT
This sequence comes from Sphingomonas sp. CFBP 13714, assembly GCF_014842205.1. Lineage (NCBI taxonomy): Bacteria > Pseudomonadati > Pseudomonadota > Alphaproteobacteria > Sphingomonadales > Sphingomonadaceae > Sphingomonas > Sphingomonas sp. CFBP 13714. The sequence goes on from NZ_JACYVG010000003.1 coordinate 66,046, forward strand.
CGAAAGCCAGTTCCGCAAGGTCGCCAACGCTGAGGACGGCACCAAGCAGGTCTTCTACGCCAAGCATTTGAACGTGGAGATCGGTGTCGGCCTGCGCCACGATGCGTGGATCGGCGCTACCTATTGGGAGGGCGCGGCTGCACCGGCGGCGCTTTGGGACGGCACCTTCGAGCATTTGCTCGAGGTCTGCGAGGTGATCGTCGCCGGTGGCGACGGTGGCGGCCTCGACGATCTTCTCGGCCTTGCGCTGCTTGGCCGGCACAAGGTCACAAAGCAGTGGCTGCTTTGGTGCCGGGCCTGGGCGCAACAGGACGTTTTCGATCGGCGCAAGGATATTGCGAGCCGCCTGAACGACTTCATCGGGCATGGCACGCTCGTGAAATGCGTCACTCCGACGCAGGATCTCGTCGACGTCGCCGATCTGCTCGAGCGCGTGAAGGACGCGGGCCTGTTTCCCGAGGAAGCGGCCATCGGGCTCGATCCCCAAGGGGTAACGGCACTGGTCGACGAGCTATCCGGGCGCGGCTTCTCCGCTGAGCAGATGTTAGCCGTCAGTCAAGGCTTTCGCCTCTCCGGCGCCGTGTGGGGCACGGAACGCAAGCTGAAAGACGGCACGCTTGTCCATGGCAATCAGGAGCTGATGGCGTGGTGCGTCGGTAACGCGAAAGCGGAGCAGCGCGGCAACGCCGTCCTGATCACCAAGCAGATCGCCGGCAAGGCGAAGATCGATCCCCTCGTCGCCGCCTTCAACGCGGTGATGCTGATGACCCGCAACCCGGAAGCCGCAGGCGCCGGTCTGCAGGTCATGTTCCTCTGAAAGGCTCAATCATGCAGAACCGCGCATTCAGCGTGCTGACCATCAAGTCGGCTGACGACGACGCCCGCATTATCCGGGGCATCGCTACGTCGCCCAGCGTTGATCGCGTCGGCGACATCATCGAGCCGCTCGGCGTCAAGTTCGCCAATCCGATCTCCCTGCTGTGGCAGCATAAGCATGACCAGCCGATCGGCAGTGTGACCTTCGAGAAGCCGACCGCCAAGGGGATCGTGTTCGAGGCCACGGTCGCCAAGCTGGATGAGCCCGGCACGCTGAAGGACCGCCTCGACGAGGCGTGGCACTCGATCAAGCTCGGCCTGGTCCGTGCGGTCAGCATCGGCTTCCGGCCGATCGAGTACAGCTACATGGACAACGGTGGCATCCGATACACGGAGACCGAGGTTTACGAGCTGTCCGCGGTCACGATCCCCGCGAACAGCGATGCCATCATCAGCCAGATCAAGTCGATCGACGCCGCCCTGCGCAAGGAAGCCGGCGTTCCCGACCCCGAGATTCCCGCCAACCCAGAACCTGCCGCGGTCGGCAAATCGGTTCGCGTGGTGAAGCTGGATGACCCCGCCCGCGATCGGGCGAAGCCATTCGTCATCAACACCATTCGAAGGATCTGAAGTGACCAAATTCGCAGAGCAAATCACGGCGTACGAGGCCAAGCGCGCCTCGGTCGTCGGTGCCATGGACGCTATCATGACCAAGGCCGCCACCGATGGCGCCACCCTCGACGCTGCGCAGTCGGAGGAATATGACGGCCATTCCGCCGACGTCGTCGCGATCGACAAGCACCTCGATCGGCTGCGCACCGCCGAGCGTACCATCGCCAAGACGGCAAAGCCGATCGAGGACGTGCGCGACCCCTCGGCCGCAGCCGCGCAGCGCGGCGGCCTGACCCAGGTCAAGGCGCAGCCGAAGCTCGCTCCCGGCATCGCCTTCGCGCGCTATGCCAAGGCCCGCGCCGTCTCGCGGCTCGATAACGAGCCCGTGATGACCATCGCCGAGCGCATGTACGGTCCGGACAGCGACGTCGTCGGGACCATCAAGGCAACCGTCGCGGCCGGTTCGAACCAGCCTGGCAGCTGGGCAGCGGCCCTGCACAGCCCTGAAGGCGCGGCGTTCGTCGACTTCGCCGAGTTCCTCCGCCCGGCGACGATCCTCGGCAAGTTCGGCACCGGCATCACTCCGTCGCTGCGGAAGATCGGCTTCGATGAGCCCGTCATCCTTCAGACCGGCGGCGGCAAGGGCTATTGGGTCGGCGAAGGCAAGCCGAAGCCGCTGACGTCGTTCGACTTCACGCGCAGCGTGCTTGGCCGCCTGAAGGTCGCCAACATCGCCGTGCTGACCGAGGAGAACGTGCGCAGTTCGAACCCGAGTTCGGAGGCGATCGTTCGCGACGCGCTGAAGGCCGCGCTGGTCGAGACGCAGGATCTGGCGTTCATCGATCCGACCAACGCCGGTATCGATACCGTCCGCCCGGCATCGGTCACGCACGACGCAACCGCGGTGGCATCGTCGGGCCGTGATGCTGATGCAGTGCGCGCCGATGCGCGCGCAGCGATGGCGGCGTTCATCGCAGCAAACAACTCGCTAACGACCGGCGTCTGGATCATGTCGGCGACCAATGCCCTTGGCCTGTCGATGATGAACAATGCTCTTGGGCAGAAGGAATTCCCCGGCATGACCATGCTCGGCGGGACCTTCGAGGGCCTGCCGGTCATCGTGTCGGAATATGCCGGACAGACCGTAGCTCTTGTCAACGCGGCCGACATCTACGAGGCCGACGAGGGCGATATCGCGGTCGACATGAGCCGTGAAGCGTCGCTCGAGATGAAGGATAGCGCCCTCCAGCAGGACGGCCTCGCCGGGACCGGCACGCAGCTGGTCTCGCTGTGGCAGAACAACCTGGTCGGCCTGCGCGCCGAGCGCACCATCAACTGGCGTCGTCGCCGCGCGACCGCGGTCGCGTACCTGACGGCCGTCCGCTGGGGCGAGCCGGTGGCCGCAGGCGCGTAAGCCACCAGTGAGCAGACGGATCGGCGGGCAGCAACCCTGCCCGCCGATCAACTGAGGAGACACCTATGCCTGACCTTATCGCCACCCGCGACATGAGGTACGCGACCCGCGCGCTTCAGGCGGGCGACCCATTCCAAGCGAGCAACCAAGACGCTCGCATCCTTATTGCGATCAAGAAGGCGCGCGCAGCTGACGCGTCGGCAGATCCGTCCGCCGCGGCACCGACGCTCGACGAGCTGCGTGACAAGGCCGCCAAGCTCGGCATCACCGTCAGCACCCGCTGGGGCGACAAGCGCCTGCTCGAAGAGATCGCCAAGGTCGCGAGCGCCTGATGCGGATCCTCGGCCGGGAGTTCGGGCGCTCCCGGCAGATCACCGCCGGGCAGGCCGAACCCGAAACCGAAGGCGGCCTGCCCATCATTCGCGAGAAGGCGGCACGCATCGTCAGCACGCCGTCGGGCCCTTGGATGCCGATCGTTCGTGAAAGCTTCAGCGGCGCGTGGCAGCAGAACGTCGAGGTCAACCAGACCGCCGTGCTGGCCTTCCACGCCGTCTTCTCGTGCATGACGCTCATTGCGTCGGACATCTCGAAGCTGCGCGTCAAGCTGGTCAGCCAGGACACGCATGGCATCTGGGCCGAAACCACCCGCCCCGCCTATTCGCCAGTGCTGCGCAAGCCCAACAGCTTCCAGACCCGGATCCAGTTCTTCGAATCGTGGTTCCTGTCGAAGCTCAGCAGCGGCAACACCTATGTCCTCAAGCGCCGCGACGCGCGCAACGTTGTGATCGCGCTCTACGTGCTCGACCCTCACCGGGTGAAGCCGCTGGTCGCCGACGACGGCAGCATCTTCTACGAGTTGCAGCAGGACGATGTTTCGGAGATCGCTGGCCCGATGGTCGTGCCGGCCCGCGAGATCATCCACGACCGGTTCAACTGCCTGTTCCACCCGCTGGTCGGCGTATCGCCGATCTATGCGAACGGCCTCGCGGCGACGCAGGGCCTGCGCATCCAGGACAATTCAGCGGTCTTCTTCGGCAACCAGTCGCGCCCCGGCGGCCTGCTGTCGGCGCCGGGCAAGATTAGCAAGGAATCCTCGGAAGAGCTTAAGGCCAACTGGTACGACTATTACGGCGGCAAGAACTCCGGCCGCGTCGCCGTGCTCGGCGATGGCCTGAAATATGAGCACATGGCCGTCACCGCCAAGGATGCCGAGCTGATCGACCAGCTGAAGTGGACCGCCGAGGTGGTCTGCTCCACGTTCCATGTGCCGCCCTACAAGCTGGGTATCGGCAACCTGCCGACGAACAGCAACGTCGAGAGCCTCAACCTCGAATATTATACCCAGGCGCTGCAATCGCTGATCGAGGCCGCCGAGCTATGCCTCGATGAGGGACTCGGCATCGGCGAAGGCATGGGCATCGGCACCGAGTTCGACCTCGACGGCCTGCTGCGCATGGACACCAAGGCGCTGATCGAAGCCGAAGCGCTGGCCACCGGGGCTGGGATCAAGAAAATTGACGAAGCGCGTCGGCGGCTCGACCTCGGGCCGATCCCCGGCGGCGACACGCCGTACTTACAAGAGCAAAATTACAGCTTGGCGGCGCTAGCGAAACGCGACGCGCGAGAAGATCCGTGGGCGAAGGGTCAAGGCGATACGACGCCTGCGGCGGCGCCTCCGGCTGATCCCGCAGAAGTTGCTGAGCAATCGCGCGCGACCGCCGCCCTGTACAAAGAATATTGCCGGGAGTTGCTGAATGCTTGATGCCAAAGCGATGGCCGAGGCCACAGCAATCATTGTCCGTGAAGCTGTCGACAAGGCTACCACGCCGCTGCTCGCTCGCCTTGCAATTGTCGAGGCACGGGATGCGTCTCCGGATGAAGCAAGCATTCGGCGAATGATTGACGATGCGATCGCCGCCCTGCCCGCGCCGCGCGACGGCACCAGCGTCACGGTCGCCGACGTTGAGCCCCTTGTCGCCGCGGCCGTTGCGCGGGCTGTCGGCGATCTGCCCCCTGCCAAGGATGGCGTCAGCATCACGCTGGACGACATGAAGCCGCTAATTACTGTCGAGGCCGAGCGGGCCGTTGCCGCGCTACCGCCGGTCGACGTCATTCCGCCGGTTGAGGCGGCAGTCGCTGCTGCGATCGCCGCGCTGCCTGCGCCGGCCGATGGCAAGAGCGTCACGCTTGACGACGTGAAGCCGCTGATCGCTGCCGAGACGGAACGAGCTGTAGCGGCACTGCCGCTGCCCGACTTGGTCGCACCGGTCGAGACCGCTGTTGCTGCGGCAGTGGCGGCGCTGCCGCCCGCGATCGATGGCAAGAGCGTCACGCTCGACGATGTGCGCCCACTGATTGCTCAGGAAGCGGAGCGCGCTGTCGCCGCACTGCCCCCGGTCGACGTCATCGCGCCGGTCGAGGCGGCGGTCGCGGCCGCAGTCTCGGCGCTGCCGGTGCCGGTTGATGGTAAGAGCGTCACGGTCGCTGATGTCGAGCCGATCATCGCTGGGGCCGTAGCATCCGCAGTCGCGGCGCTGCCAACCCCTGCCGATGGCAAGAGCGTCACGATCGCCGACGTCGAGCCGATCATCGCATCGGCCGTCGAGCGCGCTGTTGCTGCGCTACCTGTTGCGAAGGACGGCGTCGGCCTTGCTGGCGCGATGATCGACCGCACGGGTGCGCTGGTCATGACACTGAGCGACGGCAAGATGTGCCCGCTTGGGCGCGTAGATGGGAAGGACGGCGACCCCGGCTTGGGCTTCGACGATATGTCGATCGAGCAGACCGGGGAGCGCCAGGCGACCCTGAAGTTCGTGCGCGGTGAGCAGGTGAAGACCTTCGACCTCAGTGTGCCAGCAGTGATCGACCGCGGCGTGTTCAAGGAAGGCCAAGCCTATACGCTGGGCGACGCTGTCACCTTCGGCGGTTCGCTCTGGATCGCGCAGAAGGATACCGGCGACAAGCCGGACGGCCCTGACACCGGCTGGCGGCTTGCGGTGAAGAAAGGGCGCGATGGGCGCGATCTCACTCGTGGCTGAGCTCGTCACCCTCGCGGATGTGAAAACGCACCTTCGTCTAGGCTCGTCTGATCGTGAGGACGCTTATCTCGGCATTCTCATCGCGGCAGCTGTTAGAGCGATTGAGGGCGCAACAGGGTGCGACTTCGCCACTGACGTGTCGCCGACGGCGTTGCGCGGTCGCGCCGTTGCCGCACAGGCAGTGCTGCTGCTCGTCGGACAATGGTACGCCAATCGCGAGGCGGCGGGGCAGAACCTGACGGAATTGCCGCTGGCGATCACCTTCCTAATCGCTCCCCTGCGCAAGTTCGTCGTATGACCCAGCTCACTGCCGGCGAATTGCCCGACTTCATCCGCATCGAGCGCCCCGTAGCCGATAACAGCCTCGACGGCGCCGGGTCAGGCAACTGGGTGCTGGTCGACGAGGTCTGGGCCGGCGTCGTCGACATGCTGCCGAGCCGTGGTGAAAAGCTCGCCGGAGGGATCAACGTGGCAGCGCGTCCAGCACGGGTGCGTATGCGGGCGCGCGACGATGTGACGCCTGACATGCGCTTCGTGATGGATGGGCGCATCATGCAGATCGTCGCCGGGCCAGCACTGATCCGCCAACGCTCGGGCATCGAGTTCATGGTCGAGGACTATACCTCGGCGGGCAACGCGGCCTGATGCCGAGCGTCAAAGGTCAGGCAGAGGTCGACCGTTTCATCGCCGGCCTGCCTGCGCAGATTGAAGCCAAGCTGCTGCGCGGCGCGGCGCGCGCCGGCGGCAGGGTGTTGCTTGACGAGACGAAGAGCCGCTCCCCGGCAGCCGAGGTGACCGAGGCGCTTACGCTGCGCACCAACAGCGAGCCGGGGCGGATTGTGGTCAAGGTCAGCGTCAAAGGTCACTGGCCTCGTTCGCTCGCGATCTGGGCAGAATACGGCACAGACCCGCATTTCATCACGGTCGATGACAGCCAGCGAGAGGGCAAGAGCGTCCGCCGCATCAATGAAACCGGCGGCGGGTCGTTGCGAATTGGCGGCAGCTTTGTCGGCAAGACGGTCCACCACCCTGGCGCCAAAGCCAACCCGTTCATGCGTCCCTCGCTCGATCTCAGCGCCGCAGCCGCCCGTGCCGCGATGCAGACTTACGTCAATGCCCGCGTCACCCGCGGCGGCATCATCGGCAGCGACGAACCGGAAGGGACCGACGAATGAGCGGTGTCGAGATCGTCGGTGACCTGCTGCGCGCTTACGAGCCGCTGACCGAGCTGATGGAGCCAACAAGCATCAAGGCCGGCAAGCTTCCCGATAACGTAGTGCTACCCGCCATTCTGATCCGCAGCGTGACCCTGGTCGATCGCCAACGCCTGAAGCGGGAGCCGCTCGTCCGTTCCGTCGAGCGCGTGTCCGTGGCGGTGCGGGCGGCGAACTATCGAGATCAGAAGGCCGCAATCAAGCTCATCCGGCAATGCTGCCGGGACGTGATCGGCGATCTTTCGGGCTGTTTTCGTGTCTCGATCTTCACCGCTGGGACCGGCCCTGATGTCGGCGGTCCGGCGAACAGCTTCGAGCAGACCCAAGACTTCCGCGTCAGCTTCGACGCGGCAGCGTGAGAGAAAAGGAACCTACCATGTCCGACACCAAGCCCAAGACGATCCGCGCCAAGGCGACCCGCGATTTCACCGACGCTGGCACCGAGCGGCGCTTCGACGCTGGCAAGGCGCACGATTTCACCGAGGGCGAGTTCGTCAACTTCGCAGCCGCTGGGCTGGTCGAGGCCGTCGACACTGCCGCTGACCCGAAGGCCAAGACCGCCGCCTAACCCGCGTGCCCGCCGCCCAGCGGGCGCCACCCCGCCGGCCCTGCCGGTATTAAGTCACGAGGATCATCACCATGGGTTCACAGACCGCCGCAGGCTCGTCGCTTGCGATCTCCGTTACGTCGCCGGCGACTGCCGACGCCACTGGCTACGCCGCCCTGACCTTCACCGACGTCGGTCAGGTCGAAAAGCTCGGCTCGATCGGCGCCAGCTTCGCCAAGGTCGAATTCCAGCCGCTCAAGGGTGCAAAGCAGAAGTTCAAGGGCTCGGCCGACTATGGCGCCCTGCAGCCGTCGATGGCGCTCGACAGCTCCGACGCCGGCCAGGCGATCATGCAGACGTCGGCCGACGACGAGAGTCAGAAGCTCTATTCCTTCCGCGTGACCTATCCGGACGGTGCCAAGCGCTACTTCGGTGGCCGCAACTTCGGCATGCCGGAGACCGCCGACGGTGCCGACAGCATGCTGACCGGCGCTCCGACGATCGAGATCTGCACCAAGATCGTCAAGGTCGCTGCGCCGACCACCTGACCCCTTCCCTACCCGGCGCCCGCGACGCCAGTCCTTATGCGCCAGCTCGGCCCGTCGTCGCGGGTCGCGAGCCGGGCTGGCGCACCATCCTCCCGCGAAGGACTATCTCATGACCACGCTGCTCAACATCGCCTCGCTCGCCGTCGCTGCCACCGCCGCCCTGCACGTCAAGGGCCCCACCGGCGAGCCGCTCTATGCCGACGAAGCGGGCAAGCACCCCGTCCGCATCCATCTTCACGGCCCCGGCAGCCGCGCTTATGGCGCCGTCGAATCCCGCCAGTCCGCGCGCGCGCTGAAGCGCATGCAGGACAATGATGGCAAGATCACCGCGGCGACCCAGGAAGAGCGCATCGCCGAGACGGCCGAAGACCTCGCCGCGATCACCGTGTCGTTCGAGAACTTCGACTATCAGCCCGAGGGGGCCAGCCTCGCCGGGCAGGACATGTTCCGTGCCGCATACGCCGATCAGGGCATCGGCTACATCACCCGCCAAGTGGCGAAGTTTGTCGCCGACTGGGGAAACTTCAAGGCCGCCTCGAAAGCGGCCTGACCCTCTATATCCGGATGATGGCGTGGCTTCAGGCCACGCCAAAGCCGGACCCTCGATCACGGCGAGCGAAGTTCGTAGAAGAGTCGCCGGCTCCTCTGCTCAGCCGCATCGAGAAGATGAAGCGCGACAAGATCGTGCCGCCTATGCCGCACAATCCCGCGCCGCATATCACGGACCGGCTGATCGAAATTGGCCTGACTCAAGCGGCCGGAATGGGCGCCGTCCCGCTGTCATGGCTCGAAATCAACGCCTGGTGCGAACGCACTGCCGTTGACCTTGAACCATGGGAGGGGCGGCTAATCCGCCGCCTCTCTGCTGCCTACCTCGCCGAAAGTCGCAAGGCTGAAGTTGAAACCTGCCCGCCCCCTTGGCGCGCAGAGGTGACCGCACGCGAGCGTGAAATCGAAGAAGCCAAGCTCCGCGCCGTGCTGGGCTGATCAAACGGGGAGGATGACGCATGTCCATACACGATTCCTCCCCGAGGCTTGAAGTCGGCTTTGTTATCGACACCGGCGACTCCTTCGGTGGTCTGACGCAGCTGCAAGCCGCAATGGACTCTACCGAGGCCAAGGTGCTTGCCGACGCCACCCGCATCGAGCGCGCAACCCGCGGTATGGTCGACGTCTCGGCCGCGACATCGAATGTCGTCATGTTCGGCAATGCCGCATCGCGTGAAATGCAGACGGCCCGGCAGGCGATGGCAAGTACCGAAAAGGCCGGCGAGGCCTTGTCCCGCCAACTTGATCGCCAAGCATCAACCTTCGGCAAGACCCGTGAGGAGATCCGGGCGATGAAGGTTGAGACGGCGGCGCTTGCCGCTGAGGAAAACAAGCTGGTCGAGCTGTCTGGTCGCCTTCGGGGGCAGCAACAGGCACTGGCAAACACCGAAGCTGATGCCGCTCGGACGGCTGCTGCCGCGATCGAAGCCGAAGCTCAGTCCGTCCGCTCCGCAGCCCTGGCGCATGGGCTGTTCGAGGCAGCCGCACGTCGCGGCGTCGCTGCGATGCGAGAGATGGAGGCCGCCCAAAATGCAGCCGCGGCGACTGCCGAGGCGACGCGAGTGCGCGAGGCGGCGCACGCATATGCCATGTTCGAAAGCGCCGCGCGGAAAGGCGCCGCGGCGCTGCGAGAGCTGGAGGTCGCCCAGGCGGCTAGCGCCAGCGATGCCGAAGCTCAGCGCCTTCGCTCGGCCGCGCTCGGTCATGCGCAGTTTGAAGCCGCTGTGCACCGCGGCGCGCAGGCGATGCGGGAACAGGAGGCCGCAGCAGCAACCGATGCCGCATCGCTGGCACGACTGCGGGCTATGCTTGACCCTGCGGCTGCCGCTCAGGCTCGATTGAACAGCGAGATCGCCGAGGCCCGTCGCGTTATGACCGCAGCGGGTGCGTCCGCGGAAGAACTGGCCCGCGCTGAAGGCATGTTGATCGATCGCGCGAACGTCGCGACGCAGACGCACGTCGCCATGGCCGGGGCTGCGGCTAAGAATGGGACTGCGCTGAAGAGCATTGCTGTCCAGCTTCCCGATATCACGCAGGGCCTGCTCGCCGGGCAGAAGCCCATGCAGGTCTTCATCCAGCAGGGCGCACAAATACTTCAGGTCGCCCAGATGGGACAGGGCGGATTGCGCGGCTTCGGCAAGGAGGTAGCGGTGCTGGCCTTGCGGTTCTCGCCGTTGCTTATCGGCCTTGCCGCAGCCGGCGCGGGCTTTGCGCTCTTCAACCGGTGGGTGAATGAAGGGGTCAAGTCCGACCAGCTGACGCGCGATCTCGGGCAAATCACCGGTGGTGCCAATGCGACTAAGGCCGAACTGTACAAGCTGAAAGAGGAGACGATCACCTGGGCGGATACGTCCAAGGCCCTCTTCAGCGTGGTCGGCAAGGACATCTCGGATTACTTCGTCGGCGACATGAAGGGCATGTCGAAGGGCGTGAAGGGCGTGCTCGATGACCTGACGTCCTACATGCGTTCGACCCTCGCCAGCATCTATGCGGGCGTCGCAGGGACGAAGGCCTATCTCGCCGAAGTCGAAAAGGGCGGCGCCCTCGGCATCGGCAAAATGCTAATCGGCCAGGGCGATCCCAAGCTGCTCGAGAAGACCTATGGCGCGGCCTACACCGCTGCCGACACCTATCTGACGAAGCTCGGCAAGCGCGTGAAGACCGCGGCGATCGACAACGCCCGCGAGCGCATCGCAAAGTCGATCGGTTACAACAACATCCCGAATCCGAAGACCGACAAGCATGCCGAGCAGCTGGCACGCGACGCCGCGGCGATCGAGGCGCAGATCCGCAACCTCTATCAGTTGGCCGATGCCTATGGCGTATCGGGCGCCGCGGCGCTGATCGCCGAGGCACGCGTGAAGGCCGAGAGCAAGGCAATCCGCCAGCGTGGTGACATTGAGGCGGCAGTCGCTCGGGAGGTCCGCCTGGCGGTCGCGCAGCACGTTTCCGATGCCGCCAAGAGCACCGCAACGATGCGTGAGCAGGCTGATATCCAGGATCAGGTCAACGCATCGGTCGCAGCAGGTATCACGCCGACCGAGAAGGCCGCGGAGCTGCTTCGTGATCGTATCACAGACCTCCCATTGCTGGCTGCGATCGAGGCGGCGCAGCTGACGGAGGATGTCGACGGCGCAGCGCGTGCGTCGAAGGCGCTCGACGATCAGCGTGCCGCGCGTGATCGCTTGACCGATTCCGAGATGAAGGCGGCTATTCAGCTCGCCATGCCGGCCGGCGATCGCCGACTTGCCGAGCTTGCGGAAGAAATCAAGCTTATCGACGCGACCGATGCCGCGCGCGTCCACTCGCTTGCCATCCTGCGCGCTACCCAGGAAGCGGAGTCGAAGGGCTGGACCGGCGCTGACTCAGCCGCGTGGATTGCGCAGCAGGTCAAGGTCGCTGACGAAGCGGAACGGCTCGGCGCGATGCAGCGCAGCTATAACGACTCGCTGACCTTCACCGCTGACAAGTGGGACATCATCGCCGGGAAGGTTCAGTCAGCCGGTCAGGGTATGGCGGACGCATTTGGCGAGGCCGGCCGCGCGATCGGTGACATGGCATCGATCTACGCCAGCTATCAGGCTGACCGGACGCGCGCCGAGGCCGAGCATCTAGCCGCGATCAAGGCGGCCGGTGCTGACCAAAGCCAGATCTTACGTGAAAACGCACGTTTTGCGCTGCGATCCTCCGGGGCCCAGGTCCAAGCATTCGGCGACGCAACGTCTGCTGCCAAGGGGTTCTTCAAGGAAGGGTCGAGCGGCTATCAGGCGCTCGCGACTGCCGAAAAGGCATTCCGCCTCGTACAGTTCGCCATGTCGGTCCGTGCGATCGCGCAGGATGCGATCGAGACGGGCAGCAAGATCGCCAATAGCGTGGCGCGTATCGCGGTCGGGGCGACCGAGGCGGTGGTCAACGCCATCAAGAGCCTGCCTTTCCCGCTTAACATTGCCGCGGGCGCCGCGACCGTCGCCGCGCTGGCGGGGATCGGCGTGTCGCTCGCCGGCTCGTTCGGATCATCGAAGAGTGATCTCGCGCCGACCAACACCGGCACCGGCACCGTGCTTGGCGATCCGTCGGCGAAGAGCGAGAGCATCCGGAACGCGATCGATGCCCTGAAGGACGTCGACACCGTGATGCTGTCCTATTCGCGCGACATGGCCGCGTCGCTGAAGTCGATCGACAGCCAGATCGGGGGCGTCGCGACCCTCGTCGTCCGTGCGGGCAACATCGATGCGAATGCCGGGGTCACCACTGGGTTCAAGAGCAACGCCACGGCAACGATGGCAGGCATCGGCATGGCGATCGGCGGCCCGATCGGTGCGGGCATCGGCGCGGTGCTGACCAAGATCCCGGTCATCGGCAGCCTCCTCAGTGGCCTGTTCGGCACGAAGACCTCGGTCATCGGCAACGGCCTGTCGGGCGGTCCGCAGTCGGTCGGCAGCATCCTGAACAGCGGCTTCGACGCGTCCTATTATTCGGACGTGAAGAAGAAGTCGTCGTTCCTCGGGATCTCGACCGGCACGAAATATTCGACGCAGTACGACGCGGCGGATGCCGGTCTGGAAAATCAGTTCACGCTGATCCTGCGGCAGTTCAACGATGCGATCGTAGCGTCGGCCGGGCCGTTGGGCGCCGCGACCGGCGACATCCAGAACCGCCTCAACAGCTTCGTCGTCAACATCGGCAAGATCGACCTGAAGGATCTGACCGGCGAGCAGATCCAGGAGAAGCTGACCGCGATCTTCGGCGCTGCGGCCGATGGCATGGCGGCCGCGGCCTTCCCGGCCGTCGCGCAGTTTCAGAAGGTCGGCGAAGGCACCTTCGAAACGCTTGTGCGCGTCGCCTCGACGGTCGAGGCGGTCGGCGCGTCGCTCGACCTGCTCGGTACCAGCGCGCAGACGATGGGCATTGCGGCAAAGCTCGGCCTCGCCGACCAGTTCGACAGCGTGTCCGCGCTGACGTCGGCAGCCGACGCCTATTTCGAGTCCTTCTACACCAAGGAAGAGCAGGCAGCCGCGAAGACCGCGCAGTTTGCCGGCGTCTTCAGCAGCCTTGGCATGGCGATGCCCGAAACGCTGGCGGGCTTCCGCCAGCTGGTCGAGGCGCAGGATCTGACGAGCGCAGCGGGTCAGGCCACCTATGCGACGCTGTTGCAGCTCGCCCCGGCCTTCGCCGACCTTCAGGCGTCGATGGAAGGCGCCAAGAGCGCGGCGGACATCGCGAGTGAGCGTCAGGATTTGCAGCGTCAGCTGCTCGAGCTGCGCGGCGACACCGCCGCTCTTCGTGCGCTCGACCTGGCAAAGCTGGATGCGAGCAACCGCGACCTGCAGCAGGAGATCTACGCCGTGCAGGACGCCCAGGCCGCAGCGTCGGCCGCCAAGACGCTGGCGGACGCATGGACGTCGGTCGGCGACAGTATCATGGACGAGGTAAATCGCATCCGCGGCGTCACCGACGCTGCCGGCGGCAACGGCTTTGCGGCGTTGCAGGGGCAGTTCAACGCGGCCAGCACCGCCGCGCGCGGCGGTGATCAGGATGCAGCGAAGACCCTGCCGGCGCTCAGCCAGGCACTGCTGACGGCCGCGGCTGAGCAGGCGACCAGCCGGCAGGAACTGGAACGCGTGGGCGCCATGACCGCCGCCAGCCTCGAGGCAACCTATGGCGTGATCAGCGCGCTCGGCAACGGCGCCACCGCGCCGACCGCCGAACAGACGACGAGCCGACAAGAGCTCGACCGGGTGCAGGCCATGAACAACGCCAGCCGCCAGGCCGCCTATGGCGTCGTCAGCGCGCTGGCTGGCGGCACCGCCGCGTCGGGCCGCGCCGCCACGCCGATCGATACGATGATCACGGCCGCGGACGCCGCGACCGGCAAGGCGCCCGCACCGGCCAACGACGATCTGATCGTCAGCGCCATCGAGGCCTTGCAAGAAGAGGTCGCCGGTCTGCGCCGTGAAAATGGTTCGGCGCAGACCGAGATCGCCCGCAACACCAAGGGGATCGATCGCAAGCTCGACGACGTCACGGCCGATCATAACGGCATGGCGTTCAGCGTCGGCAATGCGAGCGCCGCCTGATGAGAGTCGTCACCGACGCAGGCGCGATCGAGCTAGGAACCGTCGAGACGGCGCCGACGATCGGCGTCATCGACCGTAGCCGGCGGGTCACCGACGAGTTCGGGGTCACCACGGTTGTGCAGCGCGGTTTCGCGCGTCGCATGTCAGTGCGTCTCGCCGTGCCATTCGACGACGTCGACACGATCCAGCGCCAGCTCGCCGAGCTTCGTGCCACCTCGGCAACTTGGATCGCCGACGATCGCTTTGGCAGCCTCACGGTCCGCGGGTTCTACAAAGAGTTCGAGGTCGACCATGCGACCGCGCCGCTCAGCTATTGCACGCTGACGGTCGAGGGTTTGACCGGCGAGGAGGCGTTTACGGATGACGGCTCGGATCCGGCGCCGGTCGGGCAGGCGTCCAGCCTTCAGCTGCTCCAGCCGATCGCGATCACAGAAGCTGTTCTGACATCCAGCAGCGTCCCCGAAGATGATGCCATCGAGTGGACGGCGGCCGGCGGCTACGCCTTGGGGCAGCGCGTCATCCGGCGGCAGACGCACCGCGTCTGGGAAAGCCTGATTGATCGGAACGTCGGTCATGATCCGGCGACCACGACGGGGGCATGGCTCGACGTCGGTCCTACGAACCGCTGGGCCATGTTCGATCAGGCGCTTGGGTCCGTCACCACCGACGAGGCGCCAATTGTTGTCACGCTGCGGCCTAGTCTCGCTGCGTCCGGGCTTGCGATCCTTGATTGCAACGCCGCGACTGTTCGCGTTCAGGCCCCAGGATATGACCGCACCGTTGCGCCGTCGGGCGGCTCCGGTGGCGCGCTGTTCCTCGATCTGTCGCTAGCGGCCGGCGCCAGCATCACGGTGACGCTGGCACCGTTCGGCAAAGTCGCACAGCGTGTCGTCTGGGACGATGGTTTCGCATGGGACGATTCGGTCGCGTGGCAGGACACCGTCGCTGGCACCGCCACGGTGGAACCGCCAAGCTGGGCCGATGCCGAGGCCGTAAGCGACACCACAGAGTGGCAGGACAGCCGCGGCGGCGATGGTATCGTATTCGTCGGCACCATGCTGCTCGGCATATTGCGACCGCTCGGTATCACCGAAGGCTCGGCGACGTCGGGCATTACCGACTATAGTCGGCGCGAGACGGACGAATTTGGCGAGACGATGATCGTCCCGCGCGCCTGGGCGAAGCGGATGGCGGGCAAGGCGCTCATCCGAACTGATGCGGTCGATCAGGTCGTTGGGCGGATCGCAGCCGTCCGCGCAGTGCCGTCGCTGTGGCTCGGCGACGCCGGTCTCGACAGCCTTATCGTCTACGGCTTCTTCAAGGACTTCAGCGTCGAGGTTGGCGAGACGCTGAGCAAGCTGACGCTTTCGATCGAGGGCTTCAGCGAAGCGAAAACCCCGGCACCACTGACGATCCCTTGGGAGAATGTCAGCGGCACGAAGCCGACCGAGAACGCCGACAACACCGCTGAAAACACGTCGAAGGACACTGGCGCTGTTGCAGGGGTGCCGGCGAAGCAGGTCATTGCAGATGCGGTCTCGGTGAAGCAGCGATCAGATATTCTCGAGAACATCACGATCCCCGCCATCAACAGCGCGGTCGCGGCGGCCAATGCCCTGATTAGGACGGCCGAAGCGAAGGCAGATGCGGCGCTCGCCGACCTCAATGCCAAGCTCCTCGCGTCCGGTATCGTCCTCGACGCAGCCCTCGCCAATGCTGATAGCAAACTGGTCGAGGCGCGCGTCACGGCCGACCTGGCTGTCAGCCGGGCAAATAACCGCATCGACGCGGCAATGACCGACCTCAACGCTGAAGCGAACCGGGCGCAGGGCAAAGACGAGCTGCTCGATCGTCGCATCGACAGCCTGACCGTCGTCACCAACAAAAACGACGGTGAGGTCCGCGCGCTGATCGAGACGGAGCGGCTGGTCCGCACCGATGACGTCCGTGCGATCGCGCAGCGGATCGACACCGTCGTCACCGATTATACGAGCCGGGACAGCGTCACCAACACGCGGATCACGACCACGATCACCGCCCTGTCCGCTGCTGACAGGGCGCTTGGTGAGCGGATCGACTCCGTCACCACTGAGTTCAAGGCGGCAGACTCGGCGACCAGCACGCGGATCACGGATTCGGTCGCGGCCCTGTCGGCGGCCGACGAAGCGATCGGTAAGCGCGTCGACTCCATAGTGACAGACGTCACGACCAAGGACACCGCCACCCGGGCCGAGATCAGCCGGATCGAGTTGGCCTCGTCGACCCGCGACACCGCCCTTGGGCAGCGCATCGACACCGTCGTGACGGACTATACCGGCCGCGACACCGTCACCAATACGCGGATCACCCAATCGATCACTGCCCTGTCGGCCGCGGACAAGGCGCTCGGTGAACGGATCGACACCGTCACTACCGAGTTCAAGGCGGCGGACGCGGCGACCAGCACGCGGATCAGCGATGCGGTCACTGCCCTTTCCGACGCAGACACGGCGATCGGCAAACGCGTCGACTCCATCGTCACCGACGTCACCACCAAGGACACGGCTACTCGCGCCGAGATCGAACGGGTGGAGACTGCATCGTCCACCCGTGACACCGCGCTCGGGCAGCGGATTGATACCGTCACCGCGGATTATAAGTCTGCCAACACCGCCACCAATACCCGGATCACTGACACATCACGCGCGCTCGCCAACGCGACGACGGCCGTAGGCGAGCGCGCATCGGTGCTCGAATCGCAGGCCAGCCCTTCGGGGGGCAACCTGGTGCCGAACAGCAGTCTGAGCACGCTTGATGGATGGGTTCTAACATTCAATCCCGAGCTTACGTCGAGCATGAGCCTGAACCGAGCGGCTCAGCCTTTCATGATTGGCGGCATCGAGAACAACCTGACCCTGCACCGCCCTAGTCCGGGCGCTGGACTTTGCAGCGAAGCTCAGAGCGCTCCCTTTGCAGTCCGCCCAGAATCTAACATTCAGCTGTACGCTATGACCGCGTCTCACCGCTGCCGAGCATGGGTCACCGTCTTCTTCTTCAACGACAGCGGCTACGTCGGCTACGCCGGTGAAAACTCGGCATTGAGGATCAACGCCGGCGGGCAGGATCTGAATGCGTGGGATCAGACCGGCGTGAAGGAATTCGTCGTGCCAGCTGGTGCGGTTCGCGCGACGATTGCGCTCCGCTCGTACGATGTCGAAAACGACGGCTATGCATGGTTCTCTCGGCCATTCGTTACCGAAGTAAAGCCGGGCACCAAAACCTGGGTTCCGTACAGCGCTGGCAATGACCGGACTGTAACTGCGAGCACGCGAGCACTTGTCAGTTCGACGGCAACGACGTTGGCTGATGCCGACAGCGCGATCGGGCGGCGCATCGACACGATCACCACCGACTATGTCGGCCGCGACAGCGCTACAAACGCTCGCGTCGACCAAACGGCGAGCGCGTTGAGCGAGGGTGATCGCGCGCTAGGCATCCGGGTTGACGGTGTCGTTGCCAGCTTGGCGACCACGGACAGCGCCGTTCGCGCGGAGATTGGCCGGGTCGAGCGTACATCGGTTGATCGGGATACGGCGCTAGGGCAGCGTAGCGACACGATCACGGCATCGCTAAACGATGCCTGCGGTCGCCTGTCGACGGTCGAAATGGCCGTAACCGATGGGCGTTTCGCGGCTGCCCAACGCGTATCGAACCTCGAAGCGCAAGTCGGTGCCGACCTGTCCGCAAGAATCGATCAGCGGGCAACTGCGATCGTCGATCCCAAGATCGGCGTCGTGACGCAGAGCGTGACGGATCTGCGCAGCGCTTACAATGGCACAGTAGCTACCGTGCAGCAGCAGGCTGGCACGCTGGTCGACCTTGCCGGCAAGGCTACCGCCTATGTCAGGTTGCTCGCCGATGGCGGCAACGGTGTCGCACGGCTCAGCCTCTGGTCGGACCAGTTCGGCGGTGCTTGGGAGTTGATCGGGGACGGTAGGATCGGCGGAAATCTTGTCGTGGATGGCACGATCACCTCGACGAAGATGGGTGCCTCATCGGTCCAACAGGCCATGTTCCTCACGCTGCCTGGCAGCATGTCGATCCCCTATGGTTGAGGAAGCGGCATGGCGATTCCGTATCCGGTATACGAAGACGACCCAAGCACTGGCGGTGGCGGCACGGGCGGTGGTGGTGGCGGTAGCGGAGGCGGCTACGTGATCGGCACAACGATATTTCAGGCCACCTTCAACAAGGCCGAAGCAAACAGCGCGTTGCGCATTCTCGCCTATGCCAGTCTGCAAAGCCCCGACGATCTACAGTTCGCCGGCTACATCACGATCGACGGCGCCCTCTATCAAACCGGCACGGTGAATATCGTGCTCGATCTTCAGCGCTCGTCCGGCGCGATGCCGATAACTCTGCCTGCTTTCGTCACCGGCCTGGCGGCAGGCAATCACACCATCATCTTCTCGATCCGCAACCTTGAGCCAGACGGTGCCCTGACCGTGCTCGCGGGCTCGACGATGGAAATCACCGAACTGAAACGCGCAGCCGTCTGAAAGGACAGGTCATGGAATATTGGATCGTTTACGACCTCGCGACTGGCGCCGAGCGCTGGCGCGGGAGCGGTGTCACGAGCGCAGCAGCGGCGCAGGTATTGCCTGAGGGCCTTGGAATTGTGCTGGTTCCCTCGCAGGCCCTTGAAGGCGAAGCACTCGATCTGGACGTGCTGCGCAATACCGCGTCCGCCAGCATCGATGCCCAAGCTGAGGTGATCCGGCAGAGCATTCTGACGCCCGGCGCCGGGCAGGCGATGACGTATCAACGCAAGGAAGCCGAAGCGCGCGCATGGTCCCTCGACAACGACACCACCACGCCGTTCCTGTCTGCCGAGGCAGGCGCGCGCGAGATGACGATCGCGGACCTTGCGGCCGAGATCATCGAGCTTGCCGATGCGTGGGTGGCGATCGGCGCTGCGATCGAGGGGCTGCGCATGGGAGCCAAGGCCGCGGTGGGCCGCGCTGCGAACCTCGGCGCCATCGTTGCTGCCGGCAAGGTCGATTGGTCCGTCCTCAATGGCTAAGCGCTTCTGGCTCGGGCTGCGCCAGCTGCTCGTTGCGGTCGACCAGCTCGCCTACATCCTGATCGCCGTGCCGATCTATGTCGTTGCGGGCGGGCCAACACCATCGGCCGACGAGACGATCTCCAGCCGCGTTGGCCGCGCCGCGATCAAGGGGCATCGCTGGGGGGCTTTTCCTCGAAGCGATCATCGACCGCCTCTTCGTCCTCATCGGCGCGGCGCCAGAACACTGCCGGCGCAATGTCGAAACCGCCTTCCTGGGCTGCGCGCCCAAACCCTAAGGGATCATACCATGAAGAACGCAAGCAACGCGGCCGTCCCGGTCGCGGGAAGGGATGACGCATGAGCGTGACAGCCACGAGCAACTACATCGGCGAGGCGATGCGGTCGACGGCCGCGCTGGCGCCTCCCTCCCTTGCAAACAACCCAGGTCTGCTGGCGTGGAACCTGTTCGTCATGACTGCGGCCATGTGCCTCGGGTTGATGATGGCGGGCAAGCAGGCGCGTCGGATCTGGGCGGCACGCGCGTTTGACCATCCGACCGATCCGGTCTCGATCTATAGATTCGTCATTTTCCTTGCCGGGTGCGCGGTCGCCAGCCGGGGTGGCGCCGAGGCTATCAGCCTCTGGTCGTGGAGCTCAGGCGACGCCCATACCATTGAACGGGTGGCGGAACTCAAGCGATGGCTCGATCCCGTCTCAGTCGGCTGTGGCTTCCTGTGGATGGCCTTGCATATCCTCGCTGAGCCAATGCTCGAGTTCCAGCTGCGCAAGGCTCCCCTGCCCGTCGACATGTGGTCACGCTGGCCGCAGCTGCGCCGGCCGATCGCCATTCTCGTCGTGAGTCTTGCAATGGCGACCGCTGCCGTCGGGCTGCGGTAATGCGAGAGGGGGCTATCGCGGCGGTACCGGGCGTATCGGTACCGGTCATCTGGTCTTTTCTCGGCTACAGTTTTCCGGCCGGATCTATGATCGTCGGACTTCTCGCCTGCCTCATGATCCGCCTGTTCATCACGCTCGACACGCCGGGTCCGAAGCGCTGGCTGCTCGATGCGATCGTCACTGGCATCGCGATGCTGGTCACTGCGGTCTGGATCGCAGAACATCAGGTCGACCTCTTCGCCGCGCTCGGCACAGGCGGCGCGCTGGGCGCGATCGGAACCGGCATCATCACCTTCTTCAAGCGGCGCGGGCAGAACGCGATCGACGCGCTCGACGCCGCGCTCCTGGGCAAGCCCAAAGTCCCCGCGGACATGACCGCCACCCTGCGCGAACTCGACAAGTAGGGAATTACGGCCCGCCCCCAGGGTCAGCCAAGGACGGGCCGGCCAGGGCACGGTGGGTGTGGACCCTAGCGCATCGCCAACGAGCGGCCTGGCAGATCGCCTCACCTCAAAAGAAAGAAAGATGATGACGGCATCAGAGCTGGCGTGGCTCGCCGTGTCCGGGTGCTTCTACGAAATCGTACGAGGCTTCCAGTGTCAGGCAGTCACACCGTCGCGCCCTACTCCCTGCTCGCCGTAGCTGGGGCGGCATCGTGACGAGCAGGGAACCCTTCACGGGGAGGCAGAGCCTCATCTGCAAAATGACTAATTGTGGTTAATATTTTGTTAACGGCCCGCCTCAGCGACAAGGGGAAAAGCGCGAGGCGGGCCGGCCGGAGCTTTGAAGAACCCTCTGGCCCAATCTGAACAGCGCCAAGCTCGAAAACGCCTCACCATTGTTAGGAATTAAGCATGACGACGGCATTAGAGCCGGCGTGGCTTCGCCATGCCCGGTCGCTTCTTGGCACCCGCGAGGCGCCGGGGGCGGCGAACAGCCCGACCATCATGGAGTGGGCGAAGAAGCTCGGCACGAAGGTGCTGGGCATGGTCTACAATGCCGACAGCGTGCCGTGGTGCGGGCTGTTCGTAGCCAACTGCCTCGCCGCAGACGGCATTCCGGCCGCGCCCGTCGCGGTCCGCGCCAAGGCGTGGGCGACCTGGGGCGCCAATCTCGCGGCGGATCGAGTCGCGGCCGGCGCGGTGCTGGTGTTCGAGCGGCCGGGCGGCGGTCACGTCGGCTTCTACGTCGGCGAGGACAAGACGCACTATCACGTCCTTGGCGGCAATCAGGGCGACCGGGTCAGCATCATGCGAATGGAGAAGTCGCGCTGTATCGCGCGGCGCTGGCCGACCGGGCGCGCGGTCATCGGCGGACCCCGGTTGATGACCTCGACCGCGGGCGTCCCCTCATCTTCGAACGAAGCATGATCTGGGCGGCGGGCCTCGCCCTGCTGCGGCGCTTCTGGTGGGCGGTGCCGATGATCGGCCTGCTCGCCGGGCTTCTGGTCACCCGGGAGACGCTCGCCGACCGCACGGCCACGCTGAAGGTAGAGCGGGCGGCGTGGAGCGCTGAGATCGCGAAGGCCGAGCAGCTGCGCAGCGATGCCAAGAAGCTGTTCGCCGTCCAGCAGACCACAGCGCTGACGACCTTCGCCGACCGCCTCGCAAATCGCGAACCCATCATCCTTCGATCCACTGACACCGTGAGGACCTATGCGCAAACTGCTGCTAGCCGTGCTGCCTGCCTTCCTGCTGACCGCGTGCGCGGCATCGACGCGCTCGACGCTGAGCTATTCGCCGGTGATCCCCCCAGTGCCGGCCGAGGCGAAGAAGCCTTGCACGGCAACGCCGATGCGCCGGCAGCCGGACGGTAGCGCCAACAGCGCGGACGCCGAGGGCTCGCTGCGCGACGCGCGCGCCGACCTAGCACTCTGCGACGTCCGCCGCGGCCTCGCGGTCGATGCCTGGCCGCGCTGACGCGTCGCTTCCCTGATGAACGACCAACCCGCTTCCCTGAATAGGAGTGTCCACGCATGGCCGTGCTGACAAATATCCCAAACAACACGTCCGCGCGTGACTGGCGCGACACGGTGAACGCGTTGATCAAGCGTATCGCTGCGCTTGAGGCAGCTGGCGTCCCGGTAGAGATCCCTGCCCCTGCCTTCACGACGCAGCCAAGCATCAGCCCGACCAGCGGCACGGCAGGCTCAACGCTGTACGCAGCGACGCCGGGCACCGTCAGCAATGGCGCTGTCGTTTCCCGGGTCTGGCTGCTGAATGGCGTCGCCATCAGCAACGGCGTAACCGCCCTGCCGGCGTCGTCCGGTACGCTCGCCTATCAGGAAACGGCGTCAGGCCCGAGCGGTACGACCATGTCCACGGTTCAGGTGGCAGCGGTGACTGCGGCCACCGTCACCCCTGCCCCGGCACCGTCTTTCATTTCGCAGCCGAGCATCAGCCCGAACACCGGAACTGCCGGAGCAACGACATTCACCGCGACCGCGGGCAACATCAGCAATGGCTCGATCACCTCGCGGTCGTGGACGATCAACGGGACGGTAATCAGCACCGGCACGACGGCGTCTCCGGCATCGTCTGGCACCTTGACCTACCAAGAGACGGCGACCGGACCAGGTGGCACCACGCAGTCAACGGTACAGCAGGTGACCGTCGCAACGGCAGCAGCGGCAGCGCCGGCCTTCACTACGCAGCCGACGGTCACCCCTTCGACTGGCACGGCGGGGACGATCTACACCGCGACGCCCGGCGCAGTAAGCAACGGCACAGTCACGTCGCGTGCCTGGTCGCTGAACGGCTCGGTCATCACCACCGGCCTGACCGCCACCCCCGCTTCCGCTGGTACGCTGACGTATCAGGAGTTTGCGACAGGTTCGGGCGGCAGTGCTTCGTCGTCGATCTCGACGCGCACGGTATCGGCTGCGGCATCGACCCTCGCCCTTTCGCCAAATGCCCTCTCGATCACATCGAAAGCAGCCGCAGGCACACTTGTATCGAACATCTCGAACGTCCCGGCTGGTGTCACACCCACGATTACGCCGAACGACGGTCGTTTGATCATCGCAGGTGATGCCGCGTCAGGTTGGAAGGCTGTCGTTGGCATGTCCCCGCTGTCGGCGGGGACGATCAATTACGTGGTCGCCGCGGCGGGCGCGACGAGCGCGAGCGGTGCTGTGACCGTATCGGCCGCTTCGTCCGCATCCGGCGCCTTTTTCACCGATCCATTCTTCACCAACGGCATGTTCGCCCGCTCGTAAAAGGTAATTCGACATGACGATTTTACGCAAGTTTGACTCTTCGACCGCGGCCGCTGATGCGATCGACACGCTGAACCAGATCCTCCCGGGCCGCGGCTTGATTGGAGACACGCCCGTGGCGCAGCGAACCCCGATCAACCTCTCGCCGACGATCACAGACGCGACCATGACGGCATTCGCGCCGCTCGCCGGTCTGCCTGGCGCTACCATCTATGTCGACGGGACCGAGACCTATCAGCAGATGCACGGTGCGGGTGCGTCGCTCACGGAAAGCTCGTGCTATGTCCTCCAGACTTATTGCACCCCCGCTCAGCGCAAAGCCAATCTGACGACGGCATTCGGAACGGATGGCTTCTCGACTTGCCGCATCTGCATTGGCGCTTCGGACTTCACGCACCGCGGGCAGAATGGGTATTATACCTATTGCGACGACTGGGATGGCGCCGACGTCACGATGCCGACCTTCACGATTCAGAAGGATCGCGAATACATCATCCCGACGCTTCGTGAAGCGCTGGCGATCAATCCCAAGCTAAAGTTCATTGCGTCACCGTGGACGCCACCCGCATCCATGAAGTCGACAAACTCGCTGATCGGCAGGCCGAACGGCGTGACCAGTCTGTTCGTCGGCAATACGACGAACTACACGGCCTATGCGAATTACTTCGTCAAGTTCCTCAAGGCATACGCCGAGCTTGGCATTCCCATCTGGGCCGTCACGACGCAGAACGAAGCCGGCTATGGGCCACCCAGCTATCCCGGTTGCGTTTGGACCGGCGCGCAGATGGCGGCTTTCGTCAATATCCTGAAGCCCGCATTGAATGCCGCTGGCTTCGGACATGTGAAGGTGCTCGTCGGCGACCACAACTGGCACAACCTTTCGAACTACACCGGTGCCAACGGCGGCCATCTCGTCCGTGATGTTTTCGCCGAAGCATTGGCGGGCGACTGGGTCGATGGTGCCGCTGTTCATGGATACAGCACCACCGGCAAGAATGAGTTCGAACAGGTCCGGTCGTGGAGCCGGAACGCCAAGGAAACGCATTTTACCGAAATGTGCCTGGTCGGCAATCTCTCGAACAAGGTGTCTCTCCAGCAGCATCTGGCGAATGCCATCATCGGCGGGATTCGCGCGGGCCAGAACTCGGTCACGTTCTGGAACCTGTTTCTTCAGCCGCTGTCTGGTGGTCGTTATCAGCCGTTCGCGCCATCCTACGCACAGGTTGCGCCTTGCGCGACGATCTCGACGGACGGCAACGGCACGATGGTGAAGCGGCCGGAATACATGGCCTTGGTGCATCTGCTCAAGGTCATGAAGCCCGGCGCTCGGCGGTGCTACAGCACGACGATCGGCGTGGGCGAGGCAAGCCTCGAAGTTCAGAACGTGGCATTCGCAAACCGCGATGGGACGACCGGCGTCCTGCTTTACAATAACGCAGATACCGCCAAGTCCATTTCTCTGATCGATGGCCCCTCCGGCCTGGTGTCGTTCCTGACGCTCGCGTCCGGTGATATCGTCTCGATCAATTACACCGCGCCCAAGGGCGTCCCGGCGACCGGCACCGTGTCGGCGCCTGGTCCGGTTACGGGGCTGGGTGCTTCGTCGGCAAACAACGCCAACACACTGGCATGGACTGCGGGGACCGTCCCGGATGCGGGCGGGCTTGGCGGCTACCTCATCAAACGCGGCGCGACTGCGGGGGAGGTAAATCTTGTCGTCGGTGCTGCTGGTCCAGGGGAGACCAGCTTTGTAGATATCGACGTCGTGGCCGGTACCAACTATTTCTATCAGGTGTTCCCGCTCAGCGCGGGTGGCTTGGCCACATCGAGCCCCGTGACTTCCACTACAACTGTGGGTGCATCGTCTGCGGTTCCTGGCGCTCCTGCCATCTCCGTCACCCCCGGCAATGGGCAGAACGTGGTTGCTCTGGCGTCGGTACCGGCGGACAATGGCTCCGCGATCACCCGCTACAACCTGTATCGCTCAACGACGTCCGGTGGACAGGGTACGACGCCAACCGTGCCGGGGGTCACGCTCCCTTACACTGATACAGGCCTGACGAACGGCACGCCGTATTACTACACCCTGGCCGCTGTGAACGGCATCGGACAGGGTCCGCAAGGTGTCGAAAAGTCGGGCATTCCGTCTGTCGCCAGCGCGAACGTTAAGCCGGGGCCGGGTATCCTTCTTTCTGATGACACCGGTCAGGCTGTGCAAACTGCACGGGGTGGAAATCCACAGGGTTGGTCGAACACCAGCTTCACGTTCTCGCCAGCAACGTCGGTATCGAGCCAGCGCAATGCGGTTGTGGGGCCTGACGGCGTAACGAAAGACGCCAGCACGCAGACGTTCACAAACACTGGCGCAACCGGCGGCTATGGTAGTGTCGAATGCGGATCGACTGTCTTTGTGAGTGCGAGCCCCATTTCGGCGTCCATCTGGCTTCGCGGCAAGGTCGGAGGGGAGCTTGTCGTGTTGACGCTGATGACTGAGAAGCACGCTAACACGAGTACGGCGGCTGTTACACTTACGACTGAGTGGGCCAGGTATACTGTTAATCATCCAACCCCGACCTCCGGGACCGGTGCAATTCTTAGCGTCGCCTATCGACCAAACACATTCAACGGCTCCATGTCGTTCGACAGTGCTTGGCCGACCATGGCGCAGTAGAAGGAAAACGACTATGATCCGCTATCTATTCGCCTTTGCTGCGCTGCTCGCCTCCCCGGTGGCGACGCAGACCGAACACATCGTCACCGGAGCCAGTCCGCCCGCGCAGATCAAAATCTGCGCGGAGGACACGCTGGTTTTGAAAAAGGAGCTGGGCCGCGAGTGGGTACGAGCGGACGGCTCGCGTGCTCCTGGTTGGCCCGCATGGAATGACCGCGCTCGATCGAACGCGGCCGGTAATCTGTTCGAGACGGTCGGGGCCACCAAGCTTCGCTTTGTCGGGAACGTCCAGGGCAAGGGTTGGGTCTATGCCCCGGTGAACGCGCGACCTTGCGCCGCTCCGGTAGCGTCAGCGGCGGTTGTGGCACCCGCAGCGCCCGCAGCGCCCGCAGCACCGGCGCAACCCGCAATCCATACCGCGCGCGTCGGCCCTCTGTTTGGGGCGAACTTGTCGGGCGCCGAGGCCAGTGGCGGTGACGCGATCCGACCGTCGCTAGAAGATTGGAAGGGGTATATCGAGCGGTACGGTTTTAAGCTGATCCGCTACCCGTTCAAGGATGACCGGATGACGCCGGCGCGCATCGCCGAGCTCAAGGTCAACGTCGCTTATGCGCGCGGTAAGGGCGTGCCGGTGATCCTGGACAACCATACCTACCGCTGGGATGCGCCGGCCAAGGCGATCGCTTTCTGGACCGGCTTCGCACAGAATTTCCCCGATGACGGATCTGCGATCCTTGACCTCGTCAATGAGCCCCGTGGCTTTGATGATCCGGTGCTGACGAACGACTGGATGCAGTGGGTTCGCGATTCCAAGATCATTATTGCGGGCCTTCGCGCCAACGGGATCAAACATCCGATCGCCCTGGAATGGCCGCAGTGGTCGGCGACCTTCCGCTTCGACAAGAAAGAGGGAGCATGGAAGGCTTGCGAGAGCGCAGGTTGTGCGCTCGATCGTGATACCAACGGCCCCCTCGATCCGCTCAATCGCACCTACCTCAACGGCCATCGCTACTGGGATAAGGGATCCAGCGGCTCCAGCCAGTCGTGCGACATCACGTGGGGCGAGGGCAGCGGCCTCGACGACTTCGCCGCGCAGCTTCGTAGACGTGGCTTAAAGGGCATCATCACCGAGGCCGCATTCGGTGCGCACTTCGGCATTAAGGACAACTGTAAGACCATAGGCAAAAACGCCATTGCCGACATGAAGGCTAATGCTGACGTGCTTTACGGCATCACGTGGTGGGGCGGTGGTCGGGTTTGGCCGGAAAGCTATCTGTTCAAGATCGATGGCAAGAAGGCCACCCGCTACACGATGCCCCTTAATCCGTATCTGATGCAGCTGACGGGTCGCTGATCTAAAATAATTCAGCATGAAAGGAGGTGATGCCCATGACCGGGTACACCGAGTTTCGCCAGTCCGGCCCCTGCCTGATAGCATGGCAAGGGCCGACACCCGTCGCGCAGATCGCGTGGGATGCCGCTGACAGCGGCTGGTACATCAACTTCTTATCCGTCGAGCAACCCCAGCTGCTTGCGCCGCTTCTGTCGAGATTCCGGAAGCTATGGCGCCACAGCGGCAAGCCGACTCTCTCGTTTCATGCATCCCCCGATAACCAGGTCATCGGGAGGCTTATAGGGATCCTCGGAGCCAAGTGCTCTGCGGGCCTCTATACCATTGTCGACCTGGATCACTCTACCGAAGGAAATCACCATGGGTGACAAGGAAAACCGCGCATACAAGAAGCTCTCGGCCAAGGGTAAGACCGAGTACGGCCGCGATCGTGCGAAGGACGCTGATGCCCATGGTGGCACGTTCGACGCCACCCTGGCGAAGCTGCACGCGGGCTTTTACGACAAGATGTGACTAATGCGCCCGGTTCGAAAGAGCCGGGCGCATCCGCAACAGGTCGGCCTAATCGACTTCGTGCTTTCGCCCGGAAAACCACCGGCCCGGTGATTTCGAGTAATTCTTCGGTCGCTGGCGCCGGGGTATCGACTACGTAAAATCGAGGTATGCCGGCGCCCAGAGAAGTGGAAAACCGTGCCGGCGGCGGAGGGCACCTCCGCCGCATATTTCCCGCCAGCCATACCCTTGACGGCTATTAAATGGCACCGGTGCCTGAAGGACTCAAAGTTGTGCCGACGCCTTCTGGAGTTATAGAGGTCGTTGCAAAGCCGTTGATGATAGCTTTGTCCTCGGTAGACATTCTCCTGATCTCATTGATAACAATCTGTCGGCGTTCGTCGATGATCCCCTCCACCGCCCGCAGGCCGTGATCAATCACTTGTTGCAAATCGATTAGGTTCTTTTCCCGGTAGTTTGCCCGATAATGTTCATGGGTTAAAAACGGACCGTCCCCGTGATCACAGACGAGTACGCGATCTTGCGCAAGTGCTCCTCCGGGATGGTCAACTGTGTGACCAAAATGGCCGACGCCTTTATGTCTCAGTTGAACGATCCGAGCGTGCGCTTCTTTGATATGTTGAGGTGCGCCTTCGTCTACAGATACACGACCACGATCATCATTATTCGTGACTACCCTCACGTATAAAATCAGTGCGTAACTGAACGCAGCGCCAGCCAGCTGCGCCATACTTTCATCTTGAACTAAGGATGTCGCGAGCGGTTGCGTGCCTCTGACCAGGTTCGAACCGGACATAAGCAGACCGAGTGCTATTTTAAGGTCACATTTGGCTGACTCCGCGTCGTTCAAGCGGCTGACCTTCTTGATGAAATTTCGCTGTTCGCTTCGTTTCCCAAAGTCCTTCGCTGCCGCTGTCAAATCAATTGCGGGTCGACGGTTTGTCGAGGGGGCACTGCCATTCATGCCATCCATAATGCCACGATCGCATGCGGCAATCGACTCATTCGATGGCGCTTGCCCGATGGTAAACTTTACGAGGAAAATCGATGCTGACGAATGCCGCGGTTAGAGCCACGCGGCCGCGCGCGACCGCCTACAAACTGTTCAGCTAGGGCGGCCGGCGACGGCCCATCCTGTCGAGTCCGCAGTCAAGGTCGTGAGCAAGCCTTAGCGGAGCAGCAGCGCCTCGTCCCCGGGCAGGTAGCGCTCTTCGGTCAGGTTCATTGATCGGATCGTCGTCGCCGCCCCGGCCGGGCCACGGTGCAGCCGCCCAGGCCGCGCGGTCTTCGGGCGCTTGCCGCACTCCCCGCACCGGAAGAACCGGGTCATCGACGGCACAGCCTCAGTGCCTGGGTAGGCGTCGACGTTGACCTCCTTATGCCGTCCACAGCCACAGATCAGATCTATGGTCCGGATACCGAGGGACCGCATGGTTCGATTTTAAGTTGTTAAACGTCGACGGAGCGACAGGGCGGCAAATCCAATAAAAGCCGCCTTTATCGAGTCACATTTAACGTCGGCAACGTGTTTCATCACGCGATCGAGGAACCCCCCTCCGTCACAAAGGTCGTTTTCGTCTCGATATTCCGTTGACCACCAATTAAATTGGCGATGATCCGTCTCGATCGGTTTGAAGTAGCTAATATTGTCATGACGTGAATCGTTGGCAATCCGGTCCATTACGAGCTGCACAGCGGCAGTGTCTCCCTCCAACGCCTGTATAAAGCGGGTGCCGTCAAATAGTAGAAGACCGGTGATATTTAGAGAACGGTTTCTGGCGGCAGCAAGGTCGCGAAGGTCGGCCAAGTCTGGCGCCGTGAATCTGTGTTTGGCTCTGCTAATGTAAATAACAATTCGCATTAGGTCCCTCGAACCGAATTGCAGGAGAAACATGTCGATCGACGGGACTCCGGCCGAGAGCAAATTTTCACATTGTTTTGGTTAAAAAGTATTTAACGGCCCCTGATTGAGCTTCGGCAGGGATGACTTACGTCGGTCAGATTGCGTGATCGTGCTCCGATCGTTCCGGTAGCGTGAGTGCCTGTCGGGCAGCGACAGCCATCTCACGAAACGCCGTTTGCCAGGTAGCGCCAGCCTGTTCCCACGGTGTCCGGTCCTCGACCCGCTCCATGCGGCTCTCCCACATGTACGCCGCGACATACTCTATAACCGCATCTTCATCGTTGCTAGTGCAGAGCCGGCACCGTCCCGTCATATCAAATCCTTGCAACTTTGTTCCCTATACGTTCCATAGGCGGATGCATCGCCAAACGCGAATCACAGTTGATCTGGCGGTCCAGGTTCTGAGGGGCACCCTCAGCGATACCGCTAATGGCCGCGTCGACACGCCAGCGGTGCGCTTAGCCCTGCGATGCCTCTGGCATCACTGCCCGGAGCGCTGGCCACTCGTCATGTTCTGGGAAGGTGCGCAGCAAGGTAACGAGATCGGCCGCAGCCAGAGCGTGACGGCCTCATTCAACGGGATAGTGCGCCAGTTGCGCCGATCCGGCGCATATTCCGAGATCAGCAATTCGCAGTAGGTCCGTAAGTGCCTTTGATAACGTCGACTGCAGCGGCGATACGGTGCCAATCCTTTACGGCGACAGGGTCGCCGATAGCAGCGACCATCTGATCGACGATATAATCTGGGGTATGTTCGCCGTGTTCGGCAAGGATCACGCCAGCCTGTATCCAGATCTCTCGATCTTCCATCGGCCAAGCGCGCGCCATCAGCCAATCATGACCACGCTCAGTGGCTCCGTCGTGCCGTCCTTGAAGTGGACCACCACCCGGTCGGGAAGCACGTCGGCTCGCATCTCCAGTACGCGGCCATGCTCGCTGCGGACCTGAACGATCACGTCAGGTCCAAGGTCATGCTCGAACACGGCGACGTCCTTCGTCTTATCCGCGGCGATCGTATGGACGATCTTGCGTACGCTCACTTGTCGAGGTTACGTCGCTCGATCTCGGCGAGCAGTGCTTCAGCATCCAGGCTGTCTCGTTCGCCATCGGTTTCTCTATAGGCCTTGATCAGGTCCTCATCCGTTGCCCCGACGACTAGTTCACCAATCTGCTGCTGCATATCGACGATCGCGACTGCCGACATTGGGTCCGCCCACATCGATCCGACCGACGTGTCGATCCCCGGGGTCGGCATGAGCGCGATCACATCCTGCGCAGCCAGAAGCCGCTGCAGTTCGGCTAGGAGGGGTGAAGCAATCAGGGGCTCGGACATATCTCCAACCTAGGCGTGGCCAATCGATTCGGGCAAACTATCTTCGTGAACGGACTGACCGCCTCCATCGTTGGCATCGACGTCCCGAATGAGGACAAGAGCAAGAGCAACCGGCACGCCTGCACGCCTGCACGCCTGCACGCCGCCCCGGCTGATTCCGCTAGGGTGACAGCAATAGATCAAAAACTTCCGCCAACGCGGTGATGCCGGACGTTTTTCTTGGCGGCGGTGCCGGAACGAAGCTATTGGGACGCGTGGCCCTCGGTCAGTCCAGTGATCCCAATGTTTGTCAGCACCGAAGGGCTTGATCCCATCTCGTATCTGTCCGGCCTAACCATGAATGTCCCCACCGCGTTTGCGCAACCGCCTATCTGGCGACCGCGCGGCCTGCCCCGATGGTCGCCGCACTTGAATTCTTGCGAGCCTGCGACCATCGATTACGCGTAGAGCCGCCGGCAGAGCGCCGATCAATCACTACCGATATAGCCGAGCTTCAAGCCTGATGGGCTTTCAGGGCGTCGGCACCCCCCAAACCATGAATACCGGGCCCTATTCGCTGCCGGATAGGGCTTGCTTAAGGGCCTTGAATTATGGACGTCGCATCTGATCACAAGGGGCAGGCGCCCGGCTCCATTCGCCGTTCATTCCTGTGGGCGGCAATCGGTCAGACGGGGATGCTCGTCATACAGTTTGGCAGCTCGGTCGTGCTGGCGCGGATCCTGACCCCGTACGAGCTTGGCGTGTTCGCGATTGCGCTTGCAACGGTCGGCATGATCACCGCGTTTCAGTCGCTTGGCCTTGGCAACTATCTGATCCGTGCCGACGTCGTGGACCGCGATGTCCTGTCGTCGGTCTTTAGTGTCAACATTCTGCTGTCTATCGCTATCAGCGCGATCATTGTCGCATTCGGCCTGCTAGGCCAGGCGCTGTTCAAAGATCCCGGGGTTCAGGCGGTGCTGTTCTGGATCGCCTGGACGCCGCTGATCAATGCTCTGTCGCTGGTCCCAACCGGACTGCTCCAGCGAGAGGGAAACTTTAAATCGATCTCAACGATCCGCCTGATAAGTTCTCTGACGGGGACGATCTGCACAGTCCTATTCGCGATCGCGGGCTTTAGTTACATGAGCCTCGCCTATGGCAGCGTCATAACGGCCGTCATGGGTTCAGTTGCGACCTGCCTCGTCGCCCCGCGCCACGTCCAGTTCCGCCTGGGCACCCGTCACTGGCGCGACATCTACAAGTTCGGCTCACGGATGCTGATGATCAATGGCGTCGTACAGATGCAAAACCAAGTATCGAATTTTGCGCTGGGCAATCTTAGCGGGCTGTCGGCCCTCGGTCTCTATTCCCGCGCGAACAACCTTTTCAGCATCCTGTCGGATAACGTGCATACCGTTCTCGCGCGGGTTCTAATCGCCGACTTTGCCCAGATCGCACGCGACGGCGCACCGTTGCGGTTACGCTACCTTCGGGTGCTCGAATTCATGACCGCGATTCTATGGCCGGCCTTCGCCGGCATGGCCGTTCTGGCGGGACCAATGGTTTACATCCTCTACGGCGCGAAGTGGACCGCGCTTGCGCTTCCGCTGGCGGTGCTGTGCTTCAACGGAATCCTGTGGGTTTCGGTTACGATGGCGTGGGAGCTCTTTGTGGTCGCGAAGGAGACCTCGAAACAGGCACGGTTCGAAATTATCCGGGCGACTGTTGGGGTTGCGCTGTTCGTGACCGGCGCACTGTTCAGCCTCACCGGCGCCATGGTGGGCCGCGTCGCCGAAGGCATGTTCGCCGTATTCCTCTATCTGCCGCACATCAAGAGAATGACAGGAAGCCACGACGGAGACTTTCTCCCTATTTATAGACGCAGCGCGGTGGTCACCATCGCAGCGATCTGCCCGCCGCTCCTGCTGATGATGTGGCACGGATGGGATGCCCGGACCCCGTTCGTGCAAGTCGCGATGTCGGTCGTGGCCGGTGGTCTGCTCTGGGCGCTCGCGCTTCTCTACTACCGTCACCCGATCATCACCGAGCTGCGCGGCCTAGCGGCTCGACGCCGGTCCGCCTAGCCAGCCTATCGTCCCGGGTCACCGCCCGACGAGCGTCTTAACCCGGGTCCGCAGCGTGCTCGGGAGCGCGACGCGGAACAGGATTCGTGCCATCACGGTCGGCAGGCGCTTCGCCGGCGCCAGCACCAGCGCCTCTGCAATCAGCCCCTTGATGGCGAGGCGCACGGCGGTTCCAATTATCAATTCCTGCAGCGCTATGCGGTTGTCCGGCGTCATGATGTCGCCATGCGCGTTCAGTGCATCACGGATAAAGCGGCAATCCTCGACCGATGGCTCGAACGGTCTGTAAAAGCACAGCTCGACGAGTTTTGCGGACAGTGCAACTGCAAGCCAGTCCTGCTCCGCCGCGGATAGCTGCGCGCATCCCACCGTGTAGAGGTCCGTCATCGTCGTCGCCTGCTTGATTGCGTCGTACAGCGCGAGATCGAACACCAGATCCGGCACGGTTCGCGTGCGACGCTGCGCCGAGATTGCGACGAGCTGCGCGCACAAGGCCCCCCGACGCCCGGCAACGACCGACTGGCTCGTAATGCTGCCGTCATGCATTCGGTAACTGCCCAGCGGTTCGGTAAGATTGTGCAGCCGACCGAAGCCCTGAAGCCGCCAATACAGATCAGAATCCTCCGCGATCAGTAGAGGGCGATAGCCACCGGCCGCGTGAAAGCTTTCGGCACGCACCATCAACATCGGCTGAAGCAGGTAGGGCTCGGTTGCAGGGATGCTGAACGGATCAGCGCGCGCGAGATCGCGAAGCCGCGTCAGCGTGCCGAGCCAGCGCCCGTCCGCGTCGATTTGCCGTGCCGCGCCCGCGACCGCAACACAGTCGGGGTTTGCCTCGAGATAGCGGATCTGCCGCTCTAACCGGTCTGGGTTCGACAGGTCGTCGGCATCATGCCGGGCGATAAAAGGGGCGGTGCAGGCCGCAAGCCCCGCATTGAGTGCCGCGACGATCCCACCATTGGCCTGCGTGATGACGTGGATGCGCGGATCCTGTCGCGCGGCTTGTGCGAGCAGTTCCGGTGAATTGTCAGTCGAGCCGTCATCGACGATGATGATCCGGATGTCCCGGATCGTCTGTGCTTGAATGCTAGCCAGGGTCTCGGGCAGGAACCGGCCGGCATTATAGGTTGACATGAGCACGTCGATTTGGGCGGTCAAGGGGGCGTCCTTCAGGCGAGTTGCTGGCGGTCGTTGCTCTCGCGGCACGGTCCGGGTCAATGCATAACGGCAAATTATCTTGTTAAGAACTCAGACGGCGAAATCGACCGTCGCTGGCGCGTCAGCCTGAACAAATCCCGTCTTAGTCTCGAGCTATGTAGAACGGCTGTCGGGGCGCTAATAGTCTAGCAGCGCCTCGTCCCCGGGCAGGTAGCGCTCTTCGGTCAGGTTCATTGATCCGACTGTTGACGCGCCGGTCGGGCCACTGTGCAGCCGCCCAGGCCGCGCCGTCTCCGGGCGCTTGCCGCACTCCCGCACCGAACGTGGCCGGCATCTGCCGCAGCGCAAACGCACGAACAATGCTTTTGTAAACAACTCACCCTGCCTCTTGAGGACACCGGATCGTCGTAAGGTCGTCAATACACTGCGAGCAATTAGTATTAATGAAATATTAACCTTTTAACGTCGGTTACGCCGAGATGGTCGGCGTTTTCTATCAGCCCAGAAGGGGACCGAAAATGCGTTATTGGATCGTCGACAAGCCGATTAAGTGATCAGGGCGCCCGGTTCGAAAGAGCCGGGCGTTTCACCGAAACCGCAGCGACCTGTCTGCGGGCAGGTAGAGCGCTTCGGTCGGTTCAACGACTGGATGATTAAGGCGCCGGTTGCGAACTAGTGCAGCTGTGCTGCCTGCAGGCTTCCGACACTAACCCGCGCACGACGTTACGATGTAGTCGGCACTGGTTTGGTTTCGCGACCCCCTCGCCCCCTAGAATGAATTTGTAACTAGTCGCGATCAGTATTTCTGCCATCATTCTCGCATGATGATTCTGTATGGCGTACTCGCGATCGTTTGGGGCCTCCCAATCGCTATTATCCTGGCGACCTCGGTTGGCTATGGTGTCTCTACTCGGTTCGCCCGGTTTATGCGGATACACCTTGGGCTCTGACGCCACCGATTAGAGGCGGTCGCATTCATCGCTGTGGCGACGCCCGTTCGATCATCAGGTAAAGCCTGGGGCTGGACCTTCGCCTGCCTGTACGGCCATCGCGATGATGTGTTTGATAACTGGCTCCGGAATGGCGTTGGCCACGTCAAGCCCGAATTGATCGCGATAAGACCAAGCTACCCAGCCCGAGTACGTAGCGAGCCCGGGTATATCGATTGAGAGAAACCGTCCGACAGTGACCCCGTATTCTGAGCGAATCTTGAAGCCCAGGGTAGACACGTTTTGAATGATTGCCGAATGCTTATCTCCGAGAGACGTTATGAGTACGGCCGGATGACTCATGGCCGTTCGGTTTGAGCACCGCCGATCAAGCGGATTGTTGCCGGCATTAGCCATCGAGCGGCGATAGGTGTTCATGTGGCTATCGTCCGTCAGGGTCGCTAAGATCTCGTTATGTCTGGATTTAACCCCGTCCCGTGGCGCATTGCAAAGGCCCACCGCCCCTTGCAAGTTCTCGTTATGACACACTTGTCACAGCAGCGTTTTATGAACGATCGCTCCACGGGTCGGGTTAATGCATCCGCCCGTTCTTGATCGTGTCGACAGCGGCAGCAACACGCGCCCAATCGCCGATGTCGGCTTCGGGGCCCACGATGTGCAGCAAGGTATCGACCATCGGCTCTGATACAAATAGTCTGCGTGCCTCGACGATCGTCATCGCCTTAAGCCAAACTTCTCGAGTGCTCATCATAGCCCGAGCTTACGCCGCCTAATCTCGATCGTCAGCGCGTCCGCTATCGGATCGCCGTCATTCTTATCGGTTAGCTCGTATGCCTGTAGCGATCTACGGTCATCGCGGAACTTGATGACATCTGGATGCACTGACGGTGTAGTCATATCCTAGGACTATGCGCGGTTGCCCACGCCAGGCAAGGCATCACGCCCCGCGAGCCAAGGCACGTTCTGCATAGCGTCCAGCACAGCAGCGGAGCGCCCAGTCGTCGTGACGATGTTAAGCAGCGTCTCCATGACAGGGCCTCAGAATGACGCTTCGAGGCCTGCGTCGCGGCCTGAAATTACCTATAGGATATGGTGTCGTTATGAGGCACATTTACTGCGTTCATAGACCGTTAGTACGTGCTAGGTACAACGAGACGCGAAATTAAGACGTCGAATTTAGGTGCGCGTCGTCTTGCACGCATTCTGTTGGGACAGTTTTTTGCAGACCTTTAGTGGCCCACTTTCGCCGATGCTTGAGAAGTTTGCTTTAAACTCAGCCTTAGCGGACGATGATCGTGCGGCCATAGTTGCGCTCCCGTTTTCGTTATATTCATATAATCCCGGTAGGCATATAATAAAGAACGACGCAACGTGTACGGAATTCCAAGTTATTGTCTCAGGTTTTGCTATTGCATATAAAGTTACGAGTGATGGATTTCGCCAGATTGTCGGTTTTCGACTGCCGGGCGACATAATCAACATTCAGCATATGCAATTCGCGTATAATGATTGCAGCGTGCAGGCGACAGCGCACTGTATGGTAGCCGCGGTAGACGAGACGTTAATCCGCAACTTGACCTGCGAGCGCCCGATCATTTCGAATGCGATAATGGCAAGCGCTCTGATCGAGGCCTCAATTTCTCGCGAGTGGATTGTGAATATCGGACGCCGTAATGCCCGAGCGCGGATAGCGCATCTGTTCTGCGAGCTTGCGAGTAGGCTCAATCCATGCCGGCTAGCAGAAGATCAGCCATTTAGGTTGCCTTTGACGCAGCAACAGATTGGCGATGCTGTCGGATTGACAGCGGTTCACGTCAATAGAACGATCAAGGGTCTGATAAAGGACGGCCTTCTCGAGCAAGACCGCCACCTGATTTCGTCTCCTGCCTGGGACCAGCTCAAAAGCGTAGCAGGCTTTAACCGTCGCTACCTCCAACTCGATCAGAAGGCCGCTGCACTCGGACATTCCCAATGACGGATCGAGCGACCGGCGCTGAACGGAAAATACCCGCTGACATGGACGCGCGCATAGCTTGGAGGAAAGCAGCTAGATTTGATAGTTTTCCATTGAAGGCTCGCCGTAGCGCGGAAACAACGCTGCTGGAAAGCGTAATGCGAAAGTCTGCACGCTTAAGCCCTATGTCCGCTCTCGCATGGATAGCGCCGATTTGGGTTGGGCTTTTTGTCCTCGACGCTGTGACGGGCCCGCTCTACTCGTTTAATTCAGTGTACCTTGTACCTCTATGTTTAACGACTTGGTGCTTTGGACGGATCGCTGGCCTCATAGCCGGCACCTCGGCAATTTTCACAACGCTACATTTAAATGGCTTCGCTGATCAACTGTCAGCTAGGGCAACTTCTATTACTGCCGCAGCGGCTGTTTGGAATGCCTCGATGCTTGTCCTCGGAGTGATCTTTATAATCCTCCTCGTGAGTGCCTTCCGTCGAGCGTTCGACCACGAGAGCAGGAACGCGTTGATGGACCCACTCACGGGGCTGGGCAACCGAAGGTCCTTTCAACGAGAGGGCAAGCGACAGGAGTCTTCGGCTGCTCGAGATCGCAGGATCCTATTGTGTGGCGTAATAGACTTGGATGGATTTAAGGCGGTCAACGACCAGTATGGACATGCCGCAGGCGATGAGGTGCTGCGTATCGTCGCCCATGCACTCAGCGCCTCCGTTCGGCCTTACGATATCACTGCACGCCTTGGAGGTGATGAATTTGCGTTTTGCTTAACAGTTCGAGACGAGGCCGCGGGTGAGCGAAAGTCTAGCAGCATCCATCAGGCGTTGATAGCTGCGCTTGAAACCTCACAGTGGCGTGCAACGTGTAGCTTGGGCGCTGCCACAGGAAGCGACTTTGAGCAGGCCATTCGAATTGCCGATAAGATCATGTACGAAGCAAAGTCGATCAAAAAGTCTACGGCATCTTAGTGACAATCAACACGAATATGATGAACTAATAACAAGCGTTGTCGTCGAAGCGAAATTGAAAGCGGGACTTTACAAAAGTCTGCTTCAGAGGCTCAACGCCTATTGTGGTTGACCCGTTCTAGTATCTCGCAACGCACACCTTCGCACCATATACAACCAGTGCGACAGCTGAAGCGCGAGCCTAAAACAATCAATTCATACGGTGTACTTTTCAAGTGTGATTACAATCAGTCAGGCTTAAGTCGCAGCCCAGCTTCCTTCATCGCCACCTGCCCTAGGGCCACAGCGCTCGCGTCTATAAGCGAATCCGCGAGTTTGATGGCCGCTGCGGGGGAAAGGGTCAGCGTGACTCCTGCTCCTTCAAGCCGAACGCAGCTTTTCCAGGGCGTCGCGGTAAAGCACTCAGTATCCAGTACGACGACCATCCATCTCCTATCGTCAAGCCGCAGGTGCCTGAATGGTCTAACGTATCATATTATAGATTGATTATGCGATTTATCTTAAGGGCATAGCGACGTTGTCTGGATCTCGGCAGCATCCGATGCACAGGCCTGGTGGTCCAAGCCTCCGAGCCACGCTCGGTGAGACAGCTAACGGTCGCGTAGACACACCAGCGGCCCGCTCCGCCCTGCGCTGTCTCGGGCATCACTGCCCCAAGCGCTGGTCCGTAGTGATGTTTGGGAGGGCACGCAGCAGGATAACCAAATCGGTCGGAGGCAGAGTGTGACGGCCTCATTCAACGGCATTGTGCGGCAGCGGCGTCGATCGGGCGCATATACCGAAGTCAGCAACGCGCGGGCAGCATCGGCAGCAAAGATTTGCAGTTAATTAACTTTAACCGCATTAAGTCGCGATTACTCAACAGTTCTAATGCATAAATCCCCTTGTCGAAAGACGAGCACTTTTAACTTAGGGGGGTTCAAATGCGCTACTGGCCAATCGGCAAGCCCATCCGCGGGTAACATTGTCATCAGCCTGGTAATAACTATTGTTATCATTGACACATCCCGCTGGGTGTAAACAAGTCCGTGACTAAGACAATGGTGAACCTTACAACGGCTGAAGTTAAAAATGCCCGGCTTTCCGAGCCGGGCATTTTTTCCGTTCGCGACCGCGTCATATGTCTAACTGGCATCTCATCGCTGCAGGCCCGAGGAGCAAGACCAAGGGGTCTCACTGCTTTTCACAAAGCAGTGTGCGCAGTTTTAAACAGCCCGCCTACCTTATAACTAATCCTAGGCGTTCGTTACGCCACACTACTGCAGCGGCCCTTCATTGATCGCATCGACAGCTGCAGCGACGCGCGCCCAATCGGAGTGGTGGGGATCATCGCCCATTATATCAAGCAAAGTGGCGACGACAGGTGCCGACTCCAGTACGCCATGCGTCCGGACAACGTCCCACGCCTTCAGCCACACTTCTCGGTCGCTCATCATCGAGCAAGGCCATGTGTCAGCGGCCGATCCGGGTAAACTATCTGCACAGCGCAATGAGCTGCCTTAAGGGTCCAGTCTTCCGACGAGTGCTCCAACGGCAATCACGGCCGCAATGAGTGCCCAACCCTCCCACGTTCGCGGCGTCCATCCTATTCCGACAACCTTTGGCTGAAACCATGTTTTTAGATCGTTCATCTTAATTCCATCGATGTCGAGTCGCCGTTGCACAGAGTAATTTAGACCGTCCGATACGAGGGGCAAAACCTTACATCCCCACAATGGACGAACTGACCACCTCCATTGTCGGCATCGACATCCCGGGCGAGGACAAGAGCAAGAGCACCGGCATATGTAGTACGCGCGGTGTTCGCCTGGACCAGCGGTCGCGTTGCGCCTCAAGCCGACCAACCCGTACGACGAGCACACCGTTGCCATCTTCAACGAGCGCGGCATTCAGATGGGCTATGCAAGCGCTGACGGTGCGCCGCTGATCGGCAAGCAGATGAAATCGCCGTCTTCCAGGCGATACACAAAAGCGGCACCGACATCCGGATCCGGTTCGGAGGCGGGGTGCTTACTCTGCCCGACCGGGTCCCCGCTGTTCTAAAACGCCCGCCTCCCCGCAAGGCGCGGCCGGCCCAGCGACTGGTCGACGACCCCATGCATTCTACCCCGACCAACTGGGCCCGAGTTCAGCGCTTAACATTGGTCTTCGAGTGCGGTTTGACGTATGTTTGCAATATGAAGCCCAGCAAGTTCGTCCCGTACTATGAGCGACTGTTAGGGCGAGCGCTTGGGGCTGACGAACGCGACGCGATCACTGAGGCCCGCGGCAAAAGTGTTGGGAAACGGGACGCCGTAAAAGCAATGCGTGCGGCACTGCTCAAGATGGTGCCTGAAGCGCACGCTAAAACCCGGATTTTTGATTTAACTCAACGCTCGGGAGACAACGCACCCGCGTTCCAACCTAGTGAATTTGCACCAGTGGCGGCGCAAGATCCATAGGCACCATCTTCGGCATGGTGAAGTGCATCGGCCAAAAAAGAAGCCACTAGCGGATTGTTAGATGCGTCGGCGACATGAAGCGCCCATGCGATCGCGGAACGCAAAATTTCTGCGTCGTGTCCAAAGGGCGTATTCATAGGTGGTTTTGTTACAAAGTAGATCGGCAGAGGCCAAGCCATCCTTCGACAATCAGGGTTAAAATCAATGTATGTTCCTTTTTGTCAGCGCGTACGTTTGTCGGGAATGCGCGTATTCCCAACTACCCTAGGCATAACTTGGCCGACTAACTGTTCCCACGCACAGCAGCCTGCCGTTTGGCATGAGCGGACGCGGCCAACAGATCCTTCGCTGAGGCCAAAGCTGCTTCGCGTGTCATCGCCATAGCGTATCCACCAGCCTCCACTAAAACCGCGCCCTCGACGGCAATCGCAGTGAACGGGTTAATGCGCAGCGTGTCAGCCATTTGTAGACTCCTAACTTATCAATAGGAGAATACATTATCATCGGTCGGCCATCCTCGATTAGATACCGCGTTCACAACATACGTTAATTCATGTAGCTATCTGTGCGGACGGGACTGATTTTGACAGTTCCGCCTCGTCATCGTGATGCGGCCGTTAACGGACCATGGCGCAGCCGACGAGATGTTGATTGGACAGCGGAAACGCCGCTTCGACTTTGAGCGTGGCAGCAGGTCAATCACATGGATCAGCACCATTCGCCAACACGCTCAAACCAAGGAACCGTATGCTCTCGAGTTCATGGGGTTCGGATCGGTCATTGCGGGGTGGCCTCGGCGATCTCGTCGACGGCAGCGGCAACCTGGAGCCATTCGCTCCACCTGGGCTCCTCGTCGAGACTGTTCACGATGGCGCGGATTGCCGAGCCCGCCTCTCGCGTCCCATAGGTCTCGACGATCGCCATCGCCTTGAGCCAGACTTCTCGGTCAGTGATCATACGCGAAACCTATGCGGGGCGGACCGATTAAGGCAAACCATCCTTATGGACGAATTAACCACATCCATTGTCGGCATCGACTTTCCAAACGAGGACAAGAGCAAGAGCAACCGGCGCATGGAGTGCATGCTTTGCGCGCCGGGCGACGCGGTCGAGCTGCGCCTCGAGCCGGCCAACCCGTTCGACAATAATGCCGTTGCCATCTTCAGCGATCGCGGCACCCAGCTAGGCTATGTCAGCGCCGAGCGCGCGCCGCTCATTGGCAAGCGGATGAAGGAAGGCGAGATGATCGCCGTCTTCCAGGCGATGCACGGAAGCGGCGCTTACATCCGAATACGGTTCGGAGGCGGTGTCCCTACCCTGCCCGACCCGATCCCCGATGTGCCGAAGCGCCCGCCTCCTCGCCAGGCGCGGCCAGCGCAGCGACCGGTCTACGATCCCCACGCGTTCTATCCTGACGAGGAAGGACCCGAGTGGGGAGCGTGATCAGCCAAACATATCCCGCTGGACCTCGTAGTCGGAGATGCGGAATCGCCGGCTGATGAACTCAATAAGCTGTTGACCTGCTTCGGTCGGAGCCAATTTGTAACCTTTGCAGACTTCACAATGAAAGCTCGCCCTCATTTGACCAGGTTGGGCTGGCGATGAATTTCCCGTTCCTCCGCACGCTCTGCAGGGTTCCTCAAGGTCCGGTAGACGATCGTTCTGGATGCTCATGTCGGAGGTCCTATCTAGCGCCATTGGATCCTCGAAAGTGAGGAACTGCCGCACAACGACAGCATCGACTGATCCGCTCTCCGGTTCAAGGACAGGGCTTTTTGGCAATGCTATCATGCCGGCTATTTGGCCGGGTTGCGCCCAGAGCCTACGCAGCTTCGATTAAACAAAATTGGTTTGGCATATCGGGACAGTTGCTCTACCCCATTCCTTGCCTGCTGACGGAATTCTGTCGGCATCGGCATCACCCCTTACCTTGGGCGGCTCAGGCTGCCCTTTTTTTGTGCGCTAGCTATGTGAGCGCCCGTTCTAGCCGAACGAGCATGGGTCGGAGTGGGGTGCCTGACCGATCGCTGCCCGCTGTTGCTGCCGAGCCAAGGTGCATCCGGCAAGCAGCTGATCGGACAGCGCTGACGCCGCTTCAATGTCGAGTGTGACAGCGAGGCCAGGGCCGTCGATCAGCACCAGCCCCTCATTGGCCGAGACGCATAAAACTTCAGCTCGCAAGGTGATCAGCATGCCGATTCTCCCACCGGCAATCAGCGGCCAGTGGCTGCGGATCGTTCCAAGCATTGATCCACGGCAGCACGAAATTAAATGAACTTGTCGAGTGCGGCTCTCTCGAGAAGGAGGGCCCCGAATGATCGAAAGTAAAATTGCCAACGTAATCGAGGTTCCAGCGCGAGAGCCGTTAGCATGCCGTGGGGAAGAGGTCGTCAAAAGCACACTGCTTCTAGAAGGCTTTGCATGCAGATATAAAAACGACCAGACCGGTGCGCGCCAAGCGGTCGGAATACATGTACCTGGCGACTTTGTTGATCTCCACGCGTTGCCGTTAAAGCAACTTGATCATGACATCGTAACTATTGGTGAGGTTAAGGTTGCCACATTTGACCGTCAAGACTTGACGGATATAACAC
The DNA here is from genome assembly GCF_014842205.1 of Sphingomonas sp. CFBP 13714. Classification (NCBI taxonomy): domain Bacteria; kingdom Pseudomonadati; phylum Pseudomonadota; class Alphaproteobacteria; order Sphingomonadales; family Sphingomonadaceae; genus Sphingomonas; species Sphingomonas sp. CFBP 13714. Next base: position 109,429 of record NZ_JACYVG010000003.1, read on the forward strand.
AAAAATCGCCCCGCCTCGCAAATGCTTTTTGGTTTAGCACTTTGTTAGACGCCGCAATACATCGGAAATGGATATTTTCGCATGGACGACATCGTGCAGAAGCACGGATTGCAAACTTTTTATGCGAGATATACGTGCGCCTCGACATGGTCGGCCTGGTCACGGATAACGCGTTTCACTTTCCATTGACCCAGCCTGACATTGGCGAGGTGACAGGGCTTACAGGCGTTCACGTTAATCGTGTACTGCGATGGCTCCGTAATCGAGGCCTCTTTGTAGTAGACAAACGCCGTATCCAAATCCTTGACTATGACGGACTTGCTAGGCTTGGGGAATTTGACCCGGACTACCTGTTTCATTCGTTTGCCAGACCAGAGCATGCTCCTTAAACGGAGGAAAGGTTGAGCGGACGCGATGCCGTCTTTTAGGCGATGCACGGAAGCGGCGCATACATCCGAATACGGTTCGGAGGTGGTGTCCCTACCCTGCCCGACCCGGTCCCCGATGTTCCGAAGCGCCCGCCTCCCCGTCACGCGCGGCCGGCGCAGCGACCGGTTTACGATCCCCACGCGTTCTATCCGGACGAAGAAGGCCCCGAGTGGGGAGCCTAAACCGGGCCGCTACTTGCCTACCGCTTGCGCCCGCTTGGCAGAAACAGAGACCACGTCAATCTGAAGTAAACCACTAGTTCGATGGTCGCTATCACCCAAAAAGTTCTCTTCGTCGCTATCACGCATGCCGCATGTTTCGGGCCTTCTAGACAGTCGCCCATCGTGAAGAGGGATAGCACGATAAGGCCGCCAAATACGAACCCGACGCTCCAAATGATTAAAACGACGATCTTCAACGGGTTCACTGGACACTCCATCCCCGGCTACCCAGCTCGCGCACCTATGCGCCGTTCAACACGCAAAGTCTCGCGGATGCTATCCTGATGAGGAAGGCCCCGAGTGGGGCACTTAGGGCTCATACCCTTCTAAAAACGGGCTGCCCCGACCTGCGACAGGACTAAATCCTGTGAGGTAAGTTCGCGTCCAGTTTAGCAGTTCCAAGCCGTTCAGGTCGTCAGAATCGTTTCTTATCTCGGCATAGGCAAGTCCGAGCCGTTCACGAAAGTCCGCTTCAATGCCTGGCATGTGCTTTTCCAGCACCTGAACGAGCACCGTAACCATCACCGCCGTCGCGTTCTTTGTCGTCTTCAGACTCTCGTCGGTCACCATTGTCATTCTCCTTGTTCGGAGAGACTATGTGCCGCGACCGGATCGGTCCAGAGGCGCACCGAGCGGTTTGAATCTCCCCTGTGCCGACCATCTGGTCGAGGTAGGTCCAGCGCTTCCGGCCGCTCATCGTGACGAGGACTGCGGCCGATCTCCGCGGGGACTTGATATCGCATGCCGTGGAGCAATCTGCTGGCTGGGCACCTTGGCCGGCCAATGCACGATGCCATCACCATGAGGCTTGCATCCGAGGGCTTGGAATAGGTCAGCACCGTCTGTGCGGCGGGGTGCTACGGACAGCATATCCTGCTGGATGACTGCGCAACGGGCAATATTTGCCTGTATATCCTTATCAGCGGCGGCGCCTTCATATATTACTAGCCCGCCAACGGCGATGGTCAGTATAGTCGCGATTGCCGTTGCAAGTTTGCCCTTGCCGTCGTCCGCTAAAGCGACAGAATGCCCGGCAATTATTGCGAGCCCGGCACCAAGGCCTATCGTTGCAAGGTGGACAGGGTTTGCAAGCGCCATTTCCCCCTGGGCAAAGAAGCCGACGACAACGGCCGCGAGTCCAAAGCCCCAAAAGTGCAAGATCCAACGATCATGTTTATCTTTTAGGTTCATGCGGATAAGTTATCCCGTACCGATCCGAGTGTCCATGCACTGCCCGCCCTCGGATCAGCCACAGGCGTTCTCTAGACTGCCCTGTGCGCGGGCAAAGTCGAGCAATGCTTGGCCTTCGGCGGTAGGAACCCAGACCATGTCACCGTCGCTGGCCTCGATGCCGAAGTCGTTGGCTGGGTCGTACAGCCGCTCTTTTGTCAGGCCGATCTTTTTGCACGTAGCCTGCAAGTCGCAGCCGTCCCAGTCGTAGCCCTCCTGCATGTGTTCGATTGCGGCGGCAAAGAGCCGGGCGGCCGCGATCATAGTTTCATCGGTCATGCACTCGCGCTCCTGTATCGGGGATTGAGGGTGTCGATGATCATGCGCGCTCCCGCGCGGCGGCTTCGCGGCGCTTGCGCTCTTGGTCGACGATGTAATCGGCGGCATGTTCGTCATCGGGGTGAATGAAGCACCCGTCGTAATCGGGCGCTCGCCGGTGGCGGACGCCCGTGCCTTTGAAGGTGAACGCAGAGTCCGATCGCCACTGCCAGCGTGCGCCGCCGATCGTCCGATACAGGGCGGCGCCTTGCTTAAGCTTCGTCATGCGGCGGCCTTCCGGATGAATCGCTGATGCACCGCCATCGCACTGACGATCGCGACCGATCCGGCGAGGGCATAGACGAGGGACTCGGCAGCGCCGGCGTCCGGGCCGGTGATCCGCCGCCAGACCGCCGCCTGCGAGATCCCAATGAAGAACGACGTCCCGGCGGCCCATCCATAATTGCCGTGGTTGACGTTCTTGCTCTGGAACCCGAGGGCGAAGACCTGGACGAAGCTGACCAGCGCGAGGATGACGAGGGTCATGCGGCGAGCTCCCGAATGTATTGCAGACGCCGCTTCACGCCTTGCGCGGTACGCCCGATCCGCTTTCCGATGACGGAATAGGCCAGACCGCTCGCCCGCAATGAGATCGCGGCGTTTGTCTCCTCGGCTGTCCAGTCTGGCTTCATGCCGCCATCCTTTCGAGTTTATCGGCATATGCCCGCACACCCGACCACTCGTCAGGCGTGCCGGCGAACAGACGAAGTCGGTAGCGGTGATGGTTCTGAGCGAGACTGGTGCTGTCACAGCTCACGAACGGGTAGTCTCCACCGACCGCGACACCGCGGAGCATGTGGAGGGGGTGCCAGTAATTCCCCAGAAGCGCCGCGACCTCGTCCATGCGCCGACGATACGCATCACATCCGACAGGCTCACGCTTCGGGTCACCTATCCAACCAAGGCAGACCCGATCGTACCGCTCGCATAGGCGCGCCAAGCGGTCGAGCGGGCCATCCATGTGCCAGACTGGCGCGCCTCGCGACCGACCGTATGGCCAGTCGTTCAATAAGCCGTCGTTGATCTGGGACGGTGCGGCAGGACGGTCAGGGATCACCGCCCAGCGCCCGGCTTCATAGAGCCTGCCCGCAAGCCAATTATAGTACGGGGTCCAGTCGGAGCGGCCTGCCTCAATTGGGTCAATGCCAGCCCGCACGGCCTGCATCCAGAAGCTGAACGCTCCGTTGTCATACATGATATGCGGCGCCATCGCCTCGACCGCCTCGACACTATCGGGCCGATAGTAGCTGACGCAGAACGATCGGCCGGAAACGGCGTCTAGCGCGGGAGCGGGCGTCACCGGCGTGCCGTGATAAACGGTTGCCATCAGCGTTCCCACCGCGCGTAGATACGCTCGAGCGGGCGAGACACGTCCACCTGCACACACATGCTATCGTTGACCCGCTCGGCTATCCGCTGAGCGATGTCTTCACCCCACGAAAGCTCAACGCCAAGCTCGGTGTGATCGAGACGGCGTAGGATCGCGGCAAGCTGCTCTTGCCGATGCGCCGCGTTCGGCCGCCCGGTGAACCAAGCCGTCACTTCCCAGCTATGACCGTGGAGCGCACCTGACTTGAGGTCGCGGTGGGCGGCGCAGAATATGCCGCCGACGCCGGTCAACGTCCTCACGACGGACACCGCGAATTAACTGCATTGAGGCTCTGACGGTTTTCCATTTCACACCCTTCGTCTCGGTGGAAACAGCGGAGGTTTTCCGGTATTCTCGCGTCAGAAGCGCAGAGTTCTGCCGTGTCGGGTTAATTGACAATTAACCAACCCCGACCCTGCGCAAACGGCGCAATTCCGCGCTTGGCACGACCGTTGCTAGGTTGCGGCAATGTGGAAACGCTTTTGCCGCCTGTTCGTGATCAAGACCAAGTTCGAGGCGTATCTCGTCATCTACGGGCTCGGTCTCGGGGCGGTCGAACGTGGCAGCCATTATCTGGAGCAGTATCCCGGCTATGGCGGCTGGCTGCTCGCGGCGGCCTGTTCGACCGCGGTATTCATGGCGGGCGGGCGGCTGATCGACTCGGTCGACCAGCCGCGCGACTGATCGCGCTTTCGCGGCCAACAGTATAAGTTCGTCGCACACCGCGTCGGCGGGCCTATCTGGGAACGCAATGACCGGGCTCACACATCTGCAACGCCTCGAAGCCGAGAGCATCCACATCCTGCGCGAAGTCGTCGCCGAGGCCGAGCGCCCGGTGATGCTCTATTCGGTCGGCAAGGATTCCGCCGTGATGCTGCATCTGGCGAAGAAGGCGTTCTTCCCCGCGCGTCCGCCCTTCCCGCTGCTGCATGTCGACACGACGTGGAAATTCCGCGCGATGTACGATCTGCGCGATCGCGCCGCGGCGGAAGCCGGGGTGGAACTGATCGTCCACACCAATCCCGAGGCGAAAGCGCTCGGGATCAATCCGTTCGACCATGGCAGCCGCCACACGGACATGTGGAAGACCGACGGGCTGAAGCAGGCGCTGACTGCGGGCGGCTATGATGCGGCGTTTGGCGGCGCGCGGCGCGACGAGGAGAAGAGCCGCGCCAAGGAGCGCATCTTTAGCTTCCGCTCGGCAAGCCATGGATGGGATCCGAAAGCACAGCGCCCCGAACTCTGGCGTCTGTACAATACGCGGATCGCGAAGGGCGAGAGCATCCGCGTCTTCCCGCTGTCCAACTGGACCGAACTCGACATCTGGCAATATATCCTGGCCGAAGGGATCGAGATCGTCCCGCTCTACTTCGCCGCGCCGCGCCCTACCGTCGAGCGCGACGGGATGCTGCTGATGGTCGATGACGAACGGTTCCGTTTTCGCGAAGGCGAAGTCGCGGTCGATCGGTCGATCCGCTTCCGGACGCTCGGCTGCTACCCGCTGACCGGCGCGGTCGAAAGCGAGGCGGCGACGCTGCCCGACGTCATCCAGGAAATGCTGCTGACGACGACCAGCGAGCGTCAGGGCCGCGCGATCGATCATGATCAGGCGGCGAGCATGGAGAAGAAGAAGCGCGAGGGGTATTTCTGATGTCCGCCTATACGCCCGAGGCGCTGATCGCGTCGGATATCGACGCCTATCTCGATACGCATGCGAACAAGTCGATGCTGCGTTTCATCACCTGCGGCTCGGTCGATGACGGCAAGTCGACGCTGATCGGCCGGCTGCTCTATGATTCCAAGACGATCTTCGAGGACCAGCTCGCAGCGCTCGAGGCGGACAGCCGCCGGGTCGGCACGCAGGGGCAAAATATCGACTTCGCGCTGCTGGTCGACGGTCTTGCCGCAGAGCGGGAACAAGGCATCACGATCGACGTCGCCTATCGCTTTTTCTCGACCGAAAAGCGCAAGTTCATCGTCGCGGACACGCCGGGGCACGAGCAATATACGCGCAACATGGTCACCGGCGCGTCGACCGCGGACCTTGCCGTCATCCTGATCGATGCGCGCAAGGGCGTGCTGACCCAGACCCGCCGTCACGGCTATCTGGCGCACCTTGTCGGCATTCGCGAGATCGTGCTCGCGGTGAACAAGATGGATCTGGTCGGCCATGACGAGGCGCGGTTCGACGCGATCGTCGCGGACTATCGCGCCTTTGCCGCGTCGATCGGTATCGACCGCTTCACCGCGATCCCGCTGTCGGGGCTGACCGGCGAGAATGTCGCGACCCAAGCGGCGACGATGCCCTGGTACACCGGATTGCCGCTGCTCGCGCATCTCGAGACCGTGCCGATCGACGTCGACGCGCGCCAGGCGCAGCCGTTCAGGCTGCCCGTGCAATGGGTGAATCGCCCCGATCTCGACTTCCGCGGCTTTGCCGGCATGATCGCCAGCGGCACCGTGCGCCCCGGCGACAGCGTCCGCGTCGTCCCGTCGGGAAAGACGACGACCGTCGCGCGGATCGTCGCGCTCGGCGGTGACCTGACCGAGGCGGTCGCCGGCCAGTCCGTGACGATCGTGCTCGCCGACGAGGTCGATTGCTCGCGCGGCGACGTGATCGCCGCGGCCGATGCGCCGCCCGAGGCCGCCGACCAGTTCCTGGCCACGATCGTCTGGATGTCCGACACGCCGCTCGTACCCGGCCGCGGCTATCAGCTGAAGCTCGGCACCCAGGTCGTCGGGGCGACGGTCCAGCCGCCGCGTCACGTCGTCGACGTGAACACGCAGGCCGAATTGTCCGCCTCGACGCTCGCACTCAACGATATCGGGGTCGCGGAGGTCTATGCCGACCGGGCGATCGTGTTCGAGCCTTATGCCGACGGTGCCGATCTCGGCGGCTTCATCCTGATCGACCGCGCGACCAACGCGACCGTCGCGGCGGGAATGATCGGATCGGCGCTGCGCCGTGCGCAGAACGTCCACTGGCAATCGATCGACGTCACGCGCGAGGCGCATGCCGCGCAAAAGGGTCAGTCGCCCAGGATACTCTGGTTCACCGGCCTGTCGGGCTCGGGCAAGTCGACGATCGCGAACCTGGTCGAGAAGAAGCTGTTCGCGCTCGGCCGGCACAGCTTCCTGCTCGACGGCGACAATATCCGTCACGGGCTCAACCGCGACCTCGATTTCACCGAAGCCGGGCGGATCGAGAATATCCGCCGGATCGGCGAGGTCGCACGGCTGATGGCGGATGCCGGGCTGATCGTGCTGACCGCGTTCATCTCGCCGTTCCGCGCGGAGCGGGACATGGTGCGTTCGATGGTCGCGCCGGGCGAGTTCGTCGAAATCTTCGTCGACACTCCGCTCGCCTCGGCCGAGGCACGCGACGTCAAGGGGCTCTACGCCAAGGCACGCGCGGGCGAGATCGCAGACTTCACCGGTATATCGAGCCCGTACGAGGCGCCGCAGTCTCCCGACATCCGCATTGATACGACCCGCGAGAGCCCGGAGGCCGCAGCTGAGCGCATCGTCGAACATGTCATCGGCGTCTGGAGCTACGACCTGTGACGACCGACCTGACTGATGCCGGACTCGCGCGCTCGGTGGCGCTAGAGGCAGGCGCGCTCCTGCAGGAAATCCGGGCGCGAGGGACGATCGCGGGGGCGGCGATGGGGGCGGCGGGCGACCGCGAGGCCAATATGCTGATCATCGACCGGCTGCGCGCCGAACGACCGGACGATTTCATCCTGTCCGAAGAATCGCTCGACGATCGCAGCCGCTGTGCAGCGCAGCGTGTCTGGATCGTCGACCCGCTCGACGGCACACGCGAATATGCCGAGGGCCTCGACGACTGGGCGGTGCATATCGGCCTCGCGATCGATGGCGTCCCGCGCGTCGGTGCGGTTGCGGTGCCTGCGCGCGACGCGGTCTTCGCGACCGACGATCCGGCACGGCCCTGGGCGCCCCCAGGCGAACCGCTGCGGATCGTCGTCAGCCGCTCGCGTGCGCCGGACATCGCCCGTCGCGTCGGTGTCGCGATGGGGGCGACGATGGTCCCGATGGGATCGGCGGGTGCCAAGGCGATGGCCGTCGTCGATGGCCGTGCCGACGCCTATCTTCATGACGGCGGCCAGTATGAATGGGATAATTGCGCCCCGGCTGCGGTTGCGATCGCCGCGGGACTGCATGCGTCGCGGATCGACGGCAGCCCGCTTGTCTACAACTGCGTCGATCCGCTGCTCCCCGATCTCCTGATCTGCCGTCCCGAACTCGCCGCGTCGATCCTCGCGGCCCTGGCCGCAGCGCGCGACTAGTCGGCCTTGGGCCTCACGTGGAGATAGCGGCTCGAAAAGTCCGCGACCTCGCGCAACGCGGTCCAGCTGGGAATGCTGATCCATCGTCTGGTACGGACGATCAGCCCTTCGCTTTCGAGCAGCTTCATCGTCCGGTTGACATGGACCGCGGTCAGCCCGAGCGCATCACCGATCTGTTCCTGTGACATCGGCAGCTCATAGCCCCTGACCCCGTCGAGACCCTGCGCCTCGAGCCGCGCCGCGAACTCGCACAGGAAATGCGCCAGCCGGGTTCGCGCATCGCGCCGCCCGACGTTCAGCGCCCATTCGCGAAAGATCGATCCCTCCACCAGCGTGTTGACGAACAGCGCGTGACCGATTGCCGGATGCGACGAGGCCAGGCTCTGCAGCGCCGCGCGCGGAATGATCGCCACCTCGGCACGCGTCAGCGTCTGGACGTTGTGGTCCGCGAGATCGAGAAACAGATGCTGGAGATCGAGCGGCTCGCCGGGAATGTGCAGCGACACGATCTGCCGCAACCCGTCGCCGGTGACCTTCTGGCGAAACGCATAGCCCGAAACCAGCACCGAGCAATGCTGGAGACTGTCGCCCTCGCGGACGAGATAGGCGGATGCATCGAACGTGCGGACATGGTGCGGCAGGGCCTGGATCGCCTCGCGATCACGTCGGTCAAGCGTCGCATGGGTCTCGAGCTTCCGGATCATCAGCGCGAGGGGCGATGTTGCAGTCTTTGCGGGGGTCGGGGACGATGGAGCGATGGCCAACGCAGTTCTCCAGTCGGTGTGACGGGAGCGCGCGCATCTCTCTGTCGTCGGCGGTCAGGAACGGACCAACGATGGTAGCGCTATAGCAGGCTGGCGCGCCACGACCAGCACTGTCAATCGAGGATTGGTGAGAGGGCCTAGTGGTCAGCGCGGATGCAGGCGGGCCAGCGCAATCCCGGCAAGGTTGTGGGACCGGCCGACATGCCGGATCTTCACCGTCTCGAACGTCGCGGCGAGCGCTTGAAAGGCGTCGCGGTGCGCGCGAAGCTCCGCCGATCGACAGCGCGCGTTGCCGCGCGCCTGCCCCACCACTAGCGCGGAGTCGCCGCGTAGATCGACCGAGACCGCGCCAAGTTCGCGGGCGACCCGCAGCGCATGGATCGCCGCCAGCCATTCCGCATCGCTATTGGTGCCGTGGCCGCAGTCGTCCAAGATATGGGTCACGCCGCGAACGACGACTCCGATTTCGATGCGCCCCGGATTCGGACGACAGCCGCCGTCGAAGAACAGCTTAAGCGGAACGCTGGGCATCGTCGTCACCCTCCGGGGACGTCCGGCCCGCCCAGGCGAGCGCGCCGCCGACGACCAGCAGGATCATGCCTGCCTTGCCGGAACCTCGACGCAGCGCACCCAGCCCGCCGACCGCGAGGAGAACCGACGGCATCGGCGCGCGCGCGGCCCGCGATGCGGCCGCGGTCTGCGCGGTTCGCACGCCACGGCGCGGTTCTGCCACATCGGGCGTGTGTGATGGCGGGGGCGTCGTCACGGTCGCATCGGCAACGGCAGCGCCACGCGCACCGGCCGGGCGCTCGGGCCCTGTGGTCGTATCGCGGGTGGTGCGATGCTCGAGCTCCGCGTTGAGCTCGGCACCGAGCAGGAAAACATAGGCGGACAGCCACAGCCAGGTCAGCAGCACGACCACCGCGCTCAGCGAGCCGTAGGTCGCGCCGTAATTCCCGAAATTGGCGACGTAGAAACCGAAGCCGACCGTCGCGGCGAGCCAGATCAGCGTCGCTGCAAGCGACCCCGGGGTCAGCCACGCCCATTTGGCATGCGCGCGGTTCGGCCCGTACCGGTACAGGCACGCCGCTGCTGTGACGGCGAGCATTGCCAGCACCGCATAGCTGGTAAGCCGCAGCAGCGTCAGGACGAAATCGGGAGCCCCCGGTATCATGCTGTCGAGCAATGCGAAGGCCGCGGTCGACAGCGCGGCGGTCAGTGCCAGAACCACCGCGCCCGCGGTGATGGAGAATGCGAGGATGTACAGCGCGAAGAACCCGCGGGTCTCGCGTTCCTCATAGGCGATGTTGAGCGCCGTGACGATCGACGATGCCCCCTTCGACGCACCATAGAGCGCAAGCGCGAGTGCTAAGATCAGCCCGAACCCCTTCTTGCCCTCGGACGTCCCGACCACGGTGGCGAGCTGGTCGCCGATGACCTTGGCGGCGTCCGCCGGCAGCACCTGGAACAGGCCGCGAATATTGGCGACGACGGTCGCCGTGTCCGCGACCAGGCCGTAGATCAGCACGATCGAGGCGAGCAGCGGCACGATCGCCGCGAATGCGTAAAAGGCGGTGCCCGCGGCGATCAGGCCGATATTATCGTCGCTCGCTTCGGCCCAGCTGCGTTTCAGCACCGACCACCAGGTGGCCATCGACATCGACCACGGGCTCGTCGCGTCGACGGGCGCGTCGCCGTTTGCCACTGCATTGCTCACTCAAAAATCCCCTTGGCCGCCCATCGCGCCGTCCCGATCCCTTGCAAACGCCGCGACCGCGATTTCGTGCCGCGACCGCAACAGGTCAGAGGTCGCGCAACGCCCGGGCTGGCCTGGCGCTGAGGATCGGCCAGGCCCCGATCAGCCCGATCGCCATCGTCAGCCCCGCACCTACGATCAGCGTCGCAAACACCGCCGGATAGCTCGGCAGCCATGTGAACGCGAAGACCTGCGTGACGACATACCACGCCCCCCCCAGCCCCAGCAGCAGCGCCACCGCGGACAGGATCACCGTCAGAAACGCATATTCGAGCGCCTGGACGCCGAGCACCTGGAGACGCGTCGCGCCGAGCGTGCGGAGGATCACGCCGTCATAGGTCCGCGCTTCGCGCGCCGCGGCGATCGCCCCGATCAGCACAGCGATACCGGCAAGGATCGCAACCGACGCCGCCGCGGTGATCGCGGTCGCCATCTGCCCCACGATCGTCCGCAACTGCCCCAGAACGTCGCGGACCTCGATCACCGAAACAGACGGAAACCGCGGCAGCAGGGCACGCATCACCGCCCCCTCCTCGCCACGGTCGAGATCGATCGTCGCCGCCAGATTATGCGGCGCGTCGGCGATCGCGTTGGGGGAAAAGACCATGACGAAGTTGAAGCCGAGCGTGTCCCAGCTGATCCGCCGGAACGAGGCGATCCGCGCACTCCGCTCGACACCCAGCAGGCTGTACTGGATCGGATCGCCGATCTTCAGACTGAGCGCCTTGGCCAGCCGCTCGTCGATCGACACCAGCGGCGGCCCGGCATAGCCGCGCGGCCACCAGCGCCCGGCGGTGATCGTGCTGCCGTCCGGCAGCGTCTCGGCATAGGTCAGGCCGCGTTCGCCACGCAGCGCCCAAGCGCCTTCGGGCAAGGTCTTGAGATCGGCGACACGCGTCGTCGCATAGCCCGTGATCGTCCCGCGCATCGCGGGCACGGTGGTCACCACCGGCTTGCGCGCGGCCTCAGCGACCGTGCGGCGGAATTCGGCCTCGCGCTGCGGCGGGACGTCGAGCGCGAACAAGGCGGGCGCGCGCTGCGGAACGGTCCGCGCGATATTCGCGTCGATGCTCGTCCGGATTGCGGCCAACAGGACGAATAGCGTCAGCCCCAGGCCGAGGGCGACCACCAGCGTGCCGGTGCGAGCGCCGGGACGGTGCAGTGCTGCAACCGCAAGCCTAAGCAAAGGCTGGCGCGCCCGCGGCAATCGCGCAGCCGCGATCCGGATGAGCCACCCGAACCCGGCGAGGAGGAGCAACACTGCCGCGACCGCCGCAAGGAACCCCGCGCTGAGCCCGGGCTGTTCCGCCGTCAGCAGCGCGAGCGCGACGAGCGCAAGCCCGCCACCGGCGACCCAGGGCAGCGTCCGGCGCAACGGTACGCGCCGCTGGCCGGCATTGCCACGCAACAGCACGACCGCCGGCACGCTTCCGGCTTCGACCAGTGCTGGCGCGGTAAACGCCAGCGCGATCACCATGCCATAGACAGCGGCGAGCAGCAGCGGCACGGGCTGCACCGCGAAGCTCGGCGCGACCGGCAGCACGTCGCCCGCGAGCGCGACGATCAACGGCACCGCCGCGGCGCCGGCAATCAATCCGGCGAGAATGCCAATCCCGGCGACGACGACGATCTGGATCAGATAGACCCTGGCGATCATCCCGGACGTCGCACCAAGTACCTTGAGCGCGGCGATGCTCTGGCGCCGCGCGGCAAGATAGGACGAAACCCCATTCCCGACGCCGATACCGGCGATGACGAGCGCGGAGAGGCCGACGAGCAACAGGAACTGGCCCATCCGTTGGACGAAGCGCTCGGCACCGGGCGCTGCACGGTCGCGGGTCTTGCTTTCCCAGCCCGCGGAAGGGAATGCCGCTTTGATCCGGTCGACGGCGCGCGTTGGCGCGAGTCCCGACGTGAGGCGGACGCGATATTTTGTCTCGTAAAGGCTGCCGGGCTGGATCAGGCCGGTCCGCGCAATCCCGGGCAGCGAAACGATCGCGACAGGCCCCAGCGTAAAGCCTTCGCCCAGCCGGTCAGGCTCCTCGGCAAGGACATGGTCGACCACGAACTCGGCCGTACCCAGCCGGACCCGGGCGCCGCGGCCGACGCCCAGCCGGTCGGCGAGCGCGGGCGCGATCCAGATCCCCGAGTCGCGCGGCGGTTCCGCTGCGCGCCCATCGGCAAACCGGACCGTGCCGTACAACGGATAGGACCGATCGACGCCCTTCAGTTCGATCGGCACGCTGGCTGTTTCGCGCACCGCCGTCGCCTGCATGCGCACCGTCTCCGATACGGTGCCGAGCGCGGCCATCGCGCGGCGCTCCTCGGGTGTCGCAGCGCGTTGCGACGTGGCGAATTCGACGTCGCCACCCAGGATCGTGCTGCCACGACTTGCCAGTTCGCCGTCGATCGCGCGGGTCAGGCTGCCGATCGCCGCCAGCGCGCCGACCCCCAGGAACAGACAGGCAAGCAGCAGTCGCAGGCCGCGGAACCGGAGATTTAGCTCGCGCCTAGCCAGACGCCAGGCGAGCCGCCAGTCGGTCATGCCCCCGCGCCCGTCACGGACCGCAACTGGTCGCGGACGATACGCCCGTCACCAAGCTCGACGACCCGATCGCACCGCGCCGCAAGAACCGGATCATGCGTGATGATGATCAGCGTCGCGCCGGTCGCCGCGCGTCGATCGAACAGCAGATCCATCACCGCCGCACCCGTCGCGGCATCAAGGTTGCCCGTCGGCTCGTCCGCAAAGACGAGGTCCGGCCGCGGTCCCAGCGCGCGGGCGATCGCGACACGCTGCTGCTCCCCGCCCGACAGCTGGGTCGGATAATGCCCGGTCCGGTGGCCAAGCCCGACCGCCTCCAGCTCGACGGCGGCGCGTGCGAACGCATCGGCCATGCCGGCAAGCTCCATCGGGACGGCGACGTTTTCGAGCGCGGTCATCGTCGGCAACAGATGAAATGCCTGGAGCACGATGCCAATACGACCACGCCGCGCGCGCGCCAGCGCATCCTCGTCGAGCGCGCCGAAATCGAGTCCCGCCACCTCGACCTCTCCGCCGCTCGCCTGTTCGAGCCCGGACAGCACCGCCATCAGCGACGATTTGCCCGACCCTGAGGGCCCGAGCAGCGCCACGCTGCTGCCCCGCGCAATGTCGAGATCGATCCCCTTGAGGATCGCGGTCGCGGCACTGGCACTGCCGAGCGTCAGCGTGACATTGCGGGCCGATATCACCATATCGTCGGAGGTTGATCGGGACATGGAGCACTTTACGTTGGAGCGATGCAGGCCTTCATATGTGGCAGTCGCCGCGGTTCTCCAAGCGCTGGTCCTCGCGGGGTGCGATCGGGCGGCGGATAGCTCGGCCCCTGTGGCGGCCACCCGCGGCGCGGGCAACGACACGGCCGTCGATGGTACGGCGGTCGCGATGCCTCCCGCGCCGGCCGGTCGCGAGCGCCTGATCCTGGCCTTTGGCGACAGTCTGTACGCGGGGTACGGCGTCGCGCGCGGTCACAGCCTGCCCGATGTGTTGCAGGCGACTCTCCGCCGCAAGGACGTCAACGCGACGATCGTCAATGCCGGCGTCTCGGGCGACACCAGCGCGGCCGGGCGCCAGCGGTTCGCCTTCGCGCTCGACAGCCTGCCCCGCAAACCCGATCTCATCCTGCTCGGACTGGGCGGCAACGACGTGCTGCGTCAGATCCCGCCCGCCGAGACCCGCGCCAACCTGACCGCGATGATGGACGAGGCGCGCCGCCGCAAGATCCCGGTCGTGCTGACGGGCATGCGGGCGCCTCCCAATCTCGGCCCCGAATATCAGGCGGCGTTCGACACGATCTGGCCCGATCTTGCCAAGACCTATGGTGCGGGACTCTATCCGTTCATTCTCGATGGCGTGATCGGCGACACCGCGCTGATGCAGCGTGATCATGTCCATCCGAACACACGCGGCATCGATCGGATCGCCGACCGATTTACGCCGATCATTCTGGGACAGCTTGATAAAGGCTGATACGGACCAATCGACCTGTTGACGACCGGACGAACCGCATGGTTGAGCATGGGGTTACGGGCGGCCGCAACGGGCAGCCGAGATGGGCAGCCGACAGGGGCCGCCGACAAGGGCGAATGCAGGGGCGGAACGATGCATCGAAGTGGGTTGATCGCGCGGCTCGAACGCCATCTTGCGCTGACGGAAGAGGAACGCGCTGCGATCTCGCGCGCCGAGCAACGCGAGATCCGGCTCAAGCCCGGCGAGATCCTGATGGCCGAGGGCGGGACGAGCCATGCGCTGTTCGTCGTCCATTATGGCTGGCTGCATTCGGCGGCGCGGCTCGCAGCGGGCGGCCGCCAGATCCTGCGCTTCCACTATGCCGGCGACCTGATCGGCACGTCGAGCATCGCCTGGTCGCAGGCCTCGGCGACGCTGACCGCGGTGTCGGACTGCACCGTCACCGAACTGCCCAAGGCCGATCTAGGGCAGATCTTCCGCCAGCAGCCGCGGCTCGCCGGGCTGCTCTACGCCATCGCCGCGGCGGAGAATGTCGCGATGAGCGACCGGCTCACCTCGATCGGCCGCAAAGGTGCTGCGGAGCGGCTGACCACGCTCCTGCTCGATATCCTGGCGCGTCTTCGGGTCACTGCCGGTGGCGTGATCGACTCCTTCGACCTGCCCCTGACGCAGAGCGATATCGGCGATGCGCTCGGCTTGACCAAGGTGCACGTCAACCGGACGATCCGTGCGCTCGAGCGTGACGGCGTGATCGAGCGCAACGGTCGTCGAGTCCGGATCCTCGACCCGGAGCTTCAAATGCGGCGGACGGGCTTTGTCGACCGCTATGGCGAGATCGAGACGGCTTGGCTGCCACCAGCGCCGTAACCACGGCGCCAGTCCGTTTGGCGGTCAGTTCGGCTCGACGACGAAGAGCGTCACGCCCTCATATTTGATGTCGTGCGGGTTGAAGACGGCGTCGGGCCGGAACCCCTCGTCGATCACGACGATATCCTTCAGCCCGGCGAGCTTGAACGTGCCGAGCTTGATCTCCTTGGGCGGCTGTCCGTCGCGCTGCAGCGTGACCGCGTCGACGAACACGTCATCATGGCGCGTGAACAGGATATGCGGCGCGAGTTTGACATGCATCCGGTTGTAGACCGCGGTCACGCACTGGCGCAGCGCGATCGCTTGCAGCAGCAGCGCGTTGGCGTTGCTCGGGACGGAACCGGGTGTCGAAGAAACAGGCATATGGTGCATCGCAGCATTGTTTAATGGTGTCGCGGCGTTCGCACGAACGCCGGCGGGGTGACAAGCGTAAACCGACGCTGCGGCGGGCTCAAGCCGCCGCGTCGACGCTGTCGGTATGGACGTCGAAGCCCACGAGCCGCGCTGGCCCGAACGTCGTCGTGAGCGCGGCATCGGTCGCATCGCGGCCGCGCGCCATCAGGATCCGGCCGATCCGCGGCTGGTTGTGCCGTGCGTCGAACGTATGCCAGCGCCCGCCGAGATAGACGTCGAACCACGCCGAAAAATCCATCGGTGCATCGACCGGGGGAATGCCGATATCGCCGAGATAGCCGGTGCAATAGCGCGCCGGAATGTTCATGCAGCGGCACAGCGTGATCGCGAGATGCGCGAAATCGCGGCACACGCCCTGCTGTTCCTGATGCGCATCCCAGGCGGTCTTGGTCGCCCGCGCATGATGATAGCCGAACTCGATATGGTCGTGCGTGAACTGCACGATCGCCTGCACGCGCGCCCAGCCTGAGGGCACATGCCCGAACAGCGACCAGGCAGTTTCGGACAGCCGGTCGGTCTCGCAATAGCGGCTGCCAAGCAGGAAGACGAGGATCTCGTCCGGCAGGTCCTCGACGGCATGCTGGATGGCATCCGGATCGGCCGGGTCGGGCTGCCCGTCATCCTCGATCGTGAAGTCGCACGACAGCGTCAGGCCGCCGGCGGGGACGGTCATGCGCGTGCAGACATTCCCGAACGCGTCGAGATAATCGTAGATCGGGACGTCGGGGCTCGCGACGATCCGGTGCGGGGTGACCAGATCGCGGTTGCGCGACGGGTGAAGGCTCAGCATCGCCATCAGCGGCGTCGGAACATCGGCCTCAAAGCGAATATCATAGCCGGCGCGGATCAGCATGCGGTCGTCTTTCTCATGCCCGGACCGGCTGCGGCGCGAGCGGGGTTGTGGCTGTAGGGGCGGCGCTCGGCTCGTCGACCGCGATGTCGACCGAAACGGTCATGTCGAGGAAACTGCCGGGGAACCCCGCCCAGCTTCCCGAGATCGGCACGGCCTGATAGATGTCGCGGGCGATCGCGACGCGGATCAGCCCGCGACTGCCGATGATGCCGTTGGTCGGATCGAACTCGACCCAACCCGATCCCGGCAGATAGATGCGGACCCAGGCATGTGTATTGCCGCCCCCGGTCCGCTGCTCGCGGCTTGAGGGGTTGTAGACATAGCCCGACACGAACCGCGCCGCGAAGCCGAGCGCGCGCGCCGCCTCGATCATCAGCATCGCGTAATCGCGGCAGGTACCCTTGCGCCGGGCAAGCGTCTCGATCGGCGACTGCGTCCCCTTCTCGGGGCGCGGCACATAGGTGAAGTCGCGCCGGATCGCCGCGGTCATGTCGGACAGCATCACCAGCGTATCCGTCCGCCCCGAGGGATCGAGGAACCGCCGCGCCCAGCGATCGATCTCGCGGTGCGGATCGTGATGCTGGCGCTCGATCGACCGCAACAGGTCGGGCATGTCCTCGGACGAATAGGTGAACGGATAGGAACGTGCGTATTGCTCGATATCGACCGTCGCGAGTTCGGCGGGGCTGTGATCAAGCCGCACCCGGCTGTCGAACACGAGTTCACGCGCACGGCGATCGAAGGTCGCGATCGCCACCGAATTGCCGAACACGTCGTGCAGCCAGCGCACCTCCGACGGTTCGGGGGTTATGGTCAGTTCGGCCGAAATCAGCTGCTGGTCATGGCTTTCGCGCGGACGGACCATGATACGGTGCTCGCCAAATGCTACCGGTTGCCGGTAAGTGTATCTCGTCACGTGAGAAAGTGTGAGAAATGGCATTCAGGATCCGTATCGCATGACCAACCGGACCGAGGGACCGCTGATCGCGGCAGGAGACAGGCCTCCGACCGTCATCGTCAACCCGAAAGGCGCATCATCGTTCCTCCTGATCGGCGATCATGCTGGAAATTCAGTGCCCGTGTCGCTCGGGTCGCTCGGTCTCGACGATGCCGAACTGGGCCGACACATCGGCTGGGACATCGGCGTCGGCGAGGTCGGACGGTTGCTGGCGAACCGGCTCGACGCGGTCTTCATCCACCAGACCTATTCTCGGCTGGTCGTCGACTGCAACCGGAGCGAGACGCAACCCGATGCGATCGCCGAGACCAGCGACGGCACGCCGATCCCCGGCAATCGCGACCTGAGCGAGGCGGATCGAGCCGCGCGATATGCGGTGATCCATGCGCCCTATCATGCGGCGATCGCGGCCGAGATCGCACGCCGGGATGCCGCCGGACAACCGACCATTCTGGTTGCGCTGCACAGCTTCACCCCGGCGATGCGCGGCGCGGACGGAGCGGCAATTCGGCCCTGGCATATCGGCATCCTGCACGATGGCGGCGACACGCGCTTCGCCCTCGCGATGCTCGAGGTACTGGCGGATGAGCCCGACCTCGTGGTGGGCGACAACGAGCCCTATCGGATGGACCTGATCGACTATACGATCCCGCGGCATGCCTATCCTGCCCGGCGTTTCTATGCCGAAATCGAAATCCGCCAGGACCTGATCGGCGCACCCGACGGCTGCGCCGCCTGGGCCGAACGCGTCGCGTCCGCCCTGACATCCGCCAGCGCGCGCGTCCGTTCCGCATGACACCAAACTTCCCGGGGATCGACCACCGCCTGTCTCGCGTTTGACGACCCGGGTCCAGTGACGCCGGCTGCATGGCTGGTCGTATGCCGGACCAGAGTTGGTGTTCCTGCGAGTAGAAAATTCGATGCCCTCGAGTCCGAACAATGTCCCCGGGAACGACCGTCAGCACGTATCGGCACGTCCCGGCGAAGGCGACTATCGCGAAGTGTTCACCGCGATCGATATCGGCTTCGGGCTGGTCGATCTGATCTTTGACGGCGATCGCGTGATCGATTGTCGGTTCCTCGAGGCGAACGCGCAATTTCTCCGGCAGACGGGCTTGCGCGACCCGGTCGGACAGACCTGGCACGCGCTGCAGCCCGCACTGGATGGCGACTGGATGGGGACGTTCGGCGAGATCGCCCGGACCGGGCACGCAACCCGGTTCGAGACGCGCGTGGCGCAGGGCGATCGGCGCTATGATGCACAGGTCGCGCGGATTGGCGAGCCGGGCTCGGTCAAGATCGCTGTGCTGCTCAGCGACGTGACCGAGCGGCACAGGACAGAGACGCTCGCCCGCGAGGCCGAGGAACGGTTGCAGCTGGCGCTTTCGGCCGGGGGCGGGATCGGTACCTGGGACTGGGACATCGCCCGGGATCGCGTCACCGCCGATGCCCGGTTCGCTCTGCTGTACGGGGTGGATCCGGCGGCGGCATTGGCCGGCGCACCGATAACGACGTTCTTTCAAGGCATTCATCCGGACGACCGCGCGCGCACCGAGCAGGCAATCGAGATGGCCGTCCAATCGGGCGGCCCCTTCGAAGCCGAATATCGCCTGCTGGAGCGCGACGGGACGATCCGCTGGGTGATCGCGCAGGGCCGTTGCGAGCGCGCGGCCGACGGGACTGCGCTACGTTTTCCTGGGATCAGCTTTGAAATCACCGCCCGCAAGCTCGCCGACGTGCGGCAAACCGCGTTGCTGGCGCTCGGCGATGCGATTCGCGATCTGACCGACCCTGCGGCAATCGCCTATGCAGCGGCCGAAATCCTCGGCCACGCCCTGCAGGTCAGCCGGGTCGGCTACGGTGTGATCGACACCCTTGCCGAGACGATCACCGTCGAGCGGGACTGGAATGCGCCGGGAACACGTACCCTGGCGGGCATGCTGCAGTTCCGCGACTATGGGTCCTATATCGAGGATCTGAAGGCAGGGCGCACGGTCGTGATCGCCGATGTCGAGCGCGACCCGCGCACCGCTGCGGGTGCTGCCGGCCTGAAGGCGATCAGCGCATGGTCGTTCGTCAACATGCCGTTGCTCGAACAGGATGCCTTCGTCGCGCTGCTCTATGCCAATCACGATCAGCCGCGAGTCTGGGCGGACGAGGAACTCCAGCTTATGCGCGAGGTCGCGGACCGGGTTCGTGCGGCGACCGAGCGGCTGCGTGCGGAAGCAGCACTCCGCGAGAGTGAAGAACAGTTCCGCGTCTTCGCGCAAGCGGTGCCCAGCCTGATCTGGGCGGCGCGTCCCGATGGCGAGATCTACTGGGTCAACCAGCAGGTCTATGATTATGCCGGTATTTCGCCCGGCGCTCTAACTGGATCCGGCACCTGGCTGTCACTGGTTCACGCCGACGATCGCGAGGCCACGGCGACGACGTGGCAGGCCGCACGCGATACGGGCACTACCTATGCCGCCGAGTTCCGGTTGCGTAGTGCTGATGGCGGCTACCGATGGTTTCTTGCTCGCGCGGAGCCGGTACGGACCATCGGCGGCCAGATCACGCGCTGGGTCGGCACCAATACGGACATCGACGATGGCCGCCGGCATGCCGCCGAACTGCTCGCCTGGACCGAAACGCTCGAGGATCAGGTCGCCGCGCGCACCCGCGAGTTGATGGATGTCGAGGCCGCACTGCGCCAGAGCCAGAAGATGGAAGCCGTGGGCCAGCTGACCGGCGGGCTGGCGCACGACTTCAACAATCTGCTGACCGGAATCATGGGCAGCCTCGAGCTGCTCGGCATCCGCATCGCACAGGGACGGCTGGGCGATGTCGAACGCTACTCGCTTGCCGCACAGGGTGCCGCCAAACGTGCCGCGGCGCTGACCCACCGCCTGCTGGCCTTTTCGCGGCGGCAGACGCTCGACCCCCGGCCGACCGACGTCAACCGGTTGATCGGCGGGCTGGAGGAGCTCGTGCGCCGGACAGTCGGGCCCGACGTCGCCGTCGAGGTGGTCGCCTCCGCCGGGCTGTGGTCGACGCTCGTCGATCCCAACCAGCTCGAAAACGCGATCCTCAACCTGTGCATCAACGCGCGCGATGCGATGCCCACCGGCGGACGGCTGACGATCGAGACGGCCAATCGCTGGATCGACGCGCGGATGGGTCGCGACCGCGATCTCGATCCCGGTCAATATGTCTCGCTCTGCGTGTCCGACAACGGCACCGGCATGCCGCCCGAGGTCGTCGCTAAGGCCTTTGATCCGTTCTTCACGACCAAGCCCCTGGGTCTGGGCACCGGACTTGGTCTGTCGATGATCTACGGCTTTGCGCGCCAGTCGGGCGGACAGGTCCGGATCTATTCGGAGGTCGGCGAAGGCAGCAATATCTGCATCTATCTGCCGCGGCATTTTGGTCCGTCGGACGAGGACGAACCGCAGCCCGACTTTGCCGAGGCCCCGCGCGCGGTCCGTGGCGAGACGGTGCTGATCGTCGACGACGAGCCCACCGTTCGCATGCTGGTCGTAGAGGTGCTCGAGGAACTGGGCTATGCCGCGATCGAGGCTGCGGACGGGCCTGCCGGCCTGAAGATCCTCCAGTCCGACACGCGCATCGACTTGCTGGTCACGGATGTCGGATTGCCGGGCGGGATGAACGGGCGGCAGATGGCGGATGCCGCGCGCGTGGGCCGTCCGGACCTCAAGATCCTCTTCATCACCGGCTATGCCGAGAATGCCGTGGTCGGCAATGGCCATCTCGATCCGGGCATGCACGTGATGACGAAACCCTTTGCGATCGACGCGCTGGCCGGTCGTATCCGCGATCTCATCCGCCAGCCCTAGTCCACATGCCAGCCACCCCTGCCCGGGTTGTGCCAGTCCATGACGGAAAGTTCATTTAAGGGGTTTAACGCCGTTTCGGCCACAGCTAGAGGATCTGCTCAAAGGGGAAGCTAAGGCGATGATGCGGAAGGCAAGTTTACTTTCCGTCTGGGCGTTCCTGCCGGCGCTTGGCGCCTGCAACCGGCACCAGTCGACGCTGGCTCCGTTCGGCGAACAGGCCGATCAGGTGCTGTCGATCACTATCGTGCTGGTCGTCGGCGCGGTCGTCCTGGCGCTTGGCCTTGCGCTGCTGATGCGGCACGCGATCCGCGCGCCCGAGGGGCGGTTGACGCACAAGGGCGGGATGAAGATGGTCCTGTGGCTCGGCGGGATCGGCCCGTCGATCCTGTTGCTCGCGCTGCTGCTCTACGCGTTGCCCGCGATGCGCCCCCGACCGGTCGCCGATGCCGACCTGCGGATCGGCGTCGATGGCGAGCAGTTCTGGTGGCGCGTACGATACGCCCCGCCCGGTGGCGCGGTCGTCGAGGCGGCGAACGAACTCCGCCTCCCCGTCGGCCGCACCGTCGAGCTGTCGCTGCGCAGCCCCGACGTCATCCACAGCTTCTGGGTGCCGGGGCTTGCGGGCAAGATGGACATGATCCCCGGCCGCACCAATCGCCTCGTCGTTCGTGCAACCAAGGCGGGAACATATCGCGGCGTCTGCGCCGAATTCTGCGGGCTGGGGCATGCGCTGATGGCATTCGACGTCGTCGCGATGGAGCCCGCTGCATTCGAACGCTGGCTGGCCGCGCAGGCGCGACCCGCGACGGTCACCGCATCGCCCGGTGCGAGGCTGTTCGCCAGCTATGGCTGCAGCGGCTGCCACAGCGTTCGCGGGGTGGGCCCGGCGGCAAAGATCGGCCCCGACCTGACGCATTTCGGATCACGTCCGACCCTGGCCGCAGGGATCCTGCCGATGACCCACGGCAATATCGCGCGGTTCGTGCGTGAGCCCGGCAAGACCAAGCCCGGCGTCCGCATGCCCGCCTTCCCGCAGATGTCGGCCGCCGAAGCCGACCAGATCGCCAGCTATCTTCAGGGGCTGAAATGACGACCGACAGTCCAGCCTATGTCGCCCCCGACCAGAATGATCCCGCGGTCCGCAAGGGCCAGGAGGATCGCCTGCGCGAGGTGTGGAAGCCGCCCTCGGGCTGGTTCTTCCGCTGGACCGACGTCAACAACAACCGGATCGGCGTCTGGTACACGCTGACCGCGTTCGGCTTCATGCTGTTCGCAGGCGTGCTTGCGCTGATCATGCGCACGCAGCTGGCGGTGCCGAACAACGATCTCGTCACCGCGAACACGTTCAACCAGCTGTTCACGCTGCACGGCTCGATGATGATGTTCCTGTTCGCGGTGCCGATGTTCGAGGCGGTCTCGATCATCCTGCTGCCACAGCTGCTTGGCGCGCGCGACCTGCCGTTTCCGCGACTGTCGGGCTTTGGCTATTGGAGCTTCCTGATCGGCGGCGTGTTCGTCTCCGGATCGATCTTCTTCGACGCCGCCCCCGATGGCGGCTGGTTCATGTATCCGCCGCTGACGACGCGGACCGATCTCAGCGGGCTCGGTGCGGACATCTGGATGCTCGGCCTCAGCTTTATCGAGGTGTCGTCGGTCGCAGCCGCCGTCGAACTGATCGTCGGCGTGCTCAAATGCCGCCCGCCCGGCATGCGGCTCAACCTCATGCCGCTCTACGCCTGGTACATCCTCGTCGTCGCGGTGATGATCCTGTTCGCCTTCCCGCCGCTGATCGCAGGCGACGTGCTGTTCGAGATGGAGCGGCTGCTCAACTGGCCGTTCTTCAACGCGGAAAAGGGCGGCGACCCGCTGCTGTGGCAGCACCTGTTCTGGATCTTCGGCCACCCCGAAGTCTATATCGTCTTCCTGCCGTCGATCGCGTTGTTCGCGATGCTGATCCCGACCTTCGCGCAGCGGCATCTGCTCGGCTATCCGTGGATCGTGCTGGCGGCGGTCGGCACCGCGTTCCTGAGCTTCGGGTTGTGGGTCCACCACATGTTCACGACCGGGCTGCCAAAGATCAGCCTCGCCTTCTTCGCGGCAGCGTCCGAGGCGGTTGCGATCCCGACCGGTGTCCAGATCTTCGTGTTCATCGCGACGCTCTGGGCGGGCAACGTCAAGAAGTCGACGCCCTTGCTTTACGCGAGTGGCAGCCTCGCGGTGTTCGTGATCGGCGGTCTGACCGGCGTAATGGTCGCGGTCGCACCGTTCGACTGGCAGGCGCACGACACCTATTTCATCGTCGCGCATCTCCATTACGTGCTGATCGGCGGGACGCTGCTGCCGCTGTTCGCCGGGCTCTATTATTACTGGCCGCTGGTGACCGGCAAGAAGCTGTCGGATCGGCTCGGGCGGACCGCGTTCTGGATCATGTTCGTCGGCATGAACCTGACGTTCTTCCCGATGCATCTGTCGGGCCTGCTCGGCATGCCGCGCCGTGTGTTCACCTACCCCGAGGAGCTCGGCATCGGCGGGCTCAACCTCGCCTCGACCGCGGGCTCCTACATGTTCGCACTCGGCGTGCTGATCGTGTGTATCGACCTCGCGCTGTCGCCGCGTCGCCCGAAGGCGCCGCGCAATCCGTGGAATGCGGGCACGCTCGAATGGCTGGCGCTGCCCGATGACGAGGACTGGGGCATCCGCTCGGTCCCGCTGATCGAGAGCCGCTATCCGATCTGGGACCAGAAGAACTTCGTCCAGAAGGTCGACGAGGGCCGCTTCTTCCTGCCCGACGCGGAGGAGATGCGGCGCGAGTCGATCATCACCACCGTGCTCGACGCACGGCCGTTGCAGGTCATCCGCCTCGGCACGCCCAGCGTGAAGCCGATGATGACCGCGGTCGCACTGGCGGGCGTCTTCATCCTGACGACCTATCACCTCTATCTCCTGTCCGCGCTCAGCGGCGTGGCGACGCTCGCCTGCGTGCTGTGGTGGCTGTGGACCGGCACCGCCGAGATCCCCGAAAAGCCGACCAAGCACATCGGCCACGGGATCGAGGTGCCGCTCTATACGTCGGGGCCATCGGCGCCGGGCTGGTGGGCGATGTTCATCACGATGATGGCGGATGCGACCGCGTTTTCGGGGCTCGTCTTCGGCTATTTCTTCTTCTGGACGATCCATAGCAATTTCCCGCCCACGGGCGCGGGGCTGGACGGGCCCGGCGTATTCTGGCCGATGGTCGCGCTGGCGCTGACTTTGACCGGCTGGGCGGCGACTGTCGGCGCGCGCGAGGTGCACCGTCGCGGCAACGTGGCCATGGGCCGCCTGTTGCTGGTCCTCGGCATCGTCGCAACGCTGTCGAGCCTGTTCGCCGGGCTCGCCGGGCCGTGGTATTCGGGGATGGATCCGGAGCTGCACGTCTATCCGGCAATCGTCTGGACGCTCGCGATCTGGACGGCGGTGCACGCCGCGATCGGCGTGATCATGCAGGCCTATACGCTCGCGCGTAGCCTCGCGGGCAAGATGACGCCGGTCTATGACGCCGATCTGCGCAACATCACCGTCTACCACCATTTCCTCGCACTGACGGGCATCGTGACGTTCTGCACGATCGGCCTGTTCCCGGGGGTCGCATGACAACACCCAAGGACAATCGGAAACACTGGGCACGCGACCTGAAGGTCACGTTGTGGACGCTGATCGTCCCGCCGACGATCTGGGCCGTGCATTTCCTGTTCTGCTATCTGTGGGTTGCGGTGACGTGCGCCAAGTCGCCGACTCCGGCGACCGCGCTGACGGGCTTTCCGCTGGCGACCCTGATCGCGACGATCGTTGCACTGCTCGGTATCCTTGCCGCGGGCTATATCGCACGCGTCCAGTCGCAGACGCCCGGCGACGCCCCGCCGCATGACGAAGGGACCGCGATCGACCGGCTGCGTTTCCTTGCGCTGTCGACCCGGCTGCTCGCAGGCCTGAGCTTCGTCGCGGTGATCTTCACCGCGCTGCCCGTGATCGTCTTCGGCGATTGCCGATGAGGCGCGCGAGCCTCGCGCTGGGCGTCGCGCTGGTGCCGATCGGCTGGGCGTTCGCCGCCGCGCCGCTCGGCATGGTCGGCCACATGACCGGTCACATGATCGCGGTCGCAGTCGCTGCGCCGTTCCTCGCCTATGGAATCGCGGGCAGCCGGTTTGATCCCGCCGAGCGCTGGCCGACAATCGTCACCCCGCTTGCCATGTCGCTGGTCGAACTGGTGGTCGTGTGGCTCTGGCACCTTCCTGCGCTCCGGCTGCGCGTCGACATGCAGCCGGTTGCGCTGCTGCTCGAACAGGCGAGCTTCCTCGCCGCCGGTCTGCTGTTGTGGAGTGCGGTGCTCGGCACGCGCACCGGCGGCGCGACCGACCGGCGCGTATCGGGCGTCGCCGCGATGCTGCTGACGTCGATGCACATGACCCTCCTCGGCGCGCTCGTCGGCCTCGCCCCGCGGCCGCTTTACGCGATGATGGCGATGCACCCGGCCGCGCACGGCCTCGACGCGCTCGAGGATCAGCAGCTCGGCGGCGTCGTCATGCTGATGGTCGGCGCGGCAAGCTATTTCCTCGGCGGGCTCGCGATGCTCGGCGGGGTATTGAAGACACGGAGCGCGACGGCATGACGATCCGCATTACCTGGGCGCGCGCGATCGCCGCGATCGTCGCGCTGGCGCTTGCCGGGCTGTTGTTCGCCTGGTCGGGCGTGTTCAACATCGCCGCCTCGTCGGGTCATTGGAAGATCACCGACTGGTTCCTTCACTGGACGATGCGCAATTCAGTGCGCACGCACGCCGCCTTTACCGCGCCCGACGATCCCAAGGCGAATGGAGGCCTCGTCAGCGCGGCGGGCCTGTTCAGGGCAATCTGCGCCTCGTGCCACGGCGCGCCCGGCGTGCGTCCGTTGCCGGTGATGCAGGCGGCGACGCCCCCTGCCCCCGACCTCGCGGTCAACGCGCGCGAATGGACTGACAAGCAGATCTTCTGGATCCTCAAGCACGGCGTCAAATACACCGGCATGCCCGCCTGGGCGGCCAAGGATCGCGACGACGAGGTTCGTCGCATGGTCGCCTTCGTCCGCCTGTTGCCGGAGATGTCGCCTGCGACCTACCGCGCACTGACCGAAGTCCCCGGCAGCGGCACCGCCGGTCCTGACGCAGCACGCATCGCCGTCTGCGCCGGCTGTCATGGCACGGACGGCCGCGGCCGTGGCCAGCCCGATATGCCCGTGCTCGGCGACCAGAGCCCCGTCTATCTGCGTGCCGCACTCCAGGCCTATGCGACTGGCAAGCGCCAGAGCGCGGTCATGGCCAACGCCGCCGCGACGCTGACGCCCGGAGAGATGACGCGGCTTGCGCGGCATTTCGCCGCAATGCCGGGTCTCGGCACCACCACAGCCTCAGGCAATGTGAATGCTGCGCGGATCGTCCGCTTGGGCCTGCCTGCCAAGCAGCTTCCCGCCTGCGCCAGCTGCCACGCGCCGGGCAAGCCCTATCCGGTGCTCGCCGGGCAGAGCGCCAGATACATCGCACAGCGTCTGCGCAACTGGCGGGGCGACGAGACGGTGGTCGACGCGCGCAAGTCGCAGGCGACGATGCCGGTCATCGCGCGTCGCATCCCCGAGGACATGATCGACCCGATCGCGGCGTATCTCGCCGGCAAATAAGCTACGTCCCGCCCTGTGCGGGACGCACTCCGGGTCAATCGCTCACCGCGACGAAGACCGGTCCGTCCACGAAAAGGTCGGCTGCGCGCTCGCCGGTGGCGAGCCGGGTTTCACCCCACCATGCCGCAGGAACCGCCGCCCCCGACTGATCGAGCAATTCCGCCGCGCAGCGTAACGCGACCGCGACCCGCAACGTCTGCCCATTCGCGCGGCGTTCGAAGGCAAGGACATGCGCGGCGCGCGGTCCGGTCACGTCGAGAGGGGCGTAGTCACCCTTGGCGAAGATTTCAGGTGCGTCCGCCCGGGTCGCGAGCAGGCGGGCAATCAGCGCGAGCTTTGCAGGCGCATCGTGCTCGAGCAGATGCGCGCGGCAGGCATAATCCACCGGCCGGCGGTTGTCCGGATCGACCAAACTGAGATCCGCCAGCTCGGTGCCCTGATACAGATCGGGGACCCCCGGCACGGTGTAGCGCAGCGCCGTCTGAACAAGCGCATTCGCCTGCGCCGCCGCTGCCGTCGCTTCGACCAGATCATGCAGATCGCGCAGAAACCGCGCGGAACGGTCCGGGTCGAGCAAGGCGCGGGCGAGTACGTGACAGCGGTCCTCATAGGCCTCGTCGGGCGCCTCCCAGGACGACCGCAGCTTGGCCTCGCGCAGCGATTTTTCCTGCCACCCGACGATGCGCTCGGCAAAAGCGGCAAGCCCTGCGCGATCGTCGATCTGGAGCCCCTCGGGCCACGCCCCGAACAGCGTCTGCAGCAGCATATAGGCATCGCCTGCATCCACCGCGTCGTCGATAGCGGCCGCCGCGGCGACCCAGCCCGTCACGGTCTCACGCCAGCGGCCCGGGATCTCGCTTAATACGGCAAGCCGGGCACGCACGTCCTCGCCACGCTTGTGATCATGTGTCGCCGAGGCCAGCATCGCACGCGGCCAACGGGCGGCACGCTCCGACATCGCGGCATGAAACGCCTCGATGGGCAGCGCAAATGCGGCGGGGTCGAACCCGACGTCGTTGCGCGACAGCAACCGGCCATAACGGTAGAAGGCGGTGTCCTCGACCGCCTTCGCCACGATCGGTGCCGAGAGTTGCTGGAACCGCCTTACCGCGGCCGCTGCGAGATCCGGATCGCCCGGACCTTCGCCAGCCAGCCAGTCGAGGATCAGGTCGACGACCGGTCCTTCGCCGGGTGCCAGATGCGTCGCAACCCGCTCGCGCACGATCGCCCGGATCGCGGCATCGGCGGCGGGTGCCGCGATGCCGGTGCCATAGGTGCGATACACCGGGAAGACCCACAGCATGCGCTCGACCGCCCGCCGTATCATCCCCGCCGTCAGCCGGTCACCTTGCGGAGTCGACCGTGCCAGCGCGACGAACGCCGCAACGCATCGGCCAAGCTGCCCCTCGAACTGCCAGGACAGCATGTCCTGACGCGCGCGCAGATCCTCGGGCTCGAACGCGGCCGACCGCCCGCTGATATCTGCCCAGAGCTCGGCGAGCGGTGCGGCGCCGTCTTCGTCATGCAACAGCGCGGTGACCTGCGCCATGAAGTCATAACCACTGGTGCCATCGATCCCCCAGTCGGTGGCGAGCGGTTCGCCCTCCGCGAGGATCTTCTCGACGACGATATAGGCCGGATCCGCGCCAGCTGACGTGATCGCGTCGAAGTGCGCGCGCAGCGTTCGGCAATAGCCGGCGGGGTCGGTCAGTCCGTCGACATGATCGACCCGGACTCCGTCGATCAGACCCTCGGCATAGAGGTCGAGATACAGGCGGTGGCTCGCCTCGAACACCGCGGGATCTTCCGCGCGCAGTCCGGCGAGATCGTTGATCGTGAAGAACCGCCGCCAGTTGAGATCGTCGTTCGCGGTGCGCCACGATGCCAGCCGGTAATGCTGCCGATCAAGCAACGTGGCCAGGTCGTCGCTCGTGGCGGTCGCGTGATCCTCGGGACGCAGCGGCAGACGGTGCTCGCCATAGGCGACGAGCATCGGCACATCATCGACCAGTTCAACGCCGAGCGCGCCCTGCGCGATCGCCACCGACACCGGATCGCCCAGGATCGGGAGCAGGACGGGTTCGCGCCAGTCGATATCGAAGAACTGCGCATAATGGCTCGACGCGCCGTTCGCGAGGACGTCATTCCACCAGCCATTCTCGCCGCCCGCCACACCCATGTGATTGGGAACGATGTCGACGATCATGCCCATGCCGTGCGCCTTCAACCGGTCGGCGAGCCGGCGAAACCCTGCCTCGCCACCCAATTCGGGATTGATCCGGGTCGGATCGACGACGTCATAGCCGTGCGTCGATCCGGACCGTGCCGTCGCGATCGGTGATGCGTAGAGATGACTGAT
Organism: Sphingomonas sp. CFBP 13714; assembly: GCF_014842205.1. NCBI lineage: Bacteria > Pseudomonadati > Pseudomonadota > Alphaproteobacteria > Sphingomonadales > Sphingomonadaceae > Sphingomonas > Sphingomonas sp. CFBP 13714. Next base: position 138,813 of record NZ_JACYVG010000003.1, read on the forward strand.
CCCGAGCTCGGCCAGATAGGGCACCTGCGCCTCGGCTTCGGCGAAGGTGAAGCCCTTGTGGAACTGCATCCGATAGGTTGCGCGCGGCGTCATGACGCGCGCGCCGTTTCGATCAGGGCGATGCGTGCGGCAGTGTCGGGGCGCGCGAGCAGCGCGTCGGTGGTGTCTGGCATGCGTCTCCGCCAATTGGGGTGTTCATCGGTCGTGCCGGGAAGATTAGGCTGCTCGACGAGACCGACGAGATCCTCGAGCGGGAAGATCGCCAGCCCGCATGGCGTCCGTGCGACATGCGCCAGCGCCGCGTCGACGACCGGCGCGGTGTCGCTCGGATCGGGCTGTGGCTCCGGCGCACCGAGCGCGGTCCACAGACGGGACCGATCTTCGGCGCGGGCGGCATGGTCGGCCGCCTCGTCCGCCGCCTCGCTGGTCCGGCCAAGGGCCCAGTTCCAGGCGATATCACGCCCCTGCCACCAGCCCGCGATCGTCGCCAGATCATGCGTCCCGCTCATGGCGACCGCATCGACCGACCAGGATTCGGGGGGAATGAAATCACCGTCGCCGTCGCGCTCGAACCAGAGCACGCGCATCCCCAGCATCGCCCGTGCGTCCATCGCCTCGCGAAACCCGTCGGGCACGGTCCCCAGATCCTCGCCAATGATAATCGCGCGCGCGCGGTGCGATTCGAGCGCGATGATCCGCATCATGTCGGCAAACGGCATGTCGAGATATGCCCCGTCCGCCGCCGACGCGCCGTCGGGCACGACCCATAGCCGCCGCAGGCCAAAGGCGTGATCGATGCGAAGCCCGCCGGCATGCGCCAGACCCGCACGGATCGTCGCGATGAACGGCGCGAAGCCGTGTGCCGCGAGCGCGCGCGGATCAAATCCGGTGATACCCCAGGCCTGCCCGTCGGGGCCGAGCGGGTCGGGTGGCGCACCGATCGACAGGGCGTTCAGCAGATCATTCCGCCGCCGCCAGGCATGGCTGCCGCCCGGATCCATGCCGACCGCAAGATCCGCGACCAGACCGACCGCCATGCCGCCATCGCGCGCCGTGCGCTGCGCCCGTTCGAGCCCCGCATCGGCCAGCCACTGAAGGAAGACGTAGAAGTCGCACGTATCGCGCTGCTCGGTCATGAACGCGGCGACCGCGGGGCCATCGGGATCCTGATAGACGGCGGGCCAGTCCTGCCATCCCCGGGCGCCCGACTGCGCAAGAAAATGTGCATGAAGCGCATCGAACGCGGCGTGGAAACGCAGGTCACTGCCGCCCCTTGCCGCGAACGCGTCGACCTCGGCCCGTACGGTGTCCGGCAACGTGTCGAATTGTCGACGCAACTGGACGAGGCGATCCGGGATCGCGCCGGCCCAGTCGATCAACGCGGGCGGCGCCCCTGCGTCCACCGGAGTCTCGCCCGCCATCATGGACGGATCGGCGAGCATGACGTTAAGGAACTGGCGGCTCGACGGGGCATAGGGGCTGAAGCGGGTCGCATCCGCCGGGAACAGCGCATGTGTCGGGCTGATCGCCACAGCATCGGCGCCGCACGTCGCGAACGCGCGCACCGTGTCCGCAAGCGTGCCGAAGTCGCCGAACTCGGTGCTCCGGCCGTCGCGCAGGGCGGGGATCTGTACCGCCGGGCCCCAGAGACGGCCACCTGCCTCGACGTCCGCGATCGTAACGCAGCGCGGTGGCGCGATCGCGAGCCGGATGTCCCGGCCGCCGAGCTTGAGCAGGTGGTATCCCGGCTCCGTGACGCCCGGCAGCTGCCCGTCGACGATCGTCACGGCGCGCGACGACCCGTCCTCCAACGTCAGGATGGCAGGTCCGCCGCCTGCTCCAACCGACACCCGCGCACCGATATCTGCCGAGACGAACGACGGAGGTTCGGCACGCGCCGCGCGTGCGGTAGCCAGGCTCGCGCGTATCGCTGCGTCGCTGTCGGCTGGAAGCCCGAGCGCGCTCAGGATCGCTCGCAACGCCTCGTCGGCCACGGTCTGCGCACGCCCGCCGGCATCCTGCCACCGGGGCTGCAGACCAGCGGCGGCGGCGAGGTCGTGGAGCAGGCTCATGCCGCCAGCCACGCGGCGACGCTAGCGCGCTGCCCCGCATCGCCCTGCGCGAACAGAATCTCGCCGGAGGCCTCCGGAAACGCGACCGGATCCTCGCCGAGATTGAGCGCGATCGTGAGCACCGCGCCGTCGCCCAGCGTCCAGCGCGCGACGACTGCCGCCGGCCCGATCGCCTCGGCGCCGATCGCGCGCGTGCCGGACAGGCGCGGTATGATCGCGCGCTGCCGGACGGCGATCAGTGTGCGATAAAGATCGCGCCACGCATCGGCCTCGGGACCGGGTGCAGCAACCGACGCTTCGAAGGTCGCGCGGGCATTCGGATCGGGGATCGCCGCGCGGGCGGACTCGTCGGCGAACGCGGCAAACTTCGCGAATTCCCGGCGCCGCCCATCGCGCACCGCATCGGCGAGTTCGTCATGGAAGTCGGTGAAGAACAGGAACGGCGTCTCGCTCCCCGTCTCGTCCCCCATGAACAGCAGCGGGATCTGCGGGCAGAGCAGCAGCAAGGCGGTCGCAGCACGCAGCCGAGCGTGATCGGTGAGCAACGTCAGCCGCTCGCCAAGCGCCCGGTTGCCGATCTGGTCATGGTTCTGGAGAAACGACACGAACGCGGTTGGAGAGAGGTGCGCGCTTGGCGTCCCGCGCGTCCGGCCGTCATGATTGGCCGACCCCTCCCCCTGATAGATGAACCCTTCGCCCAGGCACCGCGCGAGACGCTCCGCCGGCCGGTCGGCGAAGTCGGCATAATAGGCGCTGGTTTCGCCCGTCAGCAGCACGTGAAGGACATTGTGGAAGTCGTCGTTCCACTGCGCGTCATAGCCGCCGGGTCGCAGCCGATCGGCGTCGTTGCGCTCGTTCTCGAGGACGAGGTGGATCGGCCGGTCGGTGACCGTCGCGCGGATCTCAGCCGCCATCGCATCGAGGAACCGGTCATTGTCGATCGCATGGACGGCATCGAACCGAAGACCGTCGATCCGGTAGTCGGTGAGCCACATCAGGGCGTTGTCGATGAAGTAGCGCGCAACGGGCTCGACATCGACCGCCACCGCCCCGCCCCAAGGCGTATCGACGTCCTTGTGAAAGAACGATCCGGCATAAGCGCCCAGATAATTCCCGTCGGGCCCGAAGTGATTATAAACGACATCGAGCAGCACCGCGATGCCCAGCGCGTGGGCGGCATCGACCATCGCCCTCAGTTCGTCGGGCGTGCCGTAGCTCTCGGCGACCGCATAGGGCAGGACGCCGTCATAGCCCCAGTTGCGCGTGCCGCCGAACGCCGCGACCGGCATCAGCTCGATCGCGGTCACGCCGAGCGCGGCGATCTCGGACAGCCGTGCGGTGACCCCGGCGAAACCACCCATGGTGCCGGGATGGACCTCCATGATCACCAGCTCCTCCCAGCGCCGCCCGCGCCAGTCGGTCGATTGCCAGCGATACGCAGCGGGATCGACGGTGACGCTCCAGCCATGCACACCCCCCGATTGCTGGCGCGAGGCCGGATCGGGCACGACCAGCTCCTCGCCGATCCGGAAGCGATAGCGCACCCCTGCTCCGACATCCGCGGTCGCGGTGAACCATCCGTCGGCCTGCCCGTCCATCGATATCGCCGCGGCCCCGTCGATCTCGAGCGTCGCCCGGTCGGCATCGGGCGCCCAAAGCCGGAACGCCGTGCCGCCGCTCGCCGGCGTCGCGCCCCACGCGCTCATGCCGGATCCATCGTCCAGGACAGCAGCGCCGCACCCTGCGGTGCGAGGTCATAGCTGTCAGTGATCGGCATTGGTGGCTGATCGGGCTTGGCGCTGTCGATCAGGACCATACGCTCAACCTTGGAGGGCGGTGGCATGGTGAAAGTCAGCGGCCCTTCCGACGCGTTCAGCAGCAGTGACACGACCTGGATCCTGCCATCCTCGCACAGCGCCGCACGACGCATCGTCAGCGCACGGCCATTGGTGTTTTCCCAGTCCTCGGGCGACAGCTGGACGCCGCGCTCGTCCCACCATTCGATGTCCTTCAGACCCTCCGCCGGAGTGTCGTCACCGTAGAGGAAATTGCCCGCGCGCAGCATCGGATAGTCGCGTCGCAGCGCGGCCAGCCGCGCGGTAAAGTCGATCAGCGCTTTGCCCTCGGGGGTCTTCGCCTGCGTCCAGTCGAGCCAGCTAATCTCGTTATCCTGGCAATAGGCGTTGTTGTTGCCGCCCTGCGTCCGCCCGAACTCGTCGCCCGCGACCAGCATCGGCGTGCCGAGCGAGGCGAACAGCGTCGTCAGCATCGAGCGCGCGACCCGCTTGCGCGTTTCCGCGATCGCGGGATCGTCGGTCGGCCCCTCGACACCCCAGTTGCGTGAGCAGTTGTTCGAATGGCCGTCGCGATTGTCCTCGCCATTCGCCTCGTTGTGCCGTTCTTCATAGGCCGTCGTGTCGGCCAGCGTGTAGCCGTCATGCGCGCCGAGCAGATTGACGCTGGCCCAGGGGCGCCGGGCACGGCGATCGAACAGATCCGCCGACCCGGTCAGCCGCGCCGCCAGATCCGCGCGCTGCGCATGGTCACCGCGCCAGAACTTGCGGACGGTATCGCGGTACTTGTCGTTCCATTCGGCAAAGCCCGGGGGGAAATTGCCGAGCTGATACCCGCCCGGGCCGATATCCCAGGGCTCGGTGATCAGCTTCAGCCGGCCGAGCACCGGATCCTGCCGCAGCACGTCGAAGAAGCCGGCGCCCGGATCGAAGCCGGTGTCCGTCCGGCCCAGCGTCAGTCCGAGGTCGAAACGGAACCCGTCGATCCCGAAGCTCGTCGCCCAGTAGCGCAGCGAATCCGCCACCATCTGGATCACCCGCGCCTTGGTCAGGTTCAGCGTGTTCCCGGTCCCCGTGTCGTTGATCGAGAAGCGCGGCTGATCCTTGACCAGCCGGTAATAACTCGCATTGTCGAGCCCGCGCCACGATAGCGTCGGCCCCTGCTCGGACCCCTCGCACGTGTGATTGTAGACGACGTCGAGAATGACCTCGATCCCCGCCGCATGAAGACGGCGGATCGACCGGCGCAGTTCGTTGTGGCTTTCGGTCGCGAAGAAGGAGCGTTCGGGCGTAAAGAAATTGAGGGTGTTGTACCCCCAGTAATTCCGCAGCCCCTTTTCCTGCAAGAACCGGTCCTGCGTATAGCTCTGGATCGGCAACAGCTCGAGCGCGGTCACGCCGAGCCGCTTGAGATGATCGATCACCTTGGGATTGCCGAGCGCGGCAAAGGTCCCGCGTTCGGAGGGCTGTACCTCGTCGAACAATTTGGTCAGGCCTTTGACGTGCGCCTCGTAGATGACCGTCTCGGACCAGGGCGTGTTCGGGCGGACGTCGCGCGACCAATCGAAATGGCTGTCGGTCACGACACCCTTGGGCATGGTCAGCGCATTGTCGCGTCGATCGAAGCTCAGATCCTCGCGCGCTGACTTGACCTGATAGCCGTACATCGCGTCGGTCCAGCGCAACTCGCCCGTCATCGCCTTGGCATAGGGATCGAGCAGCAGCTTGTTAGGATTGAACCGGTGGCCCTCTTCGGGTGCATACCGGCCATAGGCGCGATAGCCATAGGACAGCCCCGGCTGCGCATCGGGGAGATAGCCGTGCCACACCTCGTCGGTCCATTCGGGCAGGACGTAGCGCTTCAGTTCACGGCGGCCGCTGTCGTCATAGACGCACAGCTCGATCTTCTCGGCATTGGCCGAATAGACCGCGAAATTGACCCCGAGCCCGTCGAACGTGGCGCCGAGCGGATAGGCCGAACCGGCCTCGAGCGTATCAGGCAGAAGATGCAAAGCGAGCCCCCAGATTGACGCCAACCTCCACCATTCTAGCAGCGCGGCGGCGTGTCAGGGCGAAAACCCGCCTGCTCTCGGCAATGTTCCCGGTTCGGTTTCTTTTCCCTGTCGACGAGAAATTACCGGCGGTCTCGTGCAAAGCGGGTGACGCCGATCGGCGTCACCCGGTGCGTCGCCGCCGTTATCCAAGCTGCTCGAGTTTCGCTTCCGGGGCTGCGGCCGAGGCGCGGAACCGCGCGACGCTCGCCTCCTCGAACGACTTGGCAACAACCGTCGATACCGTCTTGAAGTCTGCGATGGCATGATCCGGCGTCAGCGTCAGGACGATGAACCCCTTGCGATCCTGATCGCAGAAGCGGACCTCGTCATTGGCGTCGGCGATCAGCGTCCCGATCCCCGGGATCAGCGAGCCATAGGACGGGCTGGTGATCGCGGTGGCGCCGAATTCGACCGCGACGAGCTTCCCCGATGCATCATGCAGATCATTCGCCCAGCCGGCATGGCTATCGCCCGACAGCACGACCGGTCGCGACCCCGACCGCTTGAACGCGGCATAAAGCCGTTCGCGTGCTGCGGGATAGCCGTCCCAGCTGTCGAAGTTGAACGGCAGGCCCGCGCGATAGGATGCCATGCTCGCCATCAGCGCGGTGCGCCATTTCTCCGGGAGCCGCGCCATCATCGCGGCGAAGCGATCGGGGCCAAGCTGCTTCTCGAGATCCGGGCCGGCGACGCGCGCCATCACCACCTGGTTGCCGAGCACCTGCCACGGCTTGCCCGCCGTGACCGACGCCGCCATCGTCCGCTCGATCCAGGCAAGCTGCGGTGCGCCCAGCATTTCGCGACCCGGCTGCGCGCGCTCCGCCATCATCGGGGCATATTCGGCAGGCGCAATCGCCTCGCCCTTCGCCGCGACCTGCCTGCTCCGCGCGAGCAGCCGCGTCTCGACCATCACCAGCGTCGCGAGATCGCCGAATTCGAAACTGCGATTGATGGCTTCCCACGGCTCGCCGGGCTTCGGGTCGCGGATAGGCATCCATTCGAAATAGGCCTGCATCGACGCGGCCTTGCGCGCCTTCCAGTCGCCCTCGGTCGCCGGGTCATGGTTCTCGGCGCCGCCGATCCAGTCATCATTGGCGACCTCGTGATCGTCCCACACGCAGATGAACGCCGCGCGGGCATGCGCCGCCTGCATGTCGGCGTCGCGCTTCACCTGCGCGTGACGCATCCGGTAATCGGCGAGCGTCACGATCTCATGCGTCGGCTCGACCAGCCGGCCGATCTTCTTGCCGATGTCGCCGCCATAACCGTCGATGTCATATTCATAGATGTAGTCGCCGAGATGCAGCACCGCGTCGAGCCGGTCGAGCTTCGCGATCGAAGCATAGGCGTTGAAGAACCCGCCGGGGTAGAGCTGGCACGACACCACGCCCATGACGACATCCGCAACCGCGCCGCGGGGCAGCGTGCGGACCCGTCCGACGGGCGAGCGCGTGCCCGCCGTGGTTTCGAACCAGTAGCGATACTCGGTCCCGGGCTTCAGCCCCGTCACCGCGACCTTGGCGGTGAAGTCGCGCGCCGCCCGCGCCGCGATCCGGCCCGAACGGAGGGGCGTATCGCCCTCGCGCAATGCGACATGCCAGGTCAGCGCGATATCGCCCGCCTGCTGCGGATTCTGCGGGGTCGCACGCGTCCACAGGATCGCGCCGTCCGCCGAGGGATCGCCGCTCGCCACGCCGTGGTCGAAGCGCGCTGCCCGGGCGCTTCCGTTCGTGCGCGCCGCGGTGGCGAGGCCGGGAAGCGCGAGCGCGGAGCCGGAGCCGAAGAGCGTGAGGGCGTCGCGGCGATTGATCGTCATAACAGTGCCTTTTGCGGTGATGTCGCCTGCTAGGGGCGCTCGGCGTCAGTCACGTTGCGGCAGCGTTACGCCGCGATGACAGGCCGTCACGCGTGGGTCATGTATCCGACGCGGAACCGTAACGACCCCGCCCTAGGTGCTCGCTCACTGACAATCGGGGGACTTCATGACGACCATTTATACGCGCCTGGCTCTGGCCGCGCTTGCTGCATCCTGTTCGACGGGTGCGCTTGCCCAGGCGATCGTCGCGCCCGATCCGGCGACCGGCACGGCCGCCCGCGCCGACGTGACGGGCGGCGACGACATCGTCGTCACCGCCCAGAAGCGCGAACAGCGGATCAAGGACGTGCCGCTGACCGTCACCGCGCTCACCGGCGCGAAGATGGCGGATATCGGCGTCAACTCGCTGTCCGAAGTCGCCGCCTATATTCCCGGCCTGCAAATCCAGGAGCAGAGCGCGAACAACCCCGGCTTCGTGATCCGCGGCATCACCTCGGACAATGGCTCGTCGCAGCAGGGTGCGCGCGTGACGCTCTACTATAACGGCGTCGACATCAGCCGCTCGCGCGGCGCCTATCAGGACCTCTATGATCTCGAGCGGATCGAAGTCGTGAAGGGCCCGCAGGCGACGCTGTTCGGCACCGCCGCCGCGGTAGGTGCGATCAACCTCATCTCCGCCAAGCCCCAGCCCGGGACCTCGGGTGCGATCACCGGCTCCTATGGCAATTACAACCGCACGCAGGTGTCGGGCTTTATCAACGCCGGCAACGACGTGCTGTCGGGACGCCTGGCCTTCGCCTATAAATATCGCGACGGCTATGTCCGCAACATCGCCGGTGATGCGAACATCCCCAACCAGAACCAGGGCAAGGTCGATCAGGACGATCTGAACGGTCAGGACCAGCGCGGCATCCGCGGCTCGCTGCGCTTCCGTCCGAACGATGCGGTCACCGCAGACCTCGTCCTGACCTATGACGGTCAGCGCAATCCCGGCACCGCGTTCAAGAGCCGCGCGCATGCCCCGACCGGCGGCCAGACCGGCGATTACGGCAATGCCGAACTCTCGGGCTCGCCGTTCAGCGCCGAGGCGCTCGGCGCGCGCAAGCTCGGGCTCGACCGCAACGTCTACGACGCCAACCTGACGGTGTCGGTCGATCTGTCGCCCGGCATCACCTTCACCACCGTCAACGGCTATCGCCGCTTCGACGCGCTCGAAATCTTCGACGCGGATGGCGGCCCGGCCTGGTATCTCGAATTCGCCGAGGATGCGAAGGGCGACCAGTGGAGCCATGAGAGCCGCTTCGCGTTCGACGGCCCGAAATATCGCGCGTCGTTCGGGTGGAACGCCTTCTTCGAAAACGGGTCGCAGCGCGTCCCCTTCTCGACCGAGGAGGGCACCTATATCGCTTGCTCGATCGCCACGGCCTATCAGCCGTTCCGCACCGCGCTGAACGGTGCCGGCATCCCGACCGGCCCGGGCTGTGTCGCCGCCAACGGCACGATCCCGGCAGCGACCCGCGCCACCGCGATCCTCACCGGCGGCCGTTCGACGCAGATCCCCTATTCGTCCGAGTTCACCAATTACGGCAACAACGACACCTATTCGGTGTTCGCCGATGCGACCTATATCCCGATCCCGGCGCTCGAGCTGACCGCCGGCGCACGCATCCTGATCGAGGATCGTCAGTCGGGCTATTCGTCGATCCAGCCCAATTCGCAGATTCTCGCCGCGCTGGGCGTCCGCACCAGCCTGCTCGGGACCGCGAACACCAATGGCGTCAAGTTCGAGGCGGACCAGAGCTTCGCCGCGATCCTTCCGCGGTTCAACGCGCTGTTGAAGCTCGACGAGGATGTCAGCCTCTATGGCACGATCAGCAAGGGCCGGCGCTCGCCGGTCGTCCAGCTGGCGGCACTCAACGCCGTCAACGGCGTACGCCCCAATCTTCAGATCGTGCCTGAGGAAAATGTCTGGAACTACGAAGGCGGGATCAAGGGGCGCGTCGGTCCGTTCACCGGCGCGGCATCGGTCTTCTATCAGACCTATGACGGGTTCCAGGTCTCGGTGAACGAGGTCAATCCCGCCAATGGTGCGGTCGTCGCGGTCACGCGCAGCGCGGGCTCGGCGAAGAATGTCGGCGTCGAGCTCGAGGGCAATCTGGCGCTTGGCCAGTATCTCTCGGTGTTCGGGACCTTCGCCTATCTCGACGGCGGGATCGCGGACCAGCCTGCAGGCACCTTTGCCGGCAACCGCTTCCGCCTCCAGCCGAGCACCACGGCCTCGGGCGGCGCGACGCTCCGGCTGCCTGTCGGCGGCGCGGTCTTCTATGCGACGCCCAGCGCCAACTACCGGTCGAAGGTGTTCTTCGAACTGCCCAACAGCGCCGCGATCAGCCAGCGCGGCTACACGCTGGTCAACCTGCGTGCGGGTATCGAGCTCGCGGACGGGCGCTACCGCGTCGGCGGCTTTGCGCGCAACCTGACGAACAAGCGGTACCTGATCGACGCGGGCAACACGGGCGGTGGGTTCGGCATCCCCACCTATATCGCCGGCGAACCGCGCTTCTACGGCGTCGAGCTCGGCGCCAAGTTCTAAGGAGCCCCGTCCCACCCTGTCGTTCCGGCACGCGCCGGGACGGCGGGGACCTTCCGTGGAGGCCAGTCGGGCGGCTGCGCGATGGCGTGCCCGGCACTCGTCCGCCGGCTCCTATCCCGGCCCCGCGCGTTGAGGCGCATTCCCCATCGCATGAGGTTCTCACGATGCGCGCCACTTCTATCGTTCCGGCGGCCGCCGCATGAGCGGTCCGCAGCTCTTCACGCCGTTCAAGGTCGGCAAGCTCGATCTCGCCAACCGGATCGTCATCGCGCCGATGTGCCAATATTCGGCGGTCGACGGCTGCATGACCGACTGGCACCTGATCCATCTCGGGCATCTCGCGCTGTCGGGCGCGGCCCTGATGATGCTCGAGGCCGCCGCCGTGACGCCCGAGGGGCGGATCACGTACGGCGATGTCGGGCTGTATGACGATGCGAGCGAGGCGGCGATCGCGCGGACGCTCGAGAGCGTGCGCCGCTGGTCGGACATGCCGATCGGCATCCAGCTGTCGCATGCCGGACGCAAGGCGTCGTGCGAGGTGCCCTGGAAGGGCGGCGGGCAGATCGCGCCGGGCGCCGACAAGGGTTGGCAGACCGAAGCCCCCTCCCCGGCCGGTTTTCTGCCCGTCGATACGCCGCCGACGGCGCTCGATCGCGAGGGGCTGGCGCGACTGCGCGATGCGTTTGCCGCCGCGGCGACGCGCGCGGCACGGCTCGGGATCGATGCGATCCAGCTGCACGCCGCGCACGGCTATCTGCTCCACCAGTTCCTCTCGCCCTTGGCCAACCATCGCGACGACGATTATGGCGGCAGCCTCGAGAACCGGATGCGCTTCCCGCTCGAAGTGTACGACGCGGTCCGCGCCGCCTTCCCGGCGGATCGCCCGGTGACGATGCGCGTATCGGGCACCGACTGGGTCGAGGGTGGCTGGGACGGCGAACAGACCGTCGCCTTCGCAAAGGCGCTCGAGGCTCGCGGGTGCGATGCGATCCACGTCTCGAGCGGGGGCCTCAGCCCGGACCAGCAGATCCCGGTTGGGCCAAGCTATCAGGTCCCGCTGGCGCGTCAGGTCAAGCAGGCGGTCGGGATCCCCGTCGTCGCGGTCGGGCTGATCACCGACTATGAACAGGCCGAGGCGATCATCGGTACCGGTGACGCCGATCTCGTCGCGCTCGCACGGACGCTCCTCTACGATCCGCGCTGGCCCTGGCATGCCGCCGCACATCTCGGCGGGCATGTGAAGGCGCCCGACCAGTATCTCCGTTCACAGCCGCGCCAGTACAAGGACCTGTTCCAGGCCTGACACGAGCCGCGACCCTCGCGGGTCGCGGCAATGTCTCCAGCGCGGTCAGCCGTTGTCGCGGAAACCGGGATACAGACTCATCCCGCCGTCGACGGTCAGCGTCGATCCGATGATATAGTCCGCGGCGTCGGACACCAGGAACAGCGCCGCACGCGCGACATCGTCGGGCTCGCCGATCCGTCCATAGGGGATGAGCTCAAGCAGCGCGTCGGCGGCATCGCCCTTGGTCGCATCGGCGTTGATGTCGGTCGCGATCGCGCCGGGCGCCAGCGCATTGACCCGGATCCGCTCCTGCGCGACCTCCTGCGCCAGCGTGCGCATCAGCATCCCGCTGCCGCCCTTCGACGCCGCATAGTTCGCATGCCCCGCCCAGGGGATCGTCTCGTGCACCGAACTCATGAACAGGATCTTGCCGATCGCCCGGCCAAAGCCGCGATCACCCTGCGCGCGGAAGCGGCGTACCGCCTCGCGCGAAACGAGGAACTGGCCCGTCAGGTTGACGTCGATGACGCGACTCCAGTCGGCCAGAGTCATGTCCGCATAGCCCGCATCCTTCTGCATGCCGGCATTGGCGAACACGACATCGACGCCGCCGAACCGCGACACGGTCTCATCGAACAGCCGAAGGACCGCATCCTCGTCCGCGGTATCGGCCTGACAGGCGAACGCCTCGCCGCCGCCTGCAACGATCCGCGCGACCACGTCGTCCGCCGCCTCGCGATTGCTGTTGTAATTGACCGCGACGCGCGCGCCGGCCTGCGCGAACAGCAGCGCGGCAGCGCGTCCGAGGCCGGAGCTTGCGCCGGTGACGATGGCGGCCTGTCCGGAGAGATCGATGTGCATGGGGCTCGCTTTCGCTAGACTGTCGGGAGTTGCGTCCCCAACGCCCGCCCTGCCAAAGCTATCCGTCTGCCCCCACGGGGCGACTAGTCGTCCCGCGTGTCCGCAGTCCGCAGCGCGCGCACATAGGCCTGCGCCGCCTGTTGCTCGGCCGCGGTCTTGAACGCGTCACGCGGCTCGGGCGCATCGCCGAGAGTCGCCAGCACGGCCCACAGCGCAAACCGCCGGCCGGTCTCGCGCTCGGTCCCGAACGCGATCCGGACGCGCTCGAGACCGTCATCGATCGCGATCGTACTCAGCGTATCGAGATCGGTCGTGCCGAAATAATGGGTGAGCATCGCATCGAGATCCATGGCGCAGCGCTGCCCGAGCCGGGCGATCGTGGCAAGCCATGTCGAACGGCCGCCCCCCTCCGTGCGAAAGAGTTGCGCAACGCTCCACCCCGACCTAGATGCCGGTCGCACACGCCCCTCCGCCATTGCGGCGGCGCGGATGCGGTGCGGAAGAGTGTCCGAGTGGTTTAAGGAACTGGTCTTGAAAACCAGCGTAGGGGTAACTCTACCGTGGGTTCGAATCCCACCTCTTCCGCCAAAGCATCGTCTCAGCTTGCCTCACACGGGCACCTAACGACGCCCAAGTCCCGTTTCCGGCGTGTTCGCATCCCCGGAGACCCCAATCGGTTCATAAACAGCCCAATCAAATCGGAGCCACTTTCGGGGCACCGCGTGATCCCGAGGGTCCAGAATGGGGTGAGAAGCAGACATTTTTACAGACGGTGCCTGAAGATCGTCTGTACCGGTACCCTGGTCTCGGAATGACTTGATTTCGGGTTCGGTCAGGAGCTTCATGTACATCCGAATGCTTTGAGGTAATGCGGGGCTTCAGACAAATGAAGCGGTGGTTGCTCTTCATCCTGGGTGTGGCCGTCAGCGTCCCGGTGCAGGCGCAGCTTGCGGCACCGGTGAAGAATGGCGACTCGACCATCATCGTCACGGGCAACCGAAGCCGCGAATCCAAGGTGGAGTTGAGCGAGTGGCGAATGGCGGAAACGCCGCACGTCGTCGTTTTCAGTCAGGGCGACGAAACGGCATTGCGACGCACCGCGCACAATCTCGAAAAGCTGCACTTCCTGCTCTCGGTCCTTCATGGCCGGGTGGATCAGCCTGACGAGACGATCAAGATCGCCGTGACGATGATCGGCGATGTCGCGGCGTTCGAACAGCTTCGACTGACTGATTTGCGCTGGCAATATGGTCCCTTCCCGCAGGCGTTCGAAAAGACGATCTACTATGATCCGCGTGATGAAGGGTCGGTGCTCGCAACGACCGAGGAGGGCGTAAACCTGGTTCTTCAGCCCTCCGTCGGCCGCAAGACGAGCCGCAATTGTACGCGCGAGCAGGACCGAAACCCTCCAATCGTCGATTACTACATAAGCCCCAGGGTGACGGCGACCGGACAGCCGACGTACGACGTGAACCAGATTCTCGGACAGCTCGCGGTGAACGAGATTGCCTTTTGCCAATGGGCCGAATCCCGCGTCTATGCCGCCTTCGCCCAGAACTACCTGATGACCTATTTTCCGGCAGCGTATCCGCGCTGGTATCTTCAGGGGTTCGGAGAATTGTTCGCGACGATGGAAGCCGGCGACGACTACGTCGAATATGGCCACCTTCCACCGGGCTACGCGAAGGTCATGCATCATTACGGTCTGTATCCGGTCACGCACATCCTCGATGGGCGCTATCTCTCGGGCAAGGGTCGGGCCTGGACGCCCTATCACGCATGGCGGCTGGTCCACCTCCTGTATTTCTCCGAGGAGTGGAAGCCGCGGCTTCACGGCTATCTGAACGCCCTGGCACGGGGTGACGACTTGCAGACCGCCGCGAGCGCCCTTGGCGATCCGAGCCAGTTCCAAAGCGCCGTGACCGCCTACCGAGGCCGCAAATTACAGGCTGAGAAGATGGCCTTCCCGGCCGATCGCGCGCCGGAACCCAGCATCCGACGTCTGACCCGGGCGGAGGCCGGGCTGATCCGTGGCCGGCTTGAACTCGGCGCGCGGATCGAGGTGCCCGACGCCGGCACCGACCGTGAGAAGGCGCTCGCGCGACGCTCCGCGTGGCCCAACCGGCTTCGCGACAACGCGACCCGCTTCCCCGCCCTGACCGAAAACCACCTGCTCCTGGCCGAGGCCGAATGCCGCACCGGCAATCCCGAAGCCTGTCTCGACGCCGCCGAACGGGCGATTGCACTGTCGCCGACCGAAACACGCGCGCTGGTATGGAAAGGCACGGCGCGGACGCAACTGGCTATACGCGCTCCGGCGGCCGAACGTCGGCAGCGGCTTGCGGACGCGAGACGTTTCATCGTCAGGGCCAACCGCCTGGACCCGGAGAGCAGCCTTGCGCTGATCGCGTATCACGACAGCTTTGCGACCGCGGGCGAGCAGGCCCCGGATGTCGCGGTAGAGGGGCTGTACAAGATCGTTCAGTCTGCGCCCGCCGCGCCCGGTCCGAGACTGAAGCTCGGTGAGGAGCTGATCGCCCGCGACCTTCGGGGTGAAGCGCGCAAAATGCTGCTGCCGGTCGCCAAAGGGGCGTTCTCAACGCCGGAACAGCCCGTCGCCGCTGCTTTGCTGTCGCCAGCGGGGGCGACGGAGCCAGGACGTTAGAGGCTGCTAAAATCCGGCGTTCGCAGACCGTAGCAAGTTGAAACATCGCCAGGGTCCTGATCCGGACCCCGGCGATCACATCAGTCGGTCGCGTTACAGCCGCAGCGAGACCCCTGCGACGAGCTGCCGGCCGAGCAGGTCATACCCCATCACGGTATTGCCGCGCAGCAGACCGATCCGCGAACGGCTGTCCGGGATGAGCGGCGGATCGCGGTCGAAGATGTTGTTGGCAGCCAGCCGGAACGTCATCTGCTTGTTGATGTCGAAGCTGAGCGCCACGTCGATCCAGTTGTACGAACCGACACCCGGGTATTGATCGCGCCGGGCGCTCGCGTCCTGGGCGGGGATACCGGTGTCCTCGGGCGCGTAGATATCGAGCGGCATCGCGCCGCGGTGGCGCCAGTTGACCGACAGGCTGGTCGTGCTGTCGGGCGCGGTCCAGGTGGTGCGGAGCTGGTGCTTCCAGCGCGGCATGCTCTCGCCGCAGAGATTGCCGAAATATCCCACGCAGTTGCGCGGTTCGATCGTGGGCGACGATTGCGAGCCAACGCGGGTCATCAGCGTCCCGTTGAAGCTCATGTCGAGCCGGCCGACGCCGCCCAGACCGACATTATACTGCCCCTGGAAATCCCAGCCATGCGACTGCGACTTGTAGCCATTGGCCGAGCCGCGAGCCACCCAGCCCGTCGACGGACTGGTCGCAGGCGAGCTCGAGAGCGTGCCGGTGCCGGGATTGCGGACGATGCCGCGGCAGAAATATTCGTTCCCGGTCGCAAGGCACTCGCCGATGATGTTCTGCGGCTGGAGGAAGTCGAGCTGGTCCTTCAGATCGATCAGCCAGCGGTCGATCGACACCGTCAGGCCGGGTAGGAAGCGTGGGCGCAGCACGACGCCGAACGTCTTGGTGAAGGCACTTTCGGGCGTCAGGTTGAACCCGCCCTCGCGCACGGTGCAACGATCGTCAGGACAGATCAGCGAGGCACTGCCATAGAGATTGTCGGCAAGGCCGGTGTTACGGCATTGCTGCAACGTCGCGGACGGCGCCAGTCGCGCGCCATTGGGGTTCGACGGGTCGATCCGCGGCGCACAGGGATCGGCATAGAAGCCCTGGTTCCAGAAGATGTTGGCGGCACCCTGCGCGGTGCTGACACCCGGTGCGGCCTGGGACTTGTTGTACGAGGCGCGCAGCGTGATGTCCGCCACGGGCGACCAGAGCCCCTCGACCTTCCAGGTATCGAACTTGCCGGCGAGCCGGTTGTACTGCGACACGCGGTAGCCGGCGTTGACCTGCAGCAGCTCGGCGAAGCGGCGATGTTCGATCAGCGGTGCCTGCACCTCGGCATTGGCTTCGAGGATGCTTTGCGTGAAGCGCTGGTTCTCGCCGCCATTGTTCTGCTGGAAGATCTCGTTGACGATGGTGCGTTCCATTTCCTCGCGATATTCCGCGCCCAGCGCGATCGCGATGCCCTGGTCCGCGAGTGGCGAGGTAATGCCGTATCGGCCCAGATCGCCGCTGACGGTGCCGACGAACTGCAACAGGCGCGGAATGCGCGTGCTGATCCCGCCGGTCGCGCCACCGTAGAGATACTGGTTGAGCGCCGCATCCTGGTTGAACGGCGCGAACGCGTTGAAGGGCACGCAGGACGGATCGGTCCCGTTGACGACCGCACGACAGGTCGGCGTGCCGTTGACCCGGACGACGTCGAGCGAACGATTGATGTTCTCGAAGCGCGCGAACGGCACGTCGATGGTGTCGAGGCGCGCGCGCGAGATCATGCCCGCGACATCGTACGACCACACGTCGTCAAAGCCGCGCCCGCGCAGCCCCGCGACGATACGATAGCCCTCGTTGGTGAAGCGCTGCCGCACCAGTGGCAGCCCATCGAATCGATAGCGGACGTCGATCGGCGCATATTGTCCGGCGACACCGGCGTTGTCGCCGCACAGATCCTGTGCCTGCGAGGACGACAGGAACGCGTTGTCGCAATTCACGCGGAACGGGTCCGAGCCGTACGCACCGAAGTTGAACGTCCGATTGAGCTGGGTGTTGTAGGACTTGTCGCGGTAGAACAGCCCGTTGCCGTACAGCTCGATGTCATCGCTGATCTTGGCGGTCAGGAAACCGCCAAGGTTGACGCGGTTGAACGCGCGCTGGACCGCCCAATTGTCATAGGGGTTGGCCGACGAGCCCTGCGGCCCGCTGTTGATCGGAATGAAGGTCCCGTTGCCGTTGGGATTGTTGACCAGGATCTGCCCGGCGCGCGGCCCCGACTGCGGAATGATCGTACCGGCGGGCGTGAAGCTTGCACGCGAACAACCGAGCGGCGAGGTGTTGGTCGGCTGGACCGCCTCGCAAACCGAATAGGAGCGATCGACCAGCTCGATTGGATTGGACTGGCGGTAGTTGATGAACCCGGTGAGGTTCACCCGGTCGTTGAACAAATTGGTACCCGCCGCCAGGCTGACATCCGAACGACCACCGTCATTGGTCAATCCGCGTTTGGCGGCGAAACCCGCGCGACCTGCCGCCTCGGTGACCGCGTTGCTGCCATTGTCGTGATTGTAGAAGCTGTAGTTCGCGTCGAGCCGGATGCCTTCGAAGTTCTTCTTCAGCACGAAGTTGACGACGCCCGACACCGCGTCGGATCCATAGACGGACGAGGCACCGCCGGTGAGCACGTCGATCCGCTCGACCAGTGCGTTCGGGATGATGCCGACATCGACCGTGTTGGCGAGGCCCATGCGGAGGCCGTCGATCAGCGTCAGCGTGCGCTCATAGCCCAGGCTGCGCAGCTTGATGCGCTGGCGACCTTCGGAATCGCTGAAATTCTGTTCCGAGTTCACCTGAACCTGCGGCAGGCGGTTCAGCACCTCCTCGATCGTCGTCGCGCCCTGTGCCGCGATTTCTGCGGCAGTCGTCGTCACGATCGGCGCGGCGGACCGGTTGTTCGGCCGCGCGATGCGCGTGCCGGTCACGACGATATCCGACGCTTCCCGCCGATCGCCGGTGCGTTCGGCATCTGCGGCGAGCTTGGCGGAGGCGACGGGATCGCCGATCGCCGTCTGGCTTTCCTGCGCACCATCGCCCGCGCCTGTATCCGACGCCTGGGCCTGCGCCTGAGCCGGCATCGCAAACAACGCCGCGACGCAACATGTCGTAGTCAGAAACCCTTTGAACAGCACCATTCCATTACCCCCCATGTTGCCGATCGGGTCACATGGATGGTGATGCATCGTATCGATTGCTGCCGACCCTGTTCGGAAGCGTTCGATGAACAACAGGAAGCGCTTTCATCGGGATCTGTCGCCCCGTGACCTTGCTGACCTTGTTCGGCATTACCATCCGGACCCTCGGACAGGCACATGCTGTCACGTCCCAAATATCAAAACAATACCAATAATTTCAGAAATGACACGCGGTATGGATTTTGTGTCGTAACGGTCTCAATCGGTATCAATGACAGGACTTTGCGTTCCTCAGGCCGCACCATTCCGCTTCCGTTGCGAGTCCGTCCGCCATGGAATAGTATCCGCTGGGGTCATTGCTATCGGTCGTCGGTCAACGCGTCCAAAGCGCAAGCAAGGTGGAGAAACTTGCTTGTGACGCGACGCTCTAGACTCGGCGTGACGTGCTCTCGCCTTCCATCCACTTGCGACCGGCGAAGATCACGTCCGAGGCCGGTACAAAGCGGAGCGGCGACGACAGGACGAGAAGCGACCCGCTAAAAGAAATTTGCGAGTGACGATCGCGATCAATCGGTTAGACCCTGCCGCACAAGGGGGGATCTCTACACCATGAAGCACCGCGCACTGACCGCCATCGCACTCTGCCTCGTCGCCACCGAACTGTCCGCACAGACCACGCCGCCACCCGCCGCCAAGCCCGTCGAACGAACCCAGGCGCCCGAGAATCAGGCGACGGCGCCCACCCCCGCGACGACCCGCGCCGACGCCAACCCGTCGCCCCAGCCCGTCGCCGCAGCCCCGGTCCCTATCGCCGTGCCCGCCAATGCCTCGGCTGCCACATCGAAATCGTCCGCCAAGCCGCCGGTCTGGGACGTCATGCAGCCGCGCGGACTGAAGACGCGCGAAATCGGCCTGCATGTCGACGAGGGCAGCTGGATGAACGTCGACGTCTCGCCCGACGGCCGGCTGATCGCCTTCGACCTGCTCGGTGACCTCTACACCATGCCGATCACTGGCGGCACGCCGCGACGTATCGCCGAGGGGCTGGCGTTCGAGCATCAGCCGCGCTTCTCGCCCGACGGCCGCCGCATCGCCTTCACGTCGGACCGCGGCGGCGGCGACAACATCTGGGTGATGAACGTCGACGGCAGCGACAAACGCCAGGTGACGAACGAGGATTTCCGCCTGCTCAACCAGCCGAGCTGGAGCCCGGACGGCCGGTTCATCGCCGCCAAGAAGCATTTCACGACCGGCCGCTCGCTCGGCACGGGCGAGATCTGGCTCTATCACGTCTCGGGCGGCGGCGGCGTCCAGCTCGTCAAGCGTGCGAGCGAGGTGCTGCAGAAGGAACTGGGCGAGCCAATCTACGCGCCCGACGGCAAGAGCATCTTCTACACGCGCAACATCTCGCCCGGTCCGATCTTTGAATATGCGCAGAATTCGCGCACCGACCTGTTCGATATTGAACGCTATGACGTCGACAGCGGCGAGGTCAGCACCGCAGTATCGGGGGTCGGCGGCTCGGTCCGGCCGACACCGTCGCGCGACGGCAAGCGGATTGCCTTTGTCCGGCGCGAGAACAACGTCACCAAATTATGGGTGAAGGACTTCGCGACCGGGGTCGAACGCATGATCTATGGCCCGCTCGACCGCGACGTGCAGGAAACCTGGGCCGTTACCGGGGTCTATCCCGACATGGCCTGGACGCCGGGCGACACGGCGATCGTCTTCTGGGCGGGGGGCAAGCTGCGCCGGGTGGCGCCCGACGGCTCGGGCGCGGCAGTGATCCCGTTCCGCATCGACGATACGCGCGTCATCGTCGATGCAGTCCATCCGCAGGTCGCGGTCGCACCCGACCGGTTCGCGACGAAGATGCCGCGCTGGGCAAGCGTCTCGCCCGATGGCCGCACCGTCGTGTTCGAGACGCTCGGCAAGCTGTGGACCAAGCCCGTTGCGGGTGGCACCGCGACGCGGCTGACGCGCGGCGCGGACGAATTCGAACTGTTCCCGAGCTGGTCGCGCGACGGCCGCCAGATCGTGTTCGTCGGCTGGACGGACACGGGCCTCGGCCAGATCCGGACGATCGCGGCAGGCGGCGGCTCGCCCCGCACCGTCACGACCGTCGCCGGCCATTATCGCCGCCCGCGCTTTTCACCCGACGCGCGCACGATCGTGTTCGAACAGGGCCCCGGCGGCGGGCTGACCGCGGCGCGGGGCAATCCCGACGCCGGGGCCTACCGCGTCGCCGCCAGCGGCGGTGCGCCGGTGCGGATCGCCAAGGAGGCGAGCGGCCCGCAATTCGGGGCGGCGAACGACCGCGTCTTCCTGATGGCGACCGAGAAGGACAAGCGCCAGCTGATCAGCACCGACCTCAACGGACAGGACCGCCGCGTCCATGCCTCGGGCGAGCTGGTCAATGACTATCAGATCTCACCACAGGGCGATTACGTCGCCTTCCGTCAGAATTACGAGGCGTTCGTGATGCCGCTGATGCCGGGACGCCAGGCGGTCGAGACCGATGCCAAGGGCGGCCCCCTGCCCGTCACCCGCGTCAGTGGCGACGGTGCGGACTTCATCAACTGGTCGAACGACGGCCGGCAGATCCACTGGAGCGCGGGCCCGACGCTCTACACGGCCGAGACCGCGGCGCTGTTCCGCGCGGTGCCGACGCCGAAGGGTGAGGACGCGCC
The DNA here is from genome assembly GCF_014842205.1 of Sphingomonas sp. CFBP 13714. Lineage (NCBI taxonomy): Bacteria > Pseudomonadati > Pseudomonadota > Alphaproteobacteria > Sphingomonadales > Sphingomonadaceae > Sphingomonas > Sphingomonas sp. CFBP 13714. Next base: position 159,828 of record NZ_JACYVG010000003.1, read on the forward strand.
GAAGTTCGTCGCGCCGCGCACCGGCACCTCGCTGTCGATGGACATCGCCGCCGCCAAGCCTGACGCGACGGTGGCGCTGACCGGCGCACGCGTCGTGACGATGGCGAAGGCCGATGGCGGGATCATCGACGACGCCACGATCCTGATCCGCGGCGACCGCATCGTCGCGGTCGGGCCACGTGGTACGATCGCCATTCCCGCAGGCGCGAAGACCGTCGACCTGGCGGGCAAGACGGTTATCCCCGGGTTGGTCGACGCGCATGCGCATGGTCCGCAGGGCGAGGACGAGATCGTACCGCAGCAGAACTGGTCGGCGATGGCGAACCTCGCGCTCGGCACCACGACGATCCACGATCCGTCGTCGCGCTCCGCCGAAATCTTCCCGGCGGCCGAGATGCAGCAGGCGGGCATGCTGCTCGCGCCGCGCACCTTCTCGACCGGCGAGATCGTCTATGGCGCGAAGGCGCCCGACGTCTATGCGCAGATCGACACCTATGAGGACGCGCTCGCCGTCGTCCGTCGCCTCAAGGCGCAGGGTGCGCGCAGCGTGAAGAACTACAACCAGCCGCGCCGCGAGCAGCGCCAGATGGTCGTCGCGGCAGCGCAGGCGGAAGGCATGGAAGTCGTGCCCGAGGGCGGCTCGCTCTTCACGCTCGACATGAGCCTGGTGCAGGACGGCAATTCCACGGTCGAGCACAACGTTCCGCTCGAGCACTTCTACGCCGATGTGGTCGACCTCTGGTCGCAGTCGACGGTCGGCTACACGCCGACGCTCGTAGTCGCCTATGGCGGGCCGGCGGGCGATCCCTATTGGCGCGCGCATAGCGACGTGTGGCGGCATCCGCTGCTCGCCCGCCATGCGCCGCCGGCACTGCTCGCGGCGCAAAATGCGCGGCGCGAGATCGCGCCTGAGGAGGATTATGTCGATGGCGCGACCGCACGCGAGGCGCGCAAGCTCGCGGTCAAGGGCGTGCCCGTGGCGATCGGCGCGCACGGCCAGCAGCCGGGGCTCGGCGCACATTGGGAACTATGGAGCTTCGTCCGGGGCGGATTCACCCCAATCGAGGCGCTGCGCGCAGGTACGATCGAATCGGCACGATCGCTGGGATACGCCAAGGACGTCGGATCGCTCGAACCCGGCAAGCTCGCCGATCTGGTCGTGCTGACCGCCGACCCGACCAGCGACATCCGCAACAGCGACAAGGTCGCGCAGGTCATGCTCGGCGGCCGCCTCTACGACGCCGCGACGCTGAACGAGACGATCACCGGCACGCGCAAGCGCCAGGCTTATTGGTGGGAGGGCGGCAGCGCGGGCGCCGATACGGGCGCACGCATCACCGTCGGCCACGGACACGGGGATGTCGACTGACATCGCCGGTCGCGACCGGCGCTGGGGGTCGACTGACATCCCCGGTCGGAACCGGCGCTGAGGTCGACGGCGGTCAGTAGATGTCGCGGCGGTACAGCCCGGCCTCGCTCATCGCCTCGACCCGGTCGTCGCCGAGGATGATCCGGAGTTCGGCATCCACCGCGCCGGCCATCCCGACGAGACTGCCGCAGACATAGATCGCCGCCCCCCGGTTCGCCCAGTCGCGCATTCGGTCGGCCTGTTCCGCGACCAGCGCCTGGACATAGCGCCCGCAGCCGGCATCGCGCGAGAAGGCACGGTCGATCCGCTCGAGCGTACCCGCGGCATGCAGCGCATCGAGTTCGGCGGCGAGCGGGCGATCGTACGCGCTGCTGCGTTCGCCATAGAACAGCCAGGCGGGCGCGCCGCCGGTCCGCGCCCGCTCGCGAAGATGCGCCATCAACCCGGCGAGGCCGGTGCCGTTGCCGATCAGCACGAGCGGGGTCGCCGGATCCATCGGTGTCGCAAACCCCGGATTGGCGCGAAGCCGTATGGCGATAGGATCACCGATCGACGCCACTTCCGTCAGCCACCCCGAACCGATGCCGAGCCCGCCATCGGCTGCGGGACATTGCCGCACGAGCAGCTCGACACGGCCCGACTCTGGTAGCGACGCGACCGAATATTCTCGGTGCGAAAGCGGCGGCAGCGCCAACGGATCCCGCCCCCCTGCCTCGAAGGTCGCCGGATCGGGCAGCGTCGCCTTGGTGAGGGCGACCGCGACCCGGCCGTCATCGACGATCCCGCAATCGGCCAGGAACCGCGCGACGCGGGCCGGATCGTGACGCGGCTCGATCTCGGCGATCGCGCCCGGTGCCCAGCGCGTGCCCGCGGGAATGCCGAGTTCGACCCGGTACATCGGCGCGCCCGGGCTGTCGGGATTGAGCCATGTTCGTGCGACCAGCGGCCAGGCGGCATAGTCCGCCGGCTGCCAGTCGGGCTGCGCCGGATCCGCGCCGATCGCGTGAAGCTGTTGCTGCCACTGGCGTTCGCCGTCCGCATCGGCCGCATCGAGCTCAATCCGGTCGAACAGGCGCTGCGCCCCACTCGCATGCAGCCACGCGTCGACGCGCTGACCAAAGGCGCAATAGTCGGGATATTCGTGGTCGCCCAGCGCCAGCACCGCGTAGCGGACCCCGTCGAGATCGGCCGGCGCGGCCATCACGCGACGCTCGAACGCCCGGGCGGTGTCGGGCGCATCGCCCTCGCCATAGGTCGCCACCACGAACAGGACGGTGCCGGCATCGCGCAGATCGGCCGGCGACACCGTCGCCAGCGGCCGGATCGCAGCACCCGGGAACGCCGCAGCGCTGAGGCGTGCGAGACGCTCGGCGGTGCCGGTCTGCGAGGCGTGGACGACCAGCACGCCGGGTCGGTCCGCCCCCCCGTTGTCGGCCGAGGCAGGAACCACGACCGCCGCCAGCGCCCGCTTGGTCCGCCGGCGGCCGAGATACAGCAGCAGGCCGGTGACCGTGAACAGCGGCATCGTCAGGCTCGTCAGGAACAGCGCGATCCGCCCGGGCAGACCGAAGAATGCCCCCGTGTGAAGCGGGTAGATGCTGGTCGCGATCGTCTCGCCGACGCCGCGCTCGGCATAGCGCTCCGCCTTGGTCAGCGCACCGCTCCGCGCGTCAAAGCGGAGTTCGTCGGTCATCCGGTCGGACCGCGCGCCGATCGGTACCATCCGCATCGTCACTGGCGCCGCGCCCTGCGGGACCGTGATCGTCACCCGGTCGAAACGCGAACCCTCGCTACGCTGGAACCCCGCCCAGGCCGGGGCGATCGGTCGCGACTCTTCCGTCACATCACCCCGGTCGCCGCGACGGCCACCCGGCGCGCGCCCTTCACGCCCGCCGCGTTCCGGACGCTCGGTCGTGCCGGTCAGCATGTACCGCGCACCCCGCTGATACCAGTCATAGGACCACCAGAGGCCGGTCGCTGCACTCAGCAGGTAGAAGACGAGCACCCAGCCGCCGATCACCGCATGAAGCGCCCGGTACAGGTTGCGCCCGGTCTTGCGCAGATCGAGCACGAACCAGGCGCGCCAGTCGAGCGGGTGGCGCGGCCAGCGCAGATACAGCCCCGACACCGCGAAGAAGACGAGTGCCAGCGCGGACAGGCCGGTCAGCTGGCTGCCGATGCCGTTGCGTCCACCCGGCAGCGCGAGCCAGCGATGCAGATTCTCGATCGTGCGAAACACCCCCGCGCCGGTGGCGGTGCCGAGCAACCGGCCGGTTCGCGGGTCAATATAGCTGCGCTCGCCACCGCGCTGGCCCTTCTTCGCCGCGAAGCGAACCTGCGCCGCAAGCTTGGGATCGCGCACGATCGTCAGATCCTGCACCCGCTTGCCCCCGCGCTGTGCGGATGCGGCCCGGACCAGAGCATCGGGCGACAGCCTTGCCGCATCGCCCGCTCCATTCGGCAGCGGTGCGAGGGTCACCACGCCCGGGCTGAGCGCCGCCATGATCTCGTCCTCGAACGCCATCGCGGCGCCGGTCACGCCCATCAGTGCGAGCACGAACCCCGCGGTAATCCCCAGAAACCAGTGCATCTGGAACAGCACGCGGCGCAGCGTCATTGCGCGCAGTCTCGAACGATCATCATCTGCCTTCAGCCCCCCAGATCACGGATGCCGCACTATCACGTATTGCTATTGGTTCTCAAGTGCAGCTTTGAGCAGGTGTTGGCGGACGGTCTTCGTCACGCATCGACGCTTGCCCGGAGGTCGCGGATCGGCAAGCATGCACAAAAGGGGAGAGACACATGAAAACCGCGATACTGGTCGCGCTGGCCGCTGCGACCGCGATTCCGGCCGACGCGCAAACGGCGCCACCGGTTGTGACCTATATCCAGGCCGGCACGCTGCTCGATCGGCCAGGCCAGGCGCCGCGCGGCGCGACCACGATCATCGTCCGCGACGGCAAGATCGTCGCGCTGCGTGACGGGTTCGTGGCGCCGGAGGCGGGCGCGACACTCGTCGACCTGCGCACCGCGTTCGTGATGCCGGGCATGGTCGACATGCATGTCCATCTCTGGGGCATCGGCGGCGACCCGATGCGCGCGCGGCTCGAGGCAATGACCCGCGACCGGTTCGATGACGAGATGACCGCGGTCGCCAATGCGCGGCAGACGCTCGCCGCAGGGTTCACCTCGGTCCGCGACCTTGGCGGCGATCCGCGCGGTATCCGTGCCTTGCGTGACGCGATCGACGCGGGCGCGATCGAAGGGCCGAGCATCACCAATGCCGGCGAGATGATCTCGGTCACCGGCGGGCACGGCGATGGCGGCAACGGCCTCGCCGAGGAATTCGCCGATATGGTCCATGGTCGCGAGGTCAATGTCTGCAACGGGCCCGACGACTGCCGCCGCGCGGTTCGGGCGCAGGTTGCGCTCGGTGCGCGTGTCATCAAGTTTGCGGCGACCGGCGGCGTGCTGTCGAACGTCAGCGGCGGCCTTGGCCGGGCGATGACCCCGGACGAGATGCGCGCGATCATCGACACCGCGCACATGCTCGGCCGCAAGGTCGCCGCGCACAGCCACGCGACCGAGGGAACCCGCGCCGCGCTCGAGGCGGGGGTCGATTCGATCGAACACGGCACGTTTCTCGACGACGAGACCATCCGCCTCTTCAAGGCTAAGGGCGCCTATCTGGTGCCGACCGAGATCGCGCCGGTCGCAGCACTCGCCCAGGCACGTGGCGGCGCCCTGCCCCCGGCCACCATCGTCAAGGCGGAGTCCGCCGCCGCAGCAATGGCCGCCAGCCATCGCCGTGCCTATGCGGCCGGCGTCAAGGTCGCCTTCGGGACGGATACCGGCGTGTCGAAGCACGGCGACAATGCGACCGAATTCGCGCTGCTCGTGCAGAACGGCCTTACCCCCGCACAAGCCATCGCCGCAGCGACGAGCGGCGCGGCGGATCTGCTTGGGCGGGACGATATCGGCACGCTCGCGCCCGGCAAGACCGCAGACATCATCGGGGTGCGGGGGTCCCCGCTCGACGACGTCAACCGGCTCACGCACGTCCATTTCGTCATGCACCGCGGTGTCGTGGCGAAGGCGGTCGCGGCGAAGTGATCGTCACGCGGCGGCGGCCCCTGCGCGTCGAGCGCGCCGCCGCAGCGGGTCAGGCGGTCAGTTGACGCCGCCGGATCTCGCCGAGCAGCGCTTCGGCGGCGGGGTCGCCGATCTCGCCCTCCGTCGCGCGATAGGCGGCGATCACATCGGCATCCGACGCCGCGGCCAGCAGATCACGGACCTCCGCGTCGAACGCATCGACCTCACCCGCGGCGGCATCAGCGGCGTCGTCGCTGCTGATCGCCGGTGCGTCGGCGGGCGACGGTTCATGCGCCATGATCGCGTCCTGCTTGAACACGTCAAAAGCGTCTGCGGCCTCGTCACGCTCGACAAAGGCGATCTTGAGCGAGGTGAGCAGATCGAGCGGCGATGCGATATTTTCCATATGCTCACGGTAGGCACGGGCCCGCGAATGGCAAGCGCGATCGCGTCTCAACGGGACAAGTCCGTAGCTCGCTGGCCACGGCGCGCCGCTCGTCCCGAAGCGGGGCAGCCTATTGTACGATCAATCTCGTCCGCGTCTCTTGACGATCGGGCAATGGCCTATACGATAGCGGTAACATGAGTGGAGAGGGAAATTGATGTCGCATATCGCCGCGCCGGTCCTGTCGGCGCTGCCTGCCGACTGGCGCAACGCGCTGCTGCTTGGCCGGGTTGATCTCGGCGACGGCCCCACGCCGATATTGGTCAGCCGCGGTGAAGTCTTCGACATGTCCCGCGTCGCGCCGACCGTGTCGGCGCTCGTCGCGGGCGGCACGTTCGACGCCGCCGCCGGCCAGTCGCTGGGCACGCTCGAATCGCTCGACCTGTCCGCGGCGATCGATGCGCCTGCGCGCCTGCTGAGCCCGATCGACCTTCAATGCGTCAAGGCCGCCGGCGTGACGTTCGCGGTGTCCGCGATCGAGCGCGTCATCGAGGAGCGTGCCCGGGGCGATGCCTCCAAGGCCGTCGAAGTGCGTGGCCGGCTGGAGGCCCGGATCGGCGGCAGCGTCCGTTCGGTCGTGCCGGGTTCCGCCGAGGCGGCGGCGCTCAAGGCGGCGCTGATCGAGGACGGGATGTGGTCGCAGTATCTCGAGGTCGCGATCGGCCCCGATGCGGAGATCTTCACCAAGAGCCCGACGCTCTCGACCGTCGGCTGGGGAGGCCCGATCGGTATCCGGTCCGATTCGACGTGGAACAACCCCGAACCCGAAGTCGTGCTGCTGGTCGATGCAGACGGCGCGATCGTCGGCGCGACGCTCGGCAACGACGTCAATTTGCGCGATTTCGAGGGCCGCTCCGCGCTGCTGCTGAGCAAGGCCAAGGACAATAACGCCTCCTGCTCGATCGGGCCGTTCATCCGGCTGTTCGACGACGGCTTCTCGCTCGACGACGTCCGCGCGAGCGACGTGACGCTCAAGATCGAGGGCGAGGACGGCTATGTGCTCGACGGGCATAGCTCGATGCGCGAGATCAGCCGCGACCCGACCGATCTCGTCACGCAGGCGATGAGCGAACATCATTACCCGGACGGCTTCGTCCTGTTCCTCGGCACACTCTTCGCCCCCACCAAGGACCGCGACGAACCCGGCCGCGGCTTCACGCACAAGATGGGCGACGTCGTCACCATCTCAAACCCGAAGCTCGGCGCGCTGGTCAACCGTGTCACCACCTCGCGCGATGCGCCCGCATGGACGCTGGGCATTGGCGGCCTGATGGCCAATCTCGCGCGTCGCAAACTTCTTGACGCATGACCTACGATCAGACGGAGACTCCCGTGTTGCAGCAGACCAGCGCCGGTGAAGGCCGCGCCATCTATCCCAGTCTCGCCGGCAAGCGGGTCCTCGTGACCGGTGGAGGCTCGGGCATCGGCGCGGGTCTGGTCGAGGCGTTCGTCGCCCAGGGTGCGCGCGTCGCGTTCGTCGACGTCGCCGACGAACCCAGCCAGGCGCTGCTCGAACGCCTCGCGGTCGATGCGGCCCATGTGCCGATCTATCATCGCTGCGACCTGACCGACATCGATCAGCTTAAGGACGTTTTCGGCACGCTTGAGCAGGCGCTCGGCGGGATCGACATCCTGATCAACAATGCGGGCAATGACGACCGGCACGGGGTCGACGAGGTCACGCCCGCTTATTGGGACGAGCGGCTGAACGTCAATCTGCGGCACCAGTTCTTCGCAGCCCAGGCCGTCGTCCCTGCGATGAAGCGCGCCGGCGGCGGTACGATCCTCAACTTCGGGTCGATCAGCTGGCATCTCGCGCTGCCCGATCTGGTCCTGTACCAGACGTGCAAGGCAGCGATCGAGGGCCTTACGCGCGGCCTCGCACGCGACCTCGGCCGCGACGGCATCCGCGTCAACACGATCGTCCCGGGCAATGTCCAGACGCCGCGTCAGGAGAAATGGTACACGCCCGAGGGGGAGGCGGAGATCGTCGCCGCCCAGTGCCTCGATGGCCGGATCCAGCCGATCGACGTCGCAGCACTCGTGCTGTTCCTCGCGTCGGACGATGCGCGGATGTGCACCGGGCACGATTATTTCATTGATGCGGGCTGGCGCTGAGCCATGGATAGCGAAGCCCGTCTGCTCGCCTCGGTCGGCGCCGAGCTCGGTGAAGGACCGGTCTGGTCGGCGCGCGACAAGGCGCTGTGGTTCGTCGATATCAAGGCGCCCTGCGTCTATCGATATGATCCCGCGTCGCATGCGCTCGATCGCTTCGACGCACCATCTCATGTCGGCTGGATCCTGCCTGCGCAGGACGGCCTGTGGGTCGCCGGGCTTGCCAAGGGCCTCCACCGCTTCGATCCGCGCGACGGCAGCTTCACGCTGATGAACGGCATCGAGCCGGACCTGCCCGACAATCGCCTCAACGACGCAGCGGTCGATCCCGCCGGCAGGATCTGGTTCGGGTCGATGGACAACAGGGAAGTCCACCCGACCGGCCATATCTACCAGTGGCACCGCGGCGCCGTCAGCAGGACCGCCGTACCGCCCGTCGTCATCACCAACGGCCCCGCCATCTCGCCCGACGGGCGCACCGCCTATCTGGTCGATACGCTGGGCCTGTCGATCGCCGCGCACTCGATCGGTCTCGACGGCACGATCGGCGCGGGTCGCCCCTTCCTTAAGTTCGACGCGAGCAAGGGCTATCCCGACGGCGCGATCTGCGATGCCGGCGGTGGCGTGTGGGTCGGCTTTTACGGTGGCTGGGCGGCACGACGGTTCGCGCCCGATGGCACGATGACCGACGAAGTGCGCTTTCCCGTCTCGAACGTCACCAAGATCGCGCTGGGCGGGGACGATGGTCGCACCGCCTTTGCGACGACCGCGCGACAGGGACTGTCAGCCGAGCGCCTCGCCTCGCAACCGCTCGCGGGCGACATCTTCACGTTCCGGACCGACATTGGCGGCATTCCCGTCATGCCGGTCAGCTTGGACCTTTAATCTCTAGACCTTGAACACGCCAACAGAGCGTGCATCATCAGGAAGGACGTCACTAATGAACGGCACGGCTACAGCCAGGGCCACGGGCTCACCCACCGATACGGGGGGCGTCAACAGCGCGCTGATCGCCCTCATCGTCGCGGTGGCGACGATCGGGGGCTTCATGTTCGGATATGATTCGGGCGTGATCAACGGCACGCAAAAGGGGATCGAGGCGGCGTTCGACCTCGGTAGACTGGGCATCGGCATCAATGTCGGCGCGATCCTGGTCGGATCGTCGGTCGGCGCATTCGCGGCGGGCCGGCTGTCCGACGTGATCGGCCGTCGCAACACGATGATGCTGGCCGCAATCCTGTTCATCATCAGCGCGCTCGCAGCGGGGGCGGCGAATTCGTCGCTGCTGTTCATCATCGCGCGGATCATCGGCGGGTTCGGCGTCGGCGCCGCCAGCGTCACCTCGCCGGTCTATATCTCGGAAGTCGCACCGGCCAATATCCGCGGACGGCTCACCAGCATCCAGCAGGTGATGATCATCTCGGGCCTGACCGGCGCGTTCGTCGCGAATTTCGCGCTCGCCCGCTTCGCAGGCGGCTCGACCGCCGAGTTCTGGCTCGGGTATCAGGCCTGGCGCTGGATGTTCTGGCTTCAGGTGATCCCCGCGACGATCTATTTCGTCGCGCTGTTCTTCATCCCGGAAAGCCCGCGCTATCTCGTCGTGAAGGGTCATGACGCCCGCGCCGAGGTGGTGCTGACCCGTCTGTTCGGTGCGGCCGAGGCCCGCCGCAAGGTGGCCGAGATCCGCTCTTCGCTCGCGGTCGATCATCACAAGCCGCGCCTGTCCGATCTGGTCGACAAGACCACCGGCAAGATCCGTCCGATCCTCTGGGCGGGTATCGGTCTGGCGGTGTTCCAGCAGCTCGTCGGCATCAACGTCGTGTTCTATTACGGCGCGACGCTTTGGGAAGCGGTCGGCTTTACCGAGGACAATGCGCTTCAGATCAACATCCTGTCGGGCGTCCTGTCGATCGGTGCCTGCCTCCTGACGATCGCGTTGATCGACCGGATCGGGCGCAAGCCGCTGCTGCTGGTCGGGTCGGCCGGCATGACCGTCACGCTCGGCATCGTCGCCTGGGCCTTCTCGAATGCCGTGCCCGCCGCCTCGGGCGTCGGCGTCACGCTGCCCGGCAATACCGGGCTGATCGCCCTGGTCGCCGCCAATCTCTACGTGATCTTCTTCAACGTCAGTTGGGGGCCGGTGATGTGGGTGATGCTGGGCGAGATGTTCCCGACGCAGATCCGCGGTTCGGCGCTCGCCGTCGCGGGGTTCGCGCAGTGGATCGCCAACGCGCTGATCTCGGTCAGCTTCCCGTCGCTCGTCCTCTCGCCGGGGCTGGCCTTCACCTATCTCGGCTATGCGATCGCCGCGCTCGTCTCGTTCTTCTTCGTCCGCGCCGCGGTCACCGAGACCCGGGGTCGCGAACTCGAAGACATGACCGGCTGAGCCGGACCATGAAAAAGGGCGGGCGGGAGGTGTTCCTCCCGCCCGCCCCATTTCGGCCTGTCGGTGGCGCGCTCGGCGCCTAGTGATTGTGCCGCGGCGTCTTCGCGGCAATTCCGCGATACTTCACCGCAAAGTCCAGCACCCCGCCCTGCGCCAGCTGCCCCGTCTTTTCTCGGTACAGTTCCTCCCAGGGCGAGTTGCTCGGCGGGATCGGCGGCGCGGGCTCGGTCTTGCGACGGGCGATCTCGTCCGCATCGACCAGCGCGTCGCAGGTTCCGGCGACCAGATCGATCCGGATCATATCCCCGTCACGCAGCCAGGCGAGCCCGCCACCGACCGCGCTTTCGGGTGACACGTTGAGGATCGACGGACTGTCCGACGTGCCCGACTGGCGTCCGTCGCCCAACGTCGGCAAAGTCAGGATCCCCTGCTGGATCAGGGCGTCTGGCGGCTGCATGTTGACCACCTCGGCAGATCCGGGCCAGCCGATCGGACCGGATCCGCGGATCACGAGGATGCACCGCTCGTCGATCCCCAGCGCGGGGTCGTTGATGCGGTGGTGATAATCGTCCGATCCGTCGAAGACGACCGCGCGGGCCTCGAACCGGTTCTCGGCTCCGGGCGTCGACAGATAGCGCGCGCGGAAGGAGTCGGAGATCACCGATGTCTTCATGATCGCATGATCGAACAGATTGCCCTTGAGCACCAGGAACCCGGCATGCTCCATCAGCGGTGCGTCGAGCGTGCGGATCATCTCGCGGTCCCGCGTCACCCGACCCGTCAGATTGTCGCCCAGGCTCTGCCCCGTGATCGTCAGGCAGGTCGTGTCGAGCAGTCCCGACTCGGCCAGCTCGTGCATCACCGCAGGCACGCCGCCCGCGCGGTGGAAGCGCTCGCCGAGATACTTGCCCGCCGGCTGCATGTTGACGATCAGCGGCACGTCATAGCCGTGCGTCGACCAGTCGCTCATGTCGAGCGCGACCCCCGCATGTTGCGCCATCGCCATGATGTGCGGCTGCGCGTTGCTCGATCCACCGATCGCGCTGACGACGCGGATCGCGTTCAGAAAGGCTTCGCGCGTCAGGATCTTCGACGGGCGCAGATCCTCATAGGCCATGTCGACGATCCGGCGTCCGGTCTCGAACGCCATCTGGCCGCGTTCGCGGTACGGCGCGGGGATCGCGGCGCACCCGGTCAGCGACATGCCGAGCGCCTCGGCGACGGCATTCATCGTCGACGCCGTCCCCATCGTGTTGCAATGTCCGGCCGATGGCGCGCTGTCGGTGGCGCGGGCCAAGAACTCCTCCTCGTCGATCTCACCTGCGGCCAGCTTGCGCCGGCTGCGCCAGATCACCGTGCCCGAACCGACGAGTTCGCCGTCATGCCATCCGTCGAGCATCGGCCCGCCCGACAGGACGATCGCGGGAATGTCGACGGTCGACACGGCCATGATTCCCGCGGGAGTCGTCTTGTCGCATCCCGTGGTCAGCACGACCGCGTCGATCGGATAGCCGTAGAGCGTCTCGACCAGCGTCATATAGGCGAGGTTGCGGTCGAGCGCCGCGGTCGGGCGACGGCAATTCTCGAAGATCGGGATCGTCGGGAATTCCATCGGGATCCCGCCCGCCGCGATGATCCCGTCGCGCGTCCGCTTGGCGAGCTCGACATGGATGCGGTTGCAGGGCGACAGGTCGCTGCCGGTCTGCGCAATCCCGATGATCGGCTTGCCACAGCGCAGTTCGGCGGGGGTGAGCCCGTAATTCATGAAGCGTTCGAGATAGAGCGCCGTCATGTCCGAGCGGGCGGGGTCGGCGAACCAGTCGCGCGAACGAAACGGCCGTGCCGGTACGCGATCCAAAGCTTCTCTCCTCCAAGTCAATCCGATAGCGCTACCTTGGCCTGCCGAACAGTCAAGCTCGGCGCGCCCCCTTGTGGCGAAACTCCCGCCGCAACGGGATCGCCATACGACGATTTGAGGTTCGCGCCGATTGTAACACGCGTGCAACATGGCGGATTGACGCTTGATCGTGAAGCTGTTGAAACCGGTACATAATCGTGCGGGTCGGGAGAGCCGGAATGCGACAGGTCACAGGCATGTATGCCATATCGCCACGATCGCCGTCGGGCGAGCCGAGTACCGGACGCTCCATCCCCGGGCCACCCCGGCCGACCGGCATCCTGGTGAACCTCGTCCGGTGACGCCGCGGCAGATCGATCTCGTCCGCGACAGCTTCGTCCATATCCTGTTCGCGGCGGACGAGGCCTCGACGATCTTCTACGACCGGCTCTTCGCGCTCGCCCCGGAATCCCGCGCGCTGTTCACGAACGACCGCATTGTCCAGGGCCGGCTCTTCATGCAGACGCTCGCCAAGATCGTCACCGGGCTGACCGCGTTCGAGGCGATGCGTCCTGAACTGAGGGCGCTGGGCCGACGCCATGTCGCGTATGGCGCCAAGGATCATCACTACGCCATCATCGGCGACTCGCTGCGCCATGTCGTAGCGCGTTTCGCCGGTGCGGACTTCGATCCTGATACCGACCGAGCCTGGCAAGACGCCTATGATCTGGTCGCGCGGGTGATGATCGAAGCAAGCCACGAGCACCACGTCTAGCCGCTCCGGACGGGCCGCGAAGCTCGCGCCGCCGGCATCACCCCAGGCGGTCCGGGGGCACCGGCGCATAGCGCGGCACGACGAGGTGGATGACGGCGAGCGCGACGAGATAGGCGCAGGCCGCAACGATGAAGATCGGTTGATAGCTGCCGACAGTCTCGAGGATACGACCCGCGAACTTCGCCATCAGCATGCCTCCGATTGCGCCCGAAAGGCCCCCCAGCCCCACCACCGACCCCGTCGCCCAGCGCGGCAGCAGATCGCCCGGCAGCGCATAGAGATTGGCCGAGAACCCCTGGTGCCCGGCACAGGCCACGCCGATCATCAGCACCGCCCACCACATGCTCGGCACCTGGGTCGCGAACGCGATCGGCACCGCACACAGGGCGCAGGCGAACATCGCGGTCTTGCGTGCGCGATTGACGCTGTAGCCGCGTCCGATCAGCCGCGACGAGAACCAGCCGCCCGCCACCGACCCGACATCGGCGAGCAGATACAGCGCGATCAACGGCGGGCCGAAGGCGAGCATCGTCACGCCATATTGCCGGTTGAAGAAGTCCGGCAGCCAGAACAGGAACGTCCACCACACCGGGTCGATGAGGAACCGCCCGAGGATATAGGCCCAGGTCTGGCGTTGCCGCAGCAGCGTCCGCCACGCGACGGGCCGACCAGGTTCGACCGGCTCGCTCTCGATATAGGCGAGCTCCTCGGCCGTGACCCGGGGATGCTCGCGGGGGCGGCGGTAGAAGCCGAGCCAGACGATCAGCCAGACGAGCGTGAGCAGCCCGGTCAGGATGAATGCCCAGCGCCAGCCCATCGTCACCGCGATGATCGGGACCAGCAACGGCGTGAGGATCGCGCCGACGTTCGACCCGGCGTTGAAGATGCCGATCGCAAGCGCCCGCTCGCGCCGCGGAAACCATTCGTTGGTCGCGGCGATCGCGGCGGGGAAGGTCCCGGCCTCGCCGAGCGCGAGCGGAATCCGCGCAAGGATCATCCCGCTGGTCGAGGTGAAGAAGACGTGGCCGACATGGCCGAGCGTCCACAGCGCCACCGCGAGCGCGTACCCGATCCGCGCGCCGAGCCGGTCGATCAGCCGGCCGAAGACGAGATAGCTCAGCCCGTACGCCGCCTGGAACCAGATGGCGAGATCGGCATAGCCCGTCTCGCTCCAGCCATAGCGTTGCTGCAGATCGGGCTTCAGCGTCGGCAGGACGAGCCGGTCGACATAGCTCAGCACCACCGCCGCGAACAGCAGCGCACAGACGATCCACCGGACCCGGCCCCGCGGTTTCTCGACCTCGGCGGGGCTCGTTCCGTCGGCGCTCACCAGTTGCACAGCGTGCCGTCTTCCAGCCGCGCGACCGGAAGATAGGCGCGCCGATAGTCATGGGTTTCGGCCAGCGCCTCGTCGATATCGACGCCGAGGCCCGGCGCCTCCCCCGGATGCATCATGCCCGCATCGAAGCGATAGGCATGGGGAAAGACCGCGTCGGTCTCGTCCGTGTGCGGCATATGCTCCTGGATCCCGAAATTGGGGACGGAGAGCCCGAAGTGCAGCGCGGCGGCCATCGCCACGGGAGAAAGGTCGGTCGCGCCGTGGCACCCGGTCCGGATATGATAGAGGTCGGCGAGCGCGGCGATCCGGCGCAGATGCGTGATACCGCCCGCATGCACGACGGTGGCGCGGATATAGTCGATCAGCTGGTGCTCGATCAGGTCCTTGGCATCCCAGATCGAATTGAACACCTCCCCCACCGCGATCGGCGTCGTCGTGTGGTGACGGATCAACTTGAACGCCTCCTGGTTCTCGGCAGGCGTCGGGTCCTCCATCCAGAACAGGTTATAGGGTTCAAGTGCCTTGCCGAGACGCGCCGCCTCGATCGGGGTGAGCCGGTGATGGATATCGTGGAGCAGATGGACGTCCCAGCCCATCGCCTCGCGCGCCGCCTTGAACAGCTCGGGGACGACGCGGAGGTATTTCTCGGTCGACCACACGCTCTCGCTTGGCAGATCCGCATCGGCGGGTTCGTAGCGTGCGCCGTGCTTCGCGACGCCATAGGTCGAGGCGAGCCCGGGCACGCCGCATTGCAGCCGGATCGCCTTATAGCCCTTGGCCTGCTCGGCTTTCGCGACCGCGATCGTGTCGTCGATCGTCGTGCCATTGGCGTGGGCATAGACCATGCACGCGTCGCGCGCGGCGCCGCCGAGCAGCTGATAGACGGGCATCCCCGCCAGCTTGCCCTTGATGTCCCACAGGGCCGTGTCGACCGCGGCGATCGCCGCCATCGTCACCGGGCCACGCCGCCAATAGGCACCCTTGTACAGAAACTGCCAGACGTCCTCGATCCGGTGCGCGTCGCGACCGATCAGGCATGGCACGACATGATCGCTCAGATAGCTCGCGACGCTGAGTTCGCGACCGTTGAGCGTCGCGTCGCCGAGCCCGGTGGTGCCGTCGTCGCACTCGATCTTGAGGGTCACGAAGTTGCGCCCGGGGCATGTCACGATGACGCGGGCATTGACGATCCTGGGCATGACGATCCTTCAGGCGATTTCGAGAATAGCGGTCTTGAGGCGCGTCGAGTCGGCACCAACGGAAATGTCGAACAGACCCGGCTCGACCACCTCGCGCATCGTGATGTCGAAGAACCGGAACGCGTCCGGGCCGAGCGTGAACTGGACCGTCCGGCGCTCGCCGGGGGCCAGCGTCACGCGTTCGAAGCCCTTGAGCTCGAGGATCGGTCGCGCGACGGACGACACCTGATCGCGCACATAGAGCTGGACGACCTCGTCGCCCGCGCGCGCACCGACATTGGCGATGTCGACCGACACGGTGACCGTGCCCGCGATCCCGATCTTCGCCGACGACAGGCGCGGCGCACCGATCTCGAACTTGGTGTAGCTGAGCCCGAACCCGAACGGGAACAGCGGCGCGGTCGTGTCGAACAGATAGCCGCGACGCGCGGAGGGCTTCGCGTCGTAGAAGACCGGCAGCTGCCCCGTCGACCGCGCGACCGTCACCGGAAGCTTCGCACCGGGGTTGATGTCCCCGAACAGCGCCTCCGCGATCGCGGTGCCCCCCTCCTGCCCGACATACCAGCATTCGAGCACCGCATTGGCCTGCGCCGTCACGCTCGGCCAGGATGGCGGGCGCCCGTTGATCGCGACCACGATGACGGGCTTCCCCGTCGCCTTCATCGCCGCGAACAGCGCATTCTGCTCGCCGAGCAGGTCGAGGCTGGTGCGATCGCCGAGATGCGTCTTGGCATAGCCCTCCCGGCTCGTCTGCTCGGTGTCGCCGACCGCAAGCAAAATGACGTCCGCGGTGCTGGCGACGGTCACCGCCTCGGCGATCAGGTCCCGGTTGCGCGCCGGATCGGCCAGCAGCACTTCGTTGGCGGAGCGGTCCTCGCTCTGCGTGATGAAGACGCCCTGCGCATGAACGACTTCGGCCTTGCCCTTCAACCGCGCACGAACCCCCTCGAGCAACGACACGGTTGCCTTGGGGATCGACGAATAGCCACCGAGCCGCGCGACGGCTGCGTTCGGGCCGATCACGGCGACGCGCTTGTGCGCGCCCGGGGTGAGCGGCAGGACACCGTCGTTCACGAGCAGCGCGATCGATCGCCGCGCCGCCTCGAGCGCCAGCGCGCGCGCCTCCGCATTGCCGGTCATCCGCGCCGCCGCTTGCGGATCGACGATCACCTGTTCGAACATCCCCGACCGCATCTTCAGCGTCAGCATCCGCCGGCACGCGGCATCGACCGCCTCGATCGCCACCCGACCGCCGCGGACCTGATCGGCGAGCGAGCGATAGGCCTCGCCGTCCGGCAGGTCCGAATCGACGCCCGCCGCCAATGCGAGGCGCGCCGCTTCAGCCTTGTCCGCGGCGATGTGATGCAACGATGCGAGTTCGCCGATCGCCGCATAATCACTGACGATCGCCCCGTCGAAGCCCCATTCGCCGCGCAGCACGTCGTTCAGCAGCCAGCGATTGGCGTGGCTCGGGACACCGTCGATCTCGTTATACGACGGCATCACCGCGCCGATCCCGGTCCGCGCGACGACCGCGCGAAACGGCGGGAAGAAATTCTCGCGCAGTTCGCGTTCGGCGATTGGCGCGGGGGCGACATTCTCGCCGCTTTCGGGCTGGCCGTGCCCGGTCATGTGCTTGAGCGTCGCGAACACCTTGCCGGGTGCCAGCGTCTTGCCCTCGCCCTGCAGGCCGATCACCGCCGCGACGCCCATTTCCCCGCACAGATAGGGGTCCTCGCCGAACGTCTCCTCGATCCGGCCCCAGCGCGGGTCACGGGCGATGTCGACGACCGGCGACAGCGCCAGCACCGTGCCGTGCGCCCGCACCTCGCGCGCGATCACCGCGTTGACCCGGCGAACGAGGTCGCGGTCGAACGATCCCGCCAGCGCGATCGCCTGCGGGAAGCTGGTCGCCTCCGGCGCCATGAAGCCGTGCAGCGCCTCCTCGTGGAACAGGATCGGAATGCCCAGCCGCGTGCGGGTCGTCGCCCAGCGCTGCGCCGCGTTGACGAACGCGATCGTATCCGCCGGCGCACGCCAGCGGCCGGTAACGGCAGCGGCCGTGTTCGCGGCGGTGGCGGCCCCGCCCCGGTCGGAAGGCCGCGCGATCTGGCCGATGCCATTGGGATAGGCCGTATCGGCGCGCGCCGGGTCGAAACGCAGCGCATCATCCATCACCTGCCGCTTCGTCGTCGACAGCGTGATCAGCTGCGCCACTTTCTCGTCGAGTGTCATCCGCCCCATGAGATCGCGGACCCGCAGGTCGACGGGCGCGCGGGGATCCTTGTAGACGGGCGACTCCTTCGCGGCGGCTGCCAGTCCGGGGGCCAGACCGGACGTCAAAGTTGCGAGCGACGCCGAACCCAGCCAGCGGAGCATGCCGCGGCGACTGGTCGCGATTGTCCTGAAACTCGTGCCGGTCACCCATCGTCTCCTGTCTTCAAACGCGGCATTGCTGTCGATGCCGTCATCGTGATAGCGATAACATGTTCGACAAGCAGACCCGTTGTCAATGCGGGAGGCTGTGCCGGGAGAGGAAAGAATGATGCGAGTGCGTTGGCTTTGCGTGGCGGTCGCGGTTGCGATGGCAAGTACGACCGGGGCGCAGGCAGAGGACGGCTACGACCTCTGGATGCGCTACCGTCCCCTGGCGAAAGAGGCGGCGACGGCGCTCGGTCGGGATGCCGAATCGGTCGAAGTGCGCGGCCAATCGGCGACGTTGCGCGCCGCCGCGGACGAGCTTCGCCGCGGTCTCGCGGGGCTGACCGGGCACGCTTTTGCCATGGGTCCGAGCCCGCATCCGATCCTGCTGGCGACCTCGGCAGACGCTGACGTCGGCCGGCTCGGCCTGCCGCTGAAAGACCTTGGCGACGAAGGCTATATCGTGCGGCAGGTGCGTCTCGGCGGCCGCGACGTCACGCTGGTGACCGCGCGTACCGACCGCGGCGTGCTCTACGGCAGCTTCGCGCTGCTGCGCCACATCCAGACCGGCGGGCAGATCGACCGGATCGCGCTCGCTTCGACGCCGCGGGTAAAGCTGCGCGTGCTGAACCACTGGGACAATCTCGATGGCGTGGTCGAGCGCGGCTATGCCGGCCAGTCGCTCTGGGACTGGTGGACGCTGCCCGACTTCAAGGATCCCCGCTACACCGACTATGCGCGCGCCAATGCGTCGATCGGCATCAACGGCACCGTCCTCAACAACGTCAACGCCAAGCCCGACAGCCTGTCCGCCAGCTATATCGCCAAGGCGGCCGCACTCGCCGATGTCTTCCGCCCCTATGGCATCAAGGTCTATCTGTCGGCCCGGTTCTCCGCGCCGATCGAGCTTGGCAAGCTGAAGACGGCGGACCCGCTCGACCCGCAGGTTGCGGCCTGGTGGAAGGCGAAGAGCGACGAGATCTACCGCGCGATTCCCGATTTCGGGGGCTTCCTCGTCAAGGCCAATAGCGAGGGGCAGCCGGGACCACGCGATTATCACCGCAGCCACGCGGACGGCGCGAACATGCTCGCAGCGGCAGTCGCACCGCATGGCGGCATCGTGATGTGGCGGGCGTTCGTCTATGCCGACACCGACCCTGACGACCGCGCGAAACAGGCCTATACCGAGTTCAAGCCGCTCGACGGCAAGTTCGCCGCAAACGTCATCGTCCAGGTCAAAAACGGCGCGATCGACTTCCAGCCGCGCGAGCCGTTCCATCCGCTGTTCGGGGCAATGCCCAGGACACCGCTGATGCTGGAGTTCCAGATCACGAAGGAATATCTCGGCTTTGCGACGCACCTCGCCTATCTTGGGCCGCTCTTCGCCGAGACGCTGGGCAGCGAGACCTTCGCCGGCGGCAAGCGTGCGACGGTCGCCCAGATCGTCGAGGGCGGCGTCAATCGCCACGCGCTGACCGGCATGGCGGGAGTCGCCAATATCGGCCGCGACCGCGACTGGGCCGGATCGACGTTCAATCAGGCGAACTGGTTCGCGTTCGGGCGGATGGCCTGGGATCCGACGATCGGTGCACAGCCGGTTGCGCGCGAATGGGCGGCGATGACCTTCGGGCCGAACCCCGCGATCGTCGTACCGGTGACGGACATGATGATGGGCTCGCGCGAGGCGGTGGTCGACTATATGACGCCGCTCGGGCTCGCGCACGTCATGGCGACGGGCCATCATTATGGCCCCGGCCCGTGGGTCGCCGACCTGAAGCGTCCGGAATGGAATCCGGTCTATTATCACCGCGCGGACAAGGCCGGAATCGGCTTCGACCGGACGCGCACCGGCAGCAACGCCGTCGCGCAATATGCGCCGGAACTCGCCCGCCGTCTCGCCGATCCCGCGACGACGCCGGAGCGTGACCTGCTGTGGTTCCATCACGTGTCATGGGACCGGCCGATGGCGTCGGGGCGCAGCCTCTGGGCCGAGATGGTCCATGATTATGACCGCGGCGTCGGCTATGTCGCGGACATGCGCCAGCGCTGGGACGGACTGCGCGGCCAGGTCGATGCAGAACGCTGGGCCAAGACCGCGACCTATCTGGACATCCAGGAGCGCGAGGCGCGGTGGTGGCGCGACGCCAGCCTCGCCTATTGGATGTCGGTGAACGGCCGGTCGCTGCCGGCCGGCGCCGCTGCCCCCGCGCACGACCTCGACTGGTACAAGGCGCAGCGCCCCGCCTTTGCCCCGGGCAATCCGCAATGAGCGGCCTTCGCAACCGAATGGAGAGCGCGATGACGGTAGGATCTTCGGTCGCCAGGCCGACGGCGTGGCTGTTGGCAGCATTGCTCGCGACCGGCGCGGATGCCCAGCGCGCCGCGCCGGCTCAGCGGTGGACCGGGAGCTGGGGCTCTGCGCAGATGGTCGCGACCGGCGACAATGCGCTGCCGGCCGATCGGGCCGGCGCGCTCACGCTCCGACAGGTCGTCCGTCTGTCGGCTGGAGGCACACAGGTCCGCGTGCGGCTGTCCAACGCGTTCGGCACGCAGCCGCTCCGGATCGGCGCGGCGCATATTGCCCGGCCGACCGCTCTCGGCACCGCGCGTATCGCGGGCGGCACGACACTGCGCTTTGCCGGACAGGTGACCGCGGTCATCCCGGCGGGTGGGGAGATTTATTCGGATCCAATCGCGCTCGCGCTCGCACCCGGGGCCGACCTCGCCGTCAGCCTCTATCTGCCCGATCCCGCCACGCCCCAGACCGGGCATCCCGGTGCGCGGGCCACCAGCTTCACGGTCGCGGGCAATCACGTCGCCGACCCGCTTCTCGCAGGCGCGACCGCGACGCCACACTGGTATGCGCTCGCCGATGTCGAGGTCGCGGGGCCCCGCGTCGCCCAGGTCACCGGCGCGGCACGCCCGACGACGATCGTCACGATCGGCGATTCGATCACCGATGGCTATGGCGTCGCCCCGGAACGCAACACCCGCTGGCCCGACATTCTCGCCGAGCGGCTGCGCGCGGCGCCGGCGACACGCACGCTCGGCGTCGTCAATGCCGGCATCGGCGGCAACCGGATATTGCTCGACGGGCTCGGTCCCAACCTTGTTGCCCGGTTCGATCGCGATGTGATCGCGCGCAGCGGCGTCGGCTGGGTGATCCTGCTCGAAGGGGTGAACGATCTCGGCGTCTTGACGCGCGACGCCCCGGCATCGCCCCAAGACCATGCGGCGCTCGTCGCGCAACTGACCGCCGGCTTCCGCCAGCTGGCCGACCGCGCGCATGCACATGGGATCAAGATCATCGGCGGCACGGTGATGCCGTTCGGCGGCAATGACTATTACCACCCGGACGCCGCGCTCGAGGCCGATCGCCAGGCGGTCAACAGCTTCATCCGCAACTCGGGCGTGTTTGATGCGGTGATCGACTTTGACCGGGTGATGCGCGATCCGCGCCGTCCCGACCGTCTCGCGCCGGCATTCGACTCCGGCGATCATCTTCACCCGTCCGAAGCGGGCTATCGGGCGATGGGTGCCGCGGTGCCGCTGGCGCTGTTCACCACGCCGCAGCGCTGAGCCCCCGCCCGGCATGACGGTCGCGCCGGTCCCCCGCCCGTGCCGCCGGACCGGGCGACCAGTTCGCCCGTTCCTTTGGCTGGTCTGAACCTGTCAGAACAGGCCCCGCCCCGCTTTTCTATGACGGGGCGGGACTCTCTCCGTCTCAAGTATTAAATAATCATATTTAAGTTATTTTATCGGCTATGGCTTTACTGCCACTGTGTCTAAAATACGCGACACAGAATACAGATTACCGTTGACAGTATTCGTGCCCATGGTAGCCCTATCACACACCGCCAATAAGAGCGGTTTCGAAAGGGCTGCGGTCATGCCGCAAAGGGGGAGAGAATGATGAGGGGTTCGTCCATACTCAATGCACTCGTGCGTTCGAGTTCGATTGCCACAGTTGCCGTTTGCCTGCTGAATCCGGCACATACCTTCGCGCAAATGGCGCCAGGCACCGAGACAGGGTCGCCTGCGACTGCCGCGCAGCCAGCGCTTCCGGCGACATCCACCGCGCAAGACGCAGGGCAGACCGCGAGCCAGGATCCGCAATCGGCCCCCGGGGACGAGATCGTCATCACCGGCATCCGCGCCAGCCTTGGTCGCGCTATCGACATCAAGCGCAATTCGGCAGGCGTCGTCGACGCCATCTCGGCCGAGGACATCGGCAAGTTCCCCGACACCAACCTCGCGGAATCGCTGCAGCGCGTCACCGGCGTCTCCATCAGCCGCGCCAACGGCGAAGGCTCGCAGGTCGCCGTCCGCGGCTTCAGCGGCGGCTTCAATCTCGTCACCCTGAACGGCCGCCAGCTTCCGGCGACCAGCATCGACACGAGCACCGGCAACGCGTTTGCGACCGGCACGGGTCGTTCGTTCGATTTCCAGAACCTAGCATCCGAGGGTGTCGCCACGCTCGAGGTCTACAAGACCGGCCGCGCCAACATCCCGTCGGGGGGCATCGGTGCGGCGATCAACGTCGTCACCCGCCGACCGCTGTCGTCGAACGAGAGCGGCCTTTCGGGGTCGATCGGTGCCAAGGGGCTGTATGACAGCTCGGTCGAGAAGGCTGAGGGCGATCTGAGCAAGATCACGCCAGAGCTGTCCGGCCTCATCAACTACAAGAACCCGAACGAAACCTTCGGCGTCAATGTGTTCGGCAGCTATCAGCTGCGCGAATCCGCTTCGGTTCAGTCCAACCCCAATTACTGGAACATCGTGCCGCTGGCCGATTTCCTCAACACGGCGGGCGCCTATATCCGGCCGACGACGGTGATCACCAATCGCCCGACGACCGAATATGTCCAGATACCGAACGACAGCCGGTACCAGTTCTCCGAGAACCGCCGCGAGCGTCTGAACGGCCAGGCCAACATCCAGTTCAAGCCGTCCGACCGCTTCGAAATCTCGATCGACGGCATGTATGCCCGCAACAAGCTGAGCGAAGAGCGTAGCGAGCAGACCAACTGGTTCCAGCGCCCGTTCACCGAAGTCACCTTCGACGACAACAAGCAGATGCAGAGCGCGGTCATCCTCGCCGAGTCGATCCAGGCGGACAAGGGTTACGAGCAGCAGCGTTTCGCGACCAAGACCGAGCTCTATTCGGTCGGTGGCAATGTGAAGTGGGACTTCACAGACAACCTGCGACTGACGCTCGACGCCAACCATGCCAAGTCGAAGACCAATCCGGATAACGCGAACGGAACCTCGGCGACGACGATCTCGATCGGTGCGCCGGTACGCTCCTCGCACAAGGTTGATTTCACCACCGGCTTCCCGCAGCAGTCCGAGACGATCAACGACTGCACCGCAACCAACGGTGGTCGCGGCGGCAACTGCAACAACACGCTCGACATCGCGGATCTGGGTAGCCAGGTCGCACGGAAGATCACGTCGACCCAGGAAGCCCGGATCAACCAGTTCGGCGGCGACGTCGCCTGGGACCTGGGCGGGGGCAGCAAGTTCAACGTCGGCGGCAATTATATCGATGCGAACATGCGCTCGACCACGGTCAACACGATCCAGACCCTCGGCGACTGGGGCATCACGGATACCGGTCGCGTCGCAGAACTAGCCGGCGATCTCGTCGACACCTTCTGCCTGACCTGCAAGTTCGACAAATATGATCCGAAGTCGACAGGCTCGTCACTGGTCGCCTTCCGCGCCAACGCGGTCGATCTGCTCGACGTCTTCGAGCCTTTCTACGCCGCCCGCGGCAACGCGGTCTCGCCGAGCCCGTCCTCGGACGATACCGTCGGTGAGAAGACCTGGGCGGCCTATGGCCAGATCACCTGGGCCGGTGAACTCGGCGGACGCCGCGCCAATGCGCTGATCGGCGCCCGCTATGAAAAGACGCGGGTCAAGTCGATCGGCATCCAGTCGGTGCCGAGCGGCATTCGCTGGTCGCAGGACAATGACTTCGCGGTCGATGGCGGGCCGCCCAGCGGCGCCGTCACGGTCAAGGCGAGCTACGACAATCTGTTGCCATCGCTCGATTTCAACATCGAACCGATCGACAACGTCATGGCGCGCGCCTCGTTCAGCCGCACGCTCGCCCGTCCCGACTATGGCAACCTCTTTGCCTCCGTCAGCGCCGGGGCGCCGAACCGCCCGACCGCGCTCGGTGCGGCCCCTGCGGGCGCAACGCGTCAGGATCCGGCGCTGTTGCCGCTGGTCTCGGACAATTTCGACGTGTCGCTCGAATGGTATTACAAGCCGACGAGCTTCGTGTCGGTCGGCTTCTTCAACAAGGACGTCCGCAACTTCATCGGCAACCAGGTCACCAGCGGCAATCTGTTCGGGCTGCGTGACCCGGGTTCGGGCGCGGCCGGTTCGCGCTCGGGTACCGCGCTGGCCTATCTCCAGGCCAACGGCCTGCCGCTCAGCGATATCAACCTGTTCTCCTACACCGCGTTGCTGACGCAGAATAACGGCAACCAGGCGGCCGCATCCGCCGCGTTCCAGAACAACATCGATCCCGCGACGGGTGGCCTGAGGACGCAGTTCGTCGTCGATCTGGCCAATGCGGTCGATATCGTCGCCGATCCCAACGATCCCCTGTTCGAGTTCGCGATCAGCGGGCCGGTCAACAACCGCGAGGGCAACATCCACGGGTTCGAAGTCGCCTGGACCAACTTCTTCGGCCAGACCGGCTTCGGCTTTGCGGTGTCGTACACCAAGGTCAATGGCGACGTGAACGTCGATCCCTATGCCGATCCCAACGTCAACATCTTCGCACTGACCGGCCTCGGCGACAGCGCGAACCTGACCGGCATCTATGATAAGAACGGGCTTTCGGCGCGTGTCTCGTACAACTGGCGCGACAAATATCTGTCGGGCACCAACCAGGGCGGCAACCGCAACCCGCTCTTCACCGCAGCCTTCGGGACGCTCGACGCGAGCATCAGCTACGACATCGCGCAGAGCTTCTCGATCTCGCTCGAGGCGGTCAATCTGACGAGCGAGCCGTTCCGCCAATATGCCCGCACCGAGACCAATCTGGTCTATGTGCAGGAACTGAAGCCGCGCTTCTATCTGGGCGCGCGCTACCGCTTCTGAGCACAGGCCGGCGTGCGCCTCGGCGCGCGCCGGCCACCGCATCGGACAATGGAAGGGCCGCAGCACCGTGCCGCGGCCTTTTCCTGTTGTCCGACGCCGCCTGGCTGATAGACCCGGACAAAAAGGGACCGGAGCGGATGAACCCCGTACAGATCAACAATATCGATCATGCCGACCTGCGCGTCAGCCCGCGCGCCGGCGCCGCATTCAATGACGCGGCCAATCAGGCGCTGGTCTTCCCCGCCGAATTCGAGGAACTGCAACGCGAATTCGCAATCGTGTTCCGCCGCCGCGACGAAGGTCTTCAGGCCTATGCGCTGCTGGGGCTCGACCGCGACGAGAATCTGTTTCTCGCCGACGAGCATTGGACGAGCCGCTACGTTCCCGCCAGCCACCGGCGCGGTCCCTTCTCGATCGGCATGACCCGGTCCGCACCGGACGATGTCGGCGAGGCCATGCTGCAGGTCGATCTCGACGATCCGCGCGTCGGTGACCCGGCGGGTCTGCCGCTGTTCCTCGAGCATGGCGGCAACACGCCCTATCTCGATCATGTCACCGGTGTATTACGGCTGCTGTACGAGGGGATGGACTCCGCACCCGCCGCCTATGCCGCGCTCGACGAGGCCGGCCTGCTCGCGCCGGTCACGCTCACGATCGATGTCAGCGACGAGCGCCGCTACACCGTACCCGACGTGCTCGTCGTCGACCTCGAGCAGCTTGCGGCGCTGAACGGCCCGCCGCTCGAACAATTGCACCGCTCGGGTATCCTGCGGCTCGCGATCCTTGCCGCGTCATCGCTCGGCAATATCCAGCAGCTGATTGCACACAAGCAACAGCGGCTCGCGGCAGTCGGTTGACCCCGGTGCCCGCCATCACCCGCCGGACCCGCGTGATCGAAGGGGCGGACGCGCGGCCCCTGCCCGTCGCCGATCTGATCGCGGAGGGCCGCCCGACGATACTGCGCGGTCTTGCCCGCGACGTCCCGCTCGTCGCCGCGGCCCGTCAGGGTCCCGCGGCCGCGGTCGCCTGGCTCAAGCAGTTCGATGGCGGCCAGCCGGTGACGGCCTATATCGGTGACCCCGCCATCGGCGGCCGCTTCGGATACACGGCCGACTGCACCGCGCTCAACTTCACCCGCGAGCGCGGATCGCTGTCCGCCTATCTCGACCAGCTTCTCGCCAGCATCGACGATGCCGCCGCGCCGAGCATCTATATCGGCTCGACCGACATCGATCAGTACCTCCCCGGCCTCCGCGACCAGGCAGTACTCCCCTTCGGCGACCCCGAACTCATCGCGCATCCGCCGCTGGTCAGCATCTGGATCGGCAACCGGACGACCGCGTCGGCGCATCACGACATGTCGAACAACATTGCGGTCACGTTGGTCGGGCGGCGGCGCTTCACGCTCTTCCCGCCCGATCAGGTCGCCAACCTCTATCCGGGGCCGCTCGAACCGACGCCCGCGGGCCAAGTCGTTTCGATGGTCGATTTCGACGCCCCCGATCTCATTCGCCATCCCGGCTTTGCCGATGCGCTGGCGGTGGCCGAAGTGGCTGAGATGGAGCCCGGCGACGCGCTCATCTACCCGGCCTTGTGGTGGCATCAGGTCGAGGCGCTCGATCCGTTCAACGCGATGATCAACTATTGGTGGAACCCGACGCCGCGCTTCATGGACACGCCGCAGAACACGTTGCTGCACGGCCTGCTCAGCCTGCGCGACCGGCCCGAGCATGAGAAGCGCGGGTGGCAGGCGTTGTTCGACTATTATGTCTTCGGCGATGCGGCGCGCGCCGGCGCGCATCTGCCGGCAGACGCGCGCGGCGCACTCGCACCGCTGGATGCGATGGCCGCGCGAAGGCTGCGCGCCACGCTGTTGCAACGGCTCAATCGATGAAGGGATATGCGATGGATACCCCGCCAAAGACCCGCGTGATCATCGCCGGTGGCGGCACCGCCGGCTGGCTCGCCGCAGCGCTGCTGACACGACAGCTCGGCGCGCTGGTCGACGTCACGCTGATCGAATCGGACGAGATCGGCACCGTCGGCGTCGGCGAAGCGACCATCCCCACGGTCCAGGCCTTTCACGCGCTGCTCGGCTTCGACGAGCGCGCGTTCATGGCCGCCACCGGCGCGACGTTCAAACTCGGCATCGCGTTCGAGGGCTGGGCACGCCCCGACGATCGCTATGTCCATTCGTTCGGCGATGTCGGGCGGTCCACCTGGATGGGCGACTTCCAGCATTTCTGGCTCGAAGCCCGCGCCAACGGTCTCGCCGGCGACTTTGGCGACTATTGCCTCGAGCTCCAGGCCGCGGAGGCGCGCCGCTTCACCATCGGCCAGCAGGGTCCGCAGCTCAACTATGCCTATCATTTCGACGCGGGCCGCTATGCCCGCTTCCTGCGCGAGCGCTGCGAGACCGCGGGGCTGACCCGGATCGAGGGACGGATCGCCGGGGTCGATCGCTCGGCGGAGACCGGCCATATCGATGCGGTCATCCTTGCCAACGGATCGCGTGTCGCAGGCGATCTGTTTCTCGACTGCAGCGGGTTTCGCGGGCTGCTGATCGGCGATGCGCTCGGCGTCGGCTATGAAGACTGGAGCCACTGGCTGCCCGCCAACCGTGCGCTCGCAGTGCAGACGTCATCGGTCGAGCCCGCCCGGCCCTATACGCGCGCGATCGCGCATGATGCCGGCTGGCAATGGCGGATCCCGCTGCAGCACCGCGTCGGCAACGGCATCGTCTATTCGAGCGAGTACCTCTCCGATGATGCGGCCCAGGATCGTCTGCTGGCATCGGTCCAGGGTCGCCCGCTGACCGACCCGCGCCTGCTGCGCTTCACGACCGGCCGCCGCCTGCGCGCATGGGAGGGCAATTGCATCGCGCTGAGCCTCGCCGGCGGGTTCGTCGAACCGCTCGAATCGACCAGCATCCATCTCGTCATGACCGCGCTGACCCGGCTGCTCCGCGCCTTCCCCTTCGACGGGATCAGCCCCGCGGTCGTCGCGCAGTTCAACGCGCAGACGCGGCGCGAGATCGAAGGGGTGCGCGATTTCGTCATCCTGCACTATCATTTGAATCAGCGCAGCGAACCGTTCTGGAAGGCCTGCGCCGCAATGCCGATCCCCGACACGCTGGCGGAGCGCATCGCGCTGTTTTCCGACGCAGCGCAGGCCTATCAATCGCCCGACGACCTGTTCCGCGTCAGTTCCTGGACGCAGGTCATGCTGGGCCAGCGGCTCGAGCCGCGCGACTGGCATCGCCTCGCGCGGATGATGCCGACCGAACGGCTCGGATCGTCGCTCGCGGAGCTGAAGGCGGGGATCGCACAACAGGTCGACCGGCTGCCCGCGCATCAGGCGTTCGTCGATCGCTACTGCGCCCAGGACGCGCCCGGAGTGGCGGCATGAGCCTGAGCAAATCCTGACCCGACGCGTCGCCTCAGGTTAGAGATTGGCCTGTTCGTCGGTCGGCAGCTCCGCGTCGGGGCCGTAATAGAGCACGGCGCATTCGGCCTTCAGACACCCGCCCTCGATGACGATATCGTCGCGATAGGCGTCGTGGATGAAGGTGAGCGTGTCGACGTGCTTCGCCTCGAAATACATCGGATGCACGTCGTCGCGGCCCGCGCCATAGACGACGCGCCCGACCTTCGACCAGATCGACGCCATCGTGCACATCCCGCAGGGTTGCAGTGTCGAGTAGAGCGTCGCCCCGCGCAGTTCGAGTTCGCCCGTATCCTCGCAGGCGCGCCGGATCGCCATCATTTCGGCATGCGCGGTCGCGTCTGGCAGCTCGTGCGTCTGGTTGCGTTCGCCCGCGATCATCTTGCCGTCGAGCACGATCACGCAGCCCAGTGGTGAGGTCGACGGATCCGATCCCTTCGACCGGGCGATCGCGATCGCCTCGCGCATCCAGCGTTCATCATCCTGCATCATGGCGTCACCTCCCGGAATCACCGTGTAACGCACGGAAGCAGGTCTTGTTCGCCTGGTTCGGCAGAGGGAGCTCTAAATCGGCGATCGACCTTTGCCGCCGGGTCAAATTCTTCGAAACGGCTGGGCGAAATCCGGCGATGCGCGTTGTCATCACGCGTTGCAGGACGGCCGATAGCCCGTCTTGCAGGACCTTTCGCATCCCGAGGAGCCATTGATGCCGACCACTCTCAAAGCCAAGTTCGACACGCGCCGCGAAGCCGAGATGACGGTGGAACGTCTCGTCCAGGAGATGAATGTCGAGCGGACCGACATCTTCATCACGACCGACGGCGCGGACAACAGCGCTGGCGACGAGCGAGCCGGCGCCGACACTGCAGGCGATGATCCCACGCCCGCCTCGCGCGCCGATGCCGCACTCGAAGGCAAGATCATCGTTTCGGTCGATATCGCGGACGCCGGGCGCGCGAGCGACATCAAGGCTGCATTCGCCGAGTTCGACGCCTCCGAGGTGGCGGAGCGCTAAACGCCTTGAGGGCGGGGCGGACGATACGGTGTCCGCCCCGCCCCTGCGACCGTCTTTACTCCCTCCCCGACACCATGGAATCCGACATGACCGACACCACCGCCATCATGGCCCGCCAGCGCGAGATCGCGTCGGAACATCTGCTGTTCAAACTGATGGAATATGTCGAGGCGCAGCACCCGGGGCTGCTCGACTTCATGGAAGCCAGCCTCGACCATCTCGGCGACCCGGCGACCGACGAGACCAAGGATGATGCCGGGGTCCGGCAAATCGCCGCGCGCATGATCACCGGCGCGCGCAAACAGGGCGTCGATGCGGGCTGAAACGCCGGGCCGACAGGCTGATGGCGGAGGCGGCGAAACGTATCGCCGCCTCTGCCGCTAGCAGGCGTCCTGTCCGCCGAGCACGTCGAGCGCCATGACGTGCGCAAGGTGCGACAGTCCCTGCGGCAGGTTGCCGAGAAACATGCCCGTCTTCGGATCGGCCATCTCCGTCATGATCCCGACGCCGCGATCAAGCGCCTCGGAAATGCCCGCAAGCGCCGCCTCTGCCCGATCACGCTGGCCAAGCAGCGCACGGGCCTCGATCATCCAGAAGGTGCACGCCAGGAAACACCCCTCTTCCGCCCACACGTCGGTGTAGCGATAGTGATAGGGCCCCGCCCCCAGTTCGCGGTCGATCGCGTCGAGCGTCTTTTCCAGCCGCTCGCGCCCGTCGAAGCCGAACCGCACCGCCAGCGCGAGCGACGCGTCGAGCTTGTCGCTGCCGGGGTAGAAGACGAACGCCTGCTTGGTCTCGGACCAGCATTCATCCTCGATCCACTGCGCGATCCGGTCGCGTTCGCGCGACCAGCGATCGCGGCACGTGGTCGGCAACTGCCCCTGGTCCGCCAGTTCGACCGCACGCGCCAGCGCCTGCCAGCAACTGATCTTCGACATGGTGTAATGCTGCGACTCCTCGAGCTCCCAGATGCCGGCATCCTTCTGGCGCCACGCGTCCGCACACCGGTCCGCGAGATGCGACAGCAGTTCGGCGCTCGACGCATCGAGGATGTTGCCACAACTGACGAAGCGGGCCGCGGTCTCGAATATGTCGCCATAGACGCCGTGCTGGTTCTGGTCGGTCGCGGTGTTGCCGACCTGCACGGGTTTCGACCGCCGATATCCCGGCACGTCGATTTCGCTCAGATCGGGGACCAGCGCGCCGTCGAGCGTATAGCAGACGCGCGGCCCGTGTTCGGCCAGCCGCTTCAACAGCCAGGTGAATGCCGCCTTGGCCTCCATCTGCGCCCCCGCGGCGAGAAACGCCTTGATCGTATAGCCGGCGTCGCGGATCCAGGCGTAGCGATAGTCGTAATTCTTCTTGCCGCCGATCCCTTCGGGAACCGAGGTGGTCGCGGCGGCTGCGATCGCACCGGTCGGTGAATAGAGCAGCAGCTTCAGCGCGAGGACGCTGCGGATGAACGCGGGGCGCCGTTCGCCGTCATAGTCGATCCGGTGCGACCATTGCCGCCATTCCGCGTCCGAGATATCGATCCGCTCGTCGATATCGGCGATCGTCGGCACGACCAGCGGCTCGTCCTCACCCGCAACGATCGCGACGACCTCTCGCTGGCCCTGCGCGACCGTCAGCACGCCCGTCACCGCCTCGTCGGTGCGTTCCACGACGACGCCGTCGCTGTGCAGGAACAGCCCCAGCACGCGGTCGACATGGAAGACCGGATATTCGCCGATCTTCGATTGATAGGGGCTCGCCCCGCTGGCCCTGCGTCCCGGGCGCATCTCGATTCTGAACCGGACCGCACCGTCGAGCCCGTCGATCCGCCGTGCGAGTTCGGTCCAGGGCAACCGGCCCGCGGTACCGCTGTTCATCGACTCGGTCAGTCGCGCGCGGCCGCCGTCCGTGATGAAGAGCGTCTCGAGCACGTTGCTGCCGGGCAGATAGCGCCGTTCGACGGTGAACGGCTCGGTCGGGGTGATGCTGAACCGTCCCCCCTCCTCCGGATCGAGCAGCCGGTCGAACAGCGGCTGCGAATCGAGATTGGGGACGCACCACCAGTCGATCGACCCGTCCGCACCCGACAGCGCGACCGACCGCCCGTCGCCGAGCGCGCCATAATCCTCCAGCCGCAGATAGCCGTCCTCGCGCACCCCCTCTCGTACGTCGTCGCGCGCGGGTCGGGTGGTGGCGCGCAGCACGTCGCTGGCCAATGCGGCAAGGGTCTTGGCCATGGAAGTGTCTGTCCGATCGCGTCTTTGCCCCCCACCAGGCCGGGTATTCGACGCTGGGGAAGCCGTGGTCGGACATGAACGTCGCGGCGTGCACCAATATCCCACCCCAACGCTATTTTCCTGGCCGCAGCCCGCAACGCGCCGACTGGGTCCGCCCGCCGCTCAGAGCGGAGACACGTCCGGCATGAAGATATAGCCGTTGCCACGTACCGTCCGGATCAGTTCGGTGCGGTCGTGCCGCTGCACCTTGCGCCGCAGCCGGCTGATATTGACGTCGATCGTGCGGCCCTTCGCCGGGCCGTCGCTGCGCCCCAGCGTCGCGATCATGTCGTCGCGCGAATGGATCGTCTGCGGTTGCGCCACGAACAGATGCAGCATCTGGAACTCGCCATCGGTCAGCCGGACATTGGTGCCGTCGGGGGCGGTCAGCGTCCGCATCCGGCAGTTCAGCGCCCAGCCCGCAAAGCCGACCAGATCGTGGCTCTGGACGGGACTTGCGGCGCCAATGGGTCGCTCGGTCGCCGCGGGGTCGGCAGGATCGGATGACGCGCCGACGCCCAGTTGCGCGCGTTGCCGCCGCAGGACCGACCGGATCCGCGCGAGGATCTCCCGCGGGCTCGACGGCTTGGTGACATAATCGTCCGCGCCCAGCTCGAGCGCGACGACCCGGTCGATCTCGCTCGACAGCGCGGAGAACATGATCACGCGCGGCGGATCCTGGGTCTGGGTCAGCGCGCGCAGCACCGACAACCCGTCCTCGCCGGGCATCATCATGTCGAGCACGACGAGATCGCAGGGACGGTGCGCGAGCCGGGTCCGCAACGCGGCGCCGCTCGCCACGGCTTCGGCACGCAGGCCGTGATCGACCAGAAACCCCGTCAGCAACTCTCGCAGCCCGGGATCGTCGTCGACGATGACGATCCGCGCGCTGTCATCCGCCCCTCGCGTGCCGGCATGGAGATCAGGGCCGGGCACGGCGACGGAAACGCTGTTGGTCAAAATCATGCGCCTCGCCTGCAGGTCAGTTCTTTCCGGCATATGTCTGGATGTTGCGCAATCCGTCGCGCCGGCAACGACCGGCGGTGGCGTGGCATGATGCGAAATCGCTGAAACATCGCGAACACATACGTGGCATAGTGGCCGGCGATGCACTGCGCCGCTCCCGAACCCGCCGATACGATGCTGCTCGTGGTCGATGACGACCATGCGATCCGGACGCTGCTCGCGCAGAGTCTGGGGATGCACGGGTACCGCGTCGAAACCGCGACCAATGCGCAGGAAATGGACGTCGCGCTCGCGCGGCATCCGATCGCGCTGATCCTGCTCGACGTGATGATGCCCGGCGAGGACGGCCTTGCGGCCTGTCGCCGCCTGACCCGCAAGGGCGCCCCCCCCGTCGTCATGCTCAGCGCGCTGGGCGACGAACCCGACCGAATTCTCGGGCTCGAGATCGGCGCGAGCCATTATCTCACCAAGCCGTGCAGCCCGCGCGAGATCCTCGCCACGGTCCGCGCGGCACTGCGTGAACGCAATGGCGCGGCTGCCGAGACCGGACGCAGCTATGGCTTTCTCGGCTGGCGGGTCGATTTCGCCGCGCACGAACTGCTCGACGGCGACGGCATGCTCGTCGACCTGACCGATGGCGAATTTGCGGTGCTGCGCGCCTTTGTCGAACGCCCGCGCCGCGTCCTCGCGCGCGACGCGTTGCTGGAGGCGGCGCGGGGCCCGGATACCGACGCGTTCGACCGGGCGATCGACGTCCAGGTCAGCCGGCTGCGACGCAAGCTGCGTTCGCGCGGGGACGAGATCATCCGGACGATCCGCAACGAAGGCTATTTCTTCGTTCCCCGCGTGATCCGGCTGTGACCACGCCGCCACGCACGGCCGGCGCGAATCCGGTCGGCACCAGGGTCGGGCATCCGCGACGCTGGCCGCTGTTCCTGCGGATCTTCGCGTTCATCCTGTTCACCGTGCTGCTCGTCCAGCTGCTCAATTTTGCCGCCGTGCTGCTGGTCCCGCCGCCGACGCCGGTGGTCTATTCGACCAGCCGGATCGCCTCGGTCGTGCGCGCCGGACGCGACCCGAGCGGGCTGCTGACGATCGCGGTCGCGACCGCCCCGCCGACCGAGCAGGGCGATGCGCGTGATCGTCATCTCGGCCGGGTGATCGCTGCCGATCTGGGCGTGCCGGCACGTGCGGTGATCGTCGAGGCGCGGCGCTATGGTCCCCCCTTGATGGCGGGCGCGTTTCGGCCGCCCATGCCGATGGGCATGCCCAAGATGCCGCCCCAGTCCGTCGTCGACAACACGCTGTTCGGCGCGTTCGTCGTCTGGGTCCATGCCCCCGACGGCCAGTGGCGGACGATCCGCCCGGCGCGTCCGGCGTTCGGCTTGTGGCAGGCGCGGCTGATCCTGTGGTTCCTCGTCGCGATGGCGGTCGCCGCACCGGTCGCGCTGGTACTGGCACGACGCATTGCCAGGCCGGTCGCGCTGTTCGCCGCCGCCGCCGACCGGCTCGGTCGCGACCCCCGCGCCGATCCGATCCCGCTGACCGGACCGCCCGAGATCATGGAGGCCGCGACCGCCTTCAACGTCATGCAGGAGCGGCTCAATCGCTATGTCGAGGATCGCACGACGCTGATCGCCGCGGTCGCGCACGATCTGCGCACGCCGCTGATGCGTCTCGCGCTCCGGCTCGAAAAGGCGCCGGACGAGATCCGCGAGGCGAGCGAGGAGGATATCCAAGAGATGAGCCAGCGGATCGGCGCGGCGATGGCGTTCGTCCGCGACATGACCCGGCATGTCCGCCGCCAGCGGCTCGACCTGCGCTCGCTCGCGGAAAGCATCACCGACGATTATGCCGACCGCGGCGAGCAGGTGGTGCTGTCGCCCGGTCCGTCGCTCGCGATCGACGGCGATGCCCCCGCGCTCAAGGCGTTGCTAGTCAATCTGGTCGACAACGCGGTCAAATATGCCGGGCATGCCGAGGTCCAACTCTACCGCGACCGCGACACGGTGGTGATCGAGGTCGGCGATCGCGGTCCGGGCCTGTCCGCCGCCGATGCGTCGCATGCCTTCGAGCCGTTCTTCCGGGCGGAGCGGTCGCGCAACCGCGACACGGGTGGCACCGGCCTTGGGCTCGCCAGCGTCCGCGCGGTGGCGCATGCGCATGGCGGCGCCGCGACGCTGGAAAATCGCCCCGAAGGCGGTCTCATCGTGCGCGTCATTCTGCCGGCATGATCCGGCACCGAAACAGGAGAAGACCGATGTCGATGCGCGCATGGACGGTGATCGCCGGCGGGATGCTGGCCGCGCTGACCCCTGCCCCGGATGTCGCGGCGGCGGCGCAGTCGAGCCCCGAGCCGGCGCGACCTGCCCGGCAGCGCCCGCAACAGGGCCGCGGCCAGCTGTTCATCAGCCCGATGGGCGAGCCGTTCCGGTCGACGCAGAAGGCCGGCGCCGCGCAGACATTATGGTTCCAGGGTGCCGACCGCGACGGCGATGGCCGGATCACCCGCGCCGAGTTTCAGGCCGATGCAACCCGCGTCTTCGCGCATTTCGACCGCGGCCGCGACGGCGAGATCGACCCTGAAGATATCGCCTGGTACGAAAATATCCTCGTCCCCGAAATCCGCGTCCGCGGTGGAGGACGCGGCGGATCGGCGGGACGTCCCGACACCGGGCCGGGCAAGCGTGGCAACGCCGCCAGCCGCCGAACCAGCACCGCCGACGCGACCTTGCGGATCGGCGCCGGCCGCTTCGGTCTGTTCGACCTGCCCGAGCCGGTGACGTCGGCGGATCTGGATTTCAACCGCGGCGTCGACCGGGCGGAGTTCGCCAAGGCCGCCGCCGACCGGTTCGCCGCGCTCGACCGCAATGGCGACGGCGCGATCCGCCGTCGCGAAGTGCCGCGCGCAGGCGGCGACACCTGGCGCAACGGCGACGACCAACTCGGGACGGCACCGCTGACGCCCGCGCGCTGACAGGCCGCATCAGCCGGGTGGCGGCCCGGCCCCCAACGGACCGCCCGGCCCACCCGGACCCGGGGGCGCATGGCGAAGCCGCATCAGCGCCTCGAACCCCGCGCGCTGGGGCGTGTCGAGACTGTCGTAGAAGCTGCGTGCTGCGATCAAGCGCGACCGGTCATGCGCTGCGTGCGCAGTCGCCTGCGCTTCGAACCGTTCGAGATGGCGGGCGAAATCCTCGCCACCCGGCATCGACGGGCCCGGGCGCATGTTCGGCCCCTCCCCGCCATCGCGCGGCGGCGGAGGCGGCCCCCAGGCGGACAGAAACGCAACGAGCGCGCCACGCTGATCGGGCCGCAGGTGCAGCAGCAGCGCGATATCGTCAGCCTCCCGGGCCTGCATCGCGTCGACATTTGCGGACCCACGCTCGGGCCCGCGTGGGCGCTCCGCGCTCGCCGTGCAGGTCACACCGAGCAGCAGCATCGCGGCCAGCCAGCGTGCCGAACGCGGTTTCGTCATCATCATCTTCATCGTACTTTCCCCGTTCCGGCGCCGGTGTCAGCCGAGCATCCCGGATATGATCCAGCGCCGGCTCAGCGCGGATTTGGTGATCGTCGCCCCGCATCCACGGCAGGCGGCGCGCTGGATCGACACGCCGGCTACATCGCGGTGCCGCGACCGGGGAAGATGACGCCCGACGCTGCAATCGGTGGTGCGCGGTGATGGCATCGGCATGGCTGGCTCCCCGGTTCATTCCGTCGTGCCGGATATCGCAGCGCGGTTTGTCCCGAATATTTCCACGACCTGCCGGCTTCGACGTCCAGACACGAAAAGCCCCGCCATCACGATCGATGGCGGGGTGTTTCGCAGTTGTACCGGTCGTTTCTCCTAAAACTTCACGTTCGTGCTGACGAAGAAGGCACGTCCATAGGGGTCGTAGGTCGACGGATAGGTGTTCGCCTGTTGCTGGTTGTCGCCCAGGATCGGCGGCTGTTTGTCGAACAGGTTGTTGACCCCGACCGACCAGGTGAAGCCGTCCTTGATCCGGAACGCCGCGGTCAGGTCGAAATAGTCATAGGCCTTGATCCGCTCGACCGCATAGGTCGTCGCGCTGTCGTCGTCCTTCACCGCCGACAGATGGCGATACAGCACCGATACCGTCATCGGTCCGGTCGAATAGGTCGCCCGCGTCGACAGCCGCCATTTCGCATAGGGATTGCCGCAGGTCTGGCCAAACTTGCCCGCACAGTCGATCGTCAGGTCGGGGATCGCCGCCAGCGGGTTATAGTCGAACGCGATCAGCCGCGTACCGCTGAAGCGCAGGTCGAGCCGGCTGGTGTCGCTGCCGAACGCCCCGAAGCCGAGCGGCAGGCCGTAGCGCGCCTCGAAATCGACCCCGCGCGTTGTCACGCCCCCCGTATTGGCCAGCGTGTTGGCCGCATCGGTGATCGCAAAGCTGTTCGCGTCGCGCGGCAACGACCCGCAATAGCTCGTGTCATAGGGCGTGTAGCCATTGTCCGCATCGCCGTAACAGGCGCGGATCAGGTTGGTCGTGCCGACCGTCGAGATATAGTTCGCGATCTTGATCTTGTAGTAATCCGCGGTGAACGAGAAGCCGGGCAGGAAGCGCGGCTGGAGCACGATGCCCGCGGTGTAGGTGTCCGACGTCTCCTCGCGCAGCGCGGGGTTGCCGCCGTTCACCGTCTGGATCTGCGTGCTGCCGCCGTCATAGGCGGTGCCGATCACCGACGCCGCGACGCCGTTCGACAGGCAGCTCGCATTCAGATTGGTGTTCGTCAGCGCCACCGCGGTCGTGCACGGATCGGTCGCGGCGGGAAAGTCCTGCGACGCGCCGCTGAACAGGTCCGACACGGTCGGCGCACGCACCGCCCTCGAATATTGGCCACGCAGTGCGATGTCGTCGATCAGCGACCAGACCGCACCACCCGAATAGGTGTTCACCGATTTCGCCGCGGTCGAATAATAGGAATAGCGATAGGCGCCGTTGACCTCGAGCTTCTTCACGAAGGGCAGATCCGCGAGCAGCGGCACCGCGACCTCGGTATAGACTTCCTTGACGTTGTACCCGCCGCCCAGGCCTTCGCCCGCGTTGAAGCCGACCACGTCGCCCGACGACAGCGAGAAATCGGGATTGTAGCTGCCCTGTTCGCGGCGATATTCGGTCCCGAACACGATCCCGACCGGGCCCGCCCCCAGATCGAACAGCTCGCGGTTCGAGATCGACGCGCTGGCGACCTGCTCGCTGATCGTGCTCGAATTCTGCACCGGAATGGTGATGAACGCGGCGGCCGCGTCGCTGATGTTGCCCGCCCCGAAGATGTTCAGCGGGACGCAGCCATTGCTCGTATCCGAACACACCAGATTGCCGCCGGTGTCATAGGTCGTCCGCAGCGCCTGGAGCACGCGGCTGCGCGAGACGTTGCCGGTCTGGCTCTCGATCGATTTGGTCCGCGAATAGCTGTAATAGGCGTCGTAGTTCCAGCCGCCGCCGATATCGCCCTTCGCGCCCAGCACCGTGCGATAGGCGGTGTTGTCGAGGCTCGACACGCGATTGCCGACCTCGCTCAGCCGCCGGTAGATGGTCGAGGTGACAAAGCCGTCGCCATCCGTATCGAGCCCCTGGAGCAGCGCGCGCGAGCCTGCGGAGAGGAACGAGGAATCGGCGTCGAGCGACACCGACCCGGTGAACGGCGTCGGCGCGAGCTGGTTCTTCACGCGGTTGTTAATGAACTGGCCCTCGGCATAGACGGTCAGTGCATCGCTGACGTCGTAATGCGTCTGCGCGCTCATCAGGAACCGCTCCTGCGGGACCTGCAGATAGTTGGACGGCGCATAATTATAGGCATCGGTCGCAGCGCTATAGGCGGAAAAGCCCCCGTCGCGCTCGAACTTGCGGTTCACCCCGCCGATCGCGAACCGCGTGCCCTCGATCGAGCCCGACCCGCCCGCGATCAGGCCACCCTCGCCATCGTCGACCTGCGCCTGTCGCGAATAGTCGCGCGCCGACTGCAGGATTCCGTTGCGCTTGGTATAATCGAAATAGACCGTCGCATTGCCGCGCCCGTCCTCGAAATTGCCCCCGAGCAGCAAATTGCCGTTGAACGTGCCGCCATCACCCGCTTCGTTGATGCGGTAATTCGCATTAATTTCCGCGCCGCTGAAATCCTTCTTCATGACGAAGTTGATCACGCCCGAGATCGCGTCGGAGCCATAGACCGCGGACCGGCCACCGCTGACGATGTCGACGCGTTCGATCAGCCCGGCGGGGATGGTGTTCAGATCGACGACCTGGTTCGAGTCATAGGCGACGTAGCGACGATTATCGACGAGGACGAGCGTTCGCGTCGAACCCAGCCCGCGCAGATCCGCGGTCGCCACCCCGCCCCCGGGATTGTTCGACGCACCCGTCGTGCTCGGCACCAGCTGCGGCAGGTCCTTCAGGACATTCTCGACATTGGGCTGGCCCGACAATGCGAAGTCCTGCGCACTGACCACGGCGATCGGTGACGCCTGCTGCAACTGGAGCCCGCCCAGCCGCGATCCGGTGACGACGATCGTCTCGCCATCGGCCGGCGCGGCGTCGTCGGGCACCGCCTGCGTTGCCGGGTCGACGGTCTGCGCGACGGCCGGTGCACTCAAGCCAAGCAGAAGCGTGGACGCCAGAAGGCGTTTGCGAAAGTCCAGACGCATGGTGATACTCCCTGAGCCGCAACACTTTGGGTTGCGAGGCATTTTTTGCGATGACGGATATGGTCCGTCCGGCAAAGCTGCAGGGATTTGACGGGGTCGACAACGGCTAAGTCGTCATCGAACCGTCATGCGTTCCACCTGTTGTTACGCAGCCACGGTTTGTGACAAACCATGTCGCAAGCAAGACTGTATCGTGTCTTTGATCGCAGCGCGGACATCAGGCATGCATCACGCCGCCGGTCGGCGGAACACGACGGTCACGCTCCGCACGCGCTGATCCACGGCTCGGCTCTGTACTCGAACGCCAAACCGCAGCGCTTCGATCGCCACAGTAAAGCCGGTGGCCGACGACCCGCGGATACCGGCTGGGGGCGGCACGGTCGCACGGCTCATTGGAACGTCGACCCGGCGGCCATCGCCTTGCTCGGGCTCAGCCCCTGCTGCTCGAGGAACTGGTTCAGCGCCGCGACCAAATCCTGCGCGGCGCCGTTGGTCAGCGCGACCCGCCCGACGACGACCCGCTCGACCGATGGCGCGTCGCGCGTGTGATCGCACCGCGCGCTCTCCAGCGTCAGCACGATCACCCCCGACAGATTGGCGAGGCCGGCGAGCCCCGTGGCGAAGACTTCGGGCGCGAACGGATTGTCGACGAGCGGCGGCAACGCCGGCGCGCTGATCGGCGCGGATGACGGGACGGATTTGATGGCGACACGCATGGCGATGGTCCTCGCAGGATGAACGGGCGAGCCGATTGGCCCGCACGGCGCTCTAGCCAGCGGCCATGTCCCGAACATTTCCCGCCACTTGCTCTATGTGTCAGCCGGGCCCGGCGACTGCGCGGTCGCGGTCGTTGGTAACCCAGTGTTGCAATCCGGCCGGCGCGCGCCATCCGCCGGAAACATCGCCCGCCCAGGCGCCCGGTCTCACCCGGAGACCTCCCCATGATGTTCGAATTTGGCGCCAGTACGATGGCCCTGGCCTTGGCCGGCACGCTCGGCGGCACGGCGGTCACAGCGCCCGTCCAGCATGCGAGGCCCCCCGCCCCGACGTCACCGGCCGATCCCGCCGTCCGGACGATCCGCACCTTGCGCGTCGAGGGCGCGCAGCGGATCGAGCCCGAGACGGTGCTGAGCTATACTAAATTGCGCGCCGGCATCCCCTATACGGCGGAGACGCTCGATCAGGCGCTCAAGGACCTACAGGCCAGCGACCAGTTCGCCGATTATTCGATCGCCGGGGTCAAGGACGGCAATATCGTGGTCCGCATCCGCGAGAACCCGATCATCAACCGCATCGTCGTCGAGGGCAACAAGGCGCTCAAGAGCGACAAGATCACCAAGGAAATCAGGCTCGCACCGCGGCAGATCTTCACGCGCAGCGCGGTGCGGCAGGATGTCGCGCGGATCGTCGAGCTCTATCGCCGGCAGGGCCGCTTCGCGGCGATGGTCGATCCGAAGATGGTCAGCCTCGACCAGAACCGCGTCGACATCGTCTTCGAAATCAGCGAGGGCCCGAAATCGAAGGTCCGCCAGATCAACATCCTCGGCAACAGCGTGTTTTCGGACGCGCAGCTTCGCGGGCAGATGGCGACCAAACAGGCACGGCTCAGCCGCATGCTGTCGTCCGCAACCAGCTACGACCAGGATCGGCTGAGCTACGACCAGCAGAAGCTGCGGCAATTCTACCTGACGCAGGGCTATGCCGATTTCCGCGTGACGTCCGCGGTGGCCGAACTCACCCCGGACAAGAAGGACT
This sequence comes from Sphingomonas sp. CFBP 13714, assembly GCF_014842205.1. NCBI lineage: Bacteria > Pseudomonadati > Pseudomonadota > Alphaproteobacteria > Sphingomonadales > Sphingomonadaceae > Sphingomonas > Sphingomonas sp. CFBP 13714. The sequence goes on from NZ_JACYVG010000003.1 coordinate 201,045, forward strand.
TCATCATCACCTATGTGGTCGAGGAGGGCAAACGCTACACATTCGGTGACGTCACCGTCGACAGCCAGATCCGCGACTTCGACAGCAGCAAGCTCGCCGCGACGCTGCCGCTCAAGAAAGGCGCCTGGTACAACGCCAAGCAGGTGGAGGACGCGGTCGACAGCCTGAGCCAGACCGCCGGCCTGTTCGGCTACGCCTTCACCGAGGTCAATCCGGAGTTCCAGAAGGACGCCGACACGCTGACGATGGGGATCAACCTCAACATCGCCGAAGCCAAGCGCACCTATGTCGAGCGGGTCGAGATCAACGGCAACACACAGACCAAGGACAAGGTCGTGCGGCGCGAGATCCGCCTGGCGGAGGGCGACGCGTTCAACAGCTTCCAGGTCAAACGCTCGGAGGACCGGATCAATTCGCTCGGCTATTTTCAGGACAAGACGGAGATCAAGCAGAAGCCCGGCTCCGCGCCCGATCGCGTCATCCTCGAGACCAACCTCGAGGAAAAATCGAGCGGCGAGCTTCAGCTCTCCGCCGGCTATTCCAGTCTGGAGAATTTCATCGCGTCCGCCACGATCACCCAGCGCAACTTCCGCGGCATGGGACAGGAGCTACGGGCTGGGGTCAGCTATTCGAGCTATTCGAAATCGGTCAATCTCGGCTTCACCGAACCCTATCTGTTCGACACCAACATCGCGCTGGGCGGCGACATATTCCGGCGGGATTACAGCTCGTACAGCACCACCGGCGACACCGACAGCACGACCTATGAACAGATCTCGACCGGATTCCAGATCCGCGCGGCGGTGCCGTTGACCGAATATTGGTCGGCCACCGCACGCTACGGCCTGTCCTATGATCAGGTCACGCTCGATGCAGACACCTATTACACCAACGGCGCGTGCGATCCCGCGGTTGCCGGCCAGTATCTGTGCGACGCGGTCGGCAATCGCTGGACCTCGTCGATCGGCTATTCGCTGGTGTTCGACAGCACGAACAGCCGCACCCGCCCGTCCAAGGGCAGCAAGTTCAGCGTCAGCCAGGATTTCGCCGGCCTCGGCGGCGACACACGCTATCTCCGCAGCACCGCCAACTATTCGAAATATGTCGATCTCGGCTCGCGCTTTATCCTCACCGCGCATGCCGAGGGCGGCTATATCAGGGGGCTCGGGCAACAGGTGCGACTGACCGACCGCTTCTATCTGGGCGACCCGCAGATGCGCGGCTTCGATATCCGCGGCGTTGGGCCGCGCGTGACGCGGACCTATTACGACACCAGCACGATCCCCGCGACGATCTCGACCGACAGCAGTTCGAACACGCAGACCGCGCTGGGCGGCACCGCCTATTACCAGGCCCGCCTCGAGGTCGAGCTCCCGCTGGGCTCGCGCGCGCGCGAACTCGGCCTGCGCCCCTCAGTCTACATGGACGTCGGCGCGGTGTTCGGCGGCAGGACGCCGGCGCTGACCGACAGTTGCGCCGAAGCGAACGCGACCTCGATCGCGTGCGTCGCCGCAACCCGTCAATATACCGACAGCGCCGGCAACCTTCTCTACCTCGATTCCGCCGGCGCAAGCACCACGACCAACACCGGCACGCCCTACAGCTATTCGCTCGGCGCCTATCGCGAGACCTATACGGGCAATAGCGCCAGCCCGCGGCTGTCGGTCGGCATAGGCGTCAACTGGGCCTCCCCGTTCGGCCCGCTGCGGATCGATCTCGCCAAGGCACTGCTCAAGGCCGATGGCGACGACAGCAAGCTGATCACCTTCAATATCGGCGGCCAGTTCTGATGCGCACGGCGTCCCGCTGCGAAACGCCCTGCGCGTGGCGAAACCGCCCGGTTGAGCTTGCTGCGGGGCTGCCCTAGACCCGTCACGCCACCGGCTCGCGTCCGCACATCGCGGCGACGATCCGGGGCGTAATGGAGAGCGTCGCGCATGTGTCCTGACCCCGCCCCGAAGCGCAAAGCTGCGAAGCCCCCGACGGCGGTGACGCGATGATCCTGCTGCTGCTGGCCGCGCAGGCCGCGACGCTCGGCGCGACCAATTACGGGCTCGACGCACCGATGCCGACGCCCAGGACGACGCCCGCCTTTGCCGACGAATTCAACGGGCGGACGATCGATCGCCGCAAATGGCGGTTCGACACCTCGCGCAATGCCGAGGGCTGGGCCAATCACGAGCGTCAATATTATGCCCGCGACCGGCCCCGGAATGCACGGATCGAAAAGGGCTCGCTGATCATCGAGGCGCGTCGCGAGACGCTGTCCAAGGCGCGCTTCCCCGACTGGGGCGGCCAGAGCTACACCTCGGCGAAGCTCGTTTCGAGGGAGCCACGCGGCTATGGCTTCTACGAAGTCCGCGCGATGCTGCCCTGCGGTCGCGGCAGCTGGCCCGCGGTCTGGCTGCTGCCAAGCGGCGGCCGCTGGCCCGACGAGGGCGAGATCGACATCGTCGAGCTGGTCGGATGGGACCCGAACGTCGTCCATGCGACGGTGCACAGCGGCGCGTTCAACCACACCAAGGGCACGCAGCGCGGCGCGCAGAAGCGCGTGCCGACCGCCTGCACCCGCTATCATCGCTATCAGCTCGACTGGCGCGCCGATGTCATCACGATCGGCGTCGACGGCCGCGCGGTCATGCGCGTCGCCAATGACCAGCCCGGCGGCAAGGCGGCCTGGCCGTTCACCCGGCCCTATGACCTGATCCTCAACCTCGCGGTCGGCGGCGACTGGGGCGGGCAGAAGGGGATCGACGACACCGCCTTCCCGCAGCGCATGGCGGTCGACTATGTCCGCTACTGGCGCCGTGCCCCGAACCGGTCGCGCCGCTGATCGCCATCAGCCTCAGCGCCGCCCCCGCGCGGCGAGCAGGATCATCCCCCCGCCCAGCGTCAGCACCGCGAGCACGACCAGTACCGAATCGAAATCGCGCGGCGTCGCCAGCGCCCAGGTGATCACCGGCCCGAGCAGCCCGGGCAGGGTGTTGGCGAGGTTGAGCAGCCCGAGGTCGCGCCCGCGGTGCCGCGCGCTCGGCAACAGCTGCATCGCAAAGCCCGCGTGCAGCGCCAGGAAGACGGAGGTCCCGCCCGTATAGACGCAGAACGCCGCCGCGCCGCTGGTGAAGTCGCGCGCCGCCATCATCGCGATCAGCCCCGCCGCCGCGACCAGCGCCGCTGCGAACAGGAACGGCTTGGTCCGCCCGGTCCGGTCGGCAAGCCGGCCGACGAGCACCGCGATTGGCAGCGGCACGCTATAGGCGACGATCATCACCGTCCCCATACGCGCGGCGAGAACCGACTCCGGCACCGACGGCGCGACGGTTTCGAAATAATAGAGAAGATAGACGAACAGCGCGCTGCCCGCGATCTGCACGAGCAGCCGCGCGGTCCAGGCGAGCAGCAGATCGCGCCGCAGCATCGACCGCAACACCGGCGGCGGCGCCCCCGCCTGCCGAGTCCCGCGTATGATCACGAGCGGGAGCGTGCACACAGCGACGGTGACCGCGATCACCGCGAACCGCGCCGGCTCGCCGAACCGGCTCGCCCCGACCAGCGCGGCGGACAGCGTCGCCGCGACCGGATTGGCCATCGCCAGCAGCCCGCCTGCAACCCCCTTGCGGCCATCGGGCACCTCTTCGGCGATGATCGCCATCAGCGGCGCGATCACCGCGTTCAGCGCGACCTGGAACAGGATGATCCCCGCCACCAGCAACGCAAGCGTGGTCGCGGCGGCGAGCCCCGCATAGGACGCCATCGTCGCGACGACGCCCCCCGCCATGATCCCGCGGCGGCCTCCGCCCCGGCTCACCAACCGGTCGCCCAGCCAGCCAAAGCCGATATTCGCGAGGCTCGCCGCGATCGCCCCCGCGATCACCGTCACCGTCAGCAGATCGAGCCGACCGTCGCCCGCCACCTGCTCGACCTTGATCGGCAGCAGCAGCGTCAGCAGCGGCAGATAGCCGACGACCGCCCCCGCATAAGCGAGCGCGCAGACGAGGAGGAAAGCTGCCGGTCGCGGCGTGGGCGACGGTAACCGACGATGCGGGGGAGAGAAAACGGAACGCGGCACGATGGCGCCCTTGTGACCCGCTCGCCGCCGTCGAGCAACTCCCGAACCACCCCCGCCGCCGCCGCGGCTGGTCTACGCCCCCGTCAGGGTTTCATCGTCATCGGCTCGAGCGTCGTCGTCAGCAGCTGCGACCGGTCCGCGGCATCATGCGCCAGCGCGACGCGGTAGCGGCCCCCGGCAATCCGCCACCCCGGCAGCGCGGTGTCATATTGCGCGACGACCCGCGGCTCCGCGGTCAGCGTCACACGCCGCGACTCGCCCGGTTTGAGCGTCAGCCGCGTGAACCCCGCAAGCCGCATCGGCGTCGCCGTCCCCGCCCCGTCCGCTGCCGCCTGCGCGACATAGATCTGCGGGACGTCCGCGCCCGCACGGCGCCCGGTATTGACGACGTCGAACGTCACGCTGAGCCGCCGGCCGCCGGTCACCACCGGGTTGCGATAGGCGAAGCTGGTGAAGCTCAGCCCGTGACCGAAGGCGAACAGCGGCCGCTGGCGCTGCTTCTCGTACCAGCGATAGCCGACGTCCGCGCCCTCGACATAGTCGACCGGAAAGCTTTCGAGCTGGATCGCGGCGGCGTTCGCCGGATTGGCGGCCGCCTGCGCCTCGACCGACGTCAGCCGGTCGAGACCGACCGGTGCCGGGCGTGGCGCCTGGGACGCGGCGGCGGGGAAGGTGATCGGCAGCCGGCCCGACGGCGACACCCGGCCGGTCAGGATATTGGCGATCGCCTCGCCGCCGCGCTGTCCCGGATACCAGGCCTGAAGCACCGCCGGCACCGCATCAATCCAGGGCATCAGCACCGGCCCGCCGGTTTCGAGCACCGCCACCGTCCGCGGCTGCGCCTTCGCCACCGCCGCGATCAGCGCGTCCTGATTGTCGGGCAGCGACAGCGTCGGCACGTCCTGCGCCTCGGTCGTCCACTGCGTCGCAAAGACGATCGCCATGTCCGCATCGCGGGCGGCGCGCGCCGCCGCATCCGTGTCCTTGCCGTCGACAAAGGTCACCACCGCGCCCGGCATCGCCGCGGTGATCGCCCTGAGCGGCGACGAGGCATGATAGGTATAGCGCGCGAACGACATCGCCGCGCCCGAGGTCAGCGGGATCTCGATCGGCGCGCCCCCGACCGAGCGGACCTGGCTCGATCCCCCGCCCGACAGCACGCCGACGTCCGCTCGCCCGCCGATCAGCACGATGCGTTTGGCGGTACGCGCGATCGGCAGCATCTCGCGGTCGTTCTTGAGCAGCACGATCCCCGCTTCCGCCGCCTCCTGCGCCACGGTGGCATGGCGGGCATAGGGGATCGGCGCCTCTGCGGCGGGCATCGGCGTGTCATAGGCGCCGGTTTCGATCAGGCCGGTCAGATAGCGCACGATCATGTCGTCGAGCCTCGCCTGCGATACGCTGCCGTCGGCCACCGCGGCCTTGAGCGGCGCGCCAAAGTAGATCGCCTTGTCGAGTTCCTGTCCAGACTGCTGGTCGAGCCCCGCATTGGCCGCTTTCGCGGTCGAATGCACCGCCCCCCAGTCGCTCATCACCCAGCCGCGATAGCCCCAGTCGCGCTTGAGCACGTCGGTCATCAGATGCTTGTTCTCGCACGCCCAGTCGCCATTGACCTTGTTGTACGCGCACATGACCGAGCCCGGCTTCCCGCGCTCGATCGCGATCTGGAACGCGAGCAGGTCGCTCATCCGCAGATCGGCCTCGCCGATCCGCGCGTCGACGACCATGCGACCGGTCTCCTGCGCGTTGAGCGCGAGGTGCTTGACGGTCGAAACGATTTGGTTCGACTGGACGCCGGCAATATGCGCGCCCGCCATCGAGCCAGCCAGCAGCGGATCCTCGCCGAGATATTCGAAGTTGCGCCCGTTCCACGGATCACGCGTCAGGTTGACGCCCCCTGCCAGCAGCACGTTGAACCGCTTCGCCCGCGCCTCCGCGCCGATCATCGCGCCGCCTGCGCGTGCGATTTCGGGGTCGAAGCTCGCCGCGGTGGCAAGTCCGGACGGCAGCGCGGTCGCCACGTCACCCTTGCGCTGTTCGACCTGGTTGGCGACGCCGAGCGACGCGTCGCTCTCGCGGACCAGCGGCACGCCCAGCCGCGCGATGCCGTCGATATGACCCGCCGACGGGATCAGCGTGTCCGTCGTCTTGCCTGCCGCCATCGGCGGGAACAGGCCGTGTGCCAGCTTGATCTTCTCGTCGATCGTCATCCGCGCGACGATCGCCTCGGCACGCCGTCGCGTATCGGGTCCGGCGTCCTGCGCCACCGCCGCTGGCGCCTCGGGCGGAGCCACCTTCGCAGGCGTCTCGCGCGCCTCGACCATGGCGGCGATCCCCATCAGCGACACGCCCAGCATCAGCGCCCGATACCCCGTCGACATCCTCATTCCCTTCCGGTTTTCCGCCTCCCCCTGCGGACTGCGACACGCGTCCGGCCGAGCTGTGGCACCATTGTCACTATTCACAGCATATTTAGTGAACGTTCACAACCAGCAGCCCAAATCCTTGACAAGAATCGCAAAAAGGGAAAGTGAACGTTCACACGGAAGGCGCACTCATAGCGTCGGCTACAGGGAGGATTACCATGCGTGGCTTCACGGCTCGCTCGCTTTCGCGTCTTGTCATCGGCACATCGGCACTGGCGCTCGCCGCCATCCCCGGCGTCGCTCTGGCGCAGGATGCCGCAGCCACGGTCGGCAATCCCGGCCCGTCCGACATCGATCCGCAGGCCGCACCCGCCACGCCCGCCGATCCGAACGCGGTCACCGACGACATCGTCGTGACCGGCATCCGCGCGTCGTTGCGCGAGGCGATCGACATCAAGCGCAACGGCCAGGGCGTGGTCGACGCGATCTCGTCCGAGGATATCGGCAAGTTCCCCGACACCAACCTCGCGGAATCGCTCCAGCGCATCACCGGCGTGTCGATCGACCGCTCGAACGGCGAAGGCTCGACCGTCACGGTCCGCGGCTTCGGTCCTGAGTACAACCTCGTCACGCTCAACGGTCGCCAGATGCCGACCTCGACGCTCGGCGACGGGGCCAGCGCGCCCGCCTCGCGCTCGTTCGACTTCGCCAACCTCGCCTCCGAAGGCGTCGCCGCGGTCGAGGTCTACAAGACCGGTCGCGCCGCGGTCCCCTCGGGTGGTATCGGCTCGTCGATCAACATCCGCACCCCGCGTCCGATCGACAAGCCCGGCACGCGCGGCAGCGTCGCCGTCAAGGGCGTGCTCGACAGCTCGCGCAACGGCAAGGATCCGATCACCCCCGAAGTGTCGGGCATCCTGTCCACCACCTTTGCCGACGACCGCATCGGCGTCCTGCTCAGCGGCGCGTATCAGCGGCGCAAGGCGAGCAACAATTCGGCGGGCGTCGGCTTCCGCGACGGCTTTCTCGGCGCGGAGAACAACTGGGGCACGCTCGCCCAGCCCGGCACGCCCGGCGGTGCTAACATCACCAACCGTCCCGGCCCGACCGACGTCTATGAAATCCCGCAAAGCGCCAATTACGATGTCGTCGACATCGATCGCGAGCGCATCAACGGCCAGCTCGTGCTGCAGGCCAAGCCGACCGACACGCTGACCGCCACGCTCGACTTCACCTATTCGAGCAACAAGGTCGAAGTCCGCAACAGCAGCGTCGGCATCTGGTTCAACTTCGGCGACACGCGCAGCGCCTGGACCGATGGCCCCGCGGCCGGACCCGTCTTCTATTCGGAGAATTTCGCGCCCGGCAAGGATCTGTCGTACAGCAGCTCGCTGACCGCGAACAAGTCCGAGAACAAGTCGCTCGGCGGCAACCTGACCTGGGAAGCGCCCGGCAACGTCACGATGTCGCTCGACGCGCATCATTCGACTGCGGTGTCGAAGCCGACCAACGATTACGGCAGCAGCACGTCGATCGGTGGCGCGATCTTCGGCGTCCAGTCGCAGACGATCAATTTCGAGAAGGACCTGCCGGTCATCTCGTACCAGATGTATCCCGGGATCGACCCGCTGAACGCGTCGCTGATCACGCCCACCGGCAACGCGTTCCGCAACGCCTATTTCAAGAACGAGATCAACCAGCTCCAGCTGAAGGGTCATTACGACCATGACGGCGATTTCCTGAGCAGCATCGACTGGGGCTTTTCCTATGTCGATAACAAGGTGCGCTCGGCTTACGGCTTCATCCAGAACGAGACCTGGGGCGGTGTCGACCCGCGCGGTGCGTCGTTCGGCGCGGCGGCCGTGCCCGACGATTTCTTCAACCTCACCAGCCTGCCCGACAAGTTCAAGGGTGTCGCCGGGTCGAACGATCCCGCGCTGCCGCCGTCGATCTACACGTTCAATTTCGAGCAGATGGCCGAACTGCTGCGCTCGCAATATGCGATCTGCAGCGCACCGCAGACGGGCGTCGCGGCGGAAGGCACCTGCCTTGCCAATTACACCAACGATCGCCGCATCCGCGAACGCACGATCTCGCCCTATATTCAGTTCAACGGCAAGTTCGACATGTTCTCGATGCCGGCGCACCTCATCGGCGGCGTCCGCTATGACGAGACGCAGGTGAACTCGTCGGCGCTGGTGCCGATCCCGAACGGCACCCGCTGGACGGGCGCGAACGAATTCGCGCTCACCTACGGCGCCAATTCGTTCACCTCGCTGAAGGGCCGCTATCACAACTGGTTGCCCGCGGTCGATTTCGACATCGAACCCCTCCGCAACGTCAAGCTGCGCGCGTCGTACAGCCACACGATCACGCGCGCCGATTACGGCAGCCTGCAGGGTGGCCTGAACATCGATTCCAACCCGCGCATCGGCGGCGGCACCGGCAGCCAGGGCAATCCGAACCTCGTCCCCTTCAAGTCGAAGAACATCGATCTGTCGGCGGAATGGTATTACGGTGCCGAAAGCTACATCTCGGTCGGCTATTTCAACAAGGACGTGAAGAACTTCATCGGCACGACGCAGGTCAACACGTCCGCGTTCAACCTGCGCAACCCGGGCTCGGGGCCCCGCTATCGTCAGGCGGTCGCAGCACTTGGAACGACGGACAATCTCCAGGTTCGCGACTACATCCTGCGCAACTTCCCCGCCTCGTCGCAGGTCACGGGCACCAGCGATTCCGGTCTGCTGAACGGCAACATCTTCGGTCTGCCCGAGGACGACCTGTTCAATTTTCAGCTGAGCCAGCCGTTCAACAGCGACCAGACCGCCAATATCGACGGGTGGGAATTCGCGCTGCAGCACAGGCTCTGGAACACCGGGCTGGGCGTCATCCTGAACTACACGATCGTCAACGGCGACGCGAAATATGACAACACGCTCGATCCGAACATCGGCCAGTTCGCGCTGACCGGGCTCAGCGACAGCGCCAACGCGGTCGCCTATTACGACAAGAACGGCATCCAGGCGCGTGTCGCCTATAATTGGCGCGGCGAATTCTATGCCGGCGGCGCCTTCGACCCGCTCTATGTCGAATCCTATGGGCAGGTCGATGCCAGCGCGAGCTATCAGGTCACCACGGGGCTGGCCGTGTTCGGCGAGGTCATCAACCTCACCGGCCAGGGCCGTCGCGGTCACCGTCGCTCGGACAATTTCGCCACCTTCGCGCAACCGGGCTATGCCCGCTACGCAGCCGGCCTGCGGTTCAACTTCTGATCCGCGGCGCCGCCGGCATATGGAACGACCACTCCCCCGCGGGGGGTGGTCTTTTCGGCGCCGGGGCGGCACAGAATGACAGTGTCGGACATGCAAACTGACGGGCTGGACATGGATCGCGCGATCACCTCGGTCGTGATCGTCGGCGGTGGCACCGCCGGATGGCTCGCTGCGTGCCTGATCGCCGCCCGCGCGGACCGTGATGCCGAGCGCCCGCTTCAAGTCACCCTGATCGAATCGCCCGACGTCGCGACGATCGGCGTGGGCGAAGGCACATGGCCGACGATGCGCCGTACGCTCGAACGGATCGGCATCTCCGAAACCGAATTCCTCCTCGCCTGCGATGCCGCGTTCAAACAGGGATCGCGCTTCGACGGCTGGCGCACCGGCGCGCCCGACGACCGCTATCTCCACCCCTTCACGGCTCCCGCCGATGCAGCCCCCCGCGATCTCGCCTCGGCCTGGTCCGACAGCGGTCTGGCCTTTGCCGAAGCGCTCTGTGCGCAACATGCCGTCTGCAGCGAGGACCTTGCCCCGCGTCAGCGCGCGATGCCCGATTATGCGGGCACGCTGAACTATGCCTATCATCTCGATGCCGGCAAGTTCGCCGCCCTGCTCGCCCGCCACGCGACCGAACGGCTCGGGGTGCGCCACCTGCGCGACCATGTCGTCGGCGTCGATGGCGCTACCGATGGCGACATCGCCGCGGTCCGCACGCGCGTATCGGGCCGGATCGAAGGCGACCTGTTCCTCGATTGCACGGGTCATGCCGCACTGCTGATCGGCGAGCATTACGGCGTCGGCACGATCGACCGCGGACGCGAACTCTTTAACGACCGCGCGCTCGCGGTCCAGTTGCCGGTCACACCCGACAGCGTGATCGCGTCGCAGACCAATGCCACCGCGCACGCCGCGGGCTGGATCTGGGATATCGGCCTGCCCGCGCGACGCGGCATCGGCTGCGTCTATTCCTCCGCGCATCTCGACGACGACGCGGCGGCGGACACGCTTACCCGCTATCTGCGCGCGACGGCCCCCGACGCACCGGTCCCCGACTTTCGCCCCCTGCGGTTCCAGTCGCGTCACCGCGACCGCTTCTGGCATCGCAACTGCCTTGCGATCGGTCTGTCCGCCGGCTTCCTCGAACCGCTTGAGGCATCTGCGATCGTGCTGGTCGAGCTGTCGGTCGACGCGCTGCTCGACAATTTCCCGGCAACCCGCCGCACGATGGATCTCCACGCCGCGCGCTTCAACACACTGTTCCGCTATCGCTGGGACCGGATCGTCGAGTTCCTCAAGCTGCACTATGTCCTCAGCCAGCGCGACGAGCCCTATTGGCGTGATCACCGCGATCCCGGGTCGATCCCGCCGCGTCTCGCCGAGCTGCTCCAGCTATGGGCCGACCAGCCCCCGTCGCACGCCGACTTCCCGATGGTCGACGAGATCTTTCCCGCGGCGAGCTATCAATTCGTGCTCTACGGCATGGGCTTTCCCGCGCCGCGCCGCACGCCTGTCCGGACCGGGACCCGCGGTGCGGCCGACCTGCTCGTGCAGCAGGTCGACCGGCACGGTCGCATGCTCGCCGCCGCCCTGCCGACCAATCGCGCCTATCTCGATGCCCTGCGGCATGCGATGACAGGCGCTACCATGGAAACGAGAGCCTGATGCCCGACCACGCGATCCTGACGCCCGAAGATCACCGCGACCTGCGGATCCGCACCGACCGGTCGGATGCGCTGGGCGACGCCGTCATGGCGTGCATCACCGTCCCCAGCGAATTCCGCCGCGTCCAGACCCATTATCCGATCCTGTTCCAGCGCGACCAGCCCCGCGACGGCTTCACCGCGCTCGCGATGTTCGGGTTCGAAGCGGGCGAAAACCTGTTTCTCGACGGCGGGCGCTGGGATGCCCGCTATCGCCCGCTCGCGATCGACAGCCAGCCCTTCCTCGTCGGTCGGGGGCCGGAGGGCTCGTCGCTGCGCCAGGTGCATATCGACATGGCGAGCCCGCGGATCGGCGCCGGCGAAGGCATGCGCGTGTTCGACGATACCGGTCGCCCGACGCCGTTTCTCGAACGCATCGCCGATCAATTGCGCGCGCTCGACGAGGATTATGTCGCTGCGACCGCCTTCTTCGCGGCGCTCCAGCGTCACGATCTGCTCGAACCGCTGACGCTCGACGTCACGCTCGAGGACGGATCGAAGAACCGCTTGGTCGGCTATCACGTCATCGACGAGGACCGCCTGGAAGCGCTCGACCCAGCATCCGTCGCCGAGCTCCACGCCGAAGGCCATTTGCTGCCGATCTTCATGGCGCTCGCCTCGCTCGGCCAGATCGGGGATCTCGTCGCGCGCAAGAACCGACGGCTCGGGCATGGCTGACGCCGGCACCGCGGGGATCTTCGCCACCCTGCCGCGGATCCGCGAAGTCGACATCAGCGGGCCGGCGGCGCTCGACACGCTGCTGCGCGAGGCGACGACGCCGTTCATCGTCCGCGGACTCGTTGCCGACTGGCCGATGGTCGAGGCCGGTCGCCAGTCGGGACGCGCGGCGCGTGATTATATCGAGCGCCATGCCCGGCCCACGCCCTTTGCCGTCTCGGTCGGCGCGTCGCAGAGCGGCGGCCGGCTGTTCTACGGCGACATGCAGGGCATGAACTTCCAGATGATGCGCGCGCCGCTGCCCGAGATCTTCGCGCGGATGACCGAGAATGAGGGGGTCGACGGCGCACCGTCCATCTATCTCGCCTCGATCGACATGCAGAATTTCTTCACCGGACTGCATGAGGCCAATCACGTCGACCTCGGCGACCGCACGCCGCTCGCGAGCATCTGGATGGGAACGCCGACGCGCATCGCGGCGCATAACGACGCGCCCGACAATCTGGCCTGCGTCGCGGTCGGTCGTCGCCGCTTCACGCTGTTTCCGCGCGACCAGTTCCGCAATCTCTATCTCGGCCCGGTCGACAATACCCCCGCGGGCCGCGCGGTGAGCATGGTCGACTTCCACGACCCCGACTTCGCCGCCTATCCCGGCTTCCGCGATGCGCTGGCGCAGGCGCAGGTCGCCGAGCTCGACGCCGGCGACGCGCTCTACATCCCGGCGCTGTGGTGGCACCATGTCGAGGGGCTTTCGGACTTCAACGTGCTGGTCAATTACTGGTGGCGCGACACGCCGCGCTGGCTCGGCCAGCCGCAGGATGCGCTCAACCACGCACTGCTCGCAATCCGCGACCTGCCCGAGGACGAGAAACGTCACTGGCGCGCGATGTTCGATCATTATGTGTTTTCCGACGACCCCGCGGTCGCGGCGCATATTCCCGAAGCCGAGCGCGGCGTCCTCGCCCCGCTCACCCCCGACAGCGCAGGCAAGCTGCGCGCCTTCCTCCTGAGAGCACTCAGCCGATGACCACGCCCCTGATCCACCGCGTCGTCATCGCCGGCGGCGGCACCGCCGGCTGGATGGCCGCCGCCGCGATCGCGCGGACGATGGGCCGCACGGTCGCGGTGACGCTGGTCGAATCCGAGGCGATCGGCACCGTCGGCGTCGGCGAATCGACGATCCCGCCGATCGTGACGTTCAACCGCCTGCTCGGGATCAACGAAGCCGAATTCATGCGAGAGACGCAGGCGACGTTCAAGCTCGGCATCCTGTTCGACAATTGGAAGGATCGCGGCGACACCTATTTCCATTCGTTCGGCACGACCGGCAAGGATCACTGGTCCGCGGGCTTCCAGCATTTCTGGCTGCACGGGCTGACGCGCGGCCATCACCAGCCGTTCGACGATTACTGCCTCGAACTGCGCGCCGCATTGCAGGGCAAGTTCGCGCATCTCCCCGATGGCCGGATGAACTATGCCTATCAGCTCGATTCAGGCCTTTACGCCCGCTTCCTGCGCAAGATGGCGGAGGCCGACGGCACGACCCGGATCGAGGGCAGGATCGCGCAGGTCGAGCTGAACGGCGAAAGCGGCGACATCGCCGCGCTGACGCTCGACTCCGGCGCACGGATCGAGGGCGACTTGTTCCTCGACTGTACCGGCTTTCGCGCGCTGCTGATCGAACAGGCGCTTCATGCCGGGTTCGACGAATGGACGCATTTCCTGCCGTGCGATTCCGCGATCGCGGTCCAGACCGAGAGCGTCCGGCCTGCCCTGCCCTATACCCGCGCGATCGCGCACGATGCCGGGTGGCAATGGCGCATTCCGCTGCAGCACCGCACCGGCAACGGTATCGTCTATTGCGGCCGCTATCTCGATCACGATGCCGCGCTCGAGCGCCTGCTCGGCACCGTCGAGGGACCGACCCTGACCGAGCCGAACAGGATCCGCTTCGTCACCGGCGCGCGACGCCAGCAATGGCATCGCAACTGTGTCGCGATCGGCCTGTCCGGCGGGTTCATGGAGCCGCTCGAATCGACGAGCATCCACCTGATCCAGCGCGCCATCCTCCGTCTCCTGCGGATGTTCCCATCGGCTGGGATCAGCCCGCGCGACGTCGCCGAATTCAACGAACAGCAGCATACCGACATGCTGCAGATCCGCGATTTCCTGATCCTCCACTACAAGGCGACCAACCGCCGCGACAGCGCCTTCTGGCGGCAATGCGCGTCGATGCCGGTGCCCGACTCGCTCGCGCACAAGATCGCACTGTTTCGAGAAACCGGCCGCGTCTTCCGCAAGAATGACGAGCTGTTCGCCGAGAACAGCTGGGTCCAGGTGATGCTCGGCCAGGGCATCGTGCCGGAGAGCTATCACCCGATCGCGACCAAGATGCGCGACGACGAACTCGTGCGACTGCTCGGCGGGCTGCGCGACACGACCAACGCGACCGTCGACGCGCTGCCTGACCATGCCGCCTATGTCGCGCATTATTGCAGCACAGCGCCGTCTGCCTCGGCGGGATCCCCGCATCTTGGCTAGGCGCCGTCAGGCCGTGACGATCAAGCATGTTGCAGCGGACGCCGGCGTCTCGCTGCAGACGGTCAGTCGCGTCGTCAACAAGGAGACCGGCGTCCGCCCGCAAATGGCCGAGCGCGTACAGGCGTCGATCGACCGGCTCGGCTATGTCCCCTCGATCGCCGCCCAGCGGATGGGCGGTTCGCGCTCCTATCTGATCCTCGCGCTCAACGACCGCGAACGCACGATCGCCGACTGGCGCGCGCGGCAAGGGACCGACTGGGTCGACCAGATGCTGCTCGGCGGAATGCTGACCTGCGCCGAACATGGCTATCGCCTGATCGTCGAGCTGGTCGATACGCATAGCGACCATATCGAACGCGAGCTGCTGGGCGCGATCGCCGCGTTGCAGCCCGACGGGGTGATCCTCACCCCGCCGCATTCGGGCAATCCGCTGATCATCGACCTGCTCGCGGCGCAGGACATCCGGTTCGTCCGGATCGGCTCGATCAGCGAAGGGCCCGGCGTCCGCCTGATGATGGACGACGCGCGCGCGGCGCGGATCGCGACCGAGCATCTCGTCGGGCTCGGCCACCGGCGGATCGGCTTCATCGCCGGGCCCGCGGACTATGAACTCAGCGGCTGGCGCGTCGATGGCTGGCGCGCGGCGATGGCGGATGCGGGGCTCGACAGCACCGATCTGCTCGCATCGGGGGATTTCAGCCATGCTTCGGGCCGGGCCGCGGCCCGGACGCTGCTCGCGTTGCCCGAGCCGCCGACCGCGATCATCGGCAGCAACGACCAGATGACGCTCGCGACGCTCGAACTGGCGCGCGAAACAGGGCGGCGCGTGCCCGAGGATCTGTCGCTGATCAGCTTCGACGACACGCCGATCATCCGCCTCGCCCACCCGCCGCTGACCGCGATCGTCCAGCCGATCGCCGAGGCGTCGGCGCGCGCGGTGAGCCTCATCATCGCCGGGCTGGCGGGAGATCCCCCGCCGGACGCACCGATCACCGTCGCGGCGGAACTGACGGTCCGCCGTTCGACCGCGCGCCCACCCGCCACCGCCTGACCGGTCTGCTCGCGCCGGCGGATCCGGCGGGCCTTGCGACGCACGGCCAACTCCCCCACAGGCGGCGCGGGGACGAACGGAGACCGTCATTTTCAATCTCATTTTCGCGACGCCCTGCCTGGTCGTCCTTGCCCGCTGGCTCTGGCCGCTGTCGATGTCGCTCTGGCTCAAGGCCGGCGTGGCGCTGCTGCTGCTGGTCGCCTCGCAGTTCCATTTCTGGAACCGGCTGTCCTCGGGATCGATCTTCGCGCCCGAATTTCCGCGCAGCGTCGTCATCCTGTTCAACTGGGCGTTCGCGGCGATCGTGCTGCTCGCGATGCTCCAGCTGCTGCTCGACATCGGCACGCTCGCGACCGCGATCCTGCGTCGCAGCACGACCGCCGTGCCAGACGGCCTGCGTTATGCTATCGCGGGGCTCGCGGCACTGATCTCCGCGATCGGAGTCTCGAACGCGCTGCGCGTGCCGCCGGTCAAGGACGTCGCGATCACGATCGCCGGACTGCCGCCGCGGTTCGAGGGGTATCGCATCCTCCAGCTGACCGATCTGCACATCAGCCGGCTGTTCCAGGCGCGCTGGGCCGAAGCGGTGGTCACCCGCGCCAATGCGGCGGGCACCGACCTGATCGTCGTCACCGGCGACTTCATCGACGGATCGGTCGCGATGCGCCGCGCCGACGTCGCCCCGCTACGCGCACTCCGCGCCCCCGACGGCGTCTATGCGATCCCGGGCAATCACGAATATTTCTTCGATTACGCCGCCTGGATGCGGCATCTCGACGGGCTCGGCTTCCGCATGCTCCCCAACAGCCACGCCGTGCTGTCACGCGGCGACGCGCAGCTCGTGCTTGCAGGACTCACCGATCTCTCCGCCCCCTCGGTCGGCCAGCCCGGTCCCGATCTCGACAGCGCGTTGCGCGGCGCGCCCGCGGGGGCGCCGGTAGTGCTGCTCGATCACCAGCCCCGCAATGCGCACAACGCCGCAGCGCAAGGCGTCGCGCTCCAGCTGTCGGGGCATACGCATGGCGGCGTCGCGCCCGGCTTCGACCGTCTGTTCGCGCGCGCCAATGGCGGGTTCGTGTCCGGCCGCTACGACGTCGCGGGGATGACGCTCTATGTCGGCAACGGCACCGGGCTGTGGCCGGGCTTCGCGGTCCGGCTCGGCCGCCCGTCGGAGATGACGCGCTTCACGCTGCGCGCCGCCGGGTCGGACCTCAATCCGCGGGCACCAGCGTCTTCAGATCGACCGTGATATCGGCCAGCAGCGCCGGCTCGACCCGCGCCGACGCGACCACCAGCGCGCGCCCCTGCACATAATCCCGCGTCTTGTTGACGCAGTCGAGCGCGACCACCCGCCCCGCCTTCAGATACACCACCGAGAAGCTGCGCGTTGCCGGATCGCCGCGCAGCAGCGCGAGATCATGCCCCGTCGACAGCCCGACGCTCTGCAGCTTCAGGTCATACTGGTTCGACCAGAACCACGGCACCGCGCCATAGGCCTCCTCGACGCCGGTCAGCGCCTTGGCGACGATCGCCGCCTGGTCGTTCGCATTCTGCACCGATTCCACGCGGACCACGCCCCCGCCGGCAAAGCGACTGGCATGCGCCGCACAATCCCCGACCGCAAAGACATCGGCTAGGTTCGTGCGACACTGCGCGTCGACCATCACCCCGTTACCGCCCGCCGAACCGGCGCCTGCGGCGATCAGCGGCGCGACCGCGGGCACGATGCCGATCCCGACGATGACCATTTCGCACGGCAGCACCGTACCGTCCGCCAGCCGCACGCCCGACACGAACCCGTCGGCGCCCTCGATCGCCGCCACCGTCACGCCGGTCCGCAGGTCGACGCCGTGCGCGCGGTGCTCGGCCTCGTAGAACCGCGACAGCGCCGCCCCCGCCACCCGCGCGAGCACCCGGTCCTGCGCCTCGAGCACCGTCACCTGCTTGCCGAGCTTGGTCAGCACCGCCGCCGCCTCGAGCCCGATATAGCCGCCGCCGACGACCACGACCCGCGTGACGCCCGGCAGTTCGGCGATCATCCGGTCGACATCGTCGCGCGTGCGCACCCCGTGGACCCCGGCGAGATCATGCCCGTCGCACCCCAGCCGCCGCGGCGATCCCCCCGCGGCCCAGACGAGCGTGCCATAGTGCAGACTCGCCTCGTCAATGCTCTCGGTCGCCTGCGCGTCAACATGGCTGACGCAGTGCGCGGCCGCATCGACCCGGGTTACGCGACGCCCGGGGATCAGCGTGATCCCGCGCTCCCCCCAGAAGCTGGCAGGGCGCAACAGGATGCGATCGAACGCCTTTTCGCCGGCCAGATAGTCCTTCGACAGTGGCGGCCGTTCATAGGGGGGCGACGTCTCGTCGCCGATCAGCCCGATCGTCCCCGCATAGCCGCGTTGCCGCAGCGTGATCGCGACCTGCGCACCGGCATGGCCGGCCCCGACGATCAGGACGTCATGATGATTGCGTGCGGACATGCGTCGATCCCTTTGACTGGACGGTCTCGTTGCCCGTCCCGACGCCGGTCGACAAGGGCGCGACGATGGTCGTAATGGCCAATTGTCGCGATCGACCGGATAGAGGCCTGGAACCAGGCGCCGCCGGACGCGCTCAACCCGCGAGTCAGGAACTGTGCAAACCACCCCCTCCCCCCAGGCCCGCTCCGGCGACGGCATGCCCCACGCGGTCCCGCGCGGTTGCGCGATCATCGTCATGGGCGTCAGCGGCAGTGGCAAGTCGACGCTCGGCCAGCGTCTCGCCGATCAGACCGGCCACCGCTTTCTCGAGGGCGATGGCTTCCACAGCGCGGAGGCGGTCGCCAAGATGCGTGCCGGCCATCCGCTCGACGACGCCGACCGCTGGCCCTGGCTCGACCGCGTCGGTCACGCGATCGGCGATGCGGTCGCGGCGGACGGCTTTGCGGTCGCCGCCTGCTCTGCGCTGAAGCGGGTCTATCGCGAGCGGCTTGTCGCTGCCGCGGGCGTCCCGCTGCTGTTCGTGCTGCTCGACACGGATCCGGCGGAACTCGCGCGACGGCTCTGCGCGCGCGCGGGGCATTACATGCCGGCCAGCCTGCTCGACAGCCAGCGCGCGACGCTCGAGCGCCCGGGGCCCGACGAAGCCGCGATCACGCTCGATGCGCAGGCCACGCCCGACACGCTGGTACGCGACGTCTGGGCCTGGATCGATGACCGCGCCAGCGCGGATGGCGCTAACGGCACGGATCGGCGATAAGATCGACCAAGGTCGTAATGGCCACGCGGCAACTGGTGGCTGAACAGGGTGGCCGACAGCGCTTGCAGGATGGGGGATCTGATCGTGACGATAGGACGACGCGAATTTGTCATCGGCGCAACCGCGCTGGCCGCAGTGCCCGCAATCACGCAGGCGGCCACCCCGACGCGCAAGCTCGGCTATGCGATCGTCGGGCTTGGCTATTACGGGCTCGACGTCATCATCCCCGAATTCGCCAAATGCGCGCACAGCCGGCTCGCCGCGGTGGTCAGCGGTGACCCCGCCAAGGCGCGCCGCGTCGCGGCCGCGCATGGCCTGCCCGACCGGTCGGTCTACAGCTATGCGACCTTCGACCGGATCCGCGACAATCCCGATATCGATATCGTCTATATCTGCCTGCCCAACGCGATGCATGCCGAGTACACGATCCGCGCCGCGCGCGCCGGCAAGCATGTTCTGTGCGAAAAGCCGATGGCGGTCTCGGTCGCCGAATGCGAGGCGATGATCGCGGCCTGCAAGGCGGCGGATCGCAAGCTGATGATCGGCTATCGCTGCCATTTCGAGCCCTGCAATGTCGAGGCGATGCGGCTCGCGCGCGCCGGGACGATGGGCAGGACGCGCTATGTCCGGTCCGAACATGGCTTCGTCCAGCGCGATCCGTCGAAGTGGCGGCTGAACAAGGCGCTGGCGGGCGGGGGCTCGCTGATGGACATGGGCATCTACAGCGTCCAGGCCGCACGCTACATGACCGGCGAGGAGCCCGTCGCGGTGACCGCGCGCGAGTCCACCGATCGCACCGATCCGCGGTTTCGCGAGGTCGAGGACATGATCGACTGGACGCTCGAATTTCCGTCCGGCGCGATCGCCAGCTGCCAGTCAATGTACAGCGCGAACCAGAACCACATCCTGCTGATGGGCGAACGCGGCCGGATAGAGCTCGAACCCGCGACCCGCTATGCCGACAACCGGATGTGGACGGGCGCCGACGGGCGCGAGCGCGATGTCACGCCCGCGGCGTCGGGCCGGACCCAGTTCGCCGGCCAGCTCGATCATCTCGTCACCTGCATCCGCACCGGCCGAGAACCGATCGTGTCGGGTGCGGAGGGCCTGCGCGACCTGCGTATCGTCGAGGCGATCTACCGTTCGGCGCGCGAGGGGCGGACGATCCGGCTGGTATCGGACACCAAGGCGTGATGCGCGTCCTGCTCGCGCTGGCGACGCTCGCGATCGCCACAGTCGCCTCGGCACAGGACGCGGCACGCGATTTCGCCGCGGCGACCGATATCCCCCGCGCGGTCGCGGCGCTCGAAGCGACGATGAAACCGGGTCAGGGCTTTGCGATGCAGACGCTCGTCAGCGGCGGCGGCAGCGTCGTCGCGCTCGAATATTGGAAAGCCGAAGGCCGTCCTGCGGTGCATCCCGACGAGAATGAATATGCGACCGTCGTCGCGGGATCGGGGACTTTGCTTTCGGGTGGACGCTTGGTCGATCCGCATGTCGTCAATCCCGGCCTCACCGACGGTGCGCGGATCGAGGGCGGCACGACCCGCGCGCTCCGCCCCGGCGACGTCCTGCTCATCCCCGCCGGCGTTCCGCACGGCTTCGGTGTCGGCGCGAACGGGCTGGTCCTGCTCGGTACCAAGATCACGCCGCGCCGACCGGCTGCCCCTGCGCGATAAGATGCATCTGCCAATCGCGACGTCCCGATCGGGCGTCTCGATCCGCACCCTGATCTGCCGGATCTGATGACTGCGCCGGATGTCGGACCCGCTGCGAAAGCACGCATGCTACGACCGCGAATGCGCGTATTTGTGAGGATCTATAGGGCTGGTCTGGCGCGCGTATAACATCAGCAAACCGCAAGATCAGCGCTCGGATTCGACGTCGCGAACAGAATTCCCGGTCAATTGAGCGCTTTAATAATATTTGCGGGTGTCATTTTCTGCCAATAGCGCGTAGTCGCGCGAATGGAGGGGGAAAATTTTTCAACAATCAAGGATCCCGTGTGACCGAAACCATCAATACCGTCGAACTGGCGGCAGAACTGACGGCAGCCTGGCTGGCGAACCCCAACACCCGCACCGCTGCCGAAGACGTTCCTGCGTTTCTCCTGTCGATGCACACCGCCGTGACCAAGCTCACGACCGGCGCAGAGATGACGGGCGATACCGCCGAGGCGACGACCTATGAGCCCGCCGTGACGGCGCGCAAGTCGCTTGCATCGCCTGACCACATCGTCTCGATGATCGACGGCAAGAAGTACAAGACACTGCGTCGCCACCTGACGACGCATGGCATGACGCCGGAGCAGTATCGCGAACGCTTCAACCTGAAGGCCGACTATCCGATGGTCGCTGCGACCTATTCGGAAGCACGCCGTGCGATGGCGAAGTCGATCGGCCTCGGCCGCAAGGCTGGTTCGAAGGTCGAAGCCGCTGCGGAAGACGCCGGCAAGACTTCGCGCAAGACCGGCAAGGCCGCGCTCGATGCCGCCAAGCGTACGCTCGGCAGCGACGATTGATGCGCCACGGGGAGGGCTGATCGCCCTCCCCGACCGTTTAAGGCATTCTGAGCGCTCTGCCGGTCGCGCTCTGAATCACGCTATAATGCCGTCTGGCCCGATCCGGGTTTCGCGCGTTACACAGACCGATGACCGAGCCGATCTCCCCCGCCATTCCGGCCGCCACGGTGGTGATCTTTCGCGATCGCCCTTCGCTCGCCCCCGAACTGCTGATGGTCGAGCGCGCGGGATCGATGGCGTTTGCCGGCGGTGCACTTGTCTTCCCCGGTGGCCGGGTCGACCCGGCCGACCGCACGCTCGCACAGCACCTCATCCAGCAGCCCGCCGATCAAACCGTACTCGAAGAGGTCGCCGCGCGCATCGCCGCAATCCGCGAGACGATCGAGGAGGTCGGGCTCGCCATCGGTCTTCATCCCGCACCGTCCGCCGATACGCTCGCGACACTTCGTGCGGCGCTGCATGCCGGACGGGAACTGGGACCCATGCTCGACGCGCTAGGGCTCCGCTGTGATCCGCACATGCTCACCTATTTCGCGCGGTGGCGACCCGCGCATCATCTGACCCGCATCTTCGACACGCGCTTCTATCTCGCGCGCCTGCCTGCCGACGCCGCCCCCGCCCGCGTCGACGAGACGGAGAATGTCCGCCTGCTCTGGGCGACCGCTGCCGAGATCCTCGCGCATGCGGATGCCGGGCGCGCGCAGGTGATCTTCCCCACCCGCCGCAACCTCGAACGCCTCGCGCTGTTCGCCGGCTTCGACGACGCGGTCGACGACACACGACGCAGACCGGTCCGCACCGTGACGCCGTGGATCGAGCCGCGCGACGGGATCGACCATTTCTGCATCCCCGACGATCTCGGCTATCCAGTGACCAGCGAGCCCATCACGCGTGTGGCGCACGGCTGATGCGTGCGGTGCGACGAACGCTGGGCTGGATCGTCGCACTGGCGGTGATCACGGGCCTCGGCCTTATACTCTGGTCGACGCTGCGCGGTCGGCCGCAGGATCTGCCCTGGACCCCGCTCGACCTCGGCCAGCCGATCGGCCTGATGACCGGGCGGAAGCTCAACGCGCTGACTCAGTCCTATCCCGCCTGTCAGGCTGCGCTCGAGCGTGCCGGTGTCCGCTACACCGCGCTGCCGCCTCGCAGCGGTGAAGGCCAGTGCGGCTATAGCGACGGCGTCCGGTTCACATCCGGCGGCGCCCGGCGGATCGACTTTGCGCCCGCGGGTCTGGGCGTCGCCTGCCCGGTCGCCGCGGCGCTCGCGATATGGGAATGGAATATCGTCCAGCCCGCGGCCGAACGGCATTTTGGCACCAAGGTCACGAGCATCGACCATTTCGGCAGCTATAGCTGTCGCCGCATCTATGGCCGCGACGCCGGGACGTGGAGCGAGCATTCGACCGCCGACGCGGTCGACATTGCCGGCTTCAGGTTGGGCAATGGCACGCGGATCACCGTGGCTCGCGACTGGCAAGGCGATACCGCCAAGGCAGCCTTCCTCCGGGAGGTCCGCGACGGCGCCTGCCAACTGTTCGCGACGACGCTCTCGCCCGATTACAACGCCGCGCATGCCGACCACTTCCATCTCGATCAGGCGGATCGCGGCGCGATGGGCTGGCGCGCCTGCCGCTGAGCGCTCAGGTCGCGAGCGACGTCCCGCTGTCGACCTTCTCCACCCAATAGGGGAAGAAGACCGGCTCCCGGCTCGACCAGCCAGACGCGGTCGCCGCGGCCTCGCTGATCGACTGGAGCAGCTTGCGGCGCAGCTCGGGATGAAGATGCGGCAACGCCGCCGCCGCGCAGAAGGCGGACGGCAGCCAGGGTCGGACATCCGCGCCAGCAAGCCGCTCGTACAGGAACCGGAACGCGGAAAAGCTCGTCAGCCGCCCCTGCCCCAGATCGAACGCGGCCAGCGTCACCAGTTTCCCCAGGAATCGGTCCGCCCCACCAAGTCCTGCATCCTCGGGCAGAAGCTCACGGACATCGTCGAGACCTTGGTAGAGCCGCGCCTGTGCGCGGATGCTGGCTTCCTCGACCACGTCGCGCGACCAGCGCGTCATCGCATCCTCGCGGTCGAGGCCGACATCGAGCGAGCGCCGGATGTAGCGCTGCGTCGCGCTGGAAAAGCCTGCGAATTCCTTCATTTCGGCGAGCGTCGTGATGCCCTTTGCCGGTTTCATCCGTGAAGCCATATCGTCACCCCGCCTTGCTGCAAGTAACAGGCGTTCCCATGCATTTGGGGCAGAGGAGGATCCCTAACGCATCGTCACGTCACGGTTATAAGCGACCATGAAATCTGCTGCGCTGCAACACGCAATGCGACCAGTCGAGGCCAGGCATCAAACTTTTCGCCAAGGGCGGTATTTACGCAACATTCGAACCTGGAATGTCGGAGTGCCGCTCGCGCCCGACATCGGCCGGGCGCGAGCAGGCTCCAGGATAGATCAGCCGTTCTTTTCAGCCAACTTGCGTTCTGCTTCGGCATCATAGCCCGACGACGGCGCCGGCCCCTGATTGTGCACCGGCTGGGTCGAGGCGGGCGGGTCGCTCGCATCCATCGACTCGTCGAGTGCATTGTCGAGACGCGCATCGTTGCTCGACGGGTTCTTCTGCAGCCGCTTGCCGATCGACTTGTCCTGACCGGCCTCCTGGCGCGGGTCGCGGCCGTCGGTCCGGCCGTTGGCAGCATCGCCATCCTGCCCATCCGGTGCCACCGACAGGCTGTCGAGCGCGCGTTTGTCGATATCGGTCATGTCGAGACTCCTGTGAAAATCGTTACGGACGCAAACGGTTCAGCACGCCGGGTGTTCCTGTCCCTGCGACGAGCGACTCGCGTTGCGGACCGATCACGCGGTTTCGTCGTCGAGCGCGCGGACCCGGACCGTCTGTGTCCACAGCGTCGCCTGCCCGAACACGGTCATGAACGCGATGTCGGTGGCGTCGCGCCCGATGCAGACACGCGCGATATCACCGCACGATGCCATCCCCGTCGGATCGACCAGCCGCCACGCGCCGTCAAGCCAGAGCTCGGCGACCGCGTGGAAGTCGGGCGGATCGACCCCCGGTGCATAGGCCGAGACGCAACGCGCCGGGATTCCCCCCGCGCGGGCGAGCGCAACCAGCAGATGCGCATAGTCGCGGCACACGCCCGACCGCGACGCGAAGGTGTCGAGCGCGGTCGTCTCGCCCGAACTCGATCCCATCCGGTAATCGAGCGCGTTTCCGACCCATGCACTCAGCGCCGCCGCCAGCGCCCCGCCGTCGAGCCCGGGAAACTCGCGTGCAACGAACCCCTCAAACCGGTCCGACTGGCAATAGCGGCTTGGCATCAGATAGGCGGTGACGTCGCCGGGCAGCATTCGGGGCGGCGTGGTGCCATAGGCGCCGAGCGCGACGACCGGGCGTTCGACCTTCACCACTGCGCGGTACGCCGCGGTCAGCCGGCCATGTCCCCGCGCCCAGCAACGCTGGCCGATGCCGTCCTCGCCCGGGACCGCGCGGATCGGGCTGTCCGACCAGATCGTCAGCGATTGTTCCTCGATGCGCTGGTCGGGCATCGCCGCCGCCTCGATCTGCAGCAACACGTCGGCGTCGCCGGCAATTCCATAATCCAGATGAACGTCGATCGAGAGACGCATTGTGGTCTAAAATCCTGGCCAGGATGCAAAAACGGCCCGGCAGTTTCCCGCCGGACCGTCACTAAGAAAAGGTGCGAAGCGCTTAGTTGCGGCTGCTGCCGAACAGGCGAAGCACGAACATGAACATGTTGATGAAGTCGAGATACAGGCTCAGTGCCGACATGATCACGACCTTGCCGACCATGTCCGTACCCGCGACCTGCATGTACAGGCTCTTGGTACGCTGCGTGTCATAGGCCGTCAGACCTGCGAACAGCAACACGCCGACGCCGCTGATGACCAGCTGCATGACACCCGACTGAAGGAAGATGTTGATGATGCTTGCCACCAGCAGACCGACCACGCCGATGATCAGGAACGTCCCGAACGCCGACAGATCGCGCTTCGTGGTGTAGCCGTACAGGCTCAGCCCGGCGAACCCGGCGGCGGTCGCGAAGAACGCGCTGGCGATCGACGTGCCGCTATAGACCAGGAAGATCGTCGACAGCGACAGACCCATCAGGATCGCAAAGCCCCAGAACAGCATCTGCAACGTCGCGGTGCTCATCCGGTTCTGGCCGAAGCTCATGCCGAACACGATCGCGAGCGGCGCGAACATGATGACGTACTTCAGCGGACCGCCGCCCATGAACACCTGTGCGGCAGGTGACGATGCACCGCCCCAGGCGAACAGAAGCGCGACGATGCCGGTCAGCAGCACGCCCGAGCCCATATAGTTATAGACCGACAGCATGTACGAGCGGAGACCCGCGTCATACGCTGCCGAACCGGTGGTAGTGGCCGTCGCTCCGAACGGCGCGGCACGAGGCCGGGGATCAGACCAATTAGCCATTGAAATTACAACTCCTCTATCCGGCCACATGCCGGTTGCGTGCAACATCGGTGCTGGAAGGACGATTTTCAAGCGGAGACGTTCCCAATTCGGGGTGATCGGCGCTATGATTCCTGCCGATGTTACGCCTGTTTCTCGCGCTCCGCCCGCCCCTCCACATCCGCGAGATGCTGTTCGACCTGATGGACGGGATCGGCGGTGCGCGCTGGCAGGATGATGAGCAGCTCCACGTTACGACGCGCTTCCTCGGTGAGGTCGATCCGCGTCTGGCCGACGACATCGTGACCGAGATCGACCGGCTCCGCCTGTCGCTGACGCCGGCGGCCCCAACGGTTGCGCTGCATGCGGTCGGCCAGTTTGCGAGCCGCGGGCGTACCGACACGCTCTGGGCGGGCGTCACCCCGCACGCCGCGCTCACCGCGCTGCACCGCAAGGTCGATCAGGCGGTGGTCCGCGCCGGGCTTCCCCCCGACCGCCGCGCCTATCTGCCGCACGTCACGCTCGCCCGGCTGCCGCGATCGCTCGGCACGTCCCCGGATATCGACGGCTGGATCGCCCGCCATGCCGGGCTCGCCAGCGCGCCGTTTGCGATGACCCATCTCACGCTGTACCAGAGCCACCTCGGCCGCGACGGTGCCTGGTACGAACCGCTGCTGCGCTGGCCGCTCGAACCCGACGCCGGAACCGCCGGCGACTTTGGCGGGTTCGCGTCGGATCAATAGGGAGAGACGGACATGCGGATTGCAACATTTGCGCTGGTCGGTGCGGCGGCGATCGGGCTCGCGGCCTGCGATCAGAAGGGGCTCGAGACCGGCACGCCGGTCGCAGGCGGGCAGAGCGCGCGCGCGATGCTGATGAACGCCGCCGGAGTCGATGTAGGCCGCGCGACCGCGACCGACGTCGCAGGCGGACTGCGCTTCACCGTCGATGCCAAGGCGCTGCCGCCGGGCACGCACGGCGTCCATATCCACACGACCGGCCGCTGCGACGCTCCCGACTTCACGACCGCGGGGGGCCACTGGAACCCGACATCGATGAAGCACGGTTCGATGAACCCGCAGGGGCCGCATGAGGGCGATCTGCCCAACCTGATCACCGGCGCCGACGGCCGCGGCACGGTCGGCGTCACGATCCCGGGCGCGACGATGGCCGGGCTGCTCGATGCCGATGGTTCGGCGTTCGTGGTCCATGCCGGTCCCGACGATTTGATGACCGATCCGTCCGGCAACAGCGGCGGCCGCATCGCCTGCGGCGTGTTCCAGCCGAGCTGAACCACCCCGCCGTGCCATGGCATCCTCGGCGAGGGGCCATGGCTAGGCGACCTCCCCCGCCGCCCGGGCCCGCGCCTCGCGCGAAGCCTCCGCGGCGGGGACCAGCCGGTACGCCGCCACCGCCGTGGCCAGCGTGATCGGCACGCTGACCAGCAGCGACAGCATCCCGACCGACAGGCTCCCACTGAGCGTCGACACGCGACCCGCCAGATACGGCCCGAGCGCCAGCCCGATCAGCGTCGTGCCGATGAAGAAGGTCGCGGTCGCCGTCCCCCGCATCCGCGGCAGCACTAGGTCCTGCGTCGTAGCCGCGGCCGCGCCGAGCGCACAGCTCGCGGTGATCTGCGCGAGGAAGATCCCGGCATAGAAGGGCAGCGGCGCCGATGCGGTGAAGGCGAGGCACAGGAACGGAACCGGCACGACCGCGCCGAAGATCACGACCAAAAGCCGCCCGGCAGGGTTGGTCCGCCGCAACCGGTCCGAGACCACTCCGCCCATCGTCAGCCCGAGAAACCCGGCAAGCGCGCCCAGCCCGCCGAGCAGGAACCCCGCGCTCGACGGCGTCGCGCCGAGCACGCGCAGGGCATAGGGCGCCGCCCAGAAGCTCGCCGCATAGCTCAGAAACGCGTTCAGGCCATAGGCGACGACCGTGCACAGGAACGCCGGCGTGCCGATGATCAGCGCGAAGGTCGGCAAATCGCGACGGCGCAGCGCGCAAGCCCAGGAGAACACGGCATAGACGCCGGTCCCGATCGCCACCCATTGCGGCCAGGGTTCGCCCGCTCCGACCAGCCCGACCACCGCCAGCGTGACGATCGCCAGCCCGGCGAGGTTGACGACGAACGCCCCGACCCCGCCCATTGCCGCGCCGATCAGCGTCAGCGGCGGCACGATCGTCAGCAGTTCGCCGGCAAAGGCGCGGAACGGTGCGGGGTGCGGCGCCGGTTCGGGAAGCCCCTCGACATGCCCGCGGATCGGTTCCCTCAGCGTCGCGATCCAGATCGCGAGCAACAGCCCCGGCACGCCGACCGCCATGAACGCCGCCTGCCACCCGACCAGCCCGAACGGCCCGCCCCCCGGATAGGCCCGGTTCCAGCCCTGCACGATCGCCCCGCCGATGAACA
The DNA here is from genome assembly GCF_014842205.1 of Sphingomonas sp. CFBP 13714. Classification (NCBI taxonomy): domain Bacteria; kingdom Pseudomonadati; phylum Pseudomonadota; class Alphaproteobacteria; order Sphingomonadales; family Sphingomonadaceae; genus Sphingomonas; species Sphingomonas sp. CFBP 13714. Next base: position 229,360 of record NZ_JACYVG010000003.1, read on the forward strand.
GCGAGCAGCCGCCACCGACGTAAAGCCCGGCCGAATAGATCGACAGCGCGGTCGCGCGCAGCCTTTTGGGGAAATAATCGGAGATCAGCGAATAGGCCGAGGGGCTGGCGGTCGCCTCGCCAATGCCGACGCCGATCCGCGCCGCCGCGAGATGCCCACCGGTCCGCGACAGGCCGGACACCGCCGTCATCACCGACCAGAGCGTCAGGCCGATCGTCATCAGCCGCCCCCGGTGCCAATTGTCCGCAAGCCGCCCGAGCGGGATCCCGAACAGCGCATAGAAGACCCCGAAGGCAGTCCCGTAGAGAAACCCGAGATCCTGGTCCTTCAGCCCCAGATCGCGCTTTATGTCCTCGGCAAGGATCGAGATGATCTGCCGGTCGACGAAGTTGAGCACATAGACCAGGAACAGGATCGACAGCACATACCAGCCATAGCGGGTCGCCCCCGCCTGCCCGTCCGGCTCCGCAGGCGGCGCCGCTTCTTCGAACTTCGATTGATCCGCGACCTGCGCCATGACCCCTCCGACCGTCGTTTTCGAGCAATCGGTATCAGAGGTTTCTTCGTATCAACAGCGGTTTCACGCGGTCGCGGTATGTCAGCCCGATGTCGCCTGACGCCGCCGGGTCGCGCCCTGCTCCAGCCGCCGCAACAGCGACTCGATGGAAGGCGGTGACGCCGATGCAGCCGGAGTTGGTGCATCGACCAGACGCGGCTCATGCCGAGCCGCACCATTGACGGCACCGGCTGACGGTGAAGCCGATGATGGCGCTGACCAGGCCACCGAGACCCGCGGCGCAACCGGCTCGCTGACCGTGATCGGGATCGTCGCAGCCTCCACCGGCTCGTCGATCGCGATGGATGCGTCGGCTAATCCTTCGACGCGCTCCTCGTCTTCCACCGGAACGGCTGACGCGACCGGCGCCGCCTCGGCCTGCACCAGCGGCGTGACCGGCCGGATCGGCGCCATCGGCACCGGCAGGATCGCATGCGGGTCGAACGCCGCGAGCGGCTGGTCGAGGTCCGCCGGGATCGACCGCTCGAGCGTGACCGGGTTCGCCGCGGTCACCTCCATCATCGGCGTGCCGAGATCGGCGGCGGTCATCGGCCGGCGTGGCGGCGCGTCCGGATGCGCATCGGCCCGACGGACGACCGGCACGCCGTCGTCGCGGCGACGCGGCGGACGCACCAGCAGCCCCCCCGGCCCCACCAGCAGGAACAGCGCCGACCAGGTCACCGCCGCGCCGATGACCGCGGTGGCCAGCGCGAGAACGACACGCGCCGTCGTCCCCAGCGGCGGCTGCGCGGCGGGGATGAGCGCGGCGACGCCGGTCCGCCAGACCAGCTCCTCGAGCATCGTCCCCGGCATCGCGACGAAGCCAAGGATCGCGGCGACCGCGACGAGCAATGCTGCGGCGACGGGAAGGTGGCGGATCGGGGACTGTCGATGGAATTCGGTCATGCCATGGTCCGTCATTCGGCCTGTATCAGCCGATGGTAAAGCGGTTCGTAACGCAAAATGTTTGACGACCAGTTACGGTCGCGCTCGACGAACGCCCGCGCGCGCTGGCGGCGCGACGGCCAGTCCGCGCGATCGTCGAACATCCCCGCCAGTGCCGCCGCGATCGCTGGCGGATCGTCGGGCGCGAACAGCGTGCCCGTATCCCCGTCACGAATCAACTCGCGGTGTCCGCCGACGTCCGACGCGGCCACCATCCGCCCCTGCGCCATCGCCTCGAGCGGCTTGAGCGGCGTCACCAGATCGGTCAGCCGCATCCGCTTGCGCGGATAGGCGAGGATGTCGATCAGCCCGTAATAGCGCTCGACCTCGGCATGCGGCACCCGGCCGACGAAATGGATCGCGTCCGCGACCGGCGAGGCCGCAGCCTGCGCCGCCAGCGCATCCGCCATCGGCCCGCCCCCGACCAGCAGCAGCCGCGCGTCCGGCCGTGCCGCGACCAGCGCGGGCATCGCCGCGATCAGGTCGTCCAGCCCTTCGTAGTCATAGAAGCTGCCGATGAAGCCGACCACGTCCTTGCCGTCGCACCCCAGCGTCGTCGCCAGCGCGTCGTCGCGCGGCGGCACCGCCCCGAACAGCGTCAGGTCGACGCCGTTGGGCGACACCATGATCTTGCCCCCGTCGATTCCCCGCGCGATCAGGTCGTCGCGCAGCCCCTCGCAGATCACCGCGACGCCGTCCGCACGGCCGACCGCCCAGGTCTCCAGCGCGCGCGTCGTGCGATAGGCGAGCGATCCCTCGGTCCCGGTGCCGTTGCCGACCGCGGCATCCTCCCAGAACGCCCGGATTTCGTAGACCAGCGGCAGTTTGCGCCGCCGCGCGACGATCAGCCCCGCCAGCGCATCGAGCACCGGCGAATGCGCGTGCAGGATATCGGGGCGAAAGGCATCGACCGCCGCCTCGATCCGCCGGGCAAAGGCGCGGATCCCGGCGATCTCGCCCAGCGGCCCCGACCGGCGCGTCGCCGGCGTCCGGTGGAAGGTCAGCCCGTCGACCGACTCCACCGCGGCGGCGGCCGGCCCATGACGCTGCCCGGTCACCGCCGCGACCGTCCAGCCGCGCGCCTCCTGCGCCTTGAGGATCGCCCGCGTGCGAAAGGTATAGCCGCTCTGCAGGGGCAGGCCGTGGTCGAGGATATGAAGAATGCGCATCGTGAGTAGCGTGTTGCCATGACAGCGCTTAACGGCGCGTCAACCGCCATGGCCTATGCCGCAGCGACGGACACAGGCGGCAACGGGACCGCGCAGACACGGAAAGGCCGGCCGATGATCGACAATTTCGCGCTGGGCCTGACGCACGGCCTGATGATGATCGCCGCGATCCTGCTCCTGCGCCGCCCCGATCTCGACTCTGAGCCGAAATCCGACGACGATCGCACGGGTACCGACACGCTCGACCGTGACGGACGCCGCCCGCGTGCGTGATCTCGCCTTCATCGCCTTTCTGGCTGCGATCTTCGCGCTCGGGTTCCGGCGTCCGTTCCTGCTCGTCCTCGCCTATGTCTATATCGACATCGTCTCGCCGCAGCGGCTGACCTATCTGCTGCTCAACACCGTCCCCATCTCGCTGATCGCGGTCGCGCTGGCGGTCGGCGGCTGGCTGATCGCGGACGACAAGCGCGACACGCGGGTCGCGCCGCGCCAGCTGCTGATCGTCGTGCTGCTGCTCTATTGCTGGGCGACCACGCTCGCCGCCGACTTCCCGATCGAGGCGAAGGACAAATGGGACTGGGTGTGGAAGGCGCTCGCCTTTGCCGCCTTCCTGCCGCTGACGCTGCGCACCCGGCTCCGGATCGAGGCGCTGCTGCTGTTCATGATTCTGTCGGCGGCCTCGATCATCATCGTCGGCGGGATCAAGACGATCGCCAGCGGCGGCGGCGGCTATGGCCAACTGAACCTGATGGTCGACAATAATTCGGGGCTTTACGAAGGCAGCACGATCAGCGCGGTCGCGGTCGCGATCATCCCGATCATTATCTGGTTCATGCGCTACGGGACGATCTTCAGACCCGACTGGCGCGTGCGCGGCTTCTGCGTCGCGCTCGTCTTCGCCTGCCTGCTGATCCCGGTCGGCACCTCGACGCGGACCGGCCTGCTCTGCATCGCGCTGCTCGCGGTCCTGTCGCTCCGCGTCGTCAAGCGCAAGGCCCTGTATCTGGCGGGGCTGGCCGCACTCGGGCTGATCGCGATCCCCTTCCTGCCATCGACCTTCACCGACCGCATGAACACGATCAAGACCTACCAGGCCGACGAATCCGCCTCGACCCGGATCGCGGTGTGGCAGTGGACGATCGACTATGCCAAATCGCATCCGTTCGGCGGCGGGTTCGAGGCCTATCGCGGCAACCGCATCCGCTACGACCTCGCCGGCACCGGTGCCGCGACGCCGGGCCGTGTCGAGGAAGACAAGGCGCGCGCCTATCACAGCGCCTATTTCGAAATGCTCGGCGAACAGGGCTATTTCGGGCTCGCGCTATGGCTGGTGCTCAACCTCGGCGGCCTCGTCCGGATGGAGATACTGCGCCAGCGCTACCGCGATCCGGAGGGGCGGTTCGCCTGGGCCGGCCCGCTCGCCGCCGCATTGCAGAGCGGTCATCTCGTCTATCTGCTCGGCGCGGCGTTCATCGCGATCGCGTTCCAGCCGTTCATCTACATGCTGATCGGCGCGCAGATCGGGCTCGACACCTATCTCGGGCGCAAGCGCCGTGACGCGAGCTTCCGCCCGATGCGCCGCCCTGCCTCCGGCCCCCTGCCGGCATGAGCGAACTGAGGGCGCTGACCGGCGCGCGCGGCGTCGCCGCCTGGTTCGTCGTGCTGTTCCATCTCCGCGCCGCGCTCGGCGTGTCCGACGGCGTGGAGCGCGTTCTCGCCAAGGGCTATCTCGCGGTCGACTTCTTTTTCCTGCTCTCGGGCTTCGTGATCTGGCTGAGCTATGCCGACCGGATCGCCGTGCAGCGCTGGCGCGCCATCCCCGGCTTCCTGCGCCGCCGGGTCGCGCGGATCTGGCCGCTCCATCTCGTCATGCTCGGCTTCGCGCTGCTGATCGTCGCCGCGCTCGCGCTGACCGGACGCCCCCCCGACCCGCGCTTCCCGCTCGACCGCTTGCCGGTGCATATCCTCCTGCTTCAGAACTGGCCGATGACGCGCGACTGGTTCGGCGTCACCGCGCTCGACTGGAATGATCCCGCCTGGTCGATCTCGAGCGAGATGTTCGCCTATCTCGTCTTCCCGCTGCTCCCGCTCGTCATCGACTGGCGCCGCGTCCCGACACTCGGCCTGATCGCGGCGATCGCCGTCGCGCTGGGCCTGCTCGCTTACGTGATGCGATCGAACGGCATGACGACGCTCGGCCAGGCGATCCCCTGGTTCGGCGTCCTGCGCTGCGTCACCGAATTCGCAGCAGGCACCGCGGTCGCGGCCCTGTGGCTGCGCCACCGCGAGCAGCCCCGGCGCGCGCTCGTCGCGGCCTTGTGCATCAGCAGCCTGGGTTTTGCGAGCGTCGCAACCGGCCTTCTGAACGAGATCGTCGCGATACCGGCCGCGCTCGCGGCGCTGCTGCTCGCGCTCGCGCTCACCTCCAACCGGCCCCGCAACCCGCTCGCCTCCTGGCCGCTGCACAATCTCGGCGAGATCAGCTTTTCGACCTATCTCAGCCATTCGCTGCTCTGGACCGCGTTCAAGATGGCGGTCGTCGCCAGCGCGGTCGCGGTCCCGCCGCTCCTGATCGGCGCGCTTCTCCTCGGGATCCTGCTGGCCTCCCTCGCGCTGTACCACGGCGTCGAGCGGCCCGCGCAGGCCTGGATCAACCGCTTTGGACACACAGCAAAAAGGGGCCAGCAAACGCGCTGACCCCCCCTGTATCTCGTCGCCTCTGGCCGTCGAGCGTCAGTCGACCGGCTCGTCCGCCAGTTCTTCCTCGAGCGCGGCGATGATCGCCTTGTTGAACGCGGGGATATCGTCGGGCTTGCGGCTGGTGATCAGATTGTCGTCGACCACGACCTCCTCGTCGACCACCTCCGCGCCGGCATTCTCCAGATCCGTGCGGATCGACGGAAAGCTCGTCAGCCGGCGCCCGTCGATCACGTCCGCCTCGGCCAGCAGCCAGGGCGCGTGGCAGATCGCGGCGACGATCTTGCCGTCCTCCATGAACTCGGTGATGATCTCGATCGCGCGCTCCTGAACGCGCATCGCGTCCGGGTTGGCCACGCCGCCGGGCAGCACCAGCGCGTCATAATCGTCGGTATCGACCTCATCGAGCGTCAGCTCGGGGGTGATCGTCTCCGCCTTGTTGATGTCGCCCTTCATGCCCTGGATCGGGTCGGTCTTGATCGACGCGAGCGTCACCTTCGCGCCCACCGCCTCGAGCGCCTTCTTGGGTTCGAACAGCTCGACGGTCTCGAAACCGTCGGTGGCGAGGATCAGAATGCGTGCCTGGGAAAGATCGGCCATGTCATGTCTCCAGTGAAATCCCGTGCCCCCTCAACCCCGCGCCGCGCGGGTCGTTCCGGAACGATGCGCCCGCCCGAACATTTCGAATGTCGGCCGGAAGGAACGACGCATTGCCCAGCAGACTCGTATATTCAGATGACAGCAAGCCCGGCATTTCCCGCCGCAAGATGCGCGCCGGCTGGGGCTATTGGGACGCATCGGGCACCCGCATCACCGACCGTGACGAGATCGACCGGCTCAACGCGGTCGGCCTGCCCCCCGCCTACAGCAACGCCTGGTTCTGCCCCAAGCCCAATGGTCACATCCAGGCGGTCGGCTGGGACGAGAAGGGTCGCAAGCAATATCGCTATCACGCCGGCTTCCGCGAGGCGCAGGACGCCGCGAAATATGAGCGTTGCGCCGATTTCGGCCTCGCCCTCCCAAAGCTGCGCAAGGCGGTCGAGGCCGATCTGCGCAAACGCTCGCTCAGCCGTGACCGCGCGGTAGCCGCGGTCCTCCGCCTGCTCGACGGCGGGCATATCCGCATCGGGAACGAGGCCTATGCCGCCGCGAACGAGAGCTTCGGCGCGACCACGCTCCGCAAGCGCCACGGCGCGGTGAAGGGCGCCACGCTCCGGCTCGAATATAAGGGCAAGTCGGGCAAGATGCGGACGCTCCGGATCACCGACCGCTCGCTCAGCAGCTTCGTGAAGAAATGCCAGGATCTCGACGAACAGCATCTCTTCGCCTGGCTCGACGATGACGGCGTGGCGCATCCCGTCACGTCGAGCGACGTCAACGCCTATATCCAGGCGGTCACCGGCACCGACTTCACCGCCAAGCACTTCCGCACCTGGGCCGCCAGCGTCGCCGCGTTCGAGGCGCTCGCCTCGGCCGAGCGCGATCTCAGCCTGAAGGCGATGCTCGAACCGGTCGTCGCGCGGCTCGGCAACACGCATGCCATCGCGCGGAAAAGCTATGTCCACCCCGCCCTGATCGACCTCGTCAAACAGGGCCAGTCGACCTTCCGCAAGGCGCTCCGCCTCCCGCGCGCCAAGCGCTATCTCAGCCGGGAGGAATGCGGCCTGATCGCCTTTCTCGAAGCCGGCACGCCCGCGACCATCGCCGTCGCGGCCTGACGAGTATCCAGATGTCCAATACGAACAGCGTCGCCAAGGCCCCGATCTTCAACGCGAGCGATGTCGGCAGCCAGGCACAGGGCTTCGTCACCGCCAGCCTCGCCTGGGTCCAGGCCTATTGGCTGCAGATCCTGATCGCGTTCGGCGCCGGCGCGCTGATCGTCCTCGCGCTCCACACCGCGCGCCGCTTCGGCAGCCGGTTGTGCGAACGGCCACGCGCGCTTAACGGCTGGGGGATCGTCGTCGGCAAGGCGGTCTCGCGGACCAGCAACTTCTTCATCGTCATGCTCGCCGCGAAGCTCGTCGACGGCTATTCCGCCGCACCGGGCGAGGTCGCGACCACGGTCAACTTCCTCTTCACCGTCGCTGCGGTGTTCCAGGTCGCGGTCTGGGTGCGCGAGATCATCCTCGGCGCGATCGAGCACCGCACCCAGTCCGAACATTATTCGGGTGAGGCGCTGCTGTCGGCGATGGGGCTGATCCGCCTGCTCGTCACCTTCGTCGTGTTCGCGGTTGCGATGGTCGTTGTGCTCGACAATCTCGGCGTCAACGTGACCGGCCTCGTCGCGGGCCTCGGCGTCGGCGGCATCGCGATCGGTCTGGCCGCGCAGGGCATCTTCGCCGACCTGTTCGCCGCGCTCGCGATCATCTTCGACCGTCCGTTCCGCCGCGGCGATTCGATCAGCTACGACACCGCCTCGGGCAGCGTCGAGGCGATCGGCCTGAAATCGACCCGCATCCGCGGCATCGACGGCGAGGAGCGCGTCATCTCGAACAAGAATCTCCTCAACAAGGAGATCCTCAACAACACGCAGCGCAATCACCGCCGCGCGAAATTCATCATCGGCGTCACCTATTTCACCCCCGCCGAAATCTGCGCGCGCATTCCCGACATGCTGAAGGACGTGGTCGAGGCGCAGGGCAAGATCTTCGTCCGCGCCGGCTTCACCGGCTTCGGCGCATCGAGCCTCGATTTCGAGGTCCAGTTCGACAGCGACGGCCCCGACTATGCCAGCTTCTACAACGGCCGCACCGCCGTTGGGATCGCCATCCTCCAGCGCTTCAACGACGAGAAGATCGAGATCGCCTTCCCCACCCAGGTCAACCTCACCGCCGCCCCGGACGGGTCGATGGTGATGCCGTACGGGGAAGCGCAACGGTCGCGCGCGGATACACCATCCACCTGACGAGGTCCCCGGGCCTGACGGAACTCGCCACATCAACCCATTACCCCTCCCCGGCGAAGGCCGGGGCCCAGTTGGTGAGGTCGCAGTAACGGAACGCACCCGTCGTCAATCACGTCCCCCAACTGGGCCCCGGCCTCCGCCGGGGAGGACGAAGAAAGCGCGGCAGGTTTCAAAAAAGGCGAAGCCCACCCCCCACCGTCATCCCCGCGAAGGCGGGGATCCATATACTCAACGGATCGCGATACCCCTCACCGCCAGCCAGTATGGATCCCCGCCTTCGCGAGGATGACGAGGCGAAGGAAAATAGGCGAAGCCCCCCCTCAGATCCCACCCTCATCCAGCGACAGCAACGTCGCATTCCCGCCCGCCGACGTCGTATCCACCGACACCGCGCGCTCCGCACAGAAGCGGTAGAGATAGCGCGGCCCGCCCGCCTTCGGCCCGGTCCCCGACAGCCCCTCGCCGCCGAACGGCTGCGATCCGACCACCGCACCGATCATCGACCGGTTGATGTACAGGTTCCCGACCGCCGCCTCGGCCTCGATCACCTCGGCCGCGCGCGCAATCCGGCTGTGCAGCCCCATCGTCAGGCCGTAGCCCTTGGCGTTGACCCGCGCGATCGTCTCGCTCAGCTTGCCCGCCTCCCACGTCGCGACGTGGAGGATCGGCCCGAACCACTCCTCGTTCAGATCCTCGATCGCGCCGATCCGCACCAGCGTCGGCGGCACGAACAGGCCGTCTGCGGGCACGTCGAGCGTCTTGACGACCTTCGATGCCACCCGCGCGCGATACGCCATCAGCCGGTCATAGGCGGCCTGGTCGATCACCGGCCCGACATCGGTCGCCGGATCGCCCGCACGGCCGATCCTCAGCGTGTCCATCGCCCCCGACAGCATCTCGATCACGCCGTCCGCGATATCCTCCTGCACCAGCAACAGCCGCAGCGCCGAGCAACGCTGCCCCGCCGAACGGAAGGACGAGGCGATCACGTCCGCCACCACCTGTTCGGGCAGCGCGGTCGAATCGACGATCATCGCGTTGATCCCGCCCGTCTCCGCGATCAGCGGCACGATCGGCCGGCTGTCGTCCTCGAGCAACGCGCGTGCGATCTCGCGCGCGGTCGCGGTCGAGCCGGTGAACGCGACGCCCTGAATGCGGGCGTCCGCGGTCAGCGCCGCGCCGACCTCGGGCCCGCCCGTGACCAGGACCAGCACGTCGGCCGGCACGCCCGCCTCGTGCGCGAGTTCGACCGCCCGCGCGGCGATCCGCGGCGTCTGCGGCGCGGGCTTGGCCACCACCGCATTGCCCGTGACGAGCGCCGCCACCGTCTGCCCCAGGAAGATGGCCAGCGGGAAGTTCCACGGCGCGATCGTCGCCCAGACGCCGCGCCCCTCGATATGCAGCATGTTGCGCTCGCCCGTCGGCCCCGGCAGCTCGATCGGCTGCAGCTTCGCGCGCGCCTGCTGCGCATAATAACGGCAGAAATCCACCGCCTCGCGCACCTCGCCGATCGCGTCGGGGATCGTCTTGAACGCCTCCTGCACACAGATCGCCATCAGCTCGTCGCGGTGCGTCTCGAGCAGATCGGCAAGCCGGTCGAGACACGCCGCGCGCGCCTCGACCGGCGACCGCGACCAGCCCGGAAACGCCGCATGCGCGCGGGTGATCGCGGCCGTGACCAGATCCCCGCCCAACCCTTCTGCTCCCCCCCGGCGAAGGCCGGGGTCCAGTTGGGAAGGCTGCCGTGACGACGCGCCGTCCTCAGCCACATCACCGCTCCCAGCTGGGCCCCGGCCGTCCCCGGGGTGGTGCCCTGACGAAGCAACCGGCGCATTCACCACCTTAACAGTCGCCGCCAGCGTATCCACGTCACTCAAATCGAGCCCCGCCGAATTCCGGTGCCCGCCCGCCCCGAACAGGTCGACCGGCAACGGTATGCTCGGATGCCGCTTGCCCCCGACCGCGGCGATCTTCGCCACCGGATCCGCGAGGATCTCCCCCTCGGTCAGTCGCTCATCCGCCAGCTGATGCACGAAGCTCGAATTCGCGCCATTCTCCAGCAGACGCCGGACGAGATAGGCGAGCAGGTCGCGGTGCCCGCCAACCGGCGCATAGACGCGGCAGTGATAGCCGTTCTCCTGTACCAGCCGCTCGTACAGCCCGTCGCCCATGCCGTGCAGCCGCTGGAACTCGAAATCGCGGCTGTTGCCCGCCCATTCCATGATCGTCGCGACCGTCAGCGCATTGTGGCTCGCAAAGGCCGGCCGGATATTCTCCGCCGCCAGCATGTCCTTGGCGACCGCCAGGTAGGACACGTCAGTCGCCGCCTTCCGCGTGAACAGCGGATAGTCCGCCAGCCCCTCGACCTGCGTCCGCTTGATCTCGCTGTCCCAGTACGCGCCCTTGACCAGCCGCACGTTCATCACCCGGTCGAGCCCGTTCGCCCATGCGATCACCGGCCGCGCGCGCTTGCCATACGCCTGCACCGCCATGCCGAACCCGTCCCAGCCCTTCAGCGACGGCAGCCCGGCGACCGTGCCGATGATGTCGAGACTCATCTCGAGCCGCTCGGATTCCTCCGCATCGACGGTCAGCGCGATGCCCTTCGACGCCGCCTGCACCGCCAGCGCCTCGAGCATCTCGGTCAGCGCGGGCACGCACTCGCTCCACCGCGCGACCTCGTAGCGCGGGTGGAGCGCCGACAGCTTGACCGAGATCGAATGCCCCGCCGCGGGATCGCGCCCGACCGCATCGACCGCACCGACATAGGCCTGGAAATAGCGCTGCGCATCGGCATGCGTCCGCGCCGCCTCGCCGAGCATGTCGAAGCTCGCGGTGAACCCCTTGTTCTCGGGCCGCCGCATCCGTTTCATCGCCTCGTCGATGGTCCGGCCCATCACGAAGATCTCGCCCATCATCTTCATCGCCGCCCCGACCGCCTGGCGCACGAACGGCTCGCCCGCGCGGCTGATCAGCCGGCGCAGCGGCCCGGTCGCGCCCTCGCCGACCAGCACGCGGCCGACCACCAGCCCCCAGGTCGCCGAATTGACGAGCTTCGAATTCGACTTGCCCGCATGCGCGCGCCAGTCGGCATCGCCCAGCTTGTCCGCGATCAGCAGGTCGGCGGTCTCGGGATCGGGCACGCGCAGGAATGCCTCGGCGAGGCTGAGCAACGCGACCCCTTCCGACGAATTCAGCCGATATTCCTGGAGGAACTGGTTCACCCACCCCTTGCTCTGCGCCGCGCGCAGATCGGCGAGCAGCCCGAGCGCGTGACCCATCACCCGCTCGCGCGAATCCGAATCGAGCGCGGCACGCTCCAGCAGCGGTTTTAGAACATCGGGTTCGCTTGCGCGGTACAGCTTTGCCATGGTGTTACGGGCATTGGACGTTACGGCAGTCGACATTTTCCAGCTTCCGGTTGGGTGAGGCTTGCGGTCGGCCAGCCTGTACGCCTAGAGACGTCGCTGCGCTTAGCGCCAAACAGGCTAGGAGGGGAATGCCGTGGCGACGATCACCACTGCCGAGATGCAGAACCGCGTCGGCACCGAGACGCTGTCCGACTGGGTCGAGGTCACGCAAGGCATGATCGACAAATTCGCCGACGCCACCGGCGACCATCAATTCATTCATGTCGACCCCGCCCGCGCGGCGCAGACTCCGTTCGGCGGGACGATCGCGCACGGCTTCCTCACGCTCTCGCTGATGCCGCTCCTGTCGTCGAAGATCCCCGACGCGCCGACGATCGAGGGCGCGAAGATGGGCGTCAATTACGGCGGCAACTCGGTCCGCTTCCTCTCGCCGGTCCGCTCGGGATCGAAGGTCCGCGGCCGCTTCAAGCTGCTGTCGTTCGACGAGAAGCGCCCCGGCCAGTGGCAGCAGACCAACAGCTTCGCGGTCGAGATCGAGGGCAAGGACAAGCCCGCCCTGATCGCCGAATGGATCAGCCAGGTTTTCGTTTGACCATTTCTTCCCGCCCGCCCGCGGGAGGGGACTTCAGAAAAAAGGATAGCATCATGCGTTCAGCCGTCATCGTCTCCACCGCCCGCACCCCGATCGGCCGCGCCTATCGCGGTGCATTCAACAACACCCCCGCGCCGACGCTGGCCAGCCACGCGATCAAGGCCGCGGTCGGACGCGCCGGCATCGACGGGGGCGAAGTCGACGACGTCGTCTTCGGCTGCGCGCTCCAGCAGGGTCACCAGGCGGGCAATATCGCGCGCACCTCGCTGCTCCGCGCCGGGCTGCCGACGACGGTCAGCGGCATGTCGCTCGACCGCCAGTGCGCCAGCGGGCTGATGGCGATCGCCACCGCCGCCAAGCAGATCATCACCGACCAGATGGACATCACCATCGGTGGCGGGGTCGAGAGCATCAGCCTCGTCCAGACGCCGCAGATGCGCGTCGCACCCGATCCCGAACTGCTTGCGATGCACCGCGACGTCTATATGCCGATGCTCCAGACCGCCGAGGTCGTCGCCAAGCGCTACGGCATCACGCGCGACGCGATGGACGCCTATGCGCTCCAGTCGCAGCAGCGCACCGCCGCCGCGCAGGCCGCGGGCTATTACGATGCCGAGATCGTCCCCGTCACCGCGAACATGGCGATCGTCAACAAGGAGACCAAGGACGTCACCTACAAGGAGGTGACGATCGCCCGCGACGAGGGCAACCGCGCCGACACCACGCTCGAAGGGCTCCAGTCGCTGAAACCCGTGATGGGCCCCGAGATGACGATCACCGCGGGCAATGCCAGCCAGCTGTCCGATGGGTCGTCCGCCTCGGTGCTGATGGAGGAAAAGATCGCGTCGCAGCGCGGGCTCCAGCCGCTCGGCCGCTATATCGGCATGGCGGTCGGCGGCACCGAACCCGACGAGATGGGGATTGGCCCGGTCGTCGCGATTCCCAAGCTGCTCAAGCGCTTCGGTCTCAAGATGGACGATATCGGCCTGTGGGAGCTGAACGAGGCGTTCGCGGTCCAGGTCCTCTATTGCCGCGACACGCTCGGCATTCCCGACGAGCTGCTCAACGTCAGCGGCGGCGCGATCTCGATCGGCCATCCCTACGGCATGACCGGCGCGCGCGCGACCGGCCATGCGCTGATCGAGGGCAAGCGTCGCGGCGCAAAGCATGTCGTCGTGACGATGTGCGTCGGCGGCGGCATGGGCGCGGCGGGCCTGTTCGAAGTCCTGTGATGCTCGCGGGGCGGCGGTGGCAACCATCCTCCGCCCCGCCCGTTCTCTGTGGCAATCCAAGCCAATAGGAGAACGACGATGGCCGACAAGGATACCCCGCAGGAAGTCGCGAACACCTTCCTCGACAAGTTGAAGTCCAGCCCGTTCGTGATGATCGGCCTCGACGATGGTCAGCATTCCGAGCCGATGACCGCACAGCTCGACGACGATCAGCCCAACGTGCTGTTCTTCTTCGCCGGTCGCGACAACCGCATCGCCAAGGGCGGCGCGGCAATGGCGCAGTTCGTCGGCAAGGGGCATGATTTCTTCGCGTGCATGGCCGGCACCGTCTCGCAGATGAACGACCGCACGCAGATCGACAAGCTGTGGAACAACCAGGTCGAGGCCTGGTTTCCGGGCGGCAAGGAAGACCCCAACCTCACACTGCTGCGCTTCGACATCAACAGCGCGGAACTCTGGGAAACCGACATTTCGCTGACCGGACGCGTCAAGATGCTGTTCGGCGGCACGATCACGTCGAGCGAGTCGAGCAGCCACGCAGTCGTCGACTCGGTCGGCTGACCCAGATACCGATCGCGACCGCCGGTTTCAGGACCGGCGGTCGCGATCGACCTTTATACTGGCGGATAGTTATCCGTTCGCGGTGATGAACTCCTCGACCACCGGCGCGATCGTGTTGCGCCAGCGCGAGCCGTTGAAGATACCGTAATGGCCGGCCCCCTCGGCGATCAGATACCGCTTCTTTGCCTCGGGAAGAGCGGTCGCCAGCGACAGCGCCGCCTTTGTCTGCCCCAGCCCAGAAATATCGTCGCGCTCACCCTCGATCGCCAGCAGGCCGATATCGGTGATCGCCGCCGGATCGACCGGCCGCCCGCGGTGCGTCAGCAACCCGCGCGGCAGCGCGTGGGTCTGGAACACCACGTCGATCGTCTGCAGATAGAATTCGGCGGTCATGTCGCAGACCGAACGATATTCCTCGTAGAAGCCCTTGCTCGCCATCGCGCTTTCGCCGTCGCCCTGGACGAGATGCTTATACATCTCCCAGTGCGAGACCATGTGGTTGCCGAGGTTCATCGACATGAAGCCGGCCAGCTGCAGGAAGCCCGGATAGACCTTGCGCCCGGCGCCCGGATAATTCGCCGGCACCGTCGCGATGACATTCTGTTCGAACCACGTATGCGGACGCTCGGTCGCCAGCGTGTTGACCGCGGTCGGCGCCTCGCGCGTGTCGACCGGCCCGCCCATCAGCGTCAGCGTCTTCGGCCGGCACGGATTGCCGTCCGCGCTCATCAGCGCCGCCGCGGCATAGCAGGGGACCGAAGGCTGGCAGACCGCCAGCATATGCGTGCCGCCCTGCCCCTCGTTCGGACCGATCGCCTCGAGGAACGCGATCACGTAATCAATATAATCGTCGAGATCGAACCGTCCGGCGGACAGCGGCACGCTGCGCGCGTCGCGCCAGTCGGTGATGTACACGTCGGCGAACGGCAGCATCCGCTCGACCGTGCCGCGCAGCAGCGTCGCATAATGCCCCGACATCGGCGCGACGATCAGCAGCTTGGGTCCGTCCTCGACGCCCTCCCGCACGAACCGCTTCAGCTGGCCGAAATCCTTGCGCAGCACGATCTCCTCACGGACCGCGACTTCGCGCCCGTCGATGATCGTGTGGTCGAGGCCGAACGCCGGCTTTCCGCGAGTCGCATTGACGTGCGCGAACACCTCGAGCGCCGATCCGACGACCGCACCGCCGCCCAAATAGGCGAATGGGTTTGCTGGATTGTTCAGCATTCCCGCCCCGAAACTGGCCATTCTGCTGGCGCCTGCCATCATCGATCGCTGAAATTCATAGGCATCGTAGAGCATTCGGTATCCTCTACCCCAAAAGGGGTTAACATTTCCGTAACGCAATTATGCTGCCGCGCAACAGAGCATTGCCGGGACGCGGGCGCGCGCGTGTCCCAATCCCGTGCGCGTCCAGCTCGTCCAACGTCCCGGCCGTCATGCGGTTGCCGTTGAGCGTGACCCCCGCCGCTGCTAGGCGATCCGCCATGGCCAAGCCGATACTCGACGAAAAGACGCCCCGCCGGATCGGCGACCTTGCAATGGTGTGGCGACACGCCGCGAACTACCCGCGCCAGATCACCTTTGCGGGACTCGCGCTGGTAACCACCTCGGCCGCGACGATCGGCATACCCTATGGCTTCAAGCGCGTGATCGACCGCGGCTTCGGCCCGGGCGCGAGCGGATCGGTCGGAACCTCGTTCCACTATCTGCTGATGATCGTCGTCGTGCTCGCGGTCGCGACCGCGGTGCGCTTCTACTACGTGTCGTGGCTCGGCGAACGAGTCGTCGCGGACATCCGCACCACGGTGCAGCGTCACCTGCTCACCCTGACGCCGCGCTTCTTCGAGGAGAATCGCCCGTCGGAGATCGCCTCGCGGCTGACCTCGGACACCGCGCTTATCGACCAGGTCGTCGGCAGCACCGTCTCGATCGCGCTGCGCAACACCTTCACCGGGGTCGGCGGGCTGATCTATCTTTTCGCGATCTCGCCCAAGCTCGCCGGGCTGCTGATGATCGGCATCCCCCTGATCGTCCTGCCGATCGCGCTGCTCGGCAAACGCGTCCGCAACTATTCGCGCACCTCGCAGGACCGCGTCGCCGATGTCGGCTCGATCGCCACCGAGACGCTCGGCGCGATGAAGGTCGTGCAGGCGTTCGGGCAGGAAGAGCGCGAGGCGACCCGCTTCGGCGACGCGGTGCGCGCGACCTTCGCCGCAGCCCGTGCGCGGATCCTGTTGCGCGCGATCATGACCGCGATCGTCATCGGCCTGCTGTTCGGCTCGATCACGCTGGTGCTGTGGGAAGGCGCGGTCGACGTCGCCGCCGGGCGGATCAGCGGCGGCGCGATCGCCGCCTTCGTCCTGACCGGCGGGATCGTCGCGGGCGCCTTCGGAGCGCTGACCGAGGTCTATGGCGATCTGCTGCGCGGCGCGGGTGCCGCGGGGCGGCTGTCCGAACTGCTGCGCGAACGCCCCGAGATCGCGCCGCCCGCCACGCCCGTCGCGCTGCCGCAGCCCTCGCGCGGTGCGCTCGCCTTCGAGGGCGTCCGGTTCCATTACCCGACCCGTCGCGACGTCGCCGCGCTCAACGGCTTCTCGCTCGACATCAAACCGGGCGAGACGGTCGCGGTCGTCGGCCCCTCGGGCGCGGGCAAGACCACTTTGTTCCAGCTCGTCCAGCGCTTCTACGATCCCGATGCGGGCCGCGTGACGCTCGACGGCGTCGACCTGCGCGATGCCGATCCCGCCGCGGTCCGCGCCCGGATCGCGATGGTGCCGCAGGAAACGGTGATCTTCGGCGCCTCGGCGCGCGACAATCTCCGCTATGGCGACTGGACCGCGACCGACGACCAGCTCTGGGCCGCCGCCGAGGCCGCCAACGCCGCCGAATTCCTCCGCAAGCTGCCTGAAGGACTCGACACCTTCCTCGGCGAAGGCGGCGCGCGGCTGTCGGGGGGCCAGCGTCAGCGCGTGACGATCGCGCGCGCGCTGCTGCGCGACGCCCCGATCCTGCTGCTCGACGAGGCGACCAGCGCGCTCGACGCGGAGAGCGAACGACTCGTCCAGGAGGCGCTCGAACGGCTCATGGCGAACCGCACCACGCTCGTCATCGCGCACCGCCTCGCAACCGTCCGCGCCGCCGAACGGATCATCGTGATGAACGACGGCCAGATCGTCGAGGAGGGCTCACACGGAGCGCTGATGACCAACAGCGGCCTCTATGCCCGGCTCGCCAGCCTGCAGTTCAACGACGCGGCCTAGCCCTTCGGCGGTTTCGCGCGCTTTGGCTTGGGCAGCGGCAGCTCGGCGGCCGAGATCCGGACTATCTCGGCCATCCAGTCGGCATCGTCCCAGCGATCCGCGTCGATCACCAGACAGGGTTTCGCCCCCGGATAGGGCGCTGCTTCCTCGATCGCCGCGCCGTCGCTGCCCGCGAACGCGCGCCCGCCCGGGGTCGGCTTGAGGAACAGCCGGTCGTCGCAGATCAGCGCGACCATCCGCCCGTCGCAATAGACGCCATATTCGCCGAACATCGGCCGCGCGGCGACATCGCCCGCGGCGGCGATCTGCTCGACGATGAACGCGACGATGCTCGGATCGGAGGCCATTGCGCGGTCCTGGCAGATCCGCCCCGCCTTGACGAGACGCGGCGTTTCGCTTGCGGGGCGGCGCCGGTCGGGGCAGACTTGCGGCAAAACGGGAGATGGACATGCGCGACTTCGACATCGTCATCTATGGCGCGACCGGCTTCACCGGCCGGCTGGTCGCCGAATATCTGGTCCAGACCTATCCGACCGGCCTCAGCTGGGCGATGGCCGGGCGATCGCGCGCCAAGCTTGAGGAGGTTCGCGACCTGATCGGCGCCCCCGCCGACACGCCGCTCATCACCGCCGACTCGGACGATCCGGCAAGCCTGCGCGCAATGGTCGAGCGCGCCACCGTCGTGATCTCGACCGTCGGGCCCTACCAGCTCTACGGCTCCGACCTCGTCGCCGCCTGCGCCGCATCGGGCACCGCCTATGTCGATCTGTGCGGCGAACCCGCCTGGATGCTCCACATGATCGACGCGCACGAGGGGGAGGCCACGCGCACCGGCGCCCGGATCGTCTTCTCCTGCGGCTTCGACAGCATCCCGTTCGATCTCGGGGTGCTCACGCTCCAGGAGGCGGCCAGGGCGCGCTACGGCAGTCCTGCGCCGCGCGTGAAGGGCCGCGTCCGGACGATGAAGGGCACCTTTTCCGGCGGCACCGCGGCCAGCCTCAAGGCGACGCTCGCCGCCGCCGCGCGCGATCCCGGCCTCGTCAAGCTGCTGACCAGCCCGTTCGCGCTTACCCCCGGCTTCACCGGGCCGCATCAGCCGACCGGGCTGCTCCCCGAATATGACTCGACGCTCCAGACCTGGGTCGCGCCGTTCGTGATGGCGCCGATCAACACCAAGAACGTCCACCGCACCAACTTCCTGCTCGGCGAGGCCTATGGCGCGGACTTCGTCTATGACGAGATGACCGTCGCGGGGCTCGGCGACATGGGCAAGGCCGCGGCCGAGGCGATCGCGAAGTTCAATCCGTTCGCCGGCGACAAGGGCCCGAAGCCCGGCGAAGGCCCCTCCAAGGCCGAACGCGATGAAGGCCATTACGACCTGCTGTTCGCAGGGATCATGCCCGATGGCAGCCGCATCGACACGGTCGTGACGGGCGACCGCGACCCGGGCTATGGATCGACTAGCAAGATGATCGCGGAATCGGCGATCTGCCTCGTCCGCGATGTCGCGGGCGATGGCGGCATCTGGACGCCGGGCGCGCTGATGGGCGCCAAACTGCGCGACCGGCTGATCGCGCATGCCGGGCTGACCTTCGTCACTAGCTGAGCGATCACGGCGTAAACATTTGATATAAGGGTGATCGCGCCCTATCTGAACGGGGGATTACAAAGGACTCCCGCCTCGATGCTCGTCGGCCATTCCCTGTCGGACCCGAACGGTCTGCTAC
Organism: Sphingomonas sp. CFBP 13714; assembly: GCF_014842205.1. NCBI lineage: Bacteria > Pseudomonadati > Pseudomonadota > Alphaproteobacteria > Sphingomonadales > Sphingomonadaceae > Sphingomonas > Sphingomonas sp. CFBP 13714. The sequence continues at coordinate 248,378 of NZ_JACYVG010000003.1, forward strand.
TGACGATGGATCAGACCGTCGAGGACCTGCTGCAACGGCCGCTTAGCGAACTCGTCGGGCGCTCCTATGCCGACGTCACCCACCCGGACGACCGCGTCCGCAACATCGATCGGGTCACCATGCTCGCCCCCGGCGCGGGACCGGTCTGCATCCGCAAGCGCTATCTCCAGCCCGGCGGTGCCGCGGTGTGGGTCGACGTCCATGTCTCGCGGCTCGACCGCGGGCTCGAGGCCGGCCGGCTCGTCGGCACGCTCTACCTTCCGCAAGCCAAGGCGCTCACCGCGGTGCCCGACGTCGTCATGCCCGAACGGCTCTGGCAGGTCGCGCTGAAGGTCGACCGGAGCCTGCACCGACGACGCGAACAGCTGGGCGACGACCTGTTCGGCGACCATGCCTGGCTCGTGCTGGTGCAGATCTATCTCGCCGAGGCCGAGGGTCGGGTGATCGACGCGGCGACGCTCGGCGCGCTGTCGCTGCTCGATCTGCCGCGCACGCACCGCTGGATCGGCGCGCTCGCCGAAAAGGGCCTGGTCGAACGCCCCGACTGCAGCGCGGGCGTGATCCAGCTCACCGCGACGGGCCTTGCGAGGACCGAAACCCTGCTCGCCACCTACTCCGACTTGGCGTAACAGCGGCGGCGCCATCTTCGATCCGGACCGTCCTGCCCATGCCTGCCGCCCCCTTACCCGCCGCCGATCTTCTGGCGAGCCACCCTGAGTCCCTCGGACCGGTCCGCGTCGCCGCGCTCTATCGCTTCACGCCCTTTGCCGACATCGCCGCGATCAAGCCGCCGCTCGCCGCATTGTGCTGTGTGCAAGGCGTGAAGGGCACGCTGCTGCTCGCAGCCGAGGGGATCAACGGCACGATCGCGGGGACCGACGCGGCGATCGACACCGTCCTCGCGCATATCCGCGCGCTGCCCGGCTGTGCCGCGCTCGACGTCAAGGATTCGCGCGCCGGGACGATGCCGTTCCACCGCATGAAGGTCCGGCTGAAGCGCGAGATCGTGACGATGGGCGAACCCGATATCGACCCGCTCGGCGATGTCGGCCGCTATGTCGAGCCTGGCGACTGGAACGCGCTGATCGCCGATCCGGGCACGATCGTGATCGACACGCGCAACGATTATGAGGTCGCGGTCGGCAGCTTTGCAGGCGCGATCGACCCGAAGACGCGCAGCTTCCGCGACTTCCCCGCCTGGTTCCGCGAGCACCGCGACCAACTCGTCGGCGACGGCCCGCCGCCAAGAATCGCGATGTTCTGCACCGGCGGGATCCGCTGCGAGAAGTCGACCGCGTTCCTGAAAGCGGAAGGGTTGGACGAGGTCTATCACCTGAAGGGCGGCATCCTCAAATATCTCGAAACCGTGCCCGAGGCGGAGAGCCTTTGGGAAGGCGAATGCTTCGTCTTCGATCAGCGCGTCGCGGTCGGCCACGGCCTCGCCCCCGGCACGCACGGCCTGTGCCATGCCTGCCGCATGCCCGTCAGCCCCGCCGACCGCGCCTCGCCGCTCTATGTCGAGGGGATCAGCTGCCCCGCCTGCCACGACGCCCGCGACGCGACCCAGCGCGCTGGCTATGCCGAACGCGAACGCCAGATGCGCCTCGCCGAAGCCCGCGGCCAGACGCATGTCGGCGCGGTCCTCCCGCAGACGCACGCGGATGACGACGGGCAAACCCCTTCTCCGTCATCCTGACGAACGTCCGGAAGTACACTTCCTTCCCGTCATCCTGACGAAAGTCGGGATCCAGAGCCAAGAAGGTACCGCCCGTTACTCTGGATCCTGACTTTCGTCAGGATGACGACGTTCAGGCCGCGGATCCCAACCCGTGCGAACCCTCAGCAAACCGCGCCGCGAGCGCCGCATTCCCCTGAGACATCGCCAACGACGCCACACTGTTCCCCGCCGCATCGACCACCGCCGGATCCGCGCCCTGCTCGATCAGCAGGTCGATGATCGCCCCCTGATTGAACAACGCCGCCATCATCAGCGCGGTCTGCCCGACGCCGTTGCGCCGGTTCACGTCCGCCCCTGCCTCGATCAGCATCCGAGCGATCGGCGTATAGCCCTTGAAGCACACCCCCATCAGCGCGGTATTGGCGGTGCTCGCCGGATCGCCATCGACCCGCGCGCCCGCGTCGAGCAGCAGCCGCGTCGTCGATTCCTGCGCATTGTAGCTCGCCAGCACGAGCGGGGTGTACCCCCGCGCATCGGTCACCTCGATATCGACCCCAGCCTGCAACAGCGCCGGGATCATCTCGTCCCGCCCCATCCGCGCGGCATCGAACATCAGCTCGACCAGCCGCTCGATCGGCGGCAATGGCGGCAGTTCGCGTATGTCAGTCATTATCCGCCTCGATGATATGCGGGACGAAGCGCGCCATGTTGCGCGTCACCACCGTCTCATCCTCCCGAACGCCGATCCCCGCGGCTTCGTTGCCGACGATCCACGCCCCGATCACCGGATGCCGCCCGTCGAACACCGGCGGCGGCGCATAGGCCTGGAGGATCGCCCCCTCCGCACCATAGCCCTGGTCGAGAATGGCGGGCGTGCCGCCCTCCCCGCCAACGATCTCGACATTGGCGCCCTCGCGCGAGAATAGCGGCTTGCGGACATGGCGCGGCCCCAGGATCTTCGCCGCCGGATCGCCGTCGAAATACGCGGGCAACAGGTTCGGATGCCCGGGATGCCGCTCCCACAGCAGCGGCAGGATGCCCTTGTTCGACAGGATCGATTTCCACGCCGGCTCGATCCAGCGCACGTCCGCGCGCGACAGGTTCGGCGCATAGGGTTCGCGCAGCATGAACTCCCACGGATAGAGCTTGAACGCCGCCTGCACCTCGAAGCCTTCAGGATCGACGAACCGGCCATCGGCGGCAAGGCCGATATCCTTCATCTCGACGAACTTCGGCTCGATCCCGACCTGGCTCGCCAGATCCTCGAAAAACCGCACGGTCTGGCGGTCCTCGATCGCGGTCGCGTCGGCTGCGAAATGGACGAAGCCACCGCTCGGGAACAGCGCGCGGAAGCGTTCACGCAGCTTGTCGAACAGGCTGTTGAACTGGTCGGTCCCCGCCGGCATCGCCCCGCTCGCGAGCAGGTCCTCCAGCCACATCCACTGGAAGGTCGCGCATTCGAACACCGATGTCGGCGTGTCGGCGTTATATTCGTAGAGCTTGGCCGGCCCCGTCCCGTCATAGGCGAAGTCGAACCGGCCATAGAGCGAGGGCTGGCGCGTCCGCCACGTCTCCGCGACATAGTTCCACTGCTCGCGCGGGATGGCGAGCCGCTCCATCAGCTGCTGGTCGCGCACCACCTCGTCGACCAGCTCGAGGCACATCGCGTGCATCTGTTCGGCGGCGGGTTCGAGATCCTCCTCGATCTCCGCCAGCGTGAAGGCATAGGCGGCGCTCTCGTCCCAATAGGGTTCGATTCCGTCGCCCACCGCCGTGCCGTGATAGACGAACCCGATCGCGTCGGCCCGTTCGCGCCAGTCGCCGCGCGGGTCGACCGCGATCCGGCGCATCAGTTGTCCTGCGTCTTGCTGTCGTCGCGCTGCTCGATCCGCAGCGTCTGGCCGAGCTGGTCGGTCTTGGGCGCGGTCAGCCGGGCGAGCACGTCGTCCGCGGACGACTGACCCGGCAGGATCCCCGCCTGGCGCAGCTTCTCGTCGAGATCCGCGCCGGTGCGCCGGTCCTCCAGCTCGCCGGCCGCCTTGATCCGCTCGCCGCGGATCGCCTGCCGCTCGCGGATCCGCGCGAGGCTGTCCGCCGCGGAGCCCAGCTTGTTGCCCGCGCCGATGCTGCCCGATGCGACCGTCGCCTGCGCCTTCTGCACCGACTCGTTGACCTTGACGACCTCGACCTCGCGGCGGAGCTGCTCGATCTTGCGGTCGGTCTGCGCGACCGCGGTGTGGATCTGCTCCTCGGCGGCGCGCATGTCCTCGACCTGCGGGCTCTTCAGCGCGATGTCCTGTTCGAGATCGGCGATCCGCTGCGCGACCTGCCGTGCAAGGTCCATATTGCCCTTCTCGACCGCGATCCGCGCCGAGGCCTCGTATTTCGCGGCCTGCGCGCGGAAGCTCTCGACCTCGGTCTCGAGGATCCGGCGGCGGGCGACCAGCCCGGCCAGGTCGTCGCGCGCTTTCCCTTGCGCCTTGTCCGCGTCGCGGATCTCCTGGTCGAGGATCCGCAGGGCGTTCGCGTCGACGACCGCCGCGCCGGCTTCATGCGCGCCCGCCCGGCCGAGGGTGAAAATCTTGCTCCAGATGGCCATGCCAGTCTCTCCGTATGATGCTTTGGGTCAGGCGGCGGGGATCTGCGCGTTGCGCAGGTCGGTGGCCGCATCGATCGCGTTCTCGGCCAGCGTGCGCAGCTCGATCACTATCGTGTCGAGCCGGCTCGACGTCGCGAGTTCGCCGAACAGTTCATAATAATCGCGCCCCTCGACGCTGCCGATCCCGAAGTTCGACAGCGGCACCAGCTTCTGCGTCTTCAGCAGGAACGCGTTGAACGCCGCCTGGTCCTCCTGCTCGTCACACGGCCAGAGCAGGGTCGAGGCCGAGATCTGCGCCTCGCTGACATTGACGAACAGTTCGAGGTCGCCATGCTCGTGCATCGTGACGAGAAGGATGGGATCCGCCCCCTCGACGATACGGACGCTCAGCTCCCCCGTTTTCGCAGGCTCGGACGTATCGAGCGCGGCCTTGAGGCTGCGGACGGTCCAGATGTCGGTCAATGCAAGAACTCCCGTGCTTGTCGCGTGCCCGCACACATAGGCGTCGGCGAAGGGCGCGCCAATGGCGCTTTGCGAGCATCGCCGCTTTCGCCTATGCACGGCACGAACCATAACGTGAGGATTGCATGTTCGATCGCCTGTTCGGCCGCAAGCAACCGCTTGAAGGCTCCGGACTTCCCGTCATCCGCAACGTCACGCTCGGCCGCACGGTGATCGTCGACCCGCTCGCCTGGCGCCGGTTCGGGTCGGAGCTGCTCTTCCCGTTCGACCGCGACACGCTGGTGATCGTCGCGCAGGGTCTGGTCGACCTCAACGAGGGCGGGTTCGTCCACCGGTTCTACACCGATGACGACATCATGTTCCAGGCGGTCTCGAACGACCGCGCCGGGCAGGACGTCACCGACGTCACGATCTTCGCGCCCTGGGACAGCGCCTACCCCTCCTCCGCCGCCGAACGCCCGGCGTGGAAGTCGCGGCTCAAGGCGCGCAGCTTCACCGCGGAGGGCCTGCCCGACTATGACCGCGTCTGGTTCGGCCCCGAGGCGAGCGAGCAGGAGCCGGTGACCTTCTGGGAGGATCTCCACGACGACCGCGACGGCATCGTCGACCGCCGCATCTTCCAGACCTGCATGCTGTTCGGCCGCGACCTGCCGGGCGACGACGGCCGCGAGCTGCTGCTCGCGATCGACCAGGAGAATGAGGCGGGCGAGGTCTCGTTCGAGATCATGCTCGGCGTAGCACTGGAACTCGGCGAGTTCCGCGCCTAGCATCGTCGCATCAGCGTTCCGGGGGATTCAGATGATCGACTATTACAGCTTCGGCGCCAGCGCGGCGGCCTTCCTGATCGCGTTCGTCGCGGCCGGGCTCTTCACCATCGCGTTCAAGATCATCTTCCAGGCGACCACGCCCTATAACGAGAAGGCGCTGATCCGCGACGGCAATACCGCCGCGGCGATCACGCTGGGCGCGGCGCTGCTCGGCTATGTCCTCCCACTCGCCTCCGCGCTGACGCACACCGTCACGCTCGTCGAGTTCGCGGTGTGGGCGGTGCTCGCGGGCGTGATCCAGATCGTCGCCGCGCTCGTCGTCCGCCGCCTCGTGATGCGTGACATTCACGACCGGATCGTGCGGGGCGATATCGCCGCCGCCACCTATATGGGCAGCATCTCGCTCTGCGTCGGCATCCTCAATGCCGCGTGCATGACGAACTGAGAGGCAAAGACATGAAGCGTTCCAGCTCGATCGTCCTCACCGGCCTGATCGCGGGCTCGGGCATCTCGCTGACCGCCTGCGACGGCGATGTCGGCGGCAAGCCCGTCGACGCGCAGAGCTATGCCTCGGTCGCCGAATGCCGCTCGGCGGGGGCGATCCCCGCCGCGCAGTGCGACACCGCCTATGAACAGGCCAAGACCGACGCCGCCAAGACCGCACCACGGTTCGAGGACAAGCAGACCTGCGAGGAGCAGTTCGGCGCCGCACAGTGCGAGCCGCGCAACAATGGCAGCGGCGGCAGCTTCTTCACGCCGTTGCTCACCGGGTTCATCATCGGCCAGGCGCTCAACGGCGGCTATGGCTATCGCGGCGCGCCGATGTACCGCGACCGTCAGGGCAATTATTATGGCGGCGCCGGCGGCCGCATCAGCCGCGATTACGTCACCGGCCGCACCCGCGTCGGCTCGGACGCCTTCACCCCCACCACGGCGCGCGCGCCCGCGCGGGTCCAGACCCGCAGCTCGGTGATCTCGCGCGGCGGGTTCGGCGGCGGCTTCGGTGGCCGCGGCGGCTTCGGCGGCTGACCCCTCGTCCTCCCCCGCCAGGGGGAGGACAGTATCTCAGGCGTCCCGCGGCACGCGGAGCATCGCCAGCGCCGCGACGCCCATCACCCCCGCCGCGATCAGCATCGCCCAGACCGGATCGCCCGGGAACACCGTCCGCATCACCTGCCCCATCACCGACGACACGATCAGCTGCGGCAGCACGATGAAGATGTTGAACAGCCCCATGTAAACGCCCAGCTTGGCCTGCGGCAGCGCGTTGGACAGCATTGCATAGGGCATCGTCAGAATCGACGACCAGGCGATCCCGATCAGCACCATCGACCCGATCAGCGCATGCGGATCGCGCAGGAGCAGGAACGACCCGAACCCCGCCGCCCCGCTCAGCAACCCCAGGATATGCGCATTGCGCCGCCCGATCCGGCCCGCGAGCCACGGCATCACGAACGCCCAGACCGTCGCCACGCCGTTATACACCGCGAACAGCACCCCGACCCAGTTCGCGCCGTCATTATACGCCGCACTCGCCGTGTCGGTCGTCCCGAACGCGCGCTGCGTGACGATCGGCGTGGTGTAGATCCACATGATGAACAGCGCCGACCAGGTGAAGAACTGGACGAGCGCGAGCCGCTTCATCGTCTGCGGCATGGTCGCAAGATCGCCGACGATCTGGCTGAGAACATTGGACTCTCTGCCCGACCGGACCAGCGCGGCGCTGACCAGCAGTGCGACACCGAACGCGATCAGCCCGCCACCCAGCAGATAGACCGGCTTGTCGAGCCCGAACCGCGCCACCGCCGCGATCACGATCGCCCCCAGCGCGATCCAGACCGGGGCCAGCCGCGCGCCCGATCCGGCCGGTGCCGCTATCGCCGGCGCCGCCTCGACTGCGCCGTCATCCTGCTCGAACGCGGCCAACTCGTCGGGCGAATATTCCTTCGTCGTCAGCACCGTCCACAGCACCGCGCAGAACAAGGCCGCCGCACCCAGATAGAAGCCATAGCGCACCGATGGCGGGATCCCGCCGCCCGCCGCGGTATTGGCGACGTGGAAGACGTCGGTCAGGATCAGCGGCGCGAGGCTGCCGATCACCGCGCCGGCGCCGATGAAGCCGGTCTGGAACGCATAGCCCGCGGTCCGCTGCCGGCTGCCCAGCATGTCGCCGACGAACGCACGGAACGGCTCCATCGCGACGTTGAGCGACCCGTCGAGCATCCACAGCAGCGCCGCCGCTACCCACAAAACGGGCGCGTTCGGCATCCCCAGCAACGCGATCGTCGCCAGCACCGCACCGCCCAGGAAATAGGGTCGCCGGCGCCCGAGCCGCCCCCAGGTCCGGTCGCTGTAATGCCCGATCACCGGCTGGACGAGCAGCCCGGTCAGCGGCGCGGCGATCCACAGAAAGGCGAGATCGTCGACGCTGGTACCAAGCGACTGGAAGATCCGGCTGACATTCGCGTTCTGGAGCGCGAAACCGATCTGGATCCCGAAGAACCCGAACGAGATATTCCACAGACCCCAGAAACCCTGACGCGGCTTTTCGCGCGTCACGCTGCGGCCTCGCCCGACGAACGCCGTACGACCAGTTGAGTCGGCAGCACGATGCTCGTCACCGGGCGATCGTCGATCCGCGCGAGCAGCATCTCGACCAGCCGCCGGCCGCCCAGCACCGTGTCCTGCGCCACCGTCGTCAGCGGCGGGTTGGCGAGGCTGGCGGCAGGAATGTCGTCGAAGCCGACGATCGCGACGTCGTCGGGCACGATCCGCCCCGCCCCCGCCAGCACCCGCATCGCCGACAGCGCGATCAGGTCGCTCGCCGCGACGATCGCATCGAACGCAACCCCGCGCGCGAGCAACGCCTGCGCCGCGCGCGTGCCGTCCTCCTCGGTCGTGATCGCATCGACCTGCAAGTGCGGATCGGCATGCAGGCCATGTTCCTCGAGCGCCGCGAGATAGCCGCGGTGCCGGTCGTAAAACTCCGGATAATGATCGGTCGCATCCCCCAGGAACGCGATCCGCCTCCGCCCCTGCGCGATCAGGTGCCGCGTCGCCTCCGCACCGCCCGCGACATTGTCGCACCCCACGGTCAGCCCAGGCTGGTCGTGCCGGACCGATCCCCAGCGGATGAAATGCGTCCCCTGCGCCACGAGATGATCCAGCCGCGCGCGATAATCCGCATAATCGCCATAGCCGAGCAGGATCAGCCCGTCGGCGCGGTGGCTGTCCTCGTAATCGGTATGCCAGTCGGACGAGAAATTCTGGAACGAGACGAGCAGGTCATAGCCGTGATCGGCACACGCCCCCATCATCGCGCCCAGCATGCCCAGGAAGAACGGATTGACCTCGGTCTCGTCGGGCGTCGGATCGCGGAACAGCAGCAACGCGATCGTCCGCGTCTTGCCGCTGCGCAGGTTCGAGGCACTCCGGTCGACGGTATAGTTGAGCTGCTTTGCGATCGCCTCGATCCGCTGCCGCGTCGCCGGGCTGACCGTCGGGCTGCCGCGCAGCGCGCGCGACACGGTCGGCTGCGATACGCCCGCGGCCTGCGCGATGTCGAACGACGTGGATTTGCGCTGGGCACTCAAGATAGGGATCCTCTCGGGGGCGCTCGGACGGCGTCGCCGTCGCAATCATCACTCCAGTTTCGGCACAACGTCAACGCATTGGCCCCCGCGATCCGTGGCAAATCGGCAACACGGCCGGAACGGCCGCACTGAATACGTATGTCGATTGATTGGCTTTCGTGAGGCGGAATTCCATTGGAACGCCACACACGGCCCACGGCGCGAAAGATGCAGCGGGGCTTTCAGGGGAGTTGAACATGACGACGTCCAAGCGTTTCCCGGCATCTGCCGCGCATCACCTTTTCACCCTATCGGCCAGCGGCACCGCGCTTGCCGTGGCGCTCTTCGCCGCGTCGGTCGCCGACGCGCAGGTCGCGACCGATCCCGCCCCGGCCTCCGCCGACAACACCGTGTCGAGCGCACCCTCGACGCCCGCCCCGACCGTCGCGACGCAGGACGCCACCGCCCCGAGCAGCGGCCCCGCAGCCGAGTCCAGCGACGACATCGTCGTCACCGGCTTCCGCGCCAGCCTGCGCTCGTCGATCGCGGTCAAGCGCAACCTCGACGTCGTCGCCGAGATCGTCTCGGCCGAGGATATCGGCCGCTTACCCGACGTCTCGATCGCCGAGTCGCTCGCCCGCCTGCCCGGCGTCACCTCGCAGCGTACCGGCGGCCAGGCCTCCGCGATCAACATCCGCGGGCTCAGCCAGGATCTCGTCTCCGCGACGCTCAACGGCCGCGAACAGGTCGCGACCTCGGGCAACCGCGTCATCGAATTCGACCAGTATCCGTCCGAACTCATCAACCAGGCCGCGGTCTACAAGAGCCCCAAGGCCTCGCAGATCGAGGGCGGTGTCGCCGGCAAGGTCGAGCTCAGCACCGCGCGCCCGCTCAGCATCCCCGGCAAGACGCTCGTCAGCGTCAACGTCCGCGGCGTCTATAACGACCGCGCCGGCCAGAACCCCGACGCCAGCGAATTCGGCTATCGCGGCAGCGCCTCGATCCAGACCAAGCTGCTCGACGACACGCTCGGCCTCGCGGTCGGCTATGCGCGGCTGAAGCAGGCGAACGTCGCGACGCGCTTCGTCGGCTATGATTACACCGCGACCGGTCAGAACGGCAGCCCGGCGATCCGCGACCTTGACGGCAACGGCCGCGCCGACGCGATCGGCTATGGCTTCGAGGCGGTCCAGTCGGGCGGCAACGAGACCCGTGACGGCGTCCTCGGCAGCATCCAGTATGAGCCGACCGACACGTTCCGCGTCCTGCTCGACGGCTATTATTCGCGCTTCAAGTCGGACGTGTTCCGCCGCGGCATCCGCGTCGAGAACCTGCAGCAGACCAGCAGCAACCTGACCGACCCGACCGTCATCGGCAACACGATCGTCGGCGGCACCACGTCGGGGATCCGGACGCGCACCATTCAGCAGAACGAGAACCGGCTCGATCGACTCTACACCTTCGGCGGCAACGTCGCCAAGGACATCGGTCAGCTCACGCTGAGTGTCGACGGCTCCTATTCGCGTGCCTCGAGCTTCTTCAACGACTCGGGTCTCGACGATAACGGCAACACGACGACGACGCCGACCACGCTGAGCTACAAGCTCGACGGGCTGAACGTCGGCTCGTTCGCCACCAGCGCAGACTACACCAATCCGGCGCAGAACAATTTTGAGGGGTTCTACATCACCCCGACCAAGGACACCGATCGCCTCTACGCCTTTGCCGGGACCGCGCTCTACAAGATCGACGGCTCGTTCCTGAAGTCGCTCGAACTCGGCGGCCGCTATGGCAATCGCCGGGCGGAGCGGGTGAAGACGACGTTTGACGGATTCACCTTCGCTGCGCCGGTGACGGTCGATTCGAGCAATTCGTCGATTGCCGGGTTCAAGGGCAAGTTCGCGTCCTTCCCCGACTTCCTCGTCGCCGACATCGGCAGCATCCTCGATGCGCAGCTGGGCCCCGATCGTGTCGTAGGCCAGCCCGCCAGCCAGCCCTTCACGCGCGATCAGAGCTTCACGATCGACGAGAAGACCTATGCGGGCTATGCCCAGCTCAACTTCGACACGATCGCCGGGTCGCTACCGTTCAAGGGCAATATCGGCCTGCGCGTCGTGCACACCGACCAGTCGTCGTCGTCGACCATCGCATTCGTCGACGATCCCGCAACGGCGGTGAACGAGGGGCTGAACCGTTACGACAATACGCGTGGTCGCAAGTTCACCGACTGGCTGCCCCAGGCGAACTTCATCCTCGGCCTGACCGAGAACGACCAGGCCCGCCTGTCGCTCTCGCGCCAGATCTCCCGCCCGCGCTTCTTCGATTTCCGCAACGCGGTATCGACTAATCTCGTGGCGATCGGCGGCACCACGGCGCGGCTCGACGGCAGCGGCGGCAACCCCGCGCTCCAGCCGTTCCGCGCCAACCAGTTCGACGCCACCTATGAGCATTATTTCGGCAACAGCGGCTCGTTCGTCCTCGGCGCCTTCTACAAGGACATTCGCAGCTTCGTGATCGGCGGCGTCATCCCCAATTACGACTTCGCCGCGAACGGCATCTCCGCACCGCCGCTCACCGGAACGCCGTATACCAGCGTCGTCACGACCGGCAATCTGTTCGCACCGATCAACGGCAATGGCGGCTATGTCTATGGTTTCGAAGGCGCCATCACCAAGACGTTCGACTTCCTGCCGGCGCCGTTCGACGGCCTCGGCGCGGTGCTCAACATCTCGTACAACCAGTCCGACGTCAGCATCACAAACGCGATCAGCGGCAACACGCTCTCGCTGTCGCTGCCCGGCCTGTCGAAGATCGTCTCCAACCCGACGCTCTTCTACGAGAAGAACGGCTTCCAGACGCGCGTCTCGATGCGCTACCGCTCGAAGTTCGTCGCACCGCAGTTCGGCCTCAGCGAGCAGATCGTGACCAATGCCGCAGAGACCGTGTTCGACGCGCAGATGAGCTATGAATTCCCGCAGGGCAGCCCGCTCGCCGGGATGACGCTGCTCGCGCAGGCGAACAACCTGACCGACCAGCCGACCCGCTCCTATTTCGGCCAGACCGCACAGACCGGCACGCTGCAATATTTCGGGCGCCAGTTCTATCTGGGTGCAAGCTTCCGCTTCTAAGTGCCTGCAATACCGCCGTCCGCCCGGGGTCATCCCGGCGGACGGCAACCCGGCGCCGGTGGCGCCGTCACCGAGTTCCGGTGCGAAAAGGACATCCGATGATCAAGAGCGTCGCCACCATCCTGGCAGGGTTGCTCGCGCTCTCGCCCGCCATCGCAGACCCCGGCCCTGCACCGAAGCCCGCACCGGCCACCGACTACCGCGCGCGACTGCCGCAGGACGAGGTCATCTATTTCGTCCTCCCCGACCGGTTCGAGAATGCCGATCCCGCCAATGACCGCGGCGGCCTCACCGGCGATCGCCGCGTCACCGGCTTCGATCCGACCGCCAAGGGCTTCTACCATGGCGGCGACCTCAAGGGCCTGACCAAGCGCCTCGGCTATCTCCAGCAGCTCGGCGCGACCGCGATCTGGCTCGGTCCGATCTTCAAGAACAAACCCGTCCAGGGCGCGCCGGGCAAGGAATCCGCTGGCTATCACGGCTACTGGATCACCGACTTCACGCAGGTCGATCCGCATCTCGGCACCAATGCCGACATGAGCGCGCTCGTCACCGCGGCGCATGCGCGCGGGATGAAGGTCTATATGGACATCATCATCAACCATACCGCCGACGTGATCCAGTACCGCGAATGCACCGAGGGCACCCCCTGCGCCTATCGCGACCGCGCGAACTATCCCTATCAGCGCAAGCTCGGCCTGCGCGGCAAGCCGATCAATCCCGGTTTCGCGGGCGACGCCGTCCGCACGCCTGAAAACTTCGCGCGGCTGACCGACCCCGGCTTCGCCTACACGCCCTATGTGCCTGTGAAGGAACGGGCCGTGAAGGTCCCCGCCTGGCTCAACGACCCGATCTATTACCACAACCGCGGCGACTCGACCTTCACCGACGAGAGCTCGACGATGGGCGACTTCTCCGGCCTCGACGATCTCGCGACCGAGAATCCGCGCGTCGTGTCGGGGATGATCGACATCTTCGGCGGCTGGATCGACCGGTTCAAGGTCGACGGCTTCCGCATCGACACCGCGCGCCACGTGAACCCCGAATTCTGGCAGGCCTTCACGCCCGCGATGCTCGACCGCGCCAAGGCGAACGGCATCCCCAATTTCCACATCTTCGGCGAGGTCGCCTATGGAACGATGGATCCGGGCTATCTCGCGCGCTTCACCCGCGTCGACAAGCTGCCCGCGGTGCTCGACTTCGGCTTCCGCTGGGGCGTGACCGACGTCGTCGCGGGCAACAAGGGCACGAACGAACTCGCCGCCTTGTTCGACGGCGACGCGCTCTACGAACATGGCGCCGACACCGCGATGATCCTGCCGACCTTCCTCGGCAATCACGACCAGGGCCGCTTCGCGCGCGACGTCCGCCGCCTCAATCCGAATGCGAGCGAGGCCGAGGTGCTCGCCCGCGTCAAGCTCGGCCATGCGATGCTGCTGACGCTGCGCGGCGTGCCGACCATCTATTCGGGCGACGAGCAGGGCTTTGCCGGCGACGGCGACGACCAGGACGCGCGCGAGGACATGTTCGCCTCGAGGGTCGCGGTCTATAACGACAACCGCCTCGTCGGCACCGACGCCACCACCGCGACCGCCAGTTTCGGCACGACCCACCCGCTGTTCCGCCAGATCGCCCAGCTCGCGCGCCTCCGCGTCGCGCACCCGGCGCTGACCCGCGGCCGCACGCTCGTCCGCGCGCGGGGCGATACGCCCGGCCTGTTCGCGGTCTCGCGCTTCGATCCCGTGACCGGCGCCGAGATGCTTCTTGCGTACAACACCAGCGCCAACCCGCTGACCAGCGCGATCCAGGTCGAGACTCGCTCGACCCGCTTCGATACGCTCGCCGGCGCTTGCGCCGCGCGCGCGACCGCCCCCGGCAGCGTCACGCTGACCATCCCCGCCTTTGGCTATGCGGTCTGCGCCGCGGAGACCCGCTGATGCCCGACGATACGAGCCTGCCCGTGCACCGACCCTGGTGGAAGGGCGCGGTCATCTACCAGATCTATCCGCGCAGCTTTGCGGATTCCAACGGCGACGGCATCGGCGACCTGCCCGGCATCACCCGCCATCTCGACTATGTCGCGAGCCTCGGCGTCGATGCGGTCTGGCTTTCGCCCTTCTTTACATCGCCGATGAAGGACTTCGGCTATGACGTTGCGAACTACCGCGATGTCGACCCGATCTTCGGCACGCTCGCCGATTTCGACACGCTGATCGCGCGCGCCCACGCGCTCGGGCTGAAGATCATCATCGACCAGGTCTACAGCCATACCTCGGACAAGCATCCCTGGTTCGTCGAGAGCCGCTCGTCGCGCACCAACCCCAAGGCGAACTGGTATGTCTGGGCCGACGCCAAGCCCGACGGCAGCCCGCCGTCCAACTGGCAGTCGGTCTTTGGCGGCCCCGCCTGGACCTGGGACGCGCGCCGTCGCCAATATTATCTGCACAATTTCCTGAAGGAACAGCCCCAGCTCCACCTCCACGACGCGGACGTGCAGGACGAGATCGTCGACACCGCAAAATTCTGGCTCGACCGCGGCGTCGACGGCTTCCGTCTCGACGCGATCAACTTCGCGATGCACGACCCCGCGCTGACCGACAATCCGCCGGTCACCGACAACAGCCTGAAGACGCGCCCCTTCGACTTTCAGGCGCATGTCCACAACCAGAGCCATCCCGACATCCCCGCCTTCCTCGAACGGCTACGGCGGCTGATCGACGGCTATGGCGACCGCTTCACCGTGGCAGAGGTCGGCGGCGCCGACAGCGACCGCGAGATGAAGCTGTTCACCCGCGGCCAGACTCGGCTCAACAGCGCCTATGGCTTCGACTTCCTCTACGCGTCGGACCTCCGCCCGAGCACCGTCGCCGACGCGATCACGCTCTGGCCGTCGGACGCGGAGATGGGCTGGCCGAGCTGGGCGTTCGAGAATCACGACGCCCCCCGCGCCGTCTCGCGCTGGATCGGCCCCGATGACCGCGACGCCTTCGCGCGGATGAAGATCGCGCTGCTCGTCTGCCTGCGCGGCAACATCTTCCTCTATTATGGCGAGGAACTGGGCCTGACCCAGGTCGAGGTGCCGTTCGACCAGCTCCAGGATCCCGAGGCGATCGCCAACTGGCCGCTGACGCTGTCGCGCGACGGCGCCCGCACGCCGATGCCGTGGCGGGCCGATGCGCCGCATGCGGGCTTCACCGATGCGTCGCCGTGGCTCCCGGTCGGCGACGACCATCCCGAGCTCGCGGTCGACCGGCAGGAGGGCGATCCCGACTCGCTGCTCGCGCTCACCCGCCGCCTGCTCGCGCTCCGCCGCGAAATCCCCGCGCTCGCGATCGGCGATCTGGTCCTGACCGAGGTCACCGACACGCTGCTCGCCTTCGAACGCCGTGACGGCGACCAGATCCTGCTCTGCGTCTTCAACATGGCCGCGACACCCGTCGCGTGGAGCCCCGCTACCCCCGAACACTGGCGCGTCCGCGACAGCATCAACGACGCAACGATAGGACGACTGGGTGGCTATGCCGCGCTGATCGTCGAAAGGACCGGATCATGAAGACCCTCTCGCTCACGCTGGCGACCCTGCTCGCGACCACCGCACCCGTGATCGCGCAGGATCAGGCCGCCCCCGCCGCCACCACCCCCGCCGTCACCACGAACGAGACGATCAAGCCGCAGCCCGTCCCGACGATCCCCTCGGCGATCGCGACCTCCCCCGACGGCAGCATCGCGGTCACCGTCGCGACCGACGGCGAAGGCCATGCGACCTACAGCGTCACGCGCAAGGGCACGCTGATCGTCAAGCCGTCGCGGCTCGGCTTCCTCTTCACCGACGCCCCCAAGTTCGACCGCCACCTGAAGATCGAGACCGTCACCCGCGACAAGGCGGACTCGACCTGGACGCAGCCCTGGGGCGAGTGGAAGACGATCCGCGACAACCACACCGAGATGCGCGTCCGCCTGCGCGAGACCGACCGGCTGCAGCGCGCGATCGACGTCGTCTTCCGTCTTCAGGACGACGGCATCGGCTTTCGCTACGTCTTTCCCGACCAGCCCAATTTCAAGACGGTCAACATCGCCGAGGAGCTGACGCAGTTCGCCTTCGCCGAGGACGCGACCGCCTGGTGGAAGCCCGGCTTCGAATGGAATCGCGAGGAATATCTCTACAACCGCACGCCGCTCGCCGATGTCGGCACCGCCGCGACGCCGATCACGCTGAAGCTCGCGGGCGGCACGCATGTCGCGCTGCACGAGGCCGCGCTGGTCGACTATGCCGGCATGAACGTCGCCAAGGTCGAGGGCAACACGCTGAAGGCGGTGCTGACCCCCGGCGCCGGCGCGCCCAAGGTCACGCGGACCGGCCCGTTCGCGACGCCCTGGCGCACGCTGATCCTCTCGGACGACGCACCCGGCCTCTACATGAGCCATATCGAGCTCAATCTGAACGAGCCGAACAAGCTCGGCGACGTCAGCTGGGTCAAGCCCGGCAAGTTCGTCGGCGTCTGGTGGAACATGATCACCGGCAAATGGAGCTGGGCGACCGGCCCCAATCACGGCGCCACGACCGCGCATGTGAAGACCTATATCGACTTCGCCAGCGCGAACAAAATCCCCGGCGTCCTCGTCGAGGGCTGGAATGTCGGCTGGGACGGCGACTGGTTCGGTGACGGCACCGCGATGCAGTTCGACACGCCGACCTCCGATTTCGATGCCGGCTATCTCGCCAAATACGCGAAATCGAAGGGCGTCTACCTGATCGGGCATAACGAGACCGGCGGTTCGGCCAGCCATTATGACGGCCAGCTCGACCGCGCCTTCGCCTTTGCGCGCGATCACGGCATCCCCGCGATCAAGACCGGCTATGTCACCGATGCGGGCCAGATCGAACGCGTCGATCCCGACGGGTCGCAGCACCGCGAATGGCATGAGGGCCAGTGGATGGTGAACCATTATACCCGCGTCGTCACCACCGCCGCCAAGTACAAGGTGTCGATCGACAGCCACGAGCCCGTCAAGGACACCGGCCTGCGCCGCACCTATCCCAACTGGATCGCGCGCGAGGGCTCGCGCGGCATGGAATATAACAGCTGGGCTGGCAAGAACCCGCCCGAGCACGAGGCGAACCTCGCCTTCACGCGCATGCTGGAGGGGCCGATGGACTTCACCCCCGGCGTGCTCAGCCTCAAGGGCACCGACGACAGCGACCTCCTATCGACGATCGCCAAGCAGCTCGCGCTCTATGTCGTGCTCTATTCGCCCGTCGTGATGGCCGCGGACACGCCCGAGAACTACGCGAAATACCCCGCCGCGTTCCAGTTCATCAAGGACGTGCCGACCGACTGGTCCGACACCCGTGTGCTCAACGGCGAGGTCGGCGATTTCGTCACCTTCGCGCGCAAGGACCGCAAGTCGAACGACTGGTATGTCGGCAGCGTCACCGACGAGAATGCCCGGACGCTCACCGTCGCGCTCGACTTCCTCGACGCTGGCCGGACCTACACCGCGCAGATCTACCGCGACGGCCCCGGCGCGGACTACAAGACGACCGCACGCCACGCGATCACGATCGAGACCAAGCGCGTCCGCAAGGGCGACACGCTGACGCTCGCGCTCGCGCCCGGCGGCGGTCAGGCGATCCGCTTCAAGGCGCGCTGAGCCGGCAGGACCGGCGCTGCGGTATCGCAGCGCCGGTCCCCTTACCCGTCAGCGCCGCGGTGGCGAGAGCGGCCCGCCAATCTCGATCGCCTTCTGATAGCCCGGCACCGCCTTCAGCCGCTCGAAATACGCGCTCACCACCGGCTGGTCCCTGAGCAGCCCCGCGCTCTCCGCGGTCGCGAGCAAATATGACATCTGGATATCCGCCAGCGTCAGCTTCGCCCCCATCAGATACGGCCCCTCGCCGACCCCGTCGGCGATATACGCAAACGTCTTGGCGACCTCGGGCTCGGAAAATTTGCCGAGCCCCTCGGGAAGCCCGCCCATCATCTTGCCGATCACCGTCATCATGATCGGGAACGCCGCCGAACTCTCGACATAGTGTAGCCATTCGTCATGGATCGCCGCCTCGGGCGTACCTTCGGGCGGGCTCAGCCGCGCGCCGCCGTACTTGCGATCGAGATAGGAGAGGATCGACGCGCTCTCGGCGAGCGTCAGCTCGTCGTCCTGCACGATCGGCGCCTTGCCCAGCGGATGCACCGCCTTCAGCGACGCAGGCGCACGGAAGCTCGCATCGCGCTCGTACCGGACCAGCTCATAGGGCAGCTGCAGTTCCTCCAGCAGCCACAAGATGCGGAAAGACCGGGAGAAATTCAGGTGATGGACGGTCAGCATGGCGGGTCCTCGGATCGTGGTGATTATCGGATCGGCATGCGGAACGGGTCAGGCGGTTGGAAGGTTTCGCTGCCATGACCGGAATGCTCCGGAGACGGAGTCGATCATGCCGAACACCAGCCCAGATCTCAACGGCCCCGATCTCATCTGTCCCGATCTCACCTGCGACGTCGCGATCATCGGCGCGGGCACCGCGGGGCTCGCCGCCGAACGCAACGCGCGACGCAACGGCGCGCGCACGCTGCTGATCGACGAGACCTTCTCGGGCACCACCTGCGCCAGCGTCGGCTGCATGCCCTCCAAGCTGCTGATCGCCGCCGCCCACGCCGCGCACGCGGTCCGCCAGGCATCGGTCTTCGGCATCACCGCCGAGCCGCGGATCGACGGGGCCGCAGTCATGGCGCGCGTCCAGCGCGAGCGCGACGCGTTCGTCGCGGGCGTCTGCGACTCGCTCGACAAGCTTCCCGACGGCGTGAAGGTCCAGGCCCGCGCGCGTTTCGTCGACGCGACCACGCTCCGCCTCGACGACGGCCGCACCGTGACCGCCAAGGCAATCGTGATCGCCACCGGCTCCTACCCGAACATCCCCGACAGTTTCGACGCGGTCCGCGACCGCGTGCTGACCAACGAGACGATCTTCGAACTGCCGACCCTGCCCGGCTCGGTCGGTGTGATCGGCGCCGGCCCGATCGGCCTCGAACTCGCCCAGGCTCTCGTCCGGCTTGGGGTCGAGACGATGGTGTTCGACCAGTCGCCCGGCCTCGCCGCGCTGAAGGACGAGATGGTCTCGGCGGTGCTGCACGGTATCCTCGACAAGGAACTGCCGATCCATCTCGAAATGGAACTGAAGGCGGAACCCGACAGCGGCGGCGTCCGCCTGTCCTGGTCGGGCGAGCAATCGGGATCCCGCCGCTTCGACTATCTGCTCGTCGCGACCGGCCGGCCGCCGCGGCTCAAGGGCCTCGGGCTAGAGACCACCGGGATCGCGCTCGACGATCACGGCACGCCGGTCTTCGACAGGACGACGATGCAGTGCGGCGACGCGCCGATCTTCATCGCGGGCGACGCGGATCACGACCGTACCGTGCTCGGCGAGGCGTCTGCCGAGGGGATGATCGCCGGCCGCAACGCCGTGCAGTTCCCCGACGTCACCCCCGGCCCGCGGATGGTCCCGCTCGCGATCATGTTCACCGACCCGACCGTCGCGGTGATCGGCGACATCACCCCCGACGACCAGGACGGCATCGTCATCGGCGAAGCCTCCTACGAGGATCAGGGTCGCGCGAAGGTCATGGCGCGCAACGCCGGGCTGATCCGCTTCTATGCGGAGGCGGGCACCGGCCGGCTCACCGGCGCGACGATGGCCGCCCCCGGGGTCGAGCACAGCGCGCACCTGATCGCCTGGGCGATCCAGCAGGGCCGCACCGCGACCGACCTGCTCGACATGCCCTTCTATCACCCTACCCTCGAGGAAGGCCTCAAACCCGCGCTCCGGGCGATCTGCAAGGCGGTCAGCGCGCCCGTTCCCGCCGACCGCGACGACGGCTTCACCGCGGGCGCCTGAGCCTCACTCGTCGAGGTCGAGATAGGCGACGACGTCGTTCTCGGTCGCGATGTACAGCCCCGCCTGGACCTCCTCGCTCTGCTGCGCGGCAATCGCCAGCGCCTCGCCGAGCGGGCCGTAGAAAAGCGTCGTCGCCGCCCCGCCCTCGAGCGCATCGTCGAGATGATAGAGACGAACGCCGACGGCGGAGGAGATGGTACGCATCACGCGTCCGTGCCGCGACGCGCGAGCCGGCGCAACCGCTCGCTCGCTACCGGCCGATCAGGACGCGATCCGCTCGAGCGCCTGCGCCTCGATCTTCTCCAGTTCCTCCAGCGTCTGCGCGATCGCCGCCTGCTGCTGCTGCAGGTCGTCGATCCGCTGGCGACAGCGTTCGGCGAGCGCGCGCATCTGTTCGACATGCTGCGGATCCGCGTCGTACAGGACGAGAAACTCCTCGATGTCGCGCAACGAGAATCCCAGCCGCTTGCCGCGCAGGATCAGCTGCATCCGCGCGACGTCGCGCCGCGTATAGACCCGCGTCGTGCCGATCCGGCACGGCTCGATCAGCCCCTTGTCCTCATAGAAACGCAGCGTCCGCGCGCTGACCCCCAGCGCCTGCGACACGTCCTGAATCCCGGTAAGATCGTCCTGCCGCTCGTTCACGGTGTCGCTCCCCTCTCCCCCGACGCCGCCCCGGCCGGCATCGCGCGTGCCAGCCTGGCCTCTTCCTCCGCGACAAGTTCCTTTTTGGATAGCTTGCCGATCAACGTCTTGGGCAGAGTGTCGCGGATTTCGACCTCGCGGGGAAGCTCGATCTTGCTGATCTTGTCGAGCAGAAAATAACGCAATTCCACAGGGGTTGCGACCGCACCTTCGACCAGCGTGACGAACGCCTTGGGCGCCTGTCCGCGATAGGCGTCGGCGACCCCGATCACCACCACCTCGGCGACCGCGGGATGCTCGTACAGCGCCTCCTCGATCACGCGCGGATAGACATTGTAGCCGCCGCACAGGATCAGGTCCTTGATCCGGTCGACGATGAACAGATAGCCGTCCGCGTCGAGATGCCCGACGTCGCCGGTGCGCAGCGCCCCGTCCGCGAACAGCGCCGCGCTCGCTTCCGGCTTATGCCAATATCCTTGCGTAACCTGCGGGCCACGCGCGCAAATCTCGCCATTCTCACCGACCGGCAGCAGCCGGGTCGGGTCCTCGCGGTCGCGGATCTCGATGATCGTGCCGGGAAAGGGCAGCCCCGCCGATCCCGGCTTGTTCAGCCCCTCGATCGGATTGCAGGTGATGATCGGCGACGCCTCCGACAGGCCATAGCCCTCGACCAGCTTCGACCCCGTCGCCGCCTCGAACGCGGTACGCACCTCGGCGGGCAGCGGCGCGCCGCCCGAGATGCACGCATGGATCGACGACAGGTCGATCGGCTGCGTCTCCGCCGCCTTGGTGATCGCGGCATAGATGGTCGGCACCGCGGGGAAATAGGTCGGCTTGGTCCGCACGATCGTCTTGAGCAGCTGCTGCAGCTCGAAACGCGGCAACAGGATCATCTGCGCCCCCGCGCGGATCGAATAGGTCAGCACCGTCGTCAGCGCGAAGACGTGGAACAGCGGCAGCGCCCCCATCACCCGGTCCTGCTCGGGCGTCTCGCCACCGACGAACGTCATCATCGCATCCGCGTTCGACACCAGATTGGCGTGGCTCAACATCGCCGCCTTGGGCTCGCCGGTCGTCCCCCCGGTATATTGCAGCACCGCGACCTCGTCCGGCGTCACCGCGACCGGCGTGGGCGCGCCCTTCGCATGCACCAGCGAGTCGAAGCTACGATGCCGCGCGTCGTTCGGCGCGCGGGCGATCTCGGCGCGCTTGAAGATCCGGTAGGCGATCGACTTCAGCGTCGGCAGCGCACCCGCGATCGGGCAGGTGATGACATGCCGCAGCCCCGTCTCGCCCGCGACCTTCAGCACGCGCGCATGGATCTCGGTAATGTCGCAGGTCGCGATGATCTCCGCGCCCGAACCCTTCAGCAGGTGGCACAGCTCGCGCTCGACATAGAGCGGGTTGACGTTGACGACGATCCCGCCCGCCTTCAGCACCGCGAAGAACAGCACCGGATAATAAGGCGTGTTGGGCAGGCACAGCGCGACCCGCGTCCCCTTCACCACGCCCAGATCCTGCAGCCCCCGCGCCGCATGCGAGACCGCATCGCCAAGCTCGGCATAGGTCATCGTCGACCCGAGGAAATCCAGCACCGTCCGCGACCCGAATCGGCGGACCGCCGTGTCGAGCATGTCGCCCAGCAAACGCGCTTCGCCTTCTAGCGGTACGCCGATCGCACGGCCGTCGGTGTCCAGCATCTCTCTCTCCTTTTCGGCGTGCGCTCTCGACTGATATTGTAGGCCGCATCACCTTGACGTATAGGAGAGGTATCGCACCTTAAGGGTAGCCCGCAAGTCTTAAGCGGACCGATTGCAATTGGAGAGGATCATCGTGACCAACGTCGTCATCGCCGGGTACGCCCGCTCGCCGTTCCACCTTGCCGGCAAGGGCGACCTCGCCCGCGTCCGCCCCGACGATCTCGCCGCGCAGACGATCCGCGGGCTGCTCGACAAGACCGGCGTCGATCCTGCCGCGATCGAGGACATCATCCTCGGCTGCGCCTTCCCCGAGGGGGAGCAGGGCCTGAACGTCGCGCGGATGATCGGCCTGCTCGCCGACCTGCCGCTGTCGGTTGGCGGCATGACGGTCAACCGCTTCTGCGGGTCGTCGATGAGTGCGATCCACATCGCGGTCGGCCAGATCAACATCGGGGCTGGCGACGCGTTCATCTGCGCCGGGCTCGAATCGATGAGCCGCGTGCCGATGGGCGGCTACAACCCGCTCCCCAACCCCGATCTCTTCAAGAAGAACGCCGGCGCCTATATGGGCATGGGCGAGACCGCCGAGAATGTCGCGCGCGACTACCAGATCACGCGCGCCGAACAGGATGCGTTCGCGGTGAAGAGCCAGGACAAGGCCGCCGCCGCGCGCGCCGATGGCCGTCTCTCCGACGAGATCGTGACGATCCAGACCAAGGCGGGCCCGGTCAGCCAGGACGGCACGATCCGCGCCGGCACCACCACCGAAGCGCTCGCCGGCCTGAAGCCTGCATTCAGCGCGGACGGTTCGGTTACCGCCGGCACCTCCTCGCCGCTGACCGACGGCGCCTCCGCCGTCCTCGTCACCTCGGAAGAGTTCGCGACGAAGCACGGCCTGACCATCCTCGCGCGCATCAAGTCGGTCGCGGTCTCGGGCAACGAGCCGTCGACGATGGGCCTCGGTCCGATCTACGCCTCGCAAAAGGCGATGGAGCGCGCCGGCATCACGGTTGCCGACCTCGACGTGGTCGAGATCAACGAGGCCTTCGCCAGCCAGGCGATCGCCTGCATCCGCGACCTTGGGCTCAAGGACGAGACGATCAACCTCGATGGTGGCGCGATCGCGATCGGCCATCCGCTCGGCGCGACCGGCGCGCGGATCGTCGGCAAGGCCGCAGCCCTGCTCGCGCGCGAAGGCGGCCGCTACGCGCTCGCCACCCAGTGCATCGGCGGCGGTCAGGGCATCGCAACGGTGCTGGAGCGCGCATGATGGACAACGCCGTAAAGAAAGTCTGCGTCATCGGCGCAGGCGTGATGGGCGCAGGGATTGCGGCACAGGTCGCCAATGCCGGCATCCCGGTCTTGCTGCTCGACATCGTCCCCCGCGAGGGTGGCGATCGCGACGCGGTCGCCAAGGGCGCGGTCGCGAAGATGCTCAAGACCGACCCCGCCCCCTTCATGTCGAAGCGCGCGGCCAAGCTGGTCGAGACGGGCAACATCGACGATCATCTCGACCGCGTCGCCGAATGCGACTGGATCGTCGAGGCGATCGTCGAGCGGCTCGACATCAAGCAGGCGCTCTATGCAAAGCTCGAGGCGCTGAAGCGTCCGGGCACCGCGGTCTCGTCGAACACCTCGACGATCCCGCTCGGCCATCTCGTCGACGGCCGCTCGGACCAGTTCAAGGCCGACTTCCTCATCACGCACTTCTTCAACCCGCCGCGCTACATGCGGCTGGTCGAGATCGTTCGCGGTGAGCATACCGACGTCGCGGTCGCCGGGAAGGTCGAGGATTTCGTCGATCGCTTCATGGGCAAGCGCATCGTCCGCGCGAAGGACACGCCGGGCTTCATCGCCAACCGCATCGGCACCTACTGGCTGGCGATCGCGATCAACGCCGCGATGGACCAGGGGCTGACCGTCGAGGAGGCCGACCAGATCGGCGGCCGGCCGATGGGCGTGCCCAAGACCGGGATCTTCGGCCTCGTCGACCTCGTCGGCGTCGACCTGATGCCGCTGCTGTCGAAGAGCCTCTCGTCGACGCTCCCCGCGGGCGATCCCTATTTCGACACCGTCCGCGACATGCCGCTCGTCGACAAGATGATCGCGGAGGGCTTTACCGGCCGCAAGGGCAAGGGCGGCTTCTACCGCTTCGACAAGGCGACGCGCACCAAGCTGTCGCTCGACCTCGCGACCGGCGACTATCGCCCCGAGGCGAAGCCCGCCGAACTGCCCGGCAAGACCGGCAAGGATCTCGCCGCGCTGATCGCCGAGCCCGGCAAGATCGGCACCTATGCCTGGACGATCCTCGGCAACACGCTGTCCTACGCCGCGATGCTCGTCGGCGCGGCGGCGGACGATATCGTCGCGATCGATGACGCGATGAAGCTTGGGTACAACTGGAAATACGGGCCGTTCGAGCTGATCGACCGGATGGGGCCGGGCCTGCTCGCCCAGCGTCTCGCCGCCGAGGGCCGCGACGTGCCGGCGATCCTGACGACCGCGGGCGACCGCCCCTTCTACCGCGTCGAGAACGGCAATCGCCAGTATCTGACCACCGCGGGCGACTATGTCGACGTGCCGCGCGCCGACGGCGTCGAACTGCTCGAGGACATCAAGCTGCGGTCGCAGCCCGTCCTGACCAACGCTTCGGCGTCGCTTTGGGACGTCGGCGACGGTGTCGCCGCGCTCGAATTCCACACCAAGATGAACGCGCTCGACGATCAGGTCATCGCGCTCATCGAGGAGGCGATCCCGGTCGTGCGCGAGCGCTTCAAGGCGCTGGTCGTCTATAACGAGGGCAGCAACTTCTCGGCCGGCGCCAATCTCGGCGCGGCGATGTTCGCGGTCGGTGCGGGCCTGTGGGACATGGTCGAGGCCAGCGTTGCGCGCGGGCAGCAGGCGTACAAGGCGCTCAAATACGCGCCCTTCCCCGTCGTCAGCGCGCCAGCCGGGCTCGCGCTCGGCGGCGGCTGCGAGATGCTGCTCCACTCGGACGCGGTCCAGGCGCATGCCGAAACCTATGCCGGCCTCGTCGAATGCGGCGTCGGGCTGGTGCCCGGCTGGGGCGGCAATGGCGAGATGCTCGATCGCTGGACCAAGTCGCGGACGTTGCCGAACGGGCCGATGCCCGCGCTGACCAAGGTGTTCCAGGCGGTCTCCACCGCGCAGGTCGCCAAGTCGGCGGCGGAGGCGAAGGAGATGATGATCCTGCGCAAGGACGACGGCATCACCATGAACCGCGATCGCCTGCTCGCCGACGCCAAGGCGAAGGCACTGGCGCTGGTCGAGGGCTATGTCGCCCCCGAGCCGCCGACCTTCCGTCTGGCGGGCGCGAGCGGTCGTACCGGTCTGTCGATGGCGGTGTCCGACTTCCACAAGAAGGGCATGGCGACCGACTATGACGTCGTCGTCGCCGACCGCCTCGCCGAGGTGCTGACCGGCGGCGAAGCCGACATCGTCGACACCGTCACCGAAGCGCAGCTCCTCGACCTCGAACGCGCCGCCTTCATGACGAGCGTCAAGGACCAGCGCACCCAAGCGCGCGTCGTCCACATGCTCCAGACCGGTAAGCCACTGCGCAACTGAACACCCGTCATCCCCGCGAAGGCGGGGACCCATAAGGGCTGACCTGCGTGCGTGATCGCGCCGTCAGCCCTTATGGGTTCCCGCCTCCGCGGGAATGACGGCCGTGACCCCGATGACCATGTTTTTAACCGCCCCGGATCCGTAAGAAGACTTGACTTGTCTTTGTACAAAACTAAGGGCGGAACGATTACTGCCGTATACGGCAACAAGGTCGCGCTTACGTCGCTGATCTTGCGAGATATTCACGATCGTACACATACGACGACCCCGGAACCTTAGGAGAGGATAGACGATGTCCCTGATGATGATCGCCGCGCTGCTCGCCGGCGCGCCCGCGACCGCCGACACCGTGGTCGGCCGCTGGCGGACCGAGACGCACAACGCCATCGTCGAGATCGCGCGCTGCGGCCCCTCGATCTGCGGCAAGATCCTGACCTCCGACGCGCTGCGTGCCAACCCGTCGATGAAGGACGCCAACAACAGCAACACCGCGCTGCGCAGCCGCCCGATCCAGGGCATGCAGATGCTCAGCGGCTTCAAGTCCGACAAGGACGGCGTCTGGAGCAGCGGCCAGGTCTACAATGCCGAGGACGGCAAGACCTATAGCGGCAAGATCACCCCGGTCGGCGCGAACCAGCTCAAGCTGCGCGGCTGCGTCTTCTTCCCGCTCTGCAAGACCCAGACCTGGACGCGCGTCCGCTGATCCCAGGTCCCTTTCATCTCCCCAAAAGTTAGCGTTCAGGAATTTTGTAAATGTCGTTTCGTACCAAGGCCCCGTTGCTGGCCGTGACCGCGCTCGTCTCCGCTTTCGGATGCGCCAGCACCGCCTATGCCGACGCCTTCTATCTCCAGGCGCAGTCGGCGCGCGGCGCGGGCCGTGCGTTTTCGGGTGAGGCCGCCGATACCGGCGCTGCGTCGCTCTGGTGGAACCCCGCCGCGATCGCCGGCATCCGCGACGGCAGCGCGACGCTCAGCGCCAGCGCGATCATCCCGCGCGGCGACGTGGTCGACACCGGCTCGCAGATCTGCCGTCCGGGCGGCCAGCCCTGCACCGCGATCAGCGGCCAGTCGAACTCGAGCGACCCGGTCAACAAGGGCGTCGTCCCCTCGGGCGCGGTCGCCTATCCGCTGACCGACCGGATCGCGGTCGGCCTCGTCGTCACCTCGCCGTTCAGCTTCACGACCAACTATGACGCCGACAGCTGGGCCCGCTACAGCGCGGACAAGACCCGCCTGCGCACGATCGACATCCAGCCCTCGATCGGCGTCGAGCTGACCGACTGGCTCCGCGTCGGCGGTGCGCTCAACGTCGAATATACCGACGCGATCCTCAGCAACGCGCTCCCCAACGTGTCCGCAGCACAGCCCGACGGCCGCCAGGAACTCAGCGGCGACGGCTGGGATCTCGGCTGGACCGCGGGCGTCCAGCTCCACAACGATTTCGCCACCGTCGGCGTCACCTACAAGTCGAGCATCCGCCACAAGCTGAAGGGCGACCTCGTCGTCACAGGCCTGCTCGGCCCGCTCGCCGGCGGCAATACCGAAGTCTCCGGCGCGACCGCCGAGTTCAACACCCCCGGCCAGGTCATCGTCGCGGGCCGCGTCCGCGCCACCGACCAGCTGACGCTCAACGCTCAGGTCATCGCGTTCAACTGGAGCAAGTTCGACACGATCGATCTCGGCGCGCCGCTCAACACGTCGATCCCGGAGAACTACCGCGACAGCTGGAGCCTCGCGGGCGGTCTCGACTATGACGTCACGCCCAAGCTGACGGTGCGTGGCGGTGTCCAGCGCACCAAGACGCCGACGCAGGACGGCCAGCGCGACGCGCGCGTTCCCGACGCCGATCGCTGGACCTATGCCGCCGGCGCCTCCTACCAGGTGACGCCGCGCATCGCGGTCGACGCCGCGGCACAATATGTCGACTTCGAGAACACGACGATCGACCGCGCCACTTTGGTCGCGGGCAGCATCATCCGCACCAACGGCGCGCTCCGCGACGCCAGCGCGATCGTCACCTCGCTCGGCGCCCGCGTCTCGTTCTGACGCGCCCAGCCCCTCCCCATATCGGGGAGGGGCACCCTATCCCTTCATCCGGATCGTCAGCCCGGACACCGCGAGATCGACCGTGTCGACCGCAGCCGCGACCCGCTGGTTGAGCATCCCGGCCAGATCGCGGAACCGCCGCGCCATCGCATTGTCGGGCACGATCCCCATCCCGACCTCGTTGGTGACCAGCACCAGCCGCCCCTCGACGCGACCGATCGCATCCAGCATTGCGGCGATCGCCGTCTCCGCATCCGCCTCCGCCAGCATCAAATTCGACGCCCACAAGGTCAGGCAGTCGACCAGTATCACCCCGTCCGGCGCATCCGCCTCGACGATCGCCGCCGCCAGCGCGCGCGGTGCCTCGACCGTCCGCCACCGTTCGTCCCGCTCGGAGCGATGCCGCGCGATCCGCTCGGTCATCTCGCCGTCGAACGCCTGCGCGGTCGCGATATAAACGAGCGCGTGGCCACCTGCCGCCTCTGCCCCCGCCTCTGCTAAAGCCTGCGCATGGCGGCTCTTGCCCGAGCGCGCACCGCCGGTCACCAACACCGTCTTTCCAAACCCCTGCACGACCGTCTCCTCCATCGCCCCTTGCGCTATCCCCGGCGAATGGCGAAGGCCAGCAGCAACGCCGCGGCATCGCCGGCGCAGGGGACGCATGTGCACGCGCTGATGGAACATGGCGGCCGGATCGACAGCGCGCAGGCGCTGTACCCGCACGCGCCGCGTCCCTGGCTCGACCTGTCGACCGGAATCAACCCCTGCGCGTGGGAGCCGCCCGCCGATCTCGCGGTCGACCTGCGCAGCCTCCCCTCGCCCGCCGCGCTCGCCGCGCTCGAGGCGGTCGCCGCGCGCCATTTCGGCGCCGAGCCCGCGCGCGTCGTCGCGCTGCCCGGCACCGAGATCGGCCTCCGCCTGCTCGGCGCGCTCGGCCTGCCTTCCCCCGCCCGCCATGTCGGCCCCAGCTACGCGACGCACGAAGCGGTCTTCCCCGCGCGCATCTCGATCGACAGCCTCGCCGACGAAGCGGCCTGCGGCGGCACCATCCTGCTCGCCAACCCGAACAACCCCGACGGCCGACTGGTAAGTCCGGACAAGCTCAGGCCAGTGATCGACCGGCTCCACGAAAGTGCAGGCTGGCTGGTCGTCGACGAGGCGTTCGCCGACACGCTCTCCGACGCCGGCCTCGCCTCGCAGCTTTCCGCAGAAGATCCCGCCATCCTGTTCCGATCATTCGGAAAATTCTTCGGCCTCGCCGGCGTGAGGCTCGGCTTCATGATCGCACCGCCCGGCATCGTCGCGCGGGTCCGCGACCGCCTGGGCAGCTGGCCGATCTCCGCCACCGCGCTCGCGATCGGCACCGCCGCCTATGCCGACCGCAACTGGATCGAGACGACGCGAACGCAGCTCGTCACTCGCGCGGCCGCGCTCGACGCGGTGCTTCTCCGCCATGGGCTGACTGCAAAAGGCGCCTGCCCACTCTTCCGCCTCGTCGTAACAGACGACGCCAAGTCCCTGTTCGAGCGCCTGAACATGGCGGGCATCCTGACGCGTCCCTTCACCTATGACCCCCGCTGGCTCCGTCTCGGCGTCCCGGCCGACGCGGCCGCGCTGGCGCGTCTCGACGCGGCGCTCGCGCATGGCTGATCCCGTCGCGCTCATCGCCCTCGCTCTCGACGCCGCGTTCGGCTGGCCGGAACGGCTCTACCGCCGGATCGGTCACCCCGTCGGCGCGATCGCCGCAATCATCGGCAGCCTCGAAAAGGCGCTCAACCGTCCGGCATGGCCCGACGCAACACGCCGCATCGCCGGGGTCGCGACGCTCGTGATCACGCTCGCGGTGACGGGCGGGATCGCCTGGGGCGCGACCTGGCTGCTGACGACCTATCTCGGCGGCTATGCCTGGATCGGCATTGGCCTCCTCGCCGCCCCCGGTCTCGCACAGCGCAGCCTCAACGATCACGTCGCGCCGATCGCCGCCGCGCTCGGCAAGGGTGACGTGCAGGGCGCGCGGATCGCGGTCGGCAAGATCGTCGGTCGCGACACCGACCGGCTCGATTCCGCCGGCATCGCCCGCGCCGGAATCGAAAGCCTTGCCGAAAGCTTCTGCGACGGCATCGTCGCGCCGCTCTTCTGGGTGCTTATCGGCGGGCTTCCCGGGCTGTGGATTTACAAGGCGATCAACACCGCCGACAGCCTGATCGGCCACCGCGAGCCACGCTGGCGCGCGTTCGGCTGGGCCTCGGCGCGGATCGACGATCTCGCCAACTGGATCCCCGCGCGGATCAGCGGCGCCTTGCTGTGCCTCGCCGGTCCCGGCGGCTGGCGCGTGATGCGGCGCGACGCGCGCAAGCACGCCTCGCCCAATGCCGGCTGGCCCGAGGCAGCGATGGCGGGCGTGCTCGACCTGCGGCTCGTCGGGCCGGTCAGCTATGACGGCGTCACCCAGCTGAAGCCCTGGATCGGCAGCGGCCGCCCCGCCGCCACCGCCGCCGACATCGCCCGCGCGCTTCAGGTCTATCGCCGCGCCTGCCTGCTGCTCTGGCTCGTCACGGGGGCGCTGCTGTGGGTGCGGTGATGCTCCAGGGCACCGGCTCCGACGTCGGCAAGTCGGTGCTCGTCGCCGGCCTCTGCCGCGCGCTCGCCAATCGCGGGCTCTCCGTCCGCCCCTTCAAGCCGCAGAACATGTCGAACAACGCCGCCGTCACCGCCGATGGCGGCGAGATCGGCCGCGCGCAGGCGACCCAGGCGATCGCTGCGCGCACCGCTGCGACCACCGACATGAACCCCGTTTTGCTGAAACCGCAGGGCGACCGCAGTTCGCAGCTCGTCGTCCACGGCAAGGTCCGCGGCATCCTCCGCGCGAGCCGCTGGCGCGAGGGGCGCGAGGGGCTGATGGACGACGTGCTCGCCAGCTATCACCGGCTTCGTGCGCAGGCGGACATCGTCGTCGTCGAGGGCGCGGGCAGCCCCGCCGAGATCAATCTGCGTGCCGCCGACATCGCAAATATGGGCTTTGCGCGCGCCGCCGGCGTCCCCGTCATCCTGATTGGCGATATCGACCGGGGCGGCGTCATCGCCTCGCTCGTCGGCACGCGCGCGGTGATCGATCCCGCCGATGCCGCGATGATCCACGGCTTCCTCGTCAACAAGTTTCGAGGCGACCCCGCGCTGTTCGACGACGGCTATCGCGCGATCGAGGCGCGGTCGGGCTGGCGCGGCTATGGCGTCATCCCCTGGCTGCCCGAGGCCGCCCGCCTGCCGAGCGAGGACGCGGTCATCCTCGAACGCCAGACCGGTCACGGCCGGCAAGACGGCCAGATCGTCATCGCCTGTCCGATCACCCCGCGCATCGCCAATTTCGACGATCTCGACCCGCTCCGGCTCGACCCCGGCGTCACGCTCGTCATGGTCCCGCCCGGCGAACCGATCCCCGACGCCGACATGATCATCCTCGCCGGCTCCAAGGCGACGATCCCCGACCTCGCCTTTCTGCGCGCGCAGGGCTGGGACATCGATATCCATGCGCATCGCCGCCGCGGCCGCCCCGTGCTCGGGCTTTGCGGCGGTTATCAGATGCTCGGCCGCAGCATCGCCGATCCGGACGGGCTGGAGGGTTCCGCCGGTATCGCCCCCGGGCTCGGCCTGCTCGACGTCGCGACGATCCTGTCCCCCGCCAAGACGCTCGAACGCGTCGCCGGCACCGCGATCGGCGCACGGTTCGACGGCTATGAGATCCATATCGGCAAAACCACCGGCCCCGACACCGCGCGCGCGCTCACGACCCGCGACGATGGTCGCCGCGACGGCGCGGTCAGTCCCGACGGGCTCGTCGCGGGCAGCTATGTCCACGGCCTGCTCGGCCTCGCGGAACAGCGTTGCGCCTGGCTAAGCCGGCTCGGGGTGGACGCGGTCGGGCCCGACCATGGCGCGTCGATCGACGCCGCGCTCGATGCGATTGCGGAAACGCTCGAACGCCATCTCGATATCGACGCGCTGATCGCGCTGTCGGAGTTGGCGGGCTCAGACGCGGCCGGCAATGGCGAGCGCGACTAGCATCCCGGTCTCGACGAATTCGATCCCCGCGCCGTGGCAATCCCCCGATACGCCGCCGACCCGCCGGATCAGCCACCAGCCGAATACCGCGATCAGTGCAGGGGCCCCTGCAACGGCAGGCACAGGCACCCCTAAACACCCTGTTACGCACCCCCAAAAGACCAGATCGTGCACCCTGATCTTCCCTGCGACCATCCCTCCCAGCCCGCCCTCCCGGAGCAGCGGCACCCACCGCGCCCAGCACAACGGCCCGATCCGCGCGAGCATCGGGACGACGATCACGACCGCCCATCCCTGCGCGGAGACAGCATGCAATAAGACAAGTTTTGCAAGGAGTTGCAGGGCGATCATCACAACGCCGAAGCTGCCGATATGCGGATCCGCCATCACCGCGATCAGCCGGTCGCGATCGCCATGCGCGGCACCCAGCCCGTCCGCCAGATCTGCCAGTCCATCCAGGTGCAAAGCCCCTGTAATCGCTACCCAAATTACCAGCGCGGCGAGCGCACCGGTCCAAGGATCGATCAGCGCGCCGACCCACCCCGCGCCCGCGACGACCACCCCGATGCACGCCCCGACGACCGGATACCACCGGATCGCGGCGGCAAAGTCCTCAGCGTCCGCAGTGACTTGCGGCATCGACACGCGCGTCAGGAAGCCGAAGGCGACGAACAGCCGCTTCACGAAACCGGATCCGTCTGGAGCGCCATGATCTGCGCCGTCCGGTCCGGCCAGATCCGTAGCGTAAGCAACGCCGTATAGGGCAAATCGAACGCCCAAAGCTCGCGCAACCCGAACCCGCACAGCGATTTCAGCGCAGCCCGGATCGCCCCGCCATGTGTCACGATCAATGAGGTTTCTGGGGTAAGGTCTTCTATCGCATCGGTAATTCTCGCGACCAGATCGCTCCACCGTTCCCCACCCGGTGGCGGTGCGCCATCCGGATCGTCCCAGAACCGCTGCAACGAGGCAGCGTCGATCTCCGCCGCAGCCAGCCCGTCCCAATCCCCAAAATCCAGCTCCCGCCACCGCGCATCGGTCGTTGGAGCCAGCCCCCGCTCCCGCCCGATCGCATCCGCGATAGCCTGCGATCGCATGAGATCAGAACAGACGATCTGCTTGAAATTCAGCGGTTTTACCCGCGCTACACAGGCCGCCAAACCTCCCGCCGTAACCGGACTATCGGTCCGCCCCAGCATCCGCCCGGTCAGTTCAGGCGCACCATGCCGCAACAGGTGGAGCAGGAACGGCGCACTCACGCCACCGACACCCCCGCCTCGGCAAACGTCGCCATCCCGTCATGCGCCGCCACCGCCGACCGGATCACCCCGACCGCAACCGCCGCCCCGCTTCCCTCCCCCAACCGCATCCCAAGCCGCAGTAAAGGCTCGAGTTTCAGCGCAGCGAGCAGTCGCTCATGCCCCGGTTCGGCCGAACAATGTCCGGCAATGCAATGCTCTGTGATGCCAGGATACGCCGCCGCAATCGGCGCGATCGCCGCCGACGAAATAAATCCGTCGAGCACAACCGGCACCCCCGCCAGCCGCGCCGCCACCACCGCGCCAGCGATCGCGACGATTTCACGCCCCCCCACCCGCCGCAATGTCTCGAACGGTGTACGAGGGGAATCAGCATGCCGCCCAATCCCCGCCTCGACCACCGCGATTTTCCGCGCGATTCCCGCCACATCAACCCCCGTCCCCGGCCCAACCCAGTCCGCGGCGGTTCCGCCGTAACTGCGCAGACACAGTGCTGCGGCCGACGTAGAATTCCCGATCCCCATCTCACCCACGACGAGCATGTCGAGACCCGGCACGATGACGTCGGCGCCGATGTTGAGTGCGGCGAGACACGCTGCTTCGTCCATCGCCGGTGCCGTCGTGAAATCCGCCGTAGGGGTTTCCAGATCGATGTCGGCGATGATCAGCTCGAGCCCGACGGCATCCGCCAGCGCATTGATGGCCGCGCCCCCATGGCGGAAATTCTCGACCATCTGTGCGGTCACGGAAACCGGGAAAGCGCTGACCCCGTGCACCGCAACGCCGTGATTTCCCGCGAAAATTGCCACCCTCGCGCGCTCGAACCGCGGCCGCTCGCGCCCCTGCCAGCCCGCCATGAAGACTGCGAGGTCCTCAAGTCGACCAAGCGATCCGGGCGGCTTGGTCAATTGCCCCTGCCGCAGCGATGCCGCAGCCCGCGCGGCTTCGTTTGCCGTGGGAAGGGCCTCCAGCGCCGCCTCGAACGCTGCGACCGAGGGGAACAGCGTCACTGCGCGACATAGCCCGCGGGGGGCGTCCGGGTGATGAAATGCCCCTTGATCCCGGCCGGCCACTGCCGAAACGGAACCTGCCCCTCCGCACTCTCCGCATGCAGCACGGCATAATCGAGGATCGCGCGCGCAGCCTCTTCATCCGGGGTAAAGCGCCCCAGAACATAGCCGATTTTCGCCGGGCCGCGGACATGGATAGTGCAGAAATCCTGACAGGCGAACAGGCACGGCATCGCCTGGACCGCAATCCCGGCATAGCGCGGATCACTCGCCTGGACCGCCTGCAACGCCGCGACGAGTCTCGCACCGCCCCGCATGCCCTCGGCATCGTCCTTCGCATCGGTGGACGCGCGGCAGGTGCTGCAGGCGACGACGGCCGCACCGTCTTCGGCGGGAACCAGTAGATTCGGCATTGAAACCCCATGACATACGCGCCCACGGCACAGGCCGCAGGCTGGTTATGTCGTCGCGCGGGTTTACCCCCGTCCGCTCGGCGCACCCTGGCCGGACGAAAGACGACCGCGACGGGCAGGTCTCCTGGCTCACGGGTCACAGCCCTTCGCGCCGCCTTCTCGGGACCGGGATCCCAATGGCATGATGGCACGATGGCTCGCCGCTTACAGTTGCAGGGGCAGCCGGGGTTCTCCCGTTCCCTTTTCATCCCCGTCGCCGGGGAACCTGTCGCGGTCAGAGGGATAGGCCGGGCGAGCGGCCCGGGTCAATCGCCCTGCGCGCTGTCACGCGTCAGCGGTACCACGACCGGTACGCCCTCGATCGATCCGAACCACGCCCGAACACCATAGGTCTCACGCAGCCGCGCCGGCGTCAGCACTGCCGACGGCGCGCCGTCGGCGACGAGCCGGCCCGCGTCTAGCACGAGGATGCGATCGCAATAGCGTGCGGCGAGCCCCAGATCATGCAGGACGGCGATCACCAGGACACCCCGCGCGGCCTGCGCCCGCAGGATCTCCATGACTGCGATCTGATGCGCGGGATCGAGCGACGCGAGTGGCTCGTCGACGATCAGCGCCGGCGCCTCCACCGCGAGCGCCCTTGCCAGCAGGACGCGGGCCCGCTCGCCCCCCGAAATCTCGGTCGCGACACGCGCCGCAAGCATGGTCACGTCCGCCGCTGCCATCGCACGGGCAATCGCATCACGATCCTGCTGAGAAATGCGCGACAGCGGTGCGAGATGGGGCAAGCGGCCCAGCGCGACGAGACGTTCGACGCTCAGCGGCCAATGAAGACTTTGACCCTGCGGCAGATACGCGACCGTCCGCGCGATCTCACGTCGCGAGCGCTCCGCCAGCGGAACCCCGTCGAGCAGGATATCTCCAGTAGCGGGAACCAGCCCGAGAAGCGCCTGGACCAGCGTCGATTTGCCCGCCCCATTGGGGCCGACGATCCCGATGAGCGCGCCGC
This sequence comes from Sphingomonas sp. CFBP 13714, assembly GCF_014842205.1. NCBI lineage: Bacteria > Pseudomonadati > Pseudomonadota > Alphaproteobacteria > Sphingomonadales > Sphingomonadaceae > Sphingomonas > Sphingomonas sp. CFBP 13714. Next base: position 284,204 of record NZ_JACYVG010000003.1, read on the forward strand.
CCTCTGCCGAGAAACTGACATCGTCGACCACGACCCGCCCTGCACGGCGGACGCTGAGGCGGTCCGCGGAGAGGGCTACCATAGCCGCCGCTCGCGCATGAGGTGCACGAGGAACACCGGCACGCCGAGAAACGCAGTAACGACCCCCAGCTTGAGTTCGTTCGACGTCGGGATCACGCGTACCAGCACGTCCGCAAAGGTCAGCAATGCAGCACCGCCCAATGCGGAGGGGAGCAGAATCGTCGATGGCGAACGATCGGTCATCGGCCGGACGAGATGCGGAACGATCAGGCCGATGAACCCGATCGCGCCCGATACCGCGACCGCCCCGCCAACCCCGATCGCCACCCCGACCAGCATCCGCATGCGCGTCCGACGCAGATCGACGCCGAGCGCGCGCGCACCGTCTTCGCCGAGCGTCAGCGCGTCGAGCGCATGGCCGTCCCAGGCGACCAGCACCATGCCGAGCGCGATACAGGGCAGCGCCAGCGCGACATGGCTGAACGACCGGTCTTCGAGCGACCCGAGCAACCAGGTCATAATCTCCATCGCTGCAAACGGGTTGGGGGACAGGTTCAGCGCCAGACTGACCCCCGCGACGGCCAGCGTTCCAACCGCAATCCCCGCGAGGATCAGTGACAAGGCGCTTTGCGACCCGGCCGCCAGCACGAACAGCAACCCCAGCGCCGCGAACGCCCCGGCGATCGCCACGATCGGCAGCATCGCCGGATGAAGCTCCGCCAGCCCGAAATACAGCGCGATCACCGCGCCCAGCGATGCGCCGTTCGACGCGCCCAGCACCGATGGCTCGGCCAGCGGATTGCGCAGGAATCCCTGCAGCGCAGCACCCGACAGCCCCAGCATCGCGCCGACCGCGAGCCCTAGGATCGCGCGCGGCAGCCGAAGTTCGAACAGGATCGCGCGTTCGATCGGATCGCCCTGCCCGCTGAGCGCCCGCACGACATGCGCCAGCGGGATCGCCGCGCTACCCACCGCGACCGACGCGGCGCCGGCCAGCACCGCAAGCAGCGCGAGGCCACCGACCAATCGCGCACGCGTCACGCGTCCCATAGTGCCAGATCCCACCGCATCGATTTCCGCCTAGCGCATAAGCGCCCGCTGCGGCAGGGTTTTGCGCATGCGCGGCCGCCGTCTCCTGACCATCCTGATGATCGCTGCCGCCGGCGCACCTGCCGAGGCGGCGGCGCCTCGACCGCCGGCGCGTATCGTTTCGCTCAACCTGTGCGCTGACCAGTATCTTCTGGCGCTGGCCGACCCCGCGCAGATCGTCGCACTGACCCGGTTCGCGCGTGATCCGAACATGTCCGCGGCCGCCAACGCCGCGCGTACCATCCCAGTCAGCCGTGGCAGCGCCGAAGACGTCCTGATGCTCCGCCCCGATCTCGTGATCTCCTCGCCGTTCCGACGCCAGACGGTCGCCGCAGTTCTCGCCGGCCGGAACGTCGCGACGCTCGATCTGCCCCCCGCTGACAGCTATACCGCGATCGTGACGCAAGTCCGGCAGGTCGCCGCAGCCATCGGGCACCCCGATCGCGGCGAAACGCTGATCCGCCGGATGGACACCGCGCTCGCACGATTGCCGCGCGCCCCGGGAGGTGGTCGTACGGCGGCCTATTATCAGCGTCGGGGTTTCCTGACCGGTACCGGCACGCTCGTCGACGAACTGATGCAGCGTCTCGGGCTGGCCAATCTCGCGACCCGGCTCGGCAAGCCGGCACTTTCGCAACTGTCGCTCGAACAAATGGCGCTGGCACGCCCGGACTATCTCGTCGTTGCGAGCGCCACCGACCGCGTGACCGATCAGGGCACCGAAATGCTGCATCATCCGATTCTCGACGGGATTCCCCGTCTGCGCATCCCCGAGGCGTGGACCGTCTGCGGAGGTCCCGCCTATGTGCTGGCCGCGCAAAGCCTCGCGGCGCAGTTGCGCACGCAGCGTCCAGCTAGTCCTCGCCGCGACCGTTAGAACTCAACGCCGGCCTGGGCCTTGACCCCGCCCCGGAACGGATGCTTGACCTGCCCCATCTCGGTGACGAGATCCGCCGCGGCAATCAACGCCTCGGGCGCGTTGCGTCCCGTCGCCACGACATGCGTCATCGCCGGTCGCGCCGCGAACCCCGCAAGCACCTCGTCGAGTGGCAGATAGTCATAGCGCAGGACGATGTTGATCTCGTCGGCGATGACCATCGCATAGCTCGGGTCGAGGATCATTCGGCGGACCTCGTCCCACCCTTCGCGCGCCACCGCGATATCGCGGGCCCGATCCTGCGTATCCCAGGTAAAGCCCTCGCCCATCGGCTTGAATTCGACCAGATCGGGAAAGGCGTCAAAGATGACCTTCTCGCCGGTCGTCATCGCACCCTTGACGAACTGTACGATCCCGACCTTTCGCCCATGCCCCATCATCCGCACCGCCATGCCAAGCGCCGCGGTGGTCTTGCCCTTGCCCGGTCCGGTGTGGACCATCAGCAGGCCCTTCTCGATCGTCTTGGCCGCGACGATCTTGTCCTGGACGACCTTCTTCTTGGCCATCCGCGCCGTGTGCTCCGCCTCGCTCCGCATCAGAATGCTGCCTTCACGCCGACATAGGCGCCGCGCCCCTGGCCAACATAGCTGAACACCTCCTCGTACCGCTCGTCGAACAGGTTTTCGACCCGACCGAAAACCGACAGCCCGGGCGTCAACTTGTACGCCGCGTTCAGGTTGACGAGGACATATTCCTGGAGCGAGACGCGGACCGGGACATAGCTCGGATCGGTATAGGCGTCGTCCTGCTGCCGGCCATTATACCGAACGGTGAGCGTTGCCGAGGCGCGCTGGTCGCGGCTGAACGCAGTCATGTTGACGCTGCCGATATGGTTGGGTCGCCGGATCTCCACGCCCCCGTCCTCGCGCGCCTTCAGATAGGTATAGGCGAGGTCGAAGCGCAGCTGCGGAATTGGCTGGGCTGTAGCAAACACCTCGACGCCATGCTGCGTCGATCGCGTATTGCGGTTGCCGGGCGTCGCGACGAAGTCGGGGGCAGGATAGGTGGTAAAGATCTCGTTCGTCAGCCGACTGTCGAAATAGGTCGCGCCGATCGTCGCACGATCCCCCCCGAAAGCCTGTTCGACCCCGGCTTCCCACCCCTTTGACTTTTCGGGCTTGAGGTTCGGATTGCCGATGTAACGACCGTCGGAATAGCCGAAGAGATCGAAGTAGCCGGGGTTCTTCACGCCGGTACCGTAGGCACCGCGCACCCGCGTTCCGGTCGCAAAACGATAGCTCGCCTGCGCGCGGTAGGTGGTGGTGTCGTCGAACCGGTTATTCTCGTCGCGCCGCACCGATCCGCCGATCGCTAGCGCGTCGTCGATCACGACGTCATACTGTCCGACGATCCCGACATTGTCGGTGTGCCGCCGCCCTGTGAAGACGAACTCCGAAGGGACCGGACTAAGCGTCTGAAATTCCTCACGCTCGACATCGACTGCGGCGGTCAGCCGATGCCGGATGCGATCGGTGCCGAACCGGAAGGCGCTTTCGAACGATCCCTTGTACCGGCGTCCCTTGTTGCCGAAGCTCAAGGCATCGTCGACCAGCGCCCGGCGTGTCGTATCGGCAAACTGGCCGCTGAGCGCATTCGTCCAGCGGCCATCCGCCAGCGCGAGTTCGGCGCGAACCAGCCCGTAATATGCCTCGACCGTGCTGCGCGCGCCTGGCGTATCGACGATCGTGCCGAACTGCGGGCCGCTCAATGCCGTGTCGTTGCTGTCGGCATCGGTATAGCTGTAGCGCCCGACGCCCGTGACCTTCAGCGTGTCGGTCGGCGACCAGCTGAGCTTGCCCGTCGCGCCGACGCTCTTCGCGCCGATGTCGCGCGATCCGCCCCGTGCGGTCGGCGTGCCGTCGGTGAGGTAGGTCGAGCTCGATAGCGCGTAATCGAGATTGCCCGCTACGCCCGCGACCCGGGCGCCTCCCGAAAACGTGCCGAACGATCCCCCTTCGGCCCGTAGTGATACGCCCGGGGCCTCCGCGCCGCTCAGCGTGAGATACTGGATGACGCCGCCGATCGCGTCGGACCCGTACAGCGCCGATTGCTGGCCGCGCAGCACCTCGACCCGTGCCGCCTCGTCGGCAATCAGCGTGCCGAAGTCATATTCGCCCTGATAGGGATCGGACACTTCGATCCCGTCGATCAGCACGAGCACGTGATTGCCCTCCGATCCGCGGATTCGGACCTGCGTCGTCCCCCCGACCGCGCCGGTCCGGCTGACCGCCAGTCCGGGAACGTCGCGCAGCACGTCGGACACGATCCGGGTCTGCCGCTGGTCGAGCGTGGCGGCGTCGAGCACCGTCACCGACGCCCCGAGCTGATCGGCGGGAACCGCGTCCCCCGATCGCGATGCGGTGATCACCAGCTCGGCGCCGCCCCCTGCCGCCTCGCCCGTCGCCGCAGTAACCGGATCAGGCTCGGCCGCGGCCGGCGATGCAAAGGCCGTGGCGGTGGCGAGCGCCACAAGCGAAACGAAAATTCTGGTCATGAAACGATACCCCCGGCGTCACGAGCGACCGGCCGGGGCCTGCCGTCCGATGCTACGGACAGCCGGCGCAACGCTTGGGGTGTACGCCGAACCGCACCCGCCACGCGCACCGATGCGGCCCCCGCCGCATGGTTCGTCGCTCAGACGGAGTACCGTGCCGCAGTCATCCCCTGGACCATGGCAAGAGCGACCGAGCGCCGGCAGGTCTCCTGGCTCGCGGGTCGACGCCCGGTACGCGACCTTCCCGGGCCCTGCGCTTGCGCTCAGGCCTAGTGGTCGTCCCCTCGTGACGAAGGAACATGCGCACCGCACTCACCGCTTACAGTTGCAGGGACAGCCGCGGCATGAGGAGGATCGCCTCCCGCACCGCATTCCCTTTGAAGCCCCGAGGGGCACCGACGCAATCTGCGACCCCGGCCTTCACCGGTCTCGCAGGGCGACGGTAGCGCAGAAATTTCCTGCCGCCAATGGGCCTAGAGCCGCGCGAGGATCGCCCGCGCCTGACGTAAGTGCGGCGCATCGATCATCCGCCCATCAAGCTGCAGCGCGCCCACCTCGGGAGCCGCTGCAAACGCAGCGACGACGGCGTGCGCATGTGCAACGGTCGCCGCATCCGGCGTGAACGCGGCGTTGATCGTGGCGACTTGCGACGGATGAATCGCCATCATGCCGGTAAAGCCGTCACGGCTGCCGCGCGCGGCATAGGCTGCCAGCCCGTCAATGTCCGCGATTGCAGGATAGACCGTCTCGATCGCCGCGACGTCCGCCGCATGCGCGCCGAACAGCAGCAGCGATCGGACGAGCTTATAGGGCTCGGTATAGGACCCGTCGTCCTCCCGACTGGTCGCCGCGCCGATCGCCGCGGGCAGGTCTTCGGCGCCCCAGGTCAGGCCGCATAACCGGCCGTTGACCCGCGCATATTCGCCCAGTGTGAAGATCGCGGCGGGCACTTCGGTCGCGATCGGCAGGATCGGCGGACAGTCATCGCCATAAGCCTCGACCAGCGCGAGGACGGTCGCGGGTCCGGTCGCCTTGGGCAGCATGATCGCATCGGCGCCCCTCGCCGCAGCGATATCGTCGTCCAGCCACCCCGAGTCGACGGGATTGATCCGGACCATCCGCACGACGTCGGTGTGGTCCTGCAACGCGGCCCGGACCGCCTCGCGGGCAACAGCCTTGCGGGAGAGCGAGACCGAATCCTCCAGATCGAGGATGATGGCATCGGCCCCGCTCGCTGCGGCCTTCGCAAAACGCTCGGGCCGGTCTGCGGGCACGAATAGCAGCGAGCGCAACCTCATGCCGACGTCCGCAGCAGCAGCGCCGAGCGAAGGCACTGACAGACGATCTCGTCACGCTGGTTGATCAGCTGGTGCATGAATGTGACGATCCCGGCGTTCGGGCGCGACCGGCTGGGCTTGAGCTCGGCGACCTCGGTCTCGGCGCGCATCGTGTCGCCGATAAAGACGGGTTTTGGATGCACGAGCTTGTCGTAACCGAGATTGGCGACGAGCGTCCCGAGCGTCGTGTCCCCCACCGACAGGCCGACCATCAGCGCGAAGGTGAAGGTGCCGTTGACGAGGATCTGGCCGAATTCGCTCGCCTTCGCCGCCTCCGCATCGAGGTGCAGCGGCTGCGGATTGTGCGTCATCGTCGAAAACAGGAGGTTGTCCGTCTCCGTGACAGTGCGGCGGATCTCATGGACGATCCGGTCGCCGATCGCCCATTGGTCGAAATAGCGGCCGGCCATCAATCATCCTTCTCGATACGTGCGAGCACCATGCCATCGCTCACCTGCCCGCCGTCGATCGCGGTCAGTTCGGCAACCGTCCCGTCGAATGGCGCGACGAGCGAATGCTCCATCTTCATCGCCTCAAGCGTCACGAGCTTCTGCCCCTTTGCGACACGGTCCCCGATAGCCACGTCGACCGCGATGATGCGTCCCGGCATTGGTGACAAGATCGCGCCATCCGCTGCCGCCCCCAGCGCCGCGCCAGACGCACGCCAGGGCCGCAACTGCCAGGTCTGCCCGGCATCGGAAACGAGGGTGGCATCGACCGGTGCATCGACGCCGCGACCGTCGAGATCGATCGTCACCGCGTCGTCGTCGAGCAGGAACCGCGCGGCCTTCAAAGGGGCCGCGTTGAGACGAAAACCCGCCATCGGCTCGGCGCGTACGACCGTGCGCGCGGCGTCGATCAGTGCTTCCTCGCTGGGCTGCGCCGGGGGCATCAGCGCCGCCCCCTCGCGCGCAATCAGCCCGGTATCTAGCGTTGCGGCGACGAAATCCGGGTGATCGAGTGCCTGAACGAGAAACCCCGCATTCGACCGGACCGGCCAGACGACCGCCTTGTCCAGCGCCTCCGCCAACGTCTCGCGCGCGGCTTCACGCGTGTCGCCCCAGGCAATCACCTTGGCGATCATCGGGTCGTAATAGGGCGAAATGTCCGCCCCCTGTTCGACACCCGTATCGACCCGCGTCGCATCACCCAGATCGAACGCCTCGAGCCGCCCGATCGACGGCAGGAACCCCTTGGCGGGATCCTCCGCATAGAGCCGCGCCTCGATCGCCCAGCCGCGGATAGCAAGATCATGCTGCTGCAGCGGCAACGCCTCGCCGCTGGCAATCCGCAGCTGCCACTCGACAAGGTCCTGTCCCGTGATTTCCTCGGTGACGGGATGCTCGACCTGCAACCGGGTGTTCATTTCCATGAACCAGATCCGATCGGCGCGCACGCCTTCGCTCGCATCGGCGATGAACTCGATCGTACCCGCGCCGACATAGTTCACGGCCTGTGCCGCGCGCACCGCCGCCGCGCAGATCGCCGCGCGCGTCGCATCATCCATGCCGGGGGCCGGGGCCTCCTCGATCACCTTCTGATGCCGGCGCTGCAACGAACAGTCGCGTTCGAACAAATGGACGACGTTGCCTTGCCGATCGCCGAACACCTGCACCTCGATATGCCGCGGCGAGAGGATATATTTCTCGATCAGCACGTCGGTATTGCCGAACGACGCAGAGGCTTCGCGCTGGCACGACGCGAGCGCGTCGGCAAAGTCGGCGGACGCATCGACGCGGCGCATACCCTTGCCGCCGCCGCCCGCAACGGCCTTGATCAGGACGGGGTAGCCGATGGCATCCGCCTCGCGCTGGAGCCGATCAGGCGACTGGTCTTCCCCCAGATAGCCCGGTGTCACCGGGACGCCGGCCGCCATCATCCGCTGCTTTGCGGTATCCTTCAGCCCCATCGCGCGGATGCTGTCGGGATCGGGGCCAACCCACAGGATCCCTGCGTCGAGCACCGCCTGCGCGAAGTCCGCATTCTCGGACAGGAACCCGTACCCCGGATGGATGGCCTCAGCGCCGGTTGCGCGCGCGGCGGCGATGATCCGTTCTCCGACCAGATAGCTCTCGCGCGCCGGGCTCGCACCGATATGCACCGCCTCGTCCGCGTGCCGGACATGCAGCGCGCCCGCATCGGCATCGGAATAGACCGCGATCGTGCGGATTCCCAACGCCCGAGCTGTGCGTATGATTCGGCAGGCGATCTCGCCGCGATTGGCGATGAGCAGTGATTCGATCATTGCGCGGGGCATCCGGTGGTCCGCTTGGACCAAGTGATGTTGAGGATCTTCCACCGGCCCGCTTCGCGCACCATGTCGAAATGGTCGATCCCGCAATGCGCGATCCGGCCGTCGATGGTGAAGACATAGGGCGACCATACCATCGCGATATCGCCATCGATATCCACGGCGGGATCCGTCAGGCGTTCCGCATATCGCTCCGGTCCGGGCTTCAGACCGGAGGCGAAGTCGGACCAGGCGGTCCGGCGGATGATGCGCGTGCCGTCGGCCTTTTCTTCCACGGCCGTAGCACCCCCATCGGGGCGCACCTGGGCGAGCAGTGCCTGGCCATCGCGGGCGGCCAACGCGGCGAACATCGCGTCGATCGGCACCATGACGCCGGCCTCCTCAGTCACCACGGCTGGCGGCAGGCCGGTGCCCTTGACGATCGGCTGGACCGGCGTGACCTGACCCGCGGCTAGCAGAAACGATAGCAGGATCATCGGCTTACATCCTGAACACACCGAACGCGGGGCGTTCGGCGATGGGAGCGTTGAGCGTCGCGGCGAGCGCGAGGCCGAGCACGTCGCGGGTCTGCGCGGGATCGATGATCCCGTCGTCCCACAGCCGCGCCGTCGCGTACCAGGGATTCCCCTCGTCCTCATATTTCTGACGAACCGGCGCCTTGAACGCTTCGGCCTCCTCCGCCGTCCAGTCGTCCGCGTCGCGGTGAACGGTGGCGAGGACAGAGGCCGCCTGTTCGCCGCCCATCACGCTGATCCGGCTGTTCGGCCAGCTGAACAGGAAACGTGGCGAATAGGCGCGTCCGCACATGCCGTAATTGCCGGCGCCGAAACTGCCGCCGATCAGCACCGTGATCTTCGGCACGGTCGCGGTCGCGACTGCCGTCACGAGCTTTGCACCATGTTTGGCAATGCCTTCCGCCTCATACTTCCCGCCGACCATGAAACCCGAGATGTTCTGGAGGAACAGCAGCGGTACCTTGCGCTGGCAGGCGAGCTCGATGAAATGCGCCCCCTTCTGAGCGCTTTCGCTGAACAGGACGCCGTTGTTGGCAAGGATCGCGACGGGGATCCCGTGGATATGCGCGAACCCGCACACCAGCGACGTACCATAAAGCGCCTTGAACGCATGGAATTCGCTGCCATCGACCAGCCGTGCGATCACTTCGTGCACGTCATACGGTGCCCGGACGTCGGACGGCACGACACCGTAAAGCCCCTCGGCGTCGTATTTCGGAGGGCGCGCCGGTTGCTGGTTCACCGTGACAGGGACCTGTGGCGGCAAGGTCGAGACGATGTCGCGAACGATCGTCAGCGCGTGGTCGTCCGACTCCGCGACATGATCGACGACGCCAGACCTGCGCCCATGCGTATCCGCACCGCCGAGGTCCTCCGCAGAAATTACCTCGCCCGTCGCCGCCTTGACCAGCGGCGGCCCAGCAAGGAAGATCGTGCCCTGCCCGCGGACGATGATCGTCTCGTCGGACATGGCCGGGACATAGGCGCCGCCCGCGGTGCAGCTTCCCATCACGCAGGCAATCTGCGGAATCCCCAGCGCCGACATCTGCGCCTGGTTGTAGAAAATCCGGCCGAAATGCTCGCGATCGGGAAACACCTCCGCCTGATGGGGCAGGTTCGCCCCGCCACTATCTACGAGATAGATGCACGGCAGGCGATTTTCCTGTGCGATTTCCTGCGCTCGCAGGTGTTTCTTGACAGTCAGCGGGAAATAGGTCCCCCCCTTCACCGTCGCATCATTGCACAGGATCATGCACTGGCGCCCGGCCACGCGGCCGATCCCCGCAATTACCCCTGCGCCGGGCACCGCGTCGTCATACAGGCCATTGGCGACGAGCTGGCCGATCTCGAGAAACGGCGAACCCGGATCGAGCAAGCGCTCGACCCGGTCGCGAGGAAGCAGCTTGCCACGTGCAACGTGCCGGTCGCGCGACCGGGCGTCCCCGCCGAGCGCGACGCGCGCAACGTCGTCGCGCAGGCGCTGGGCGAGTGCACGGTTGTGCGCTGCATTCGCCTGGAACGTCTCGGCGTCGACCGACAGCTTCGTATCGAGGACGGGACCGCTCACCGCTCACCCCGCCCCGATGTAAGCCGCGCGCTCATTGCATCACCTTGGGCGCGGCACCGATCAGTTCGCGTCCGATCAGCATCCGGCGGATCTCGTTCGTTCCCGCGCCGATGTCGAGCAGCTTGGCGTCGCGCATGAAGCGCTCGACCGGCCAGTCCTTGGTATACCCCGCGCCACCCAGGGCCTGGATCGATTCCAGCGAGACCTTCACCGCGCTCTCGCTCGCCAGCAGGATCGCGCCCGCCGCGTCGAACCGCGTCGTCTTGCCCGCATCGCACGACCGCGCGACGGCATAGACATAGGCGCGCGCGGAACTCAACGCGACATACATGTCGGCGACCTTGGCCTGGATCAGCTGGAATTGCCCGATCGCGGTCCCGAACTGCCTGCGTTCACGGACATAGGGGATGACCACGTCGAGACAGGCCTGCATGATGCCGAGCTGAATGCCCGCGAGCACCGCGCGCTCATAGTCGAGGCCCGACATCAGCACGCCGACGCCGCCATTCTCCGGTCCCATCACCGCGTCGAACGGCACGTGGCAATCGGTGAAGACGAGCTCGGCAGTCGGGGAGCCCCGCATGCCCATCTTGTCGATCTTCTGCCCGATCGCGAAACCCGGCATGCCCTTCTCGATCAGGAAGGCGGTGATCCCCTTCGATCCCTCGCCCGTCTTCGCATAGACGACGAGCGTATCCGCATAGGCCGCGTTGGTGATCCAGAACTTGGTGCCGTTCAGGACATAGCCGCTCTCGGTCTTCACCGCCTTCAGCTTCATCGACACGACGTCGGAACCCGCCCCGGCCTCGGACATCGCGAGGCTTCCGACATGCTCGCCCGACACCAGCTTGGGCAGATATTTCGCCTTTTGCTCGGCATTGCCCCAGCGGCGGATCTGATTGACGCACAGATTGGAATGCGCGCCATAGCTCAAGCCGATCGACGCCGATGCGCGCGATACTTCCTCGACCGCGACAACATGCTCGAGATAGCCGAGCCCGAGCCCGCCATACTCTTCCTCGACGGTGATGCCGTGCAGCCCCAGCTCGCCCATCGCCGGCCAGAGCTCGCGGGGAAACCAATCCTCCGCATCGATCTTAGCCGCCAACGGAGCGATCTTCTCCTTCGCAAAACGCTGCGTCGTCTCGCGGATCATGTCCGCGGCTTCGCCCAGCGCGAAGTCGAAATCTGGCGTCACGAAACTCTCCTTATCATTCTATCCCCGTGGCTTGCCGGGCTATTCTCATTATCGTTCGCGCGTGGCGCTCAGCGGGGGTCAGGGACCGCGGCTGTCGCACCAAGCGTCGTGATCACGCCGTCTACGACCGTGATCGGCCAGACCGCAAGCGCTTGCCCCATGCAGGGACCGCCGACGCAGCGGCCATCGTCGATCCTGAACAGTGCGGAATGCCACCCACAGACGATCAGGTCGCCATTCGGGCTCAGATAGTCGTCGAGGGTGCGCGCCAGTGGCAGTCCAGCGTGCGGGCAGCGGTCGACATAGCCGACGACCCCGTCACCGCGCCGAACCGCAAAACCGTGGAACCGCCCCGCGCGCATCTGCACGACATAGCCTCGCGACTGGCCGGGTGCGATCGCCTCGATCGACCCGAGCGCGATACCGGCCGGCGTGGCGAACAGCCGCGCCGATGACGGCGCATCGCTCACGACACTGTCGTCGCCCCGCTGGCCCTGCATGTCCGTCACGATGTCGTCACGCGTCGACCGTGATCACCCCACGCCGGATCTGGTCTAGTTCGATCGATTCGTACAGCGCCTGGAAGTTGCCGTTGCCGAACCCCTCATTGCCCTTGCGCTGGATGACCTCGAAAAAGATCGGCCCGAACAGCGGCTCGGTGAAGATCTGAAGCAGCAGCCCCTCCTCACCGACATTGCCGTCGAGCAGGATCCGGTTACGCCGCAGCCGCTCGAGATCTTCGCCATGGTTCGGCACACGCTTGTCGACCAGTTCGTAATAGGTCTCGATCGTGTCCTGCAACCGGACGCCGCGAGCCCGCAGTTTCTCGACGGTCGTGTAGATATCGTCGGTGGTCAGCGCGAGATGCTGGATGCCTTCGCCGTTGTAATCTCGGATGAACTCCTCGATCTGGCTGTGATCGTCCTGGCTCTCGTTCAGCGGAATCCGGATCGCGCGATCGGGCGCGATCATCGCCTGGCTGAACAGGCCCGTCGCCTTGCCCTTGATGTCGAAATATTTCTGCTCTTCGAACCCGAAAATCTGGCCGTAAAAATTTGACCAGGTCCGCATCTGGCCGCGCTTTACGTTGTGCGTGAGATGGTCGAGCAGATCGAGACCGACCGAATTCTCCGCCTCGGCCTCCGCCGCACCCGGGATCTGATCCCAGGCATCGTACAGGCTGCCAGCGCCGCCATGACGGTCGACAAGATAGAGCAACGATCCGCCGATCCCCTCCAGCGCGTAGCTCTCGTCGCCCAGCGCGCCGCGCGACGCATCGGCCGCCTTCGCGCCGCGTGCCAGCGCAGCGTCGAAGGCCGCCTTGGCGTCCGCAACACGGAACGCCATGCCGTTCGCCGAAGGACCATGGTCAGCGCGGAACGTCGCGGCCTGCCCCGTCGGCTCGGCGTTTAGCAAGAGGTTGATGCGACCCTGTTTGTACCGGGTCACTGCCTTGGTCGGATGCCGGGACGCGGGCACGAAACCCAATTGCTCGAACTGTTTGCCCATCGCCGCCGGATCGGGCGATGTGAACTCGCAGAACTCGAAACCATCCAACCCCATCGGGTTGACGTCCATATGCTCCATGATGCGACAGCCTCTCACAGCTTTATAGTATCGTTGGATACCAACTGCGCGTTTGCGCAGATCGTGTCAACTGATACTATCCCGTGCCATGACCGCTTCATCCGACCGCCCACTGCTGCTCGACGACTTCATCCCATTCCGGCTGTCGTTCACGTCGAACCTCGTCAGCGACACGATCGCGCGCAGCTATGAATCGCTGTTCGGTCTCTCGATCCCCGAATGGCGGCTGGTCGCCGTCATCGCCGAAACCGGCGGCATCACCCAGGCGGAAATCGGTCATCGTACGCGCATGGACAAGGTTACGGTAAGCCGCGCGGCCATCGCGCTGGTCGAGCGCGGCCTTCTCGAACGGCGCGCCAATGCCAGCGACCGTCGCTCGCACCTGTTGATGCTCAGCGATGCCGGGCGCACGCTTTACGCTGCGGTCGCACCCAAGGCACGCGATCTGGAGGCGCGGATCTTTGCACCGTTCGACCCGGCCGAAGTCGCCGCGTTCACGGCGATGCTCCGTCGGATCGACGCGGTGACCAGCGCGCTCGATCAGCCGGCCCAGGGCGGTGACGGTGTCCACAACGTCCGCAAATAGTCGAGCAGCGCGACAACCGACGACGGCACTGCACCGCGCGGGTGCAGCGCGAAGATCCCGACATCCGCGCTCCCCTCGATTGCCGGCAGGACGCGAACGAGCCGCCCCGCCGCCAGATCGCTGCTGACGTCCCACAGCGACCGCAGCGCGATCCCCATGCCCGACAGCGCGAGTTCTCTCACGACCTCGCTCGAATTCGTGCGCACGTGGCTCGCGGCATCGATCGTGAAATCGCCGTCAGACCCCGTCAGCCGCCACGGCATCTGCCCGCGCGCCGCGAGCAGCCGATGGTCACCCAGCGCCGCCGCGCTGCCGGGAATGCCCGCCGTTTCGAGATAAGCGGGTGCGGCGCACAGGACCCGGCGGCTGTCGCCCAGCCGGTGCGCGTCAAAACCCGGCTCTACCGTCGGCGCGATCCGGATCGCAAGGTCGATCCCCTCGCCGAGCAGGTCCGAAAAACCGTCGGACAGATTCAGTTCGAACGCGATGTCAGGGTGCGCGTCAAGAAAGGGCTTGAGCCGGGGTGCGATGTGCAAGCGCCCGAACGACGTCGGTGCGCTGACGCGGAGCGGACCGCTCGGCCCGGCGGCCCGGTCGCCGACCCGCCCCTCGGCCTCCCGGATCGCGGCAAGGATCGCGACCATGTCCGCGTGATACCGTTCCCCTCGCGCCGTCGGCTCGAGCCGCCGTGTCGTACGATTGAGCAGGCGCACCCCGAGCCGCGTCTCGAGCCGGACGATCCGTTTCGATACCATCGCCGGAGAGACGCCGCGCAAGCGGGCAGCTCCGCTCAGGCTTCCGGCCGCGACAACGTCGACGAACAAGGCGGCATCCGGATCCATTCATTCCCCCAGTGATCGACAGCTTCAACACTTGATCGTCTACCGAACAGCCTGGCGGTCGTATAGGATAATCGTCAGATAGGGAGAGAGCGATGACCGCGACGTCAGACGGCATGATCGACAAGGCGGGGCTGCGTGTAGCCGCACCGCTGGCACGGTTTCTCGAAGACCAGGCGCTGCCCGGCACGGGGGTCGACCCGTCCGCCTTCTGGTCCGGAATGGCTGACATCTACGCCCGCTTCGCACCCGAAAATCGCGATCTGCTTGCTCGCCGTGGCGCGCTGCAAGTGAAAATCGACGCCTGGTACGGCGCGCTTGCCGGCCGCCCCGTCGATCCGGACGCACAGGCGCGCTTCCTTCGCGAGATCGGTTATCTCGTCGAGGAGCCTGCGCCGTTCGTCGCGACCTCGACCCGCGTCGATGACGAGGTGGCACGGCTGGCAGGCCCGCAACTCGTCGTGCCGATCCTCAATGCCCGGTTCGTCCTCAACGCCGCAAACGCACGCTGGGGCAGTCTGTACGACGCGCTCTACGGCACCGACGTGATCCCCGGAACGCCGTCGGGTCGGGGTTATGATCCGGACCGCGGTGCACAGGTGATCGCCTGGGCCAAGGCGTTCCTTGATTCGAGCGTGCCGCTTGCGACGGGCTCATGGACCGATTGGGACGGCAGCCCGCCCGTGATGGCACGACCGGAGCAGCTCCGCGGCCATGCCGGCAGCACGATTCTGTTGCGCCACAATGGCCTGCATATCGAACTCGTCATCGATCGCGACCATCCGATCGGCGCATCCGACCCCGCCGGACTTGCCGATGTCCGGCTCGAATCCGCGCTGACGACGATCGTCGACCTCGAGGATTCGGTCGCGGCGGTCGACGCCGACGACAAGGTCGCGGCCTATGCCAATTGGCTGGGCCTGATGAAGGGCGATCTGGAGGCGCAGTTCGGCAAGGGAGGCCAGACGCTGACCCGGTCGCTGGAGCACGACCGGCGCTACACCGCGCAGGATGGTTCCGAAATCGTCCTGCCGGGACGAAGCCTATTGTTCGTCCGCAATGTCGGCCATCTGATGACCACGCCTGCCATCCGTCTGCCCGATGGGACAGAGGCGCCCGAGGGCATTCTCGACGGGATCGTGACCGCACTGATCGCGCTGCACGATCTGAACGGCACCGGCCGCTTCAGGAACAGCCGCCAGGGTTCGATCTACATCGTCAAGCCGAAGATGCACGGCCCCGACGAAGCGGGCTTCACCAATCGGCTGTTCGACGCGGTCGAGGATCTGCTCGGCCTCGACCGCCACACGATCAAGGTCGGCGTGATGGACGAGGAACGCCGCACTTCGGCCAATCTGGCTGCCTGTATCGCCGCGGTGAAGGACCGCATCGTGTTCATCAACACGGGCTTCCTCGATCGCACGGGCGACGAGATGCACACCGCGATGCGCGCCGGACCCATGATCCGCAAGAGCGAGATGAAGGCCAGCGCCTGGATCGCCGCCTATGAGGATCGCAATGTCCAGATCGGCCTCGCCTGTGGCCTCAGCGGTCGCGCTCAGATCGGCAAAGGCATGTGGGCCGCGCCCGATCGCATGGCGGACATGCTCGACCAGAAGATCGCGCACCCGATGACCGGCGCCAACACCGCCTGGGTCCCCTCACCCACCGCGGCGACGCTCCACGCGACGCATTACCACCGCGTTGACGTCTTCGCGCGGCAGGCGGCACGACAGTGCGAGCCCGTCACGCCGCTCGAGAAGCTGCTGACGATCCCGCTGGCACACGGCCATAACTGGTCCCCCGACGAGATCCGCGACGAGCTCGAGAACAATGCGCAGGGCATTCTCGGCTATGTCGTGCGCTGGATCAACCAGGGCGTCGGCTGCTCGAAGGTGCCGGACATTCATGACATCGGCCTGATGGAAGATCGCGCGACTCTGCGGATCAGCTCGCAACATATGGCGAACTGGATGCTCCACGGCATCGCGACGCCCGCCGAGGTCGATGCCGCCTTCGTGAAGATGGCGGCCAAGGTCGATGCGCAGAATGCTTCCGATCCGCACTATCAGCCGATGGCAGGGCGCGACGCGACCAACCTTGCGTATCGCGCCGCGCGCGCGCTCGTCTTCGAAGGGCTTGATCAGCCGAACGGCTATACCGAACCCCTGCTCCACCGCTACCGGCAGGAGGCGAAAGCGGCACAAACTGGTAACAGTTGACACCATATTAGCCGGGGGCCATCGTCCTTCTTGAAACCCCCGGCCCCCGCGGCACGTCGAACAGGGGTGCGCGAGGAGAGTGTTACGATGGCCAATGACCCGGCCGCCACCGGCTATATTTCGGGTTTCGGCAACCATGTCGCGACCGAGGCCGTCGCAGGCGCGCTGCCCGTCGGCCGCAATGCGCCACAACGGCCCCCCTTCGGGCTTTACACCGAGCAGCTGTCAGGCACGGCCTTCACCGCACCGCGTCACGAGAACCGGCGGAGCTGGCTGTACCGCATGCGCCCCACCGCCGAACATCCGCCCTATGTCCGATATGACGGCGCCGCCCGCTTTGCCGCGGGCGCGCAGGACGCTCCACTGGCGCCCAACCGGCTGCGCTGGGATCCGATCGCGCCACCCTCCCCGGGCACCGACCTGATCGACGGCATGACGACGATGCTTGCCACCCGCGATCCTGCGGATCTGGAGGGCGTCGCGGTCCACCTCTATGCCGCCAACCGCGATATGACCGCGCGGGTCTTTGTCGATGCCGATGGCGAATTGCTCTTCATCCCCCAGGCGGGGCGGCTCGAACTCCTGACCGAGCTCGGGCGGATCATGGTCGCGCCCGGCCAGATCGCGCTCATCCCGCGCGGTGTTCGTTTCCGGGCTTTGCTACCCGATGGGCAAGCAACGGGATATGTCGCGGAAAACCATGGCGCGCTGTTCCGTCTGCCCGATCTAGGTCCGATCGGCGCGAACGGGCTAGCCAATCCGCGCGATTTCGAAACGCCGGTCGCCTGGTTCGAGGATCGCGACACGCGGTTCGAGGTGATCCAGAAATTCATGGGCTCGCTGTGGTGCACGACGCTCGGGCACAGTCCGCTCGACGTCGTGGCGTGGCACGGCAATCTGGCGCCGTGGCGCTATGATCTTGCGCGCTTCAACACAATCAACACGGTGAGCTTCGACCATCCCGATCCGTCGATCTTCACCGTCCTGACCTCGCCCTCCGACGTACCCGGTCGCGCCAATGCCGATTTCGTCGTCTTCCCGCCGCGCTGGATGGTCGCCGAGGACACGTTCCGCCCGCCCTGGTTCCACCGCAACGTCATGTCGGAGGCGATGGGTCTGATCCACGGCGCCTATGACGCCAAGGCGGCCGGCTTCACGCCCGGCGGTCTGAGCCTGCACAATCTGATGGCAGGCCACGGCCCCGATCTCGACAGCTGGACCGCCGCAACCAACGCCGATCTCAAGCCGTACAAGATCGACGGGACCATGGCCTTCATGGTCGAGAGCTGCTGGCCCTACCGACCGACGCCGCATGCGCTGGAACATGCCCAGCTCGATTATGACGCTGTCTGGGCCGATTTCCCCAAGGCGGTGCTGCCGGCATGATCCTGCACGGCTATTGGCGGTCGACAACCTCCTACCGCGTGCGGATCGCGCTGAACCTGAAGCAGTGCTCCTATGAGCAGCGCACGCACGATCTCAGGACCGGCGCGCAGCGTGACGCGCGCTATCTCGCGCTTAACCTGCAAGGGCTGGTGCCCGCGCTGGACATTGGCGACGGCACGATCCTGACGCAGTCGCCTGCCATCCTCGAATGGCTCGACGCGACCTATCCAGCGCCGCCGCTATTGCCCGCCGATCCGACCAAGGCCGCGATCGTGCGCGGCATTGCGGCGACGATCGGGTGCGACATTCATCCGGTCAACAACCTGCGGATCCTTGATGCACTCAGGACAGATTTCGCCGCGACGCTCGATCAGGTATCGGCCTGGATCGCGCGGTGGATGACCGCGGGATTCGATGCGATCGAGCCACAGATCGCTCGTCATGGCGGCGGCTATGCCTTTGGCGCCACGCCGACGCTGGCCGACTGCTATCTCGTGCCGCAAGTCTATGCGGCCGGACGCTTCGCCGTCGATCTCTCACGCTACCCCTGTCTGGCCACCGCCGCCGCGAACGCCGCGACCCTGCCGGCCTTCGCCGCTGCACATCCCGACATGCAGTCTGACCGTGACCCGCTATAGTATTGATATAGATTAGCACAAACCCGGTCCGAGTAGCGGACATAAAAGCCGAATTGATGCGTTTCTCACTGAATCGACGCGACTTAGATCGCGATCGCTGGTGAAGGGGTCGGAATGCGAATCGCGATTATTGCGCATCTCAAATATGCCATCCGCGAGCCTTTTGCCGGTGGCCTCGAGATGCATACGCACTTGTTGGCGACCGCGTTACGCCGACGTGGACATGCGGTCACAGTATTCGCATCGATGAAATCCGATCCGGCAATGGGGCTCGAGGCAATCTGCGACGAAACCTCGCTTCTCGAAACCGGCACCGCCGAAGCGCAGGACGTGACGTTCTTTCGCGAACACCATGCCTATCTGCGGCTGATGAGCATGCTGAGAAATCGACGGTTCGACGTCATCCACAACAACTCGCTCCACTATCTTCCCGTCTCGATGGCGGAAACGCTCGATACGCCGATGGTCACGACGCTGCACACACCCCCGTTCTGCTGGCTGGAAAGCGGCATCCGCCTCTGCAAGTCACCATCGATGCGCTTCGTTGCCGTATCCGATACGATCCGCGGTCTGTGGAGCCACGTGACGCCGATCGACCGGACGATCCCGAACGGTATCGACCTTGCGAGTTTCCCCTTCCAACCTGCCGCAAGTCCCGACCGCTATCTCGTTTGGTATGGGCGGATCGTTGCCGAAAAGGGCCTTCATCTGGCGATCGACGCGGCGAGGCTGGCAGGCTATCCGCTCCGCATCGCCGGACCGATCTCCGATCCGGATTACTATGCGGCCGAGATCCTGCCGCGGCTCGGCGCCGACGTCACGCATGTCGGCCATCTCGAGCATGCAGCACTAGGCGCGCTCGTCGGCGGCGCGAGTGCGTTTCTCTGCACGCCCCGCTGGGAGGAGCCGTTCGGGCTGGTGGTCGCCGAAGCCCTCGCGTCGGGGACGCCCGTCGCCGCCTTTGCGCGCGGCGCGATTCCGGCGCTCCTCGACGAGTCCTGTGGCACGCTCGCACGCGCGGACGATGTCGCATCGCTCGCCGATGCCGCGCGGCGGGCGGTGCTGCTCGACCGCCCCGCCTGCCGCCTGCGCGCGGAGGCGATCTGCGACGCCGACGTCATGATCGACCGCTATGAGGATTTATACGAAGAGATGATCCAGCCGACACGCCACGCCGCACGGGGCCGCGCGTCTGACTATCCGATCACGTTGGCGGGGGCGGCATGACGGACGCCCGCTTTTGCGTGTGCGTGCCCGCGCGTGACGAGGCAGACCGCCTGCCAATTCTGCTCGACGCCCTTGCGCGGCAGGACGTAGATGGACCGATCCGCGTCTCGATCTTGATCAATAACACCGTCGATGACAGCGTCGCCGCGGTGGCCCGGGCACAGGCCGCCTGGGGCGAGCGACTGCATCTCGCCGTAGCGTGCCACGATCTTCCGCCCGAGCGTGCGCACGCCGGCACCGCACGACGCCTGGCTATGGAGGCTGGCTTGGCACGCATCGATCCGGATCGCGGCGTTCTCATCTCCACCGATGCCGATACCCGGCCGCCGTCCGACTGGATCTCGGCGATGCTTCGCGCCATCGACGCGGGGCTCGATATCGTTGGCGGCCGGATCGTCGTCGACGATGCCGAACCGCTCGCGGCGGACATGGATGCGATGCAGGTCAAGCTCGACCGCTACTGGGCGTGTGTTCGCGCGATCGAGGACGACATCGATCCGTGCCGCTGGGATCCGGCGCCCCGTCACGGCGATCATACCGGCGCGAGCCTGGCGATTCTTGCCCCGCTCTACCGTGCGGCGGGCGGTGTCCCCGCTATCCCCGCCGGGGAAGACCGCGCACTGGTCGAGGCGGCGGTCGCGGCAGGTGGTCGGCTCGGTCATCCGATAAGTGTGTGGACCCGCGTGTCCGCGCGCACCATCGGTCGCGCGACCGGGGGCATGGCGGACCATATGCAGGCGCTGTCCGATCGCGTGGCGCGCGGCGAGCCCACGTTTCTGCCGTCGTTCGATCAGTGGCGCGCACGCGCGGCGTGGCGACGGATGCGCCGCGACCAGCCGGGTGGTGATGGAGGAGTCGCGCGCGATGAACCCCTGCTCCCGCCGATGCGCTGCGACATGCCGCTGGGGCTCGACCGATGAGTGGCCCGACTGCACGGCCGGCCCCCGCGACGCGGTCCCTCGACCTCGTCGAGACGCTCGCGTCCTGCGGGGAGCGTTATGATGCCGCCCCGATGTTTCCCGCGGACAGCATGGCCGCACTGGTCCGCCACGGCCTGCACCGGCGGTTCGCCCCGCGTGCACTGGGCGGCCAGGCCAATGGTGCGCCGGATGAACTGCTCGATGCGCTGCGGACGGTCGGACGCGGCGACCTCAGCGTCGGGCGGCTGTTCGAAGGCCATGTCAACGCGCTCGCGCTGTTCGACTGGTATGCATCGGCGGATCAACTTGCCTGGCTCGATACCGAACTCGACCGCGGTGCATGGTTCGGCGTCTGGGCGACCGAACCTCCTCCCGGCGTCGCGGTGGTCGACAGTCCCGACGGCCCCGTGCTCGATGGGGCGAAGCACTTCGCAAGCGGTGCCGGGGGTATCGATTACGCGATCGTCACTGCGCGTCCGGCGGCGGGGCAGCGTCCGATCGTCGTCATCCAGGCCAATGATCCCATGCGCACCGACGCGTCCCGCTGGCGCGTGCGCGGCATGCGCGCGAGCATGAGCGGTCGCTACGAATGTTCGGGCTATCCAGCCGGCGCCATGCAGACGCTGGGCGCACCGGGCGACTATGACCGCGAACCCCGGTTCACCGCGGGGGCATGGCGGTTCCTGGCAGTCCAGCTTGGCGGCATGGAGGGGCTGCTGACCGAGACCCGGCGAGCCTTGTCCGATACTGCACGCGGCGATCCCGTCCAGCGTGCGCGCTTCGCCGAGGCGGTCGTTGCCGCGCGCACCGCCTATCTGTGGATCCGCGAGGCTGCGGGACGTGCCGCGCGTGAGGAGGCCGACGCCACGATCTTCGTCCAGATGACTCGCGGGGTCGTCGAACGTGCCGCGCTTGACGTCATGGAAGCCACCGCGCGTCTGCTTGGTACGCGCAGCGCGTTTGATGGTGAGCGTGCGGACAAGATCAGCCGCGACCTTAGCCTCTATCTGCGTCAGGCAGGCCCTGATTATGCGCGCGATCAGGCGGCGCTCGCCTGGCTCGACCGCGACGTCTGGGGCGCGGACGACCGCTTGTGGTGATCGCCGCGACGGCGCTGAGCCGAAGTCCGTGGCGCAGCGCGCGGTGGCTGGTGCTGGCGCCGCACGCCGATGACGAGACGCTCGGTACAGGGGCATTGATCGCGGATACGGCAGCGCGCAATAGCCTTGCCGGTGTGATGATCCTGACCGACGGATCGGGTTCGCATCCCTGCCCGACGCCGGCGGACCGTAGCGCGCTCATCCGGCGACGACGCGGTGAGGCACGGCATGCCGTCGCGCTGCTGACCGGCGAACGGCGGATCGTCCCGCGGTTTCTCGACTGGCACGATGCAAACCCCCACCGCCCCGGAAGCGCCGCGTTCCGTCGGTCCGTCCGGCAACTGGCGGGTGTGTTGCGCCGGTACGCGGTCGACGCGATCGCGACTACGGCGGCAGGCGAGCCGCATTGCGATCATGCCGCGTGCTTCACGCTTGCGGTGCAGGCCGCGCACGCGGCGCGCAGGCCGGTCGCGATCTTCGAATATGCCGTCTGGGGCGAACGCCCCGAAGGGAAGCGCGTCCTCCGCACCGCGGCAATGCCGACCGGCCGGCGCAGCGCCGCGCTCCGCACGCACCGCAGCCAGCTGACCGGATTGATGGGCGACGGCTTTCGCCTGCCGCGCGCGCAGCAGCGGATGCCGGGAACGGACCTCCTCTATCTGGCGAACCGACATGCGACCCGACCATAGCCTCGACGCGCGCTATTTCGACGACGTCTTCACCGGCGACGATGATCCCTGGTCGCTCGCCTCGAGCCCGTATGAAGCCGCAAAGTTCGATGCGACGATCGCCGCGATCGACGATCGGCGCTATCGTTCGGCCTTGGAGATCGGCTGCGCCCACGGCGTGCTGACCGCTCGGCTTGCGCCTTTGTGCGATACCCTGACCTCGATCGACATTAGCCTGCGCGCGGTCGAGCTTGCCCAATCGCGCTGCGCCGCATTGCCCAATGTCACGATCACCCGCTGTAGCTTTCCGGCCGAGTCACCCGACGGCGCGTTCGATCTCGTCGTGCTGTCGGAGGTCGTCTATTACTGGGACGACGCGGATATCGAGCGCGCAGCCGCCGCGATCCACGCCAGCGCTACGCCCGATTGCCGGATCATACTCGTGCATTGGACAGGCGATACCGACTATCCACAGACCGGCGACGCAGCCGTCACCAAGCTACGGGATCGGCTCGGCGGCGTCGCGGTCGAGCGCGCCGAACGAAAAGACGCGTACCGCCTCGACCTGTGGTCCCTGCGATGACGCCGCTCTCCGTCCTGACCCTCGTGAAGGACCGCGAACCCCATCTGATCCAGCTGATCGAGGGCCTGAAACGGAGCGCGGTCGCCCCCGCCGAACTGATCGTCGTCGACATGAGCAGCACCCCGGTCGCGCAGCCGGAGGCGCCCTTCCCCGTCTACGTCCATCGGCTGCAGACCGGCACCCTCGCGCTTGCCGCCGCGCGCAACCTTGCAGCACGGCACGCGACATCCGCACATCTGCTGTTTCTCGACGTCGACTGTATCCCGATGGCGCAGTGCCTCGGCAGGATGGGTGCGGTACTCGATGAGGACGATGCGTTGCTCTGCGCGGATATCCGCTATCTCGGACCCGACGACGCGCGTTCGACGTGGAACGAAGAGGTCCTGCTGGCGACCGGGCGGCGACATCCGGTGCGCAGTTTTCCCGCAACGGGCACGCGGCGCGAAACCAATCCCGGCCTGTTCTGGTCGCTAGCGTTCGCGATCCGCCGGTCGCGGTTCGAGGAACTGGGCGGCTTCGACGAGGCTTTCGTCGGCTATGGCGCGGAAGACACCGATTTCGGCTTTCGTGCCGAACGTGCACAAACCCCGCTGATCTTCGTCGGCGGTGCGATCGCCTGTCATCAATATCACGACAGCTATGATCCGCCCGTCCAGCATCTCGACGACATCGTCCGCAACGCGACGATATTCCATGCGCGCTGGGGCTGGTGGCCGATGCAGGGCTGGCTCGACGCCTTTGTCGCGATGGGGCTGGTCGACTATCGCGACGACGGCATCCGCATCCTGCGCCGTCCAAACGCCGCGGACCTGATCGCCGCGCATGTGGTCTAATCCTAGACGGCAGCACTAATCGGCAATGTGACCGACGCGCAAAGCCCGCCGCCCGCGGCATCGTCGAGGACCAGCACGCCGCCATACAGCGCCGCGAGCTCGCGCGCGATCGCAAGGCCGAACCCATGGCCGTCCTCACGTTCGTCGAGCCGCACGCCAGCGTCCGTCGCCCGCTGACGGTCCGCCAGCGCGATGCCCGGTCCATCGTCGACGATGCTGAGCCGGATCATGCCCTGATCGACCCTCGCGGCGACACGCACCGTCGTTCGCGCATGCCGCGCGGCATTGTCGATTAGATTGCCCGCCATCTCGTCGAGATCCGCGGCATCGACCGCGACGTGCAGCTCGGGATCGATCGCCGCATCGATCACGACGCCGCGTTCCATCCTCAGCCGCCGGATAGTCGACACCAGATCGGCGATCGCGGGGGCGAGTGCGGTGCTGCTCGCATAACCGCCGGCGATGTTGCGTGCCCGGGCAAGATGATGCCGGATCGTTGCGTCGATCCGGGCAAGCTGCGCCGCCTGGGCGGGATCGTCACGCACCGTTAGCGCAAGCGTCGCGACCGGGGTTTTCAGCGCATGCGCCAGATTAGCCGCCGACGCGCGCGCGGTCGCGAGCGCCGACGCGTTGTCCCGCGCGAGTGCGTTCAGTTCGATCGCGAGCGGACGAAGCTCGTCGGGCTGCGCTTCGGACACACTGGTGGCCCCTCTGCGCATCGCGGCTACACCGTCGCGCAACGCGCGCAGCGGTCGCAACCCGATCCGCACCTGCACCAGCGTCGCAACGCCCAGCAGGATGCCAAGGATGCCAAGCGTCGCAAGCAACGGCACCACCGCCGCCTGGATCGGTCGGGCGACGACGTCGCGCGGTGCCGCTGCGGTCAGCACCACAGGCCCCGCGTCCGTCGCGATCGAAATCTGTCGAGCATGGACCCCGTCGCGTCCCTCCAGGGGTTGCGGACGCTCCTCCCCTTCTCTGCGCAGCGCGTCTCGCGGTGCCGGGCCGGGCGTCCGCAGCGCCGGAAACTCGGCGGAACTTACGGTCTGCACCGGGCCGCTGATCTGCCATTGCCAGCCGGGGCCGGCATCGAGCAGGCCACGAAGCCGTGTCAGTCGCACCCGGTCGATCCGCCCATCGCCATCGACCGCACCGGCAAGCAGCGACAATTCGGCATCGAGCCGCTGGTCGAGCCCCTGGGTGACGAACCGCTGCAGCACGCCGGCGATCGCCGCACCCGCGACCAAAAGTGCAACGAGGGTGGCAAGCAGTGAAAGGCCAAGCATCCGCCCATGGATCGACCGCGGGATCAGCGTCATCGGGGTGCCGGCGTCGCGAGCCGGTAACCCCGGCCGCGGACGGTATCGATCAGCGATGCGCCGATCTTCTTGCGCAGGCGACCTACGATCACCTCGAGGCTGTTCGAATCGACGTCCGCATCGCCCTCATAGACACGCTCCATCAGCGCCAGGCGCTCGATCACCGCGTCCTTCGACAGCATCAGCGCCGACAGCACCCGCCATTCGAGCGCAGTCAGCTTGATCGGCAAGCCGTCGAGCTCGAACTGGCCGGTCTGCGTCTCGAACGCGAGCGGACCGCATTCGAGCCGCGTGGCGCCATGCCCCGCCGCCCGGCGCACCAGCGCACGCAGCCGCATGACCAATTCCTCGACGCGGAACGGCTTGGTCATGAAGTCATCGGCCCCCGCCTTGAACCCCGCCACCTTGTCCGACCATCCGTCGCGCGCGGTGAGGATCAGCACGGGAAGGTCGCGCCCCGCCGCCCGCCAGTCCCGCAGGATCGTGACGCCGTCCCGGCCCGGCAGGCCAAGATCCAGCACGGCGGCGTCATAGGCCTCGGTGTCGCCCAGATGCCCCGCATCGACGCCGTTTGCGGCAAGATCGACCGCGCAATTCTCGCCTCGCAAGGCCTTGGCGAGCGCGGGGCCGAGATCGGGATCGTCCTCGACGAGCAATATACGCATGACGACCTCGCTAGCTGTGAACGCTAAACCCAAACTGAACGGGGAAGTTCAGCGGGGCGTGGGGAACCGGCGCCTAGAAGCCGGGCATCGACACGAAGAGGAGACGATGAATGCCCCGTTTGATGGACACACTGAACCGCGGAACGCGGATGAAGCTCGCCGCTGCCGCCCTGCTCGCAGTGGGCGTGGCAGGCGGCGCCGGCGCCGTATCGCTGACGCGGCCCGGCATCGAGATGGCACCCACCACGCCGACCGCGATCGCCCGACTGTCGGCTACCAGCGGCGTGGTGACGGTAAAGGGCCGTGTGGTCGAGATCTTCGGTGACCGCTTCGTCCTTCAGGACGCGACCGGGCGGACGATGATCGATGCGGGTCGCAACGGCGATGGCGTCACCGCCGGTGCGACGATGACGGTACAGGGGCGCTACGACAACGGACAGCTGCGCGCGTCCTATCTGGTCGATCCGAATGGGCGGATCGTCGCCGCCGGCCCCGCGGGCGGGCCGCCGCCGCATGGCCCCGGTGGTCCTCGCGGCCCTGGCGGTCCCGGTGCGCCTGGCCGCGATGGTCCGCCGCCCCCGCCACCGGGCGGCGCGAACTTGGCCCCTCCCGGTGCAATGGCGCCGGCCACGGTTCCCGGCTGCGCCCCATCCGCGAGCGGTGTCACCCCGCCACCGGCACCCGCCGCCCAACCGTCACCCCGCGCACCCGCTGCGGCGGTGAACCGCTAGGATGGTTGCGATCCGCCACGACGTTGGCGGATCGAGCCCTCAGGCTGATCGCTAATGACTGGCACCCTCCGTACCGCTTTCGCCGTCAGGCCGAAGCGGTACGGTGTTCGTCTTTCGAAGGTCGTAGGGCACGCGCCATGCCAAGGATCAGGACGACGGGCCTAAGCATGAACATAGGCGCGACCGACAGCGTGCCGACCATGATGACCGCCGCGATCGAGCCGCCACCCAGAAACCGCACGACGCGTTCGCCGCTGACCGGCGCCCCGCACCGCAGGAACGCCAGCGTCAGCGCGGCGGCGGCGGCGATCCGCAACAGCCGGATCGTCCCGGGCGCGGTGATCCCGAGATCCCGGCGATAGCGAAACGCGGAGGCCGCGAGCAGCATCCAGCCCGCCAGTGTGACGATGATCGTTTCAAGCATGAACCACTCCACGGGCAGGACGTCGTACCGGAGCCGCCGGACGAAGATGCGCGACACGCCATGCTGCCATCCCCAGCACGGTGGCGATCGCGAGCATGGTCAGGTCGAACCCGGCAAATACCGGGTCGTCGCCACGCAATGAGGCCGGCAGACCGCGCGCGGTCGTGACGGCATTGATGACCGGAATTGCGGCAAAGGCGATGGCGCCGATCGCGAAGCCCTCGATCCAAGCGCGCCGCGGCGATCGGGCCAGCTGCATGACTGCGACCGCGCCCCAGGCCCAGAACATCGCGGCGACTTCGCCATCCGCGCGCCCGACTGCATCGGCGGGAAGCACCCGGTTCGCCAGGAGATACGCCGCCATTCCGACCGGCAGCCCGGCAATCACCGCGATGTTCAACCGCTCGACGAGTGTCAGCCCCGGGAACGGCGCCGCGCCCGGCCGCCGCCGCTTGGTCGTCCAGAGCAACAGGCCCGTACCGACCATTGCGGCGCCGGTCAGGCCGAGCAGGCAATAGGCCCAGCGCAGCCCGGTACCCGCATAGCTCGCGACGTGCAGACCGAGCATCACCCCCGCGGTCATCAGCGCGGGCCCGGTGCCGCCCGATCGCTCGAGCAACTGCCCGGTGCTTCCCGAATAGGTCACCGATGGCAGCCGCGCATTGATCGACACGCCGGCATGTCGATAGACGGTCACCGTTGCCGCGCGGTCGTTGGGATGGCGCACCACGACCCGGGTCGCGGGCGCGCCGAGCACCGCTTCGGCCTTCTCGATCATCGGCCCGATCGGCAACAGCGGGGCGGCAATACCGGTCGCGGCGCGTTCGGTCGGAATGCCGAATGCGACCGCCCCGTAGTCGAGCGGCGTCTTGTAATTTACCATCGCCGGCCACGGCATGTACATCGCCACCAGCGTGATCAGCCCGGTATAGGTGATCATCGCGTGATAGGGCAGCGCGAGCACGGCCGAGACGTTATGCGCATCGAGCCAGCTCCGCTGTCCCTTGTTCCAGCGCAGCGTGAAGAAATCGGCAAAGATCCGCTTGTGCGTGATCACCCCCGACACGATCGCTGCCAGCATCACCATCGCACACAGCCCGGCCAGCCAGCGCCCCCAGGGATAGGGCAGCTGAAGCTGGAAGTGGAACCGATAGAAATGCTCGCCGCCGCGCGTTTCGCGCGCACGGACCGGCTCCCCGCTGCGGGGATCGAGCGTGAGTTCGGCGGGACGTGGCGGTGCCGTCGACGTCGGACTCCGCTGCTCGAACACGCGCGTCACCGCCGAGCGGGCATCGGGAAGATAGAGGAACCACTGGACGTCGTCACCCGCGCCGATCCCCTGGAGATAGGTCATCGCGCCTTGCGCGGCCTGCGCGGGCGACACTGTGCTCGCGGGGATTTCCGGTTGCATCCACTGGGTGATCTCGGGCCGGAAATAGCTTGCCGTCCCCGTCAGGAACATCGCGAACAACAGCCATCCCGCGAGCAACCCCAGCCACCCATGGATCCACGCCATGCTCTGCCGTAGCGGCAACGCAGCCGTCATGAGCGGACGCCGAGCAAGGCCAGTACCAGACCGATCGCCACACTGCCGCCCCAGATGCCGAGCATGACGCGCATCACGCGGGGCTCGTGAAAGCTCCAGAGCACGGCGATTGCGTAGACCAGGAACGAGAGGATCATTCCCCAGCTGGTGGCCTCGGCACGGTCCACCGGCAGCAGGCGTGCGATCAGCGTCGCAACCGCGGAGGCCAGGACATAGCCGCCGACCAGCGCGGTCCCGATCCGGGCAATCATCGGCACGACCGCAGGACGCAACCGACGCCGCGGCGACGTTGCCGTTCGCCCTAGGTCCGGCGTGCGCTGCGGGGTGGCCTGCATGGTCATGCCCTACAGAAGTTTGCGAGTGGTTATCAATAGCAAAGTTGTTGGACGATTTCCGGTCAGGTCCGAGAGCAGCAGGTCACAGGGAAATCCGCCGCGGCGATGCGATCCATGGATATAAACGCGCGGTCTATCGCTGAACGGGGCAAGGGTGTGCGCATGCAGGACGCCGCCCGATGAAAGGTCCGCGCATGGAAGCTGCCAACGTCTTCAAGAAGCTTGAGATCGAACTCAAGCCCGATCCTTCGCGAACGGTAATCCGCCCGTTCAGCTTCAGCTATCCCGAGGCATTTGCGGCCGATCGTCCATCGCGCGCGCAAACGGTGGCGCAGCGGGTGATGGCACTCGACCCCGCGCTGCGCAAACGCATGGTCGAACTGCTGGCGAAACCGATGGAGGAGCGGCATCGCAATGCCGATGACGTCTTCCGCCGCCGCTTTGCCGAGGTTCAAGACGAGCTTGATATCGGCGACATCGACGCCGACGAGGCGCTGCTGCTGGGCGCCTATTTCAGTCAGGAATATGCGTTCGAGTCGGCGGCCCTTTTCAATCCGAGCATCGCGCGGATCGACGACGAACCCGCATCGGCCACGGGCAGCGTCAAGTTCGTGCTGTCGTTGCGCGGTATCGGCGAAGGACATATCTCCTCGGTCACGTTCCGCACCGGCGAATGGGGACCCGACGATCGCCTCGTGATCGATCCCGCGAGCCCGCATGGTGTGCCGCCACGAATCGACCGCAACCAAGATGGCTGGGTCCGGCTCTTGTGTGACGACAGCCAGGATGCGTCGGAAACGGTCATCTTTCCCGTCCTGCCCAGCCAGCGCCAGGGGGTCGAGGATCTGCGCCTCGTCAATTTTACCGATCATGACGGTGTTCGCAGCATCATCGGGACCTATACCGCGTTCGACGGACGCAAGGTTCAGCAGGAAATGCTCCGCGGCGTCGACATGCGGACCTTCGAAATGCGCCCCCTCGCCGGCGCCATGACCGGCTACAAGGGCATGGCGCTGTTCCCGCGCCGGATCGATGGCCAGTTCGTGATGCTCGGGCGGCAGGACAGCGAGACGATCTGGCTGCTCCGCTCGGACGATCTTTACACCTGGGAGCGCGGGACGCCGATCATGGCACCGAAATATCCGTGGGAATTCGTGCAGCTCGGCAATTGCGGATCCCCGATCGAGATCGACGAGGGCTGGCTGGTCTTCACCCACGGCGTCGGCATGGTCCGCGGCTATTGCATCGGCGCGTGCCTGCTCGACAAGGCGGACCCCAGCCGCGTGCTGGCGCGCACGCCCTCCCCGCTCCTGTTCCCGAGCGCGGAGCAGCGTGGCGGCTATGTGCCCAACGTCACCTATAGCTGCGGCGGCCTGCTGCAGGGGCGCCGCATCCTGCTGCCCTATGCGATCGGCGACGAATATACCGCGTTCGCCACCGCACAGGTCGATGATATCCTGTCGGTCATGGCACCCGCCTGACGCACAGGCAGGTTCGGGCGCGGCCGCCGAGCGCCGCGCCCGATCTCGTCAGAAGGTAATATTGAAGCGCGCGTAATAATAGCCGCCGTTGATGCCGTAGGGACTGAACGTCAGCGGCCCGTCGAGAACATTGGCGTCGTTGACCAGCGAGTTGGTCGACCCCGGCACCAGCCCGACGGTCGGCGGCCGCTTGTTGAACAGGTTGTTTGCACCGACCGACAGCTTGAGTGCGGCGGTCAGATCGTAGTTGAGTTCGACGTCGCCGATGAACGCCGACCCGACGGTCTGCTTGTAATATGCGCCGCCATCCGGGGTCAGATACGCCGTCGTCTTGCCGTAGACGGTCCCGCGCAGCGTCGCACCGAACTTGTCGAGCGCATAGACGATCGAACCGATCACCTTGGTCTTGGGCGACGCCGTCTCGAGATAGCTGATCGCCTCCTGGTCGAAAAGCGGGATGCCGCCGAGCGTCGCAGGCGCCGCATTCAGCCTGAGAGCCTTGGTCTCGTTATAGTTGCCCGACAGCATCCAGTTCACTTTGCCATAGTCGGCAAGATCGGTGACGTAGCTCGCCACCAGATCGATGCCGCGCGTCCGCGTGTCCGCGCCGTTGGTGAAGATGTTGATCCCGGTCTGATTGACGGTCGGGTCGAGGATGTTGCCGTTCGCCCGAATGGCCGCGGTCACGATCGGGAAGTTGGTCGCACCACCGCTGCCGTACAGAGAGCCGGTCCCGAGGATGCGGTCGCGGATCTTGACCTGATAGGCGTCGAGCGTGATCGTCAGGCGTGGCGCCGGACGCAGCACGGTACCCAGGCTGAAATTGGTCGATTTCTCCGGCTTGAGATTGGCAAACCCCAGGAGCTTGGCCGCGGCGGAATTGGCCGGCACCTGCACGAACGCAGACGTCGGCGAGACATTGGTCGCGGAATAATAGGATTCCGCGAGCGTCGGCGCCCGGAACCCGGTCGAGACCGTGCCGCGAAGTGCGAACGCGTCCGAAAAGTCGTAGCGGCTCGTCCCCTTGTAGATGAACTTGCTGCCGAAATCGGAATAATGTTCATAGCGTCCGGCAACATCGACCTTCAGCCCGTCGATCGGCATCATCGCGACATCGACATAGGCCGCCTGGCTGTTGCGGCCGTTCACGCCTGCATCGGATGGCCGAAACCCGGGATAGGATTGCCCGCCCTCCTTGTAGATCGATGCGGCATCGCCCGAGCCGATCTCGTACACGTTCTTCCGATACTCCGCGCCGAATGCGAGGTTCAGCGGGGCCGCCATGCCCACCGCGATCTCGCGGGTGACATCGGCGTTCGCGGTGAACTCGGTCGCCTTGAAGAAGCCGTTATAGAAGCTCGTCGGCGTAAATCCGGTATCCGCGTAGAGCGAGGCGTTGGCGGAATCGACGGTGTAGATCAGGTTCTTGTCCTGCCCGAAACTGGTCGACAGGTCGTAATTGAAACCGCTCAGCAGTCCGCGAACCCCGCCGGTAAACGCCATGTCGTCCTCGCGGATCTTCTCGCGCGGTGAAAAGCCGTTGACCGGGCTGTCGCCGTCAGGATCGAAATAGGTCGTGACCCCGCCGACCGTCCGCGAGACCCGCGTCGGTACGCGCAGGTTTTCGTACGCGCTGGCGATCCGCTTCGAATAGGTGCCGAAACTGTAAACCTCCGCCGCGCCGAAGTCGTAGGCGCTGTTAAATTGCAGGTTGGTAAGGCGGGATTGCGCATCACCGTTGATCCGATTGACGTACGGGAAGCCCGAAATATTCGGGTAGAGCTGCTGTTGCAGGGGGCTGAGCGCCGGCGACGTCGTGCCGGTCAGCAACTTGCCATCACCGTCCGTCACCCGCCGGTCGAGCCCGCCGACCTGCGTGAAATCGTGATAGCGGTGAAAGGCCGTCACGTTGAGGAACCCGTCCTCGCCGATCTTCGTCGCGAGATGCAGCGTCCCGGCATAGGTCCGCCCGCCCGTCTGGTAGTTCTCGCCCACGGTCGCATAGCCATCGCCGCCCGTATCGCCGTCCTTGAGGATGATGTTGATCACCCCGGCGATCGCATCCGAGCCATATTGGGCCGCCGCGCCGTCTTCCAGAACCTCGATCCGCTTGATCGACGAGGGGCAGATCAGGTCGAGATCCGCGGTCGCGGCCCCCTGATAGGGCCCGCCGAGCACCGCGAGGTTGGCGGTGCCATGCCGGCGCTTGCCGTTGACGAGCACGAGCGTGTGGTTGAGGCTCAACCCGCGCAACCGCGCGGACAGCGTCAGGTTCGCGGTGTCGCCGCCAAATGCCTGCGCGGTGAAGGACGGGACCAGCTGCGTCAGGATCTGGTTCAGATTGGGCTGGCCGACATGGCTCATCATGTCGGCATCAAGCACCTTGATCGGCGCCGCGCTTTCGGCAGCAGTAATGCCGGTCGCACGCGTCCCCGTCACGATGATGTCGTCGGGGATGTCGTCGGACGCATCACTTGTCGGCGGGCTGGCCGATCCTACCGTGGCGGGGTTTGTCGTCTGGGCAAGCTCTTGGGCACTGGCGGAAACATGCCCTCCAGCGGCAAGGGCGACGATCAAGGCGTGACGCGAGATATGATGAGCGATCTTCATTAGGCTACCCCCGAATGGTGAGCGCCTTTTCGGATCCTTCCCCCAAGTCAATCGACGATTTACGTCGTTTGCTCACGCAATACTGGCCGTGCCGAAATCAATCCTTTGTCATGGCCCCGGGATGTTGCCGGGATCCGTTGTGCATGCTCGGGTCTCCAAATTTTGAATGCAACCGATTCAGGGTAACGAGATCGTATTCGCGCGCGTTTTCGGACCGAAAATTCGGACTTGTTACATTTCTGCAACGATCCGGTCAGACCGCTCCCAAGTTGAATTCCGCGATTCCGCCGCGTCACTTGCCGCCGGAACGCGTTGAGGCCTCGACCTTCCCCCCTTTCGAGACCCGGAGACGCCCGATGCCCAAGACCCTGATCGCCGACCTGTTCGTCGAGACGCTCGAGCTTGCCGGTGTCGAGCGCATCTATGGCGTGGTCGGCGATAGCCTGAACGGTCTCACCGAAGCGCTCAGGCGGCGCGGAACGATCGAATGGGTGCACGTCCGCAACGAGGAAGCGGCGGCTTTCGCGGCCGGCGCCGAAGCGCAACTCACCGGCAAGCTCGCCGTCTGCGCCGGCTCCTGCGGGCCGGGCAACCTGCATCTGATCAACGGGCTGTACGACTGCAACCGGACCCGCGTCCCCGTGCTCGCAATTGCGGCGCAGATACCGAGCGCCGAAATCGGCTCCAACTATTTCCAGGAAACCCGTCCCGAAGCGCTGTTCCGCGAATGCAGCGTCTATTGCGAGACGATCTCCGATGCCGATCAGATGCCGCGCACGCTCGATACCGCGATCCGTGCCGCGGTCGGCCATCGTGGCGTCGCGGTCGTCGCGATGCCGGGTGATGTCGCATTGCGCACGACCACGGGCCTTATCGCCCGATCCCGCACCGCGTTGCTGCCCGAAGCGGCCACGATCATCCCCGATCAGGACTCGCTCGCCCGCCTTGCCGCGCTGCTGAACGACGCCGGCAAGGTGACGATCCTCGCGGGTCGCGGCTGTCGGGGGGCGCATGCGCAACTCGTCGCGCTTGCCGGCGTGCTCCAGGCACCGGTTGTCCATGCACTCGGCGGCAAGGAATTCGTCGAATATGACAATCCTTATGATGTCGGCATGACCGGGCTGATCGGTTTCTCGTCGGGGTATGACGCGATGATGGCGTGCGACACGCTGCTGATGCTCGGCACCGATTTTCCCTATCGCCAATTCTATCCGGAGAAGGCGAAGGTGGCGCAGATCGACCTGCGGCCCGAAAATCTCGGGCGCCGTACCGCGATCGACCTCGGCTTGGTCGGCGACGTCGGCGCGACGATCGACCATGTCCTGCCGCTGCTGACACGCGAGCGCGACGGCGCCTTCCTGCGCGACGCACGCGAAGACTACGCCAAGTCGCGCAAGGGCCTGGACGAGCTCGCGACCGGTACCGCAGGCAGCGGCGTGATCCACCCGCAGCATGTCGCACGCATCGTCAGCAACCTGGCAAGCGACGACGCCATCTTCGCGTGCGATGTCGGCACCCCTACCGTCTGGGCAGCGCGCTACCTCGAGATGAACGGCCGCCGCCGGCTGATCGGGTCATTCAACCATGGCTCGATGGCAAACGCCCTGCCTCAGGCGATCGGCGCGCAGGCCGCCTATCCCGGCCGTCAGATCGTCAGCCTGTCGGGCGATGGCGGCCTGGCGATGCTGATGGGTGAATTGCTGACCGTTCGGCAGCTCGGTTTGCCGGTGAAGATCATCGTCTTCAACAACGGCACGCTCGGCTTTGTCGAAATGGAGATGAAGGCGGCGGGGATGATCGAGACCGGCGTCGCGCTCGACAATCCCGATTTCGCCGCGATGGCGCGCGCGATCGGTCTGCACGGGGTTCGCGTCACCGACCCTGGCGACGTCGAAGCCGGCGTACGCGAGGTTCTCGCGCATCCGGGCCCCGCGCTGCTCGATGCCGTTACCGCGCGCACCGAATTGTCGATGCCGCCCAAGATCACGCTCGAACAGATGAAGGGCTTCACGCTCTATATGGCGAAAGCGGTGATGAGTGGTCGTGGGGATTCGATCGTCGAGCTCGGCAAGACCAATGCCGGACTGTTCAAGACGCTGTTCTGAAACAGGTCCGGGGTGCGGCGGCTGCCGCACCCCGGGACTGCTCGATACTACCGTTCAGCCGTGCAGCGAGCGGCGGAACGTCTCGGGCAGGAAGACCAGACCGACCAATGCGGTGACCGCACAGGCCAGGATCGGGTACCAGAGCCCGTAATAGATGTCCCCGGTTGCCGCGACCATCGCAAAGGCCGCAGTCGGCAGGAAGCCGCCGAACCAGCCATTGCCGATATGATAGGGCAGCGACATCGACGTGTAGCGGATCCGCGTCGGGAACAATTCGACCAGCAGCGCGGCGATCGGGCCATAGACCATCGTCACGTACAGCACGAGCAGGACGAGGATCGCGACGACCATCGGCTTGTTGATCTGTGCCGGGTCCGCCTTTTCGGGATAGCCGACCGCGGTCAGTGCGGTCTTCACCTCGGCCCCGAACGCCTTGATCGCTGCAGTACGATCGGCCCCTGTCACGATCGCCGGATTGACGACCGGAATGGTCGCGCCGCCGATATGGATCTGTGCGACCGTCCCCGCCGGTGCGACGACATTGGTGTAGGAAATGCCCGCTTTGGCCAGATACGACTTGGCGATGTCGCACGAGCTGCTGTCGAACTTGTTCTTGCCGACCGGATCGAACTGCACCGAGCATTCGTCGGGGTTGGCGACGACGCTGACTGGCGACGACAGCTGTGCCGCATAGAGTGCGGGGTTGGCTGCCTTCGACAGCGCGTGGAACAGCGGCATATAGGTCAGTGCGGCGAGCGCACAGCCGGTCAGGATGATCCATTTCCTCCCGACCTTGTCCGAAAGCCAGCCGAAGAAGATGAACGCGGGGGTCGCGATCAGCAGCGCGATTGCGATCAGGATGTTCGTCGTCGGCCCGTCGACACGGAGGTTCTTTTCGAGGAAGAACAGCGCGTAGAACTGGCTGGTGTAGAACACGACGCCCTGCCCCACGACCGCACCGAACAGCGCGATCAGCACGATCTTGAGGTTGCCCCATTTGGCGAACGCCTCGGTCAGCGGTGCCTTGGAGGTCTTGCCCTCCTCCTTCATCTTCTGGAACACCGGGCTCTCTTCGAGCTGCATCCGGATCCAGAGCGACACCGCGAGCAGCGCGATCGAGACGATGAACGGGATACGCCAGCCCCAGGCCGCGAACGCCTCCTCGCCGACGAGCGTGCGCACGCCGATGACGATCAGCAGGGCGGCGAACAGACCGAGCGACGCCGTGGTCTGGATGAAGCTGGTGAACAGCCCACGCTTCTTGTCGGGCGCATGCTCGGCGACATAGGTCGCAGCACCGCCATATTCGCCGCCGAGCGCGAGGCCCTGCAGCAGCCGCAGCACGACCAGCGCGATCGGCGCGGCGACGCCGACCGAGGCATAGCTCGGGAGCAGACCGACGAGGAAGGTCGACAGGCCCATGATCGCCATGGTCACGAGGAAGGTGTTCTTGCGCCCGACGACATCGCCGATCCGCCCGAACACCAGCGCACCGAACGGCCGCACTGCGAACCCGGCCGCGAACGCCGCGAGCGCGAAGATGAAACCGGTCGTCTCGTTGACGCCCGAGAAGAACTGCGCGGTGATGATCGTCGCGAGCAGCCCGTACAGATAAAAGTCATACCATTCGAACACCGCGCCGAGCGACGACGCGATAATGATCAGTGGCTGGCTCTGCTTCACGTGACCAAGGGGCGATGCGTCCCCTGTTGTCGTTGCCATGGCGGTATCCTCTCAAGTGGAGCGGTGGTGATTTTGGAACGTCGGGCGATCAGAACCCGTATTTGAAGGCGAATTCCATGCGGTCGAGCGCACCGGTGTCACCCGAGACCAGTTCGCGGACGGCGTGGCGATATTCCACGCCGATGTCGAAGCCCTTGCCGGGCGACCAGAACAGGTTGGCAGCACCGCCATAGGACTTGGCATTGGCCAGCCCCGTGACGA
Source organism: Sphingomonas sp. CFBP 13714 (assembly GCF_014842205.1). Classification (NCBI taxonomy): domain Bacteria; kingdom Pseudomonadati; phylum Pseudomonadota; class Alphaproteobacteria; order Sphingomonadales; family Sphingomonadaceae; genus Sphingomonas; species Sphingomonas sp. CFBP 13714. Next base: position 321,362 of record NZ_JACYVG010000003.1, read on the forward strand.
TCACGCCGGCCGGATAATCGGCCGATTGGTAGCTGCCCATCAGCGTCGAGTGGATCGCATCGGTCCAGCCGATACGCAGTGCCGCGAAGCCCGCGAAATTGTCGATCCGCTCGAGCTGCGTCGCGGTGCCGCCGTAGATCGCGTCGGGGACATATCCCAATCCCAGATACCGGCCGATGCCCTGGCCGTAGGTCGCCATGAAGCGCAGGTCGTGACGCTTGCCGATCGGGATCTTGCCGGACCCGGAAACACCCCAGCCAAAGGCGGTATCGCCGCGGCCCAGCGTATCGGTGCGCAATTCGCGCGCTATGCCGGCCAGTGCGAAATCGCCCAGTGTCGACTTCCAGTTCAGCCGTGCCACCACGTCAGGCAGGCGGTCGTCATCCGTGTCGACCAGCGCCGCATTGGCGGGCAGCGCCGTTTCCGTTTCGGGATTCTCGACCGCGACCTGCAACGTCAGCCCGGTTCGCAAGGGGATGGAGTAGCGGATCAGCGCCTGACGGTTGAACACCGTGCCGTCCAGCGGGCCGACGAAATCGGTCGTTTCGGGCAGCACCGCGATGTTCTGGAAGGTGGACCATTCCTGCCCGACCAGCAGATTGCCATATTCGATGAAGCCACGGCGGAAAGTGGGCGTGTAGGGGTTGGTCGCGCGCTGGGCACCGACCGGCGCCGTCGCGAGCGCGAAATCGAACTCCACCAGCGTCTTTATGTCGGTACCGTTCATCGGAGTTGCCGTGCTGAACTGCAGGCGGGTCTGGCGCGCCGAGAGCAACAGGTCCTGGCTGGAGAACCCGCCGCCGACCGGGATCTGCTGCGGCAGGAAGAACTCCTTGCCCAGCCCCCCGACCGCGACCTCGCCACCGCTGTAGCGGCTGGCAATGGCGTTGAGGCGAACGAAACCGCCCAGCTTGACCGTCGTGTTCCCCATGCGGAAACCGTCGGTCGGTGCCGAATTTGTCGCGACAGCCTTGGCCTGGGCCACATTGGTCGCGCCGGGCGATCCGCCGGGCGATGCGGCCGGCGCCGTCACCTGCGACGCAGCGACGGCGGTCTGTGGGGGCACAGTCGGGGCCGCGGCGGCGGTTGCACGCGCTGCGGTCAACTCACCGCGAAGGTCCTGGACCGCTGCTTCGAGCGCCTTGAGCCGTGCTTCGAGTTCCGCCTCTCGCGCGGTCTGGCCAAAGGCGGCGCCCGGCATCAGCCCGGCAAGGGCCGTGCCCAGCAGCAACGTCGTGAATACCGATCGTCTCATCCCAACCTCCTGGTTGCTCCACCGGTCTGACGCGTAGATGCAAGCAACACGACGATGGCGGATCGCCCGGGCGGGATCATCCCTGACTTTGGTTGGGGGTGCCGCGTGCCGCGCGACCGTCTAGAACGGCGGCAAAAGGAGAGTGTGATGACCGAGGCCAGCTATCCCGTTCCCGCAGCATGGGCCAAGGACGCACGGATAGATGCCGCCGCCTATGACCGGATGTATGCCGAGGCCGCGAGTGATCCCGATGCCTTCTGGGCGAAAGAGGCGCAGCGGCTCGACTGGCTCGTTTCCCCGACCAAGATCAAGGACACGTCATTCGACGAGGCCGATTTCCGCATCCGCTGGTTCGAGGACGGTCAGCTCAACGTCGCCGCCAATTGCGTCGATCGCCACGCCGATGCACGCCCCGATGCGACCGCGATCCTGTGGGAAGGCGACGACCCCGCCGACTCGCGCACGATCAGCTACGCCGAACTGCGTGACGAAGTGTCCCGGCTCGCCAATGGGCTGAAGGCGCGCGGCGTCGCGAAGGGGGACCGCGTCACGATCTATCTGCCGATGATCCCCGAAGCCGCGTTCGCGATGCTCGCCTGTGCGCGGATCGGCGCGATCCATTCGGTTGTGTTCGGCGGCTTCTCCCCCGACAGCCTGTGCAACCGGATCCACGATTGCGACAGCCGCGTCGTCATCACCGCGGACGAAGGGCTGCGCGGCGGCAAGACGATTCCGCTGAAGGCCAATGTCGATGCCGCGCTCGATCAGGGCGATCTCGGCGTCGAGACGGTCATCGTTGTCCGCCGCACCGGCGGCGACATCGCAATGACCGACGGCCGTGATTGCTGGTATCACGAGTGCGTCGCGGACCAGTCGACCGACTGCGCGCCCGAGCCAATGAACGCCGAGGATCCGCTGTTCATCCTCTACACCAGCGGATCGACCGGCCAGCCCAAGGGCGTGCTCCACACCACCGGCGGCTATCTCGTCTGGGCGTCGATGACGCATGAATATGTGTTCGACTACCGGGAAGGCGACGTCTTCTGGTGCGCCGCCGATGTCGGCTGGGTCACGGGGCACACCTATTCGCTGTACGGCGCGCTCGCCAACGGCGCGACGACGGTGATGTTCGAGGGCGTCCCCAATTACCCCGACCACAGCCGCTTCTGGCAAATCGTCGACAAATATCAGGTCAGCACGCTCTACACAGCACCCACCGCGCTGCGCGCGCTAATGCGCGAGGGCGACGACTGGGTCACGCGGACCAGCCGCAAGTCGCTTCGCCTGCTCGGGTCGGTCGGCGAGCCGATCAACCCGGAGGCCTGGAACTGGTATCACAATGTCGTCGGTGAAGGCCGCTGCCCGATCGTCGACACCTGGTGGCAGACCGAGACCGGCGGACACATGATCAGCCCGCTCCCCGGCGCGACCGCGCTCAAGCCCGGCAGCGCGACCAAGCCGCTGTTTGGCGTGAAGCCTGAACTGGTCGATGCCGACGGCAAGGTGCTCGACGGCGCGGTCGAGGGCAATCTCGTGATCGCCGACAGCTGGCCCGGGCAGATGCGGACCGTGTGGAACGATCATGCGCGCTTCTTCCAGACCTATTTCTCGACCTATCCGGGCAAGTATTTCACCGGTGACGGCTGCCGCCGCGACGCGGATGGCTATTACTGGATCACCGGCCGCGTCGACGACGTGATCAACGTCAGCGGCCACCGCATGGGCACCGCCGAGGTCGAGAGCGCGCTGGTCGCGCATTCGAAGGTTGCCGAAGCCGCGGTCGTCGGCATGCCGCACGACGTGAAGGGCCAAGGCATCTATGCCTATGTCATGCTCAACGCGAATGCCGAACCGAGCGAGGAGCTGCGCAAGGAACTCGTCCAATGGGTCCGCCGCGAGATCGGCCCGATCGCGACGCCTGATGTCCTGCAGTTCGCCCGCGGCCTGCCCAAGACGCGCTCGGGCAAGATCATGCGCCGGATCCTGCGCAAGATCGCCGAGAACCAGCTCGACGGTCTGGGCGATACCTCGACGCTCGCCGACCCGACGGTCGTTGACGCGCTGATCACGGGTCGCGAAAAGGCCACCGCCGCCTTCGCATGACCGCGCGCACGATCCTGATCGCCGACGACCACCCGCTGTTTCGCCAGGCGTTGAAGCTGGCGGTCGGTCGCGCGGCCCCCGATGCGACGATCCTCGAGGCGGGGCAGCTCGGCGAGGCGATCGAGGCGGCGCGCGGCGCCGCCCGCCTCGATCTCATCCTGCTCGATCTGCGGATGCCGGGGTCGGAGGGCTTTGCGGGTGTCGCCCTGCTGCATGCCGAGCGCCCCGACACGCCGATCGTCGTCATCTCGTCCGCCGACGAGGCGGAGGCCGCGCCGCGCGCGCGCGCCTATGGCGCGGTCGGCTTCGTGTCGAAGACCGCCGATCTCGCCACGCTCGAAAATGCGGTCGCGCGCGCGCTGGCGGGCGACCGCGACGCCCCCGTCGCCGCCCTGCCGGCCGATGACATCTCCAATCGCGTCGCCAGCCTGACCCCGACCGAATTGAAGGTATTGCTCGGCGTTCTCGCGGGGCGACTCAACAAGCAGATCGCGTTCGATCTCGGCGTTTCGGAGGCGACCGTAAAGGGCCACATGACCGCGATCCTGCGAAAGCTCGGCGTCCAGAACCGCACCCAGGCGGTGCTTGCCGCGCGCGCGCTCGACATTCGCTTCGCCGACTAACCGACCGCCTCCCACTTGCGAGACCACCCGCACGGCAATCGACGTCTTGCGACACCCTCTTGCGCGGTCTAGGCGACCGTCAATGGCTTCGACGTCCTACCTGTCCGCGTCGAACCGATCGCGCCAGCCGCTCTGGCGGCGCGCGCGTTCATTTTTGCTGGCGATCGCCGCGCATGTCGTCGTCATTCTCCTGCTGCTGCGGCTCGCGCCAACGCCGACCAAGCCCGAGCCGACGCCCCCGCCCAGCAGCTTCCGCCTGTTACCCGACCGCGAGACGAAACCCGAGACCCCGCAACGCCCGGTGATCGAAAAGGCGAAGAAGGTCGCCGGCGGCGCCTCGCCAAGATCGCCCCGCCCGCCATCGACCGCGCCGGCGTCGGACCCGCGCCCCGTCACGCCTGCCCCGGCCTTCCCCAAGATGCTGGCGGGCGGCATGGAGTTGTTCGATTCGGCGGACATATCCAAGATCCCGTCGCACCCGGGCGATCGCCAGGCGGGCGGTTCCGACACCGATGGCGCGGGCGCTGGCAAGGACAGCGGCTCTGCCTACGGCCCGGGCGAAGGTCCAAGCGGCGAGCGGCTCTACAATGCCGAATGGTATACCGAACCGAGCCATGCCGAACTTGCAGGCTATGTTCCCAATGGCGCACCCCCGGGCAGCTGGGCACTGATCGCCTGCCGGACCGCGGAGAACTACAGGGTCGAGAATTGCCGGTCGCTCGGCGAATCCCCGGTCGGCTCGGGGCTGGCCCGCGCAATGCGCCAGGCCGCATGGCAGTTCCGCGTGCTGCCGCCCCGGGTCGGCGGCAAGAAGATGATCGGCGCCTGGGTCCGCATCAAGATCGACTTCACCAGCGCGCCGGCCAAATAGGCGCGCTGGGTCAGCACCTCAAACCGCAGCCGCCGCCGCTGATGCCTGTTCGAGGAATGCCCATAGCTCGCCTGGCACCACCGGCTTGTTCAAGACGGTAATCCCGGCACAGCGCGGATCGTCCGCTGCGCTGCGGTCCGCGGTGACCAGTGCGATCGCGGGCGCCGGCGTCATCGCCGACAGCTGGCTTGCGACATCCAGCCCGTCCTGTGCCACCTCGAGATGGAAATCGATCAGCGCGACGTCGGGCTCCTCGTCCGCCGCCAGCGTCATCGCCTCCTCGATCGTCGCCGCCAGCAGCGGGACGCAGCGCCGCGACCGGAGCGCCGCGTCGAGCGCCGCGAGAATGGCGGCATCATTGTCGAGGCACAGCACGCGCAGCCCCGGCGGCAGGTCGCGCAGGACCGGGGTCGTCCTGGCGCGGTCGGGCAGCGTCGCATGCGCCGCCAGCGGAACGCGGACGGCGAAGGTCGACCCCGCACCCGGCTGCGACCGCAATTCGATCCGCAGGTCGAGCAGTTGCGCGATCCGCTGGACGATCGCCAGCCCCAGTCCGACACCGCCGCCCGCGCTGCCCTTGCTCTCCACCCGCTCGAACTCGGCAAAGATCCGTTCACGGTCACCCGCCGCGATACCCGGTCCGCTGTCCCGCACCTCGACCAAGACGTCACCGCCGCGCCGCCGCGCGCCGATCCAGATCCGCCCCGACGGCGTGTAGCGTACCGCGTTCGACAGGAAGTTCTGCAGGATCGAGCGCAGCAGCGACCGGTCGGTCGCGACGATCTGCGCCCCCGGGTGCGAGGCGAGGATCAACGCGCGTTCGCCGGCAAGCGGCCGGAACTCGGCGGCCAGTTCCTCGATCAGGTCTCCGAGCACGAACTGCTCGATCTTCGGCACGACCCCGCCCGCATCGAGCCGCGACACGTCGAGCAAGGCCCGCAGCAGCGTATCCGCCGACCCGATCGCGCCATCGATTGCGCGGACCAGATCGGCTTGGTGCGGCGCCTTGCCCTCGTCGAGCGCCGCGCAGAAGAGCCGGGCGGCGTGAAGCGGCTGGAGCAGGTCATGGCTTGCCGCGGCAAGGAACCGGGTCTTGTCGCGCGTCGCGGTCTCGGCATGCCGCCGCGCCTCGTCGAGCATCGTATTCGTTTGGGCCAGATCATGCGTCCGCGCCTCGACCCGGGCCTCAAGTTCCGCCTGCGCGGTCTTCTCCGCGGTGATGTCGGTGAAGCTCTGGACATAGCCGCCGCCCGGCATGGCCTGACCCACTGTCTTGATCCACCGCCCCGACGGTCGAAGCCGCTCGAAACTGTGCGGAAGGCCGCGTTCGAGATGTGCGAGCCTGCGCGACACATGCGCTTCGACGCCACCCGGCCCGCATTCGCCGCGCTCGGCATTGTAGCGGATCAGATCGGCGATCGGCCGTCCGGCGATCACATAGTCCTCGGGATAGTCGAACATCTCGACATAGCGCGGATTCCACGCGACCAGCCTCAGATTGGCGTCGATCACGCTGACGCCCGGGTCGATTGTCTCCAGCGTTGCCGACAGCAGCGACCGCGAGAAGCGCAGGCTGCGCCCCCGCTGATCGAGCAGCCGGACGACGTCGCCTACGTCCATCGCCGAACCCGCGAGACTCGACGTCACGATCAGCCGCGCCGAGGGTGCGCCGATCACGCCCGCGATCATCCGTTCCGCCTGACGGGCGGCGCGTCCGTCGATCGGCGCGCCCGGATCGCGTGACAGCGGGTCCAGCCCCTCTGCGGCTTCGGCATCGCCGACGAAGCGCGCAACCAGGATCTTGAGTTCGCCAAAGGTCGTGACGTGATCCAGCACACTGTGCCGCCCCCCGAAGACCCGCCGCCGCGCCGCGTACAGGTGCAGCCCCGCCATCAGCGCGATATTCACGCCCAGGCTCCAGACCGTGCCGTTGACCAGCGGCGATCCGAGCGCGACCCGCATCAGCGCATCGGGGTCGAGCAGTCCCCCGCTGGCTTTCGCAAGACTGGCGCCGAAACCACCCAATACCGAGGGCATCAACAGGCAATAGGCCCAGACGACGACGCCGCCGATCAAGCCGCCGCGTGCCGCCCGGGTATCGGCGAAGCCCCAGCCGACGGTGGCGATCAGCGCTGGCGCGAACTGCGCGACGCCGGCGAACGCGATCAGCCCGATCGATGCGAGCGACAGCTCGTCGCCAATGCTCGTGCCGTACCACAAAGCAGCGGCGACGATCGCGGCGATGATCACGCGTCGGACACGCAGCAGCCGCCGCCCCAGATCGCCCTCCCCGCCATCGGTCTGCCGCCGCAGCAGCAATGGGGCCAGCAGGTCGTTGGTCGCCATCGTCGACAGCGCGATCGTCTCTGCGACGACCATCGCGGTCGCGGCGGAAAACCCGCCGATGAACGCGAGCAATGCCATCGGATCGTTGTCGAGCGCCAGCGGGACCGCCAGCACATAGAGGTCGGGTCGCGTATCGGCGGGCAACACCGCCAGCCCCGCCAGCACGAGCGGCAGGACCATCACCGAGATCACCGCGAGATAGGCGATGAACGGCCAGCGCGCGCGCCGCACCGCCGCCGGGCCGCTCGCTTCGAGGATCCCGACATAGAATTGACGCGGCAGGCACAGGATCGCGCAGGCGGATAACAGCGTGCGGACGAAGAAATCGGGGGTCAGCGCGCCGGGCGCGAAGCCCTCCACGAACCCGGTCAGCGGCGGCGTGATCCGCGCGGCCGGCATCGTCGCAAGCAGCGTCAGCGCGAATCCGCCGAGCGCCACGAAGCACAGCAGCTTGATCAGCGATTCCGCCGCGATCGCCGCGACCACGCCGGTATTGCCCCCCGCCACTTCATAGCGTCGCGCGCCGAAGCTGATCGCGAACGTCGCCAGCAGCAGCGCGACGAGCGGCCCGACCAGCACCGATCCGCCGATCCCGACCAGCGCGCCGAAGCTTAGCGTCACCGATCGCAGCTGCAGCGCGATATAGGGGATCGACGCGACCAGCGCGGTTCCCGCGACGATCGCCGCGGTACTCCGGCTGCGACCATAACGCGCCGAGATGAAGTCGGCGATCGAGCTCGACCCTTCGTCGCGCGCCAGCCGGACGAGCTTGGTCAGGAATCCCGGCGCGAGCAGAAACACCAGCGCCGGGCCGAGATAGATCGACAGATAATCCCAGCCGCGCGTCGCCGCGGTGCCGACGCCGCCGAAGAACGTCCAGCTGCTGCAATAGACGGCCAGCGACAAGGGATAGGCGATCCGTGCCATGCGCGGCGAAAGCCCGCGCCGATCGACGACCCAGGCGATCCCGAACAACGCGGTGCCATAGGCAAGCATCGCGGCGATGACGACGGCGCTGTTGATCGGCTGGCTCCCTAGTTGCCGGATGCCGATACCGTGCAGTCCGGACCGTCCCAGGGCAAGGCCTGCACGGTCAGCGCTTCGATACCACAGCTCATGGCGAAACCCCGCGGCCCGCGTTACAGGGCCCCATGCTCCGCATCACCGAACTCAAGCTGCCGCTCAACCATGCCGACGAAGCGATCCCCGCCGCGGTCTGCAAGCGGCTGCGCATCACCCCCCGCGAACTGATCCGCTACACCGTCGCCCGGCGCGCGCACGACGCGCGCGACAAGCTGGACATCCAGCTCGTCTATTCGATCGACGTCACCGCGAAGAACGAGGCGACGATCCTCGCGCGGTTCCGCAAGGACCGTCACGTCAACACGACCCCCGATACCGGCTATCGCCACGTCGCCAAGGCACCCGAGACGCCGGGCGCGCGTCGCCCGGTCGTCGTGGGAACAGGGCCGTGCGGCCTGTTCGCCGGCCTCATCCTCGCGCAGATGGGCTTCCGCCCGATCATCCTCGACCGCGGCAAGCTGGTCCGCGAACGCACCAAGGACACCTGGGGCCTGTGGCGTCGCAACGTCCTGAACCCTGAATCCAACGTCCAGTTCGGCGAAGGCGGCGCCGGCACCTTCTCCGACGGCAAGCTGTGGAGCCAGATCAAGGATCCGCGCCATCTCGGTCGCAAGGTCATCACCGAGTTCGTCAAGGCGGGCGCTCCCCCCGAGATCCTGACCGAGGCGCATCCGCATATCGGCACGTTCCGGCTGGTGACGATGGTCGAGGCGATGCGCGCGACGATCGAGTCGCTCGGCGGCGAATATCGCTTCGAACACCGCGTCGACGATCTCGACATCGCTGTCGATGCGGACGGCACGCGCCGCATCCGCGGGCTGCACCTGCATACCGGCGACTATCTCGAGGCGGATCATGTCGTGCTCGCGGTGGGGCACAGTGCGCGCGACACCTTCCACATGCTGCACGATCGCGGCGTATTCCTGGAGGCGAAGCCCTTCTCGATCGGCGTGCGCATCGAACATCCGCAATCCTGGATCGACGAGGCGCGGTTCGGCCCCTGTGCCGGCCACCCCGATCTCGGCGCAGCGGCGTACAGCCTGTCGCATCACTGCACGAACGGGCGCACCGTCTACAGCTTCTGCATGTGCCCGGGCGGTACCGTCGTCGCGGCGACGTCCGAGGAAGGCCGCGTCGCCACCAACGGCATGAGCCAATATTCGCGCAACGAGCGCAACGCGAATTCGGGACTCGTCGTCGGCATCGACCCTGCGCGTGACTATCCCGGCAATCCACTGGCGGGCATCGAATTGCAGCGCCACTGGGAGTCGCGCGCCTATGTCGCGGGCGGATCCGATTATAAGGCCCCCGCGCAGCGTCTCGGCGATTTCCTCGCCGGCCGCCCGTCGAGCGCACTCGGCACGGTCATCCCGTCCTACCGCCCCGGCGTCCACCTCACCGACCTCGCCGAATGCCTTCCCGAATTCGCGGTCACCGCGATGCGCGAGGCGCTGCCGGTATTTGGTCGCGACATTCCCGGCTATGATCACCCCGACGCGGTCCTGACCGGCGTCGAGACGCGTACCTCGTCCCCCGTCCGGATCACGCGCGGCGACGATTTTCAGAGCCTGAACACGATCGGCCTGTTCCCCGCCGGCGAGGGCGCGGGCTATGCCGGCGGCATCCTCTCTGCGGGCGTCGACGGCATCAAGGTCGCCGAGGCGGTCGGGCTGAGCCTCGTTGGTGCCACGCCGGGGGCTTAACCACTATCTAACATCCGGGTGGTACGCGCAGGCTTCCTGTCACGACGCGCGATTTACCCCATGCTCAAGAGAACAGTGCTCGGTTTCGCCGCGATCGCCGCCAGTACCTCGTGCGTTCCCCCGTCGACGCGCGTGGCTGCACCGACGGCCAGCGTCCCGGTCCGCGACGCAGCAGAAGCGCGCAGCCTGCTCGCCGGGCTCGCGCTCGAGGCGCCCGCCGAACCGCTCGACCGCGCCTTTGCAGCCTCTGCCGCCTCCGCCGACGACACCCCGCGCGCCATTGCAGCAGCACCCGCCTTTCCCGGCGCCGCGCAGAGTGACGACGACCGCCAGCGCGCAATCGCCTGCCTGACCGCCGCGGTCTATTACGAGGCACGCTCCGAACCGACCGATGGCCAGCGCGCCGTCGCACAGGTCGTGCTCAACCGCGTTCGCGATCGCGCCTTTCCGCACAGCGTCTGCGGCGTCGTCTATCAGGGGTCGACACGGCGCACCGGCTGCCAGTTCAGCTTCACCTGCGACGGTTCGATGAACCACCCCCGCGATGGTGCCGCCTGGGCAAGGGCCGCATCGGTCGCGCGCGCCGCGTTCGACGGCAGCGTCTTCGCGCCGGTCGGCGCCTCGACCTCCTACCACGCCGCTTCGATCCTGCCCTGGTGGGCGCCAAGCCTCAGCCGGGTCGGCGCAGTCGGTGCGCATATCTTCTATCGCTGGCGCGGCGCGATGGAGCGCGCGCTGAGCTTCCGCCAGACCTATGCGGGCGTCGAACCGACCCGCGTTGCGGCGCCCGATACGATCCTCGCCGCGTCCCCGTCCACCTCTACCGAACCCGGTACGGCGGGATCCGGCGTCACCGTCCATCGCGGCCGGACCATGCCGGGGGTGGAGACTGCGATGTCGGCACCATCTGAGTCCTCCGCCGCAACACCACGCGTGCATCTGGCGTCGGGTGTCCGCATTCATATCGGTTCGGCACATGCCGGCCCGGTCCTTGGCGGGGGCGCCCCGCTGCCGGTCGTTTCGATTTCCGAGGAAAGCGATCCGACCTGATCGCCCTTTGGGGGGTGCCACATCGCGACGGGCGCGGTATCGCCGGCCCCATGCTGCTCCACCTGCCCTGCCCAATGACCCGTTTCGGACCCCGATGCTGACCGCCAGCGAATTGCGCGATCGGCTCGTGACGGTGCTGACCCGCGACCATCTCGGCGACCGGCGTCGCTGGCGCATGGCGGTCGGCGAGGTCCGGGTCTATTCGACCGACACGCACGCGCATTGCAACTGGTCGGTCACGCCCTCGGGCAGCGCTGAGGACATCGACCGGATCGAGACGCTCGTCGACCGGTTTCGCGAGGAATTCCCGATCATCCGCTGATTGGCGCGCCGCGCGACCGACAAGCTCGGCTATCCCGGCAAGGACAGCGTCTTCGTTGCACCGCACCATGCAGAAGCTGTATTTCGTTCGGTTCATACGGGACAGCGGCCATGCAGACATTACGGCGATCGTTCGGATTACAGGTTCTGATCGGGATGATCGCCGGGCTCGCGCTCGGCTTCGTCGCGCGCGGGACCGGCGCGGGATCTGGCCTCGCGGAAACGCTGCGCATCGTCGGCGAGATCTTCGTTCAGTTGCTGAAAACTCTTGTCGTCCCGCTCGTCTTCACCGCGATCATCGCGTCGATCGCCGCGCTGCGCGATCTCGACAATGCGCGGCGGCTGGTCATCAGCACGCTCGCCTGGTTCGCAATCACCGCGCTGATCGCGGTGTCGATCGGCATCGTCCTTGCGCTGGTGATCCAGCCCGGCGTGACCGCGGGGGTCAGTGCCGCCAGCGCGGTCGCGCCGACGACCGCCGGGTCGTGGCTCGACTTCCTGCGCGGGCTCGTCCCTGCCAATATTCTCGGGCTCGAGGCGTCGACCAAGCTGACCGACGAGACTGCGCGGACCGCGCTGTCGTTTAACGTCCTGCAAATCATCGTCATCGCGATCACGATCGGAATCGCAGCGGTCCGGATCGGTGATGCGGGCGCGCCGTTCCTCGCCTTCAACGCATCGGCGCTCGCGCTTTTCCGCCGCATCCTGCGCTGGGTGATACGGTTGACGCCGATCGGTACGGGCGCGCTGCTCGGCAACGCGATCGTGCGCTATGGCTGGCAGTCGCTCTCGGCGCTCGGCGCGTTCAGCATCGCGGTCTATGCCGGACTCGCGATTGTCCTTTTCGTGGTCTATCCATTGCTCCTGCTTGCCAACGGGCTCAGCCCGCGGCGGTTCTTCGCCGCTGCCTGGCCCGCAATCCAGCTCGGCTTCGTGTCGCGCTCGTCGATCGCCGCGCTGCCGGTGACCGAGGATGTCGTCGAACGCGGCCTCGGCGTCCCCCGCACCTATGCAGCCTTCGCCGTACCGCTCGCCGCCACGACCAAGATGGACGGGTGCGCCGCGATCTACCCCGCGGTCTCGGCGATCTTCGTCGCGCAATATTACGGTATCCCGCTGCATGCCGCCGACTATGTGCTGATCGTGCTCGTGTCCGTGCTCGGGTCGTCCGCCACCGCAGGGCTAACTGGCGCGGTCGTCATGCTGACGCTCACGCTGTCGACGCTCGGCCTCCCGCTCGAGGGCGCAGGCCTGCTGCTCGCGATTGACCCGATCCTCGACATGGGCCGCACCGCGGTCAACGTTGCCGGGCAGGCGCTTGTCCCGACGATCGTCGCCAAGCGGCAGGGTCTGCTCGATCCGGCACTACACGACGCCGGCACCGCGCAGGCCGCCACGGCATAACAGCGCGCTGTCACAAACGTGACAACGAGACTCAGCCGGACGCAGGAGTTTGACAGCGCGACGCTGTGGCCATCGGTTCGACCCGGGCGATTCGTTGTCATGTTGTGTACCGATCCGTCATCAAATGCGGAACGAGGATGCAGCATGACCTTCCAGACCGACCTTACCCAGATCGACCAGCTGATCGCCGCGCGGAACGGCACCTGGGACGGAATTTCCGCCGAATCGGTCGCCCGGATGCGCGCACAGAACCGCTTCCGCTCGGGTCTCGATATCGCCCGCTACACCGCGGGGATCATGCGTCGCGACATGGCCGCCTATGACGCCGACCCGGCGAACTACACCCAGTCGCTCGGCTGCTGGCACGGATTCATCGCGCAGCAGAAGATGATCAGCATCAAGAAGCATTTCGGCACCACCGACCGCCGTTACCTCTATCTCTCAGGCTGGATGGTTGCCGCGCTCCGGAGCGAATTCGGGCCCCTTCCCGACCAGTCGATGCACGAGAAGACGAGCGTCCCCGCGCTGATCGAAGAGCTCTACACCTTCCTGCGTCAGGCCGATGCGCGCGAGCTCGGCATGCTGTTCCGCGACGTCGATACGGCGCGCGAAGCGGGCAACGCGATCGAGGAAAAGCGCCTGCTCAACGCGATCGAGAACCACCAGACTCACGTCGTCCCCGTCATCGCCGATATCGACGCAGGCTTCGGCAATGCCGAGGCGACATACCTGCTCGCGCGCAAGATGATCGAAGCGGGCGCCTGCGCACTCCAGATCGAGAACCAGGTCAGCGACGAGAAGCAGTGCGGGCATCAGGACGGCAAGGTCACCGTCCCGCACGAGGACTTTCTCGCCAAGGTCCGTGCCTGCCGCTACGCCTTCCTCGAGCTCGGCGTCGAGGACGGCATCATCGTCACGCGCACCGACTCGCTCGGTGCGGGCCTTACCAAGCAGATCGCGGTCAGCAAGACGCCCGGCGATCTCGGCGACCAGTATAACTCCTATCTCGATTGCGAAGAGATCGACCCCGCCACCGCGCAGAATGGCGACGTCATCCTCAACCGCGACGGCAAGCTGCTCCGCCCGAAGCGCCTGCCCTCCAACCTGTTCCAGTTCCGTGCCGGCAGCGGCGAGGATCGCTGCGTCATGGACTGTATCGCAAGCCTGCAGAACGGCGCCGACCTGCTCTGGATCGAGACCGAGAAGCCGCACATCGAACAGATTGCCGGGATGGTCGACCGCATCCGCGAGGTCGTGCCCACCGCGAAGCTTGTCTACAACAACTCACCCAGCTTCAACTGGACGCTGAACTTCCGCCAGCAGGTCTTCGATGCGTGGAGCGAAGCAGGTCGCGACGTGTCGGCCTATGACCGGACGCGCCTGATGAGTGTCGACTATGACGGCACGCCGCTCGGCGACGCGGCGGACGAGCGCATCCGCACCTTCCAGGCGGATTCGGCAAAGCGCGCCGGCATCTTCCACCACCTCATCACGCTGCCGACCTATCACACCGCGGCGCTCTCGACCGACAATCTCGCCAAGGAGTATTTCGGCGATGCAGGCATGCTCGGCTATGTGAAGGGCGTCCAGCGCAAGGAAATCCGAGAGGGCATCGCCTGTGTGAAGCACCAGAACATGTCGGGCTCCGACCTGGGCGACGACCACAAGGAGTATTTCGCCGGCGAGGCGGCGCTGAAGGCCGGCGGCGTCCACAACACGATGAACCAGTTCGCGGCCTGACGCCAAGCCGGAGCGCAAGCTCCGGCGCGGACCAGCGTCAGGCCCGGCCGGCGGGGCCAAAAGCCCCGTCCGACGCCGCGGCTTCGCCGCGGCGCTGGCCTGTTCCAACGCCCAGTAAAGACGCGCATGCCTACCCAAAGACACCTCCCCGGCGAAGGCCGGGGCCCAGTTGGGGGACGGTTATGGCAGGCGTCGCCTTTCGTTACTCCCACCTCTCCAACTGGACCCCGGCCTCCGCCGGGGAGGCGCTATTGAGGGCGCCGCGGGAGCACGCGGCATCGGCCAACCCAAAGCTCACCCCTTCGCAGCCACACCCCCACAAAAACCCGCCCCCAAAACAACCCATGGCAACCCCGCCGCCCTGTCCCCCGGCCCCGCGCCGTGGCATGAGCCTCAGATGCACGACCGCGCCCTCCTCCGCGTCACCGCGCTCGAAAAGTCGGTCTCCGGCGGCCGCCAGCTCTTCCGCGGGCTCGACCTCACCGCGCGCGCCGGCCAGCTGATCGCGATCGTCGGCGAAAGCGGCGTCGGCAAATCGACGCTGCTCAACATCCTTGCCGGGCTCGACGCGCCAGACGCAGGGCATGTCGCGATCGAGGACACGATCCTCGACACACTCGACGAAGCCGCGCTGACCCGGCTGCGCGCGACGCGGATCGGGTTCGTGTTCCAGGCCTTCCACGTCCTGCCCTATCTGACCCTGCGCCAGAACGTCGCGCTCCCGCTCGCGCTGGTGTCCACCGACCGCCGCGCGATCGCCGACCAGGCACAGGCGATGCTTGCGCGGGTCGGGCTCGGCACGCGCGGCGACGGCTATGCGCGCGACCTGTCGGGCGGCGAACTGCAGCGCGTCGCGATCGCGCGCGCGCTCGTCCACCGTCCCGCGCTGATCCTCGCCGACGAGCCGACGGGCAATCTCGACCCCGACACCGCCGCGAAGATCCTGACGCTGTTTTCCGACGCGGTCCGCGAACAGGGCGTCGCCGCGATCATCGTCACCCATTCGGCGGCGGCCGCCGCGATCGCCGACGATGTTCTGACGCTGACCGCAAACGGGCTGGAACACGCGCGATGAGCATCCTGTCGGCGCGGCTTGCGCTGGGCTGGATGATCGGTGGCGAGTGGCGCGCCCATCCCGCGCGGCTCGCCCTCACCGCGATCGCGATCGCCATCGGTGTCGCCCTCGGCTTCGCGGTCCACCTCGTCAACGGATCGGCGCTGTCGTCGTTCGAAGGCGCATTGCGCACCGTCAAGGGTAGCGCGGACCTTCAGGTCAACGCGACCAGCCCGCTCGGCTTCGACGAGGCGCTCTATCCCAGAGTCGCGACCGCGGCCGGAGTCGCGGACGCGAGCCCGGTCGTTATCCTGCGCGCGACGATCGGGAGGCGGCCAGTCACCCTGCTCGGTCTCGACGTGATCCGCGCGGCACAGGTCACGCCGTCGTTGGTCGGCGTCGCCCCCGCCGGGATCGACCGCCGGGGCGACGCGGCGTTCGACGACGCCGCGCTCTATCTGTCCGCCGCGGCGATACGCAACGTGAATGCCCGTCCGGGCGCGATGCTCGTCGTCACCGCGAACGGGCGAACCGCCACGATGCGCGTCGCCGGCCGGTTGCCGGGTGTGGCCGAGGGCGAGGCGATCGGCGTGATCGACATCGCCGCGGCGCAGTGGCGCTTCGACCGGCTCGGCCGCCTCGACCGGATCGACGTGAAACAGCAGGACGGCGCCGCCCCTCTACGCCTTGCCACCATCCTACCGCGCGATGCGACGATCGGCAGCGACGCGAGTGATGCGACCCGTAGCGACGCCCTGTCACGCGCTTATCGCGTCAATCTCGACATGCTCGCGCTGGTCGCATTGCTGACCGGCGGGTTCCTCGTCTTTTCCGCGCAGTCGCTGTCAGTGGCACGCCGGTTGCGGGCCTTTGCGCTTGTCCGCACGCTCGGCCTGCCGCGCAACGGGATCGTCGCAACCGTCGCGCTGGAGGGGCTGGCGATCGGCGTGATTGGCGCCGCGCTCGGTCTGCTGCTCGGCTATGCGCTGGCCTATGCCGCGCTCGCCCGGTTCGGCGCGGACCTTGGCGCAGGCTATTTCGCCGATGGCCGCGTCCGGCTGGCCTTCGCGCCCGCCGCCGCGATCGGCTTCTTCGCGCTCGGCCTGCTGGCCGCGGTTGCGGGCAGCGTCCTGCCGGCGCGGATCGCAGCGCGGGCGGCCCCCGCCGCGGCGCTGCGCAACGCGGGGGACGTCATCGACCCCCGGACCCCCATGCCCGTCCGCCCCGCCGCCATCCTGATGCTGCTCGGCGGTGGCGCGGCGCTGCTCCCGGCGATCGGCGGCCTGCCGCTGTTCGGGTTTGCGAGCATGGCGCTGATACTCGCAGGCGGCATCGCCGGCATGCCCTGGCTCGCGCGCACGCTGCTCGCGCCGCTCAGCCGCGGTGCCGGGCGGTCCGTCCCCGTCGACCTCGCCATCCGCCACCTCCACGGTGCCCCCGCCCAGGCCGCCACCGCGCTGTGCGGGATCGTCGCGAGCACCGCGCTGATGATCGCGATGGCGGTGATGGTCACCAGCTTTCGCGGCGCGGTCGACGAATGGCTGGGTCAGGTCCTCTCGGACGATCTTTATCTCCGGGTCGAGGGTGGCACCGGGCTCGATCCCGCGGCGCAGGCTCGGTTGCGCGCCGTGCCCGGCATCGCGGCGATCGCGTATAGCCGGCAGATCCCGCTGACGCTGGCGCCGGACCGGCCACCCGTCTCGCTGATCGCGCGCCCGGTTGTGACCGATGGACCCGACCCTAGCCTCGTGCTGCTCGAAAGCGGACGCGCCCGCCCCGCCGGCACCGCGCCGATCTGGATTTCGGAACCCGCAGCGCGGCTCTATGGCTGGTCGGTCGGCGACAGCGTCACGTTGCCGATCGCGGGCCGGTACGTCGTCGCAGGGATCTGGCGCGACTATGCCCGCCAGCAGGGCGCGATCATCGTCCGCGACACCGACTATACGCGCGCCACCGGCGACCGCACGCGGACCGAGGCGGCGATCACGCTTGCCCGCGGCGCGGATCCCCGCACCGTCGAGCGCGCGCTGACCGCGGCGGCGCCCCCGGCGCTGACCAGCCTCGTCTCGATCGCGCGCCCGGCCACGCTGCGCCGCTATGCCCTCGAACTCTTCGATCGCAGTTTCGCCGTCACCTATCTGCTCGAGGGGGTGGCGATCCTCGTCGGGCTGGCGGGCGTCGCCGCCACGATGTCCGCGCAGACGATCGCCCGCACGCGCGAATTCGGCATGCTCCGCCATATCGGCGTCGCAAAGCGGCAGATCGTCGCGATGCTGGCGACCGAGGGGGCATTGCTCGGTCTCGTCGGGGGTATCGCCGGGATCACGCTTGGCGGGGTGATGGCACAGGTGCTCGTCCACGTGATCAATCCGCAGTCGTTCAACTGGACGATGGCGACGCGCATACCCTGGGGCAGCGTCGGCGGAGTCGCACTCGCGCTGATCGTTGCTGCGGCGGGTACCGCGGTGCTCGCCGGCCGGCGCGCGATCGCCGCCGATGCGGTCCGCATGGTCAGGGAGGACTGGTGATGCGCCCAGTGTTTACGTTCGCAGCGCTGGCGCTGACCGCCGCGACGCCGGCCGCTACCGGCTATCCCGTCGTCCGTCCGGGACCCTCCTTCACCTTCCCGCGCGAACACGGCGCGCACCCGGCCTTCCGCACCGAATGGTGGTATGTCACCGGTCTGCTGAAGACGCAGGACGGACGCAATCTCGGCTTCCAGATCACCTTCTTCCGGACCACCCCGGGCACCGACGCGGCGAACCCCAGCCGCTTTGCCCCCAAGCAGATCCTGTTCGCGCACGCAGCGCTCTCCGACCCGAAGCTCGGCCATCTTCTGCACGGGGAGCGGGCGGCACGGGCGGGGTTCGGTCTGGCCCAGGCGCGCATCGGCGATACCGACGTCACCCTCAAGGACTGGCATATCCGCAGGCGACCCGACGGCCGGTTCACGACCAGCGTCACCACGGGCGATTTCGCGCTGACGCTGACGCTGACACCGCGCCAGCCGCCCCTGCTTCAGGGCAAGGCCGGTTACAGCCAGAAGGGCCCGAAGCCCGAACAGGCGAGCTATTACTACTCGATCCCGCACCTCGCGGTAACGGGGCAGCTGGTGCGGAACGGCACGCCGCAACGCGTCACCGGACAGGCGTGGCTCGACCGCGAATGGTCGTCCGACTATCTCGGCGGCGGCGCGGTAGGATGGGACTGGACCGGGCTCAATCTCGACGACGGGGGGGCGCTGATGGCGTTCCGCATTCGTGGCCGCGACGGCAAGCCGCTCTGGGCTGGGGGATCGCTGCGCCGCGCGGATGGCCGCGTCGTCCGTTTCGCGCCCGCCGACGTCCGGTTCGATCCGCTCCGCCAGTGGCGTTCGCCGCGCACGGGGGCGCTCTACCCCGTGACGCAACGCCTCACCGTACGCCTCCCGGAAGGCGTCCGCCGCTTCCGCCTCGATCCGCTGTTCGCCGATCAGGAGCTCGACGCGCGGCGCAGCGGTATGCCCGTCTATTGGGAAGGTGCTGTCCGCACGGCGGGCGGCGGCGGCTATCTCGAGCTCACCGGCTATGCCGATCCGCTGCAGATGTGACACCTGCCGGATACCCAGGCTTTGGCATGGCCAAGCTTTGCGGCTATTCCCCACCACTACCGACGCGATAGGGATTACGCGAACCGGAGGGACTGGATGAGACTGAACCGCACGCATATCGGCCTGGCGCTTGCTGCGATCGTCGCGGGCTGCTCGTCGCCCTCGAGCACGGGCAAGGACGGATCGGTCGAGTTGCTCAACGTCAGCTACGATCCGACCCGCGAACTCTACAAGGCGGTGAACACCGCGTTCGCCGCCAAGTGGAAGCAGGACACAGGCCAGACGGTGCGGTTCAACATGAGCCATGGCGGATCGGGCAAGCAGTCGCGCGCGGTGATCGACGGCCTGGGCGCCGACGTCGTCACGCTGGCGCTCGCCTATGATGTCGATGCGATTGCCGAGCGTGCGAAGCTGCTGCCCGCCAACTGGGAAACGCGCCTGCCCGACAACAGCGCGCCCTATACGTCGACGATCGTGTTCCTGGTTCGCAAGGGCAATCCCAAGCAGATCCGCGACTGGAGCGATCTGGTGAAACCCGGCGTCCAGGTGATCACGCCCAACCCGAAGACCAGCGGCGGTGCACGCTGGAATTTCCTCGCGGCCTGGGCCTATGGGAAAAAGGCCGGGGGCGGGTCCGACGCCGCTGCGCAGGCCTATGTCTCGCAGCTCTACGGCCATGTCCCGGTCCTCGATTCGGGCGCACGCGGCGCCACCACCACCTTCGTCGAGCGCGGACTCGGCGACGTGCTGATCGCCTGGGAGAACGAGGCGTTCCTGTCCGAAAAGGAACTCGGCACCGGCAAGTTCGACATCGTCGTGCCGTCGATCTCGGTGCTTGCCGAACCGTCGGTCGCGGTCGTCGATGCCAATGCCAAGGCGCACGGTACCGAGAAGGTCGCTGAGGCCTATCTCCGGTTCCTCTACACGCCCGAGGGCCAGGACATCGTCGCCAAGAACTATTATCGCCCCCGCGATCCTGCGGTGCTCGCGCGCTATGCGACGCTGTTCCCGAAGATCGAGATGCGCACCATCCGCGATTTCGGCGGGTGGAAGGTCGCGCAGGCCCGCTTCTTTGCAGACGGCGGCGTATTCGACCGGATCTATTCGGGTCCGAAGCGCTGATCGGGAATGCGATCGTCCGGATCCCCACCAATGGCTGACGTCGGACGCCCCGGCCCCGGCCCCGGCCCCGGCCGCGCTCGCCGCGCGCGACGGTCGGTCATTCCCGGGTTCGGGCTGACGATGGGGCTGACGATCGTCTGGCTATGCCTGATCGTGCTCATCCCGCTGTCGACGATCTTCCTGCGCGCGGCGGGGCTTGGCTGGGACGGGTTCGTCGCAGTCGGTCTCTCGGCGCGCGCGCTGTCGGCCTACAAGCTCAGCTTCGGCACCGCCCTGCTCGCTGCGTCGGTCAATGCGGTATTCGGCCTGCTGATCGCTTGGATCCTCGCGCGCTACGAATTTCCGGGCAAGAAGTTCGTCGACGCCGCGGTCGACCTGCCCTTTGCACTGCCGACCGCGGTCGCGGGCATCGCGCTGGTGTCGCTCTATGCCGAAAACGGCTGGATCGGGTCGCTGCTGGCACCGCTAGGCATCCGCGTCGCCTACACCCCGCTCGGCGTCGTCGTCGCGCTCATTTTCATCGGCCTGCCGTTCATCGTGCGCTCGGTCCAGCCCGTGCTCGCCGATCTCGGCGCGGATGTCGAGGAGGCCGCCGCGACGCTTGGAGCAACGCGGTGGCAGACGTTCAGCCGGGTGATCCTGCCCGCCATCGCACCCGCGCTCCTGACCGGCTTCGCGCTCGCCTTTGCGCGCGGCGTCGGCGAATATGGCTCGGTCATCTTCATCGCGGGCAACATGCCGTACAAGTCGGAGATCGCGCCGTTGCTGATCGTCACCCAGCTCGAACAGTTCGACTATCCCGGCGCAACCGCGATCGCGTGCGTCATGCTGGTCGCCTCGTTCTCGATGCTGCTGCTCGTCAATCTGCTCCAGGCGTGGCGTGCGAAGCGGAGCGCGAAATGACCCGCGCCGCCTCCAGCGAGAGCCCCGTCGCCCGGCGTATCCTGATCGGCGTCGGTCTCCTCTTCCTCGCGCTCTTCCTCGCGTTGCCGCTCGTCGTCGTGTTCGTTCAGGCCTTTGCCAAGGGCTGGCCGATGTTCGTCGACGCGATCGGCCAGCCCGATGCGCGTGCGGCGATCCGGCTCACCCTGCTGGTTGCGGCGATTTCGGTGCCGCTCAACTGCGTGTTCGGCGTCGTCGCGTCCTGGGCAATCACCAAGTTCGACTTCCGTGGGAAAAGCCTGCTGATCTCGCTCATCGACCTGCCCTTCTCGGTGTCGCCCGTCGTCGCCGGCCTCATTTTCGTGCTGATGTTCGGCGCACAGGGCTGGTTCGGGCCGTGGCTGATCGCGCACAACTGGAAGGTCATCTTCGCGGTGCCGGGCATCGTCCTTGCCACCGTGTTCGTCACCTTCCCGTTCGTCGCGCGCGAGATCATCCCGCTGATGGCCGAGCAGGGCCGCGACGACGAGGAGGCCGCGGTGTCGCTCGGCGCGTCGGGGTGGCAGACCTTCTGGCACGTCACCCTGCCCAATATCCGCTGGGGCCTGCTCTACGGCGTGCTGCTCTGCAACGCGCGCGCGATGGGCGAGTTCGGCGCGGTGTCGGTGGTGTCGGGCCATATCCGCGGCCTGACCAACACCATGCCGCTCCACGTCGAGATCCTGTACAATGAATATGATTTCGTCGGCGCGTTTGCGGTGGCATCGCTGCTCGCGTCGCTCGCGCTCGTCACGCTCGTGCTGAAGAGCCTGCTCGAATGGCGGTTCGGCTATCATCAGGCAAGGAGTGCGCATTGAGTATCGTCATCGACGCCGTATCGAAACGGTTCGGCCAGTTCGCCGCGCTGAACGACGTCAGCCTGGAAGCGCGTCCCGGCGAGTTCCTCGCGCTGCTGGGGCCGTCGGGCTCGGGCAAGACGACGCTGCTCCGCATGATCGCGGGGCTCGACTTCCCCGATAGCGGCCATGTCCTTTTCGACGGTGCCGACATGACCGGGACGCCTGCGGCCGAACGCCAGATCGGCTTCGTGTTCCAGAACTACGCGCTGTTCCGTCACATGACGGTCGCCGACAACATCGCGTTCGGCCTGACTGTCCGTGCCCGCCGCGATCGCCCGGCCAAGGCAGACATCCGCGCGCGCGTCGCCGAGTTGCTCGACCTGATCCAGCTGCCCGATCTGGGCCATCGCTATCCAGCACAACTCTCGGGCGGTCAGCGCCAGCGTGTCGCGCTGGCGCGGGCGCTCGCGGTCGAGCCCCGCCTGCTGCTGCTCGACGAACCCTTTGGCGCGCTCGATGCCAAGGTCCGCAAGGACCTGCGCCGCTGGCTGCGCGAGCTGCACGACCGGCTTGGCCTGACCTCGGTGTTCGTCACGCATGACCAGGAGGAGGCGCTCGAGCTTGCCGACCGCGTCGTCATCATGAACCGCGGTGTCATCGAACAGATCGGGACCCCGCGCGAGGTCTATGACATGCCCGCCACGCCGTTCGTCTCCGAATTCGTCGGCGAGACCAACCGCATCCCGGTGACGGTCGCCGATGGCCGCGTCCTGCATCACGGACAGGCGCTCGACGTTTCGCCGAAGGCGCTCGCCAACGGCCCGGCCGAACTGCATTTCCGCCCGCACGAAGCGCTATTGGGGGATGACACTTCCGGTGCGCTGCCGATCGTCGTCGGCGCCGTGCACAAGCGGGGCGGTACGTGGCGCGTCGAGGCGCGTGTCGACGACATTGCGGTCGAGATCGACACGAGCGGTCCCTTGCCCGAGCATGGCGCTCGTGCGGGGCTTCGCTTCGACGATGTTCAGATATTTCCGGTCGCTTGACTGTGGAGCCGGGCAGGCCTGTTTCGGTCGCCCGGCTTGGTAAGCATTAAAGGTGGTGCGGGTGGCCGGGGTCGAACCGGCACTCCTTTCGGAACAGGATTTTGAGTCCAGCGCGTCTACCAATTCCACCACACCCGCACGGCCGCCCTGCAGGCTTCAAGCCCCGGGCAGCGGCGGTTTCGCTAGACCATGCGATCCACGCCCGCAAGCACGAACCCGCCTCTCCATCGCCGAACGCGCGCATAAAAAAAGGCCCACCGTTTCCGGCGGGCCTTGAGGTGGGGGTACGGGATCAGAACCTGACGGTAGCACCAACCGCCAGGTTGCGACCAAGCGAGTCGTAGCGCTGCGGGATCGTGTTGGTCCGTGCCAGCGCAACATTGTAGGAATCGGGGACGATCGGCGCGCTCTTGTCGAGCAGGTTGTTCGCGATCAGGCGCAGCGAGAATGCCTTGTCGATGGCGAAGTTGAGCGCGAGATCGAAGTAGCTCTTCGGCGAGACGCGGAAATAGCTGGTCCGCTCGCGCTCGGGCGTGCCGCCGATCGCCGGATCACCCGAATTGTCCGCATTCGTCAGCGAACCGACATAGCGCCAGTTGAACGACGCGCTGAACCCCTTGTCGACCGTCGTATAGGTCGCGCGCAGGCCGTGCGACCATTTCGGGATCAACTGACCGCAGCCATTGCCGTAATAGCCTGCACAGTTGCGGGTCGGCTGGACCGGTGAGTCCTGACCACCTGCAAAGGTCGTCAGCGAGCCGTTGAAGTTCCAGTCGATCTTGCCGACGCTGGCAAGATCGAGCGTGTACTGCGCCTGGAAGTCATAGCCGCGGGCGATCGACTTGTAGAAGTTGGTCGTGCCCTGGCGGATGAAGCCGGTCGTCGGGTTGCTCGCCGCGTTCGAGTAGAGCGTGCCGGTGCCGGGATTGCGGACGATGCCCTGACAGAAGAACGCGTCGCCGTTCGAACGCTGACAGCCATCGGTGTAATAGCTGAAATCGTTATAGCCGAGCGAGTCGTCGATCTTGATCTTGTAGCGATCGACCGAGAAGACCAGCCCGGGCACGAAGCGAGGCTTCACGATCAGGCCATAGGTCTGGGTATAGGCCGTTTCGGGATCGGCTTCGAAACCGCCCGAGCGAACCGTACATCCGGTCGCTCCTGTCGACGCATCCCCCGGACAGATCAGCGTCGGGCTGCCGTACAGCGCGTCGGACAGGCCGGTCGCGCGGCAGACCTCACGCGAGGCGACAGGCGTGCCATAGGTCACGCCGCCAGCGGCGTTGGTCGTCACGGTCGGTGCGCAGAAATCGTTGAACGTGCCCGATCCGCCACGGGCGAAATCGACATTGGTCGCCTGCCGGATCTCGGTCACAGTCGGCGCGCGCTGCGCCTTGTTGAACGAGGCGCGGAACGTCAGGTCGCTGACGGGTGCGTAGATGCCCTCGATCTTCCACGTGTTGAAGCTGCTCGAATTGCTGCTGTACTTCGAAACGCGATAGCCACCATTGGCCTGCAGCAGTTCCGCGAACGGCTTGTGCTCGATCAGCGGCGCCTGGACCTCGATATTGGCCTCCCAGACGTCCTGCTTGAGATAGGTGTCATTGCCACCAAGACCGGCGCGGTAGACGCTGTCGGCGGTCGATTTCAGCGTATCCTTGCGATATTCCGTGCCGAGCGCGATTGCGACGCCCTGCTCGGCGAACGGCGAGGTGACACCATACTTGCCGAGATCGCCGGTGATGTTCGCCTGCACGTCATACAGCGTACCGATCGTGGTCGACGTGCCGCGGTCGTAGAGATAGTCGATCAGCGCCGGATTGGTGTTGCCCGCGCTGAACGCGTCGAACGGCACGCAGGCGGCGTCGGTGGTCCCTGCGCAGGTCGGTGCCGCGAGCGTCCCGCCCACGTTCAGCGAATTCCGCAGATTGGCCGCGTTGACGAAGCTCGGCGTGTAGTCCTGCTTGTTGCGCGCGTAGACGCCGCCAATGTCATAGGTCCATGCATCGCCGGCCTTGCCCCGCAGACCGCCGGTCAGGCGCAGACCGGTGTTCAGATAGCTGTCCGGCTGGTCGTTGCCCTCGCCGAGACGATAGCGGATGTCGATCGGCGCAAACGCCGCGGTACCCGCTGCCGCACCGCAGATCGTGCTGGCCTGCGAAGCCGACAGGAACGGATTGTTGCAGTTCACCTGGACGTTGCCGCCCGCGATCGCCGGGTAGTTGTTATACGACTTGTCGCGGAACCAGATGCCCGTTGCATAGACTTCGGCGTCCGGCGCGACGTCGAGGCTGACGAAGCCGCCCGCATTCACGCGCTCGGACGGGCGCTGATAGGCGTAGTTGCTGAAATAGTTCGACGCATTGCCCGCGCCGGTGCCGAACGGCACGAAGGTGCGCGTGCCATTGGGGTTGTTGACATACTGCCCCGTCGCAACGCCCTTGCTGTCGTGCGGCGAAATCAGGCCGCTCGTCGAGCTGCTCGGCGTCAGGCCGCACGAGATCGGCGCGTTGAGGCTCGTCTGCGTGAGGTAGCAGCCCGAGTTCGACCGCTCGGACAGCAGGACCTCGTCCGTATGCTTGTAGTTGACGAAGCCGTTGATCCGCAGCGCACCGTCGAAGAACTTCTTGCCCGCGGTCAGCGTGACGTCGGCACGGCCGCCATCGTTGGTCAGGCCGCGCGGGCTGTTGAAGCCGGCTGCGCGTGCCAGCGACGAGACCACCGTGTCCTTGTTGTTGTGGTTGTAGAAATTATAGTTGCCGTCGAGCTGGATGCCTTCGAAATCCTTCTTCAGGACGAAGTTGACGACGCCGGCGACGGCATCGGACCCGTAGACCGACGACGCACCACCGGTGAGGACGTCGACCCGCTCGAGCAACGACGGCGGGATGATGCCCACGTCCTGCCCGTTCTGCGTGCCGAGGCGCTTGCCGTCGATCAGCACGAGCGTCCGCTCGAACCCGAGGCTGCGCAGCTTGATCCGCTGCCGGCCGTCCGAATCATTATAGGTCTGCTGGCTGTCGGGCGCGACCTGCGGGAGGCGGTTGAGGACGTCCTCGACATTGACCGCAGCCTGGGCGCGGATGTCCTGCGAGGTGACCGAGGTGATCGGTGCGGCGGAGGTCATGTTCGGACGCTGGATGCGCGATCCGGTCACGACGATGTCGCCCCCGCCAGCGCGGTCTTCGGCAGGCGGCGCGTCGATGGCGCTGGTCGCGGTCGCCGCATCCGCCTCGACTTTGGCCTCCGCGGGCGTGGTAGCCTCGGCCTGTGCCGGCGTGACCTGTCCAATCGCCGGGGTCGCGGACACCATCAGTGCCCCCGCAAGCGCCATATAAGACGCCGAATTACGCACGTTCATACTAAAAACCCTTGTTTGGGCCAGCGTTGTCGCCTGCCCCCGTCTCCTTCGTAAGGTTTTGGTCATAATCGGGTCTCAGTCAATACCTTAGTAAGACCACTGTGTAACGTTTCGGACCGGATGTTGTAAAATGGCCATACGACTGGTCGACCGCCGTGACTTGCGATACGACTGGGCGCCAGGGTGACAACAGGGGGCTGCTGATGAAGACGAGACGATCGTTGCTGACCGCGTTTGGTGGTATTGGAGCGACCCTGCCCTTTGTTGCGCCGATCGCCCGCGCGCGCGCCGCAACCGGCGGCGCAGCGCCCGCGCTGATCGTATCGACCTGGGATTTCGGTGCTGCAGCCAATGCCGCGGCCTTTGCCCGCAAACGCGCCGGCGGATCGCTGATCGATTCGGTCGAGGCCGGCGCGATGGTCCCCGAAGCCGATCCGGACAATCACAGCGTCGGCTATTCGGGCTATCCCGACCGCGACGGCCATGTCACGCTCGATGCGGTCATCATGGATGATGCAGGCGGCGTCGGCGCAGTCGCAGCGCTCGAGAACACGATGCACGCGATCTCCGTCGCGCGGCGGGTGATGGAGCGGACACCGCACACCATGCTCGTCGGCGAAGGCGCGACGCGGTTCGCGCGTGACCAGGGCTTTAAGCAACAGTCGTTGCTGACGCCCGAGGCGGAAAAGGCGTGGCGCGACTGGCTGAAGACCGCGGATTATCGCCCCGAAGCCAATAGCGAGAACCGCATCACGCGGACGCCCGGTGGCGCGCTCGACCATGACACGATCGGCCTGCTGATGCGCGATCCGACGGGGCGGATGGCCGGCGCCTGCACCACATCGGGCATGGCGTTCAAGATGCGCGGCCGGGTCGGTGATTCGCCACAGGTCGGATCGGGACTCTATGTAGAGGCCGGCGTCGGCGGCGCGACCTCGACCGGGCTGGGCGAGGAGGTCACGCGTGTCGCAGGGTCGGCGCGCGTCGTCGCATCGATGCGCGCGGGCGCGTCACCGCAACAGGCCTGCGAAGAGGTGGTCCGCCATATCGCGCGGCTGCGCGGCGACGCGATACGCGGCGTGCAGGTCGGTTTCCTCGCGCTCGATACGAAGGGCGCGGTCGGGGCCTTCTGCCTGTTGCCGGGCTTTACCTACGCCGTCACCGACGCGCGCGGCAGCACCACGGTGCTGAAGGCGCGCGCCTTGTTCGCGAGCTGACCACATGATGCGCGACGCCATGACGCTCGAAGTCTGTGTCGAGGATCTCGACGGCATCGATGCCGCGGTGGAGGGCGGCGCCGACCGGATCGAGCTGTGCGCCGCGCTCGCAGTCGGCGGCTTGACGCCGCCTGCGTCGCTGATCCGCGCGGCGGCGCAGGCGCCCCTCCCCGCGCACCTGCTCGTACGCCCGCGTGAGGGCGGCTTCGCCTACACCCCGCGTGAGATCGCGTTGATCGCCGACGATATCGTCACCGCTGCGCACGCCGGTCTCGCGGGCATCGTGATCGGCGCAACCCTGGCCGACCACCGGCTCGATGCGACAACCTTGGCCATGCTGATCGCGCACGCACGGATGCTCGGCAGCGAGCGCGGCAGACCGCTGTCGCTGACGCTGCACCGCGCCTTCGATGTGTGCTCCGATCTTGGCGCCGCGCTCGACACCGCGATCGAACTCGGCTTCGACCGGGTTCTCACCTCGGGTGGGACGCCCAAGGCGATCGACGGGGTCGAGGCAGTGGCTGACCTGCATCGCCAAGCCGCCGGACGCATCGTCATCCTCGCGGGCAGCGGCGTCTCCCCGCAATCGCTGCCTGCACTGCTGCGCACCGGCATCACCGAAGTCCACGCGTCGTGCCGTCAGCCGATCGCCGGCGGTGCCGACCCGGTGGACGTGCGATTCGGTTTCGCCGCGCCGAACCGCACCGCGACCAGTACGGACCGCATCCGCCAGCTGTCACATATGCTTACGCAGAAACACACGCTTGAATAAGACCAATCTATAACTTACGCTTGGCGTAATCCAACGACGAAGGCCGCCATACGGTCACCGTGCAAGATCCTGAGAGCGAGCTGTCATGAACAACGCCCCCCCCGCCCCCTTGGCGGCACGCGACCCGGAAGCCACGCTGATGTTCAGCGAAGCCGCGGAATCGGGTGCCGCGGTTGCCCGGCTGCTCGCGGCCAATGCCGAAGCCTTTGCAACACTCGGCGCAACGCTGCGGGCCGCACCGCCCGCGGTGGTCGTGACCTGCGCCCGCGGATCGTCCGATCATGCCGCGGTTTACGGCAAATACCTGATCTGGACGAAGACCGGCATCCCGGTTGCGGCCGCCGCCCCCTCGGTCGTGTCGCTGTATGGTGCAGAGCTGTCCGCGCAGACGACCCTGTGCATCGCCATTTCGCAGAGCGGCCGCAGCCCCGATCTGCTCGCGACCGTCGCCTCGATGAAAGCGGGCGGCGCGCATGTCGTCGCGCTGGTCAATGACGAGACGTCGCCGCTCGCCGCCGCCGCTGACACGCTGATCGCGCTCAAGGCCGGTCCCGAGCGCTCCGTCGCTGCGACCAAATCCTATATCTGCGCGCTCGCAGCACTGGCGGCACTCACCGCGGAATGGGCCGACGACGATGCGTTGCGCGACGCGGTGGCGGCACTTCCCGCCGACCTAGAGCGCGCCTGGGCGCTCGACTGGTCCAGCGCGATCGCGCCGTTGCGCACTGCTACCAACCTCTTTGTCATCGCGCGCGGACCGGGCTTCGGCATCGCCAACGAGGCGGCGCTGAAGATGAAGGAAACCTGCGCGCTTCACGCCGAAAGCTTCAGCTCGGCCGAGGTGCGCCACGGCCCGATGCAGCTCGTCGAGGACGGTTTTCCCCTGCTCGCGCTGGCGACGTCCGACGCGGCCGGCGACGGCGTGCGCGATGCCGCGGCCGAATTTGCGGGGCGCGGCGCCTGCGTCCTGCTGGCCGATGCCGCACGCGACGCGCAGGCCGGCGACGCGACGCTGCCCGCGCTCACCGCGCATCCGGCGATCGAGCCGGTCCTGATGATCCAGAGCTTCTACAAGCTCGTCAACGCCCTTTCCGTGGCGCGCGGGTTCGATCCCGACGCGCCCTCGCATCTTGCCAAGGTCACGCGCACGCTATGACGACTTTCCGGTTTTCCAACGGCCATATCGTCACGCCGGCCGCTGTCCTCACCGACGCGACGATGGTCGTCGAAGACGGCCGGATCGTCAGCCTCGACGCGGCGCCCGCTACGGGCACGGCCGCGGAAACGATCGACCTCGACGGGGGCTGGATCATGCCCGGCTTCGTCGACACGCAGGTCAATGGCGGCGGCGGCGTGCTGTTCAACGATGCCACCACGGTCGAGGGGATCGCCGCCATCGGTGCGGCGCATGCCCGCTACGGCACGACTGCCTTCATGGTAACACTGATCAGCGACACGCCCGACGTGATCGCGCGTGCGCTTGATGCGGTCGACGAAGCGATCGATGCCGGCGTGCCGGGCGTGGTCGGCATTCATGTCGAGGGTCCGGTCATCAGTGCGGCCCGAAAGGGCATTCATGATGCGTCGCGCTTCCAGGATCTCGACGACGATCTGATGGAATTGATGACGCGTCCCCGTCGCGGCCGCGTCATGCTGACGCTCGCGCCCGAACGCGTCACCGCCGATCAGGTCGCCGCGCTCACCGCCGCCGGGGTGTTGGTCAGCATCGGTCACAGCGATGCGAGCTACGCCACCGCCGCCGCGGGCATCGCTGCGGGCATCACCGGCGTCACGCATCTGTTCAACGCGATGTCGCCGCTGATCCACCGCGCGCCCGGCGTGGTCGGCGCAGCGCTCGACGACCAGTCGGTCTATTGCGGGATCATCGTCGACGGCTTTCACGTCGATGACGCCGCGTTGCGGATCGCATTGCGCAGCCGCCCGCATGACCGGTTCATGCTCGTCTCCGACGCGATGCCCTGTGTCGGCGCGGCGGATAAGTCCTTCACGATCCAGGGGCGGCCGATCCATGTCGAGGATGGCCGCTGCGTTGGCGCGGACGGAACGCTGGCAGGATCGGACCTCGACATGACCGGTGCGGTCCGCAATGCGGTCGCCCGGCTCGACCTCGCCCCAGAGGTCGCAGCGGCGATGGCGTCGACCTATCCGGCCGCGTTTCTCGGCCTGTCGGACACGCGCGGGGCGCTTGCCCCCGGGCAGCGCGCCGACTGGGTGCGCCTGACGCACGATCTCCACCCCCTGGGCACCTGGTTCGGCGGCGTTCCGTCCGCCTGACCGCGCCCCGCTTTACCCCCCTTACGGCACCAAGGACGATCCCATGGCTCCCATCCTCCTGAGCGCGCCGATGCAGGGTTGGGCGCTGCCCATCGACCAGGTTCCCGACGCGGTCTTCGCCGACCGCATGCTGGGGGACGGCGTCGCGATCGATCCGACCGGCGACGGGCTCTACGCGCCCTGTGACGCGACCGTGCTCACGCTGCTCGACAGCGGCCATGCGATCACGCTGCGTACCGCGGAAGGCGCGGAGATCCTGATCCATATCGGGCTCGATACCGTCGCGCTCGGCGGTCGCGGTTTCTCGCCGTGCGTCGCGGTCGGCGACAGGGTCGTCACGGGTGCGCCGCTGATCCGCTTCGATCTCGACCTGCTCGTCCGCGAGGCACGCGCCGTCGTCACGCCGATCATCGTCGTAAACCCCGACCGGTTCGCCA
The DNA here is from genome assembly GCF_014842205.1 of Sphingomonas sp. CFBP 13714. Taxonomy (NCBI): domain Bacteria; kingdom Pseudomonadati; phylum Pseudomonadota; class Alphaproteobacteria; order Sphingomonadales; family Sphingomonadaceae; genus Sphingomonas; species Sphingomonas sp. CFBP 13714. Next base: position 352,475 of record NZ_JACYVG010000003.1, read on the forward strand.
TCACGCAGTGCACGACAGACCGGCAGGTCGCGCTCGGCGACCTGCTGATGACGATCGAACCGATTGCCGACATCCGGCCCGACGCAGTCGCAGGTGGCGCGGACGCGGGCGACATCCTGACGCGGACGATCACCGTGCCACTTGCGCACGGGATCCACGCGCGCCCCGCCGCGCGGCTCGGGGCGCTCGCGAAACGCTATACCGCCGACGTCACGGTCACGCGCGACGCGAACACGTCCAGCATCCTCAGCCCGATCGGGCTGCTCGCGCTCGGGGTGCGGTACAACGACCCGATCACGCTGGGTGCGCGAGGCCCCGACGCCGCCGACGCGCTCGACGCGATCGCGGCTTTGATCCTCAGCGGCATGGACGAGGCCGCTCCGGCACCCGCCCCGGCCCCGGCAGCAGCCAGCCCGGCGCGTGCGGCGATCGACGGCGCACTGCTCGGCGTGACCGCTGCACCGGGCCTCGCGGTCGGCAAGGCGCGCTGGTTCCGCCATGCCGAGATCGCGGTCCCCGAACAGGGCCAGGGCATCGCCGTCGAGAATGAGCGGTTCGCGAGCGCGATCACGACGCTCGCCGCGCGGCTCGCCGAGCAGACCCGCCATAGCGTGGGCGCGCAGAAGGCGATCGTCGAGGCGCATGCGGCGATGCTCGACGATCCCGTGCTCCGCGACGGGACGCAGGCGCAGATCGCCGCGGGCAAAAGCGCGGGCCACGCCTGGCGCGCCACGATCCGGCCGCTTGCCGACGCGTTGCGTGCCGGCTCCGATGCACGGCTCGCCGAGCGCGCGGACGACATGCTCGACCTCGAACGCCAGCTGTTGGCGGTCCTCGAAGGCGTCGAGACGACCGTCCCGGTATTTCCGCCTGAGACGATCCTGCTCGCCGACGACCTGCTGCCATCCGACATTCTCGCGCTCGACCGCGCGATGGTCATCGGCCTGTGCGTCGCGCGCGGTGGGCCGACGTCGCATGTCGCCATCCTCGCCGCGACGATCGGCCTGCCCGCTTTGGTCGCGGTCGGCCCCGCGCTTGCCCCGCTGGCGGACGGCACGCCCGTCATCCTCGAGGCGAGCGAAGGGCTCATGCGCGTCGATCCCGACGCGGACACGCTCGTCGCCGCGCAGGTCCGGCTTGCCCAGGCCGAGATGCGCCGCGCCGACATGCTCGCCCGCGCCGGCGAGCTTTGCCGCATGGCCGACGGGACGCGAATCGAGGCGTTCGCCAATCTCGGATCGATCGGCGATGCCCGTCTCGCGCGCGACAATGGGGCGGAGGGCTCCGGCCTTCTCCGCACCGAATTCCTGTTCCTCGAACGCGAGTCCGCGCCGAGCGTTGCCGAACAGAGCGCCGATTACCAGGCGATCGCGGATGCGCTCGACGGTCGCCCGCTGATCGTCCGGCTGCTCGATATCGGCGGTGACAAGCCCGCGCCCTATCTGCCGATGGATGCCGAGGAAAATCCAGCGCTGGGCCTGCGCGGCATCCGCGTCGGGCTCGCCTATCCGCAGATGCTCGAGGATCAGGTTCGCGCGATCCTGTCGGTCCGGCCAAGGGGTCAGTGCCGGATCATGGTGCCGATGATCGCCAGCCTCGACGAGCTGCGCGCAGTCCGTGCCGCGGTCGACCGGATCGCCGCCGAGCTCGACCTGCCCGATCGCGTCCCGGTCGGCGTCATGATCGAGACCCCCGCCGCGGCGGTAACCGCGGACCTGATCGCCACCGAAGCGGACTTCCTGTCGGTCGGCACCAATGATCTGACCCAATATACGCTGGCGATGGACCGCGGAAATCCGGCGGTCGCGTCGGGTATCGACGGGCTCCATCCCGCCGTCCTCCGCCTGATCGCGCAGACCTGCAAGGGTGGCGCGGTCCATGGGCGCTGGACCGGCGTGTGCGGGGGGCTGGCCTCCGAACCACTTGCCGTGCCGATCCTGATCGGCCTCGGCGTCACCGAACTCTCCTGCGCACCGGCGATCATTCCGGAGATCAAGGCGCTGGTCGCCACGCTCGGCATGGAGGCGTGCCGCGCGCACGCGACCGCGTGTCTCGCCTGCACCTCCGCTGCCCAAGTCCGAACGCTCGCCCGGGAGTTTGCCGCATGAAGTCGATACTCGAAGCCCTGCAGCCGCTCGGCCGTGCGCTCATGCTGCCGATCGCGGTGCTGCCGATCGCCGGCCTGTTGCTGCGTCTCGGCCAGCCCGACCTGCTCGACATCGCGTTTTTGAGCGCGGCCGGCGACGCGATCTTCTCGCATCTCGGGCTGTTGTTCGCGATCGGTGTCGCGACCGGCTTCGCACGCGACGGCAATGGGGCGGCCTGTCTCGCGGGTGTCGTATGCTTCCTCGTCGCGACCGAAGCGGGCAAGGTGTTCCTAACCGTCCCCGCCGACGTCGTTGCGGGGATAGCGACCCCGACGCTCGAGATTGTCGCCGCCGCCTGGAAGGCGAAGGCGATCGCGCGGCTCGACGTGCCGATCGGAATCTTGTCCGGCCTCGCCGGCGGGCTGCTCTACAACCGGTACTCGGCGATCAAATTGCCGGAATATCTCGCCTTTTTCGGCGGGCGTCGGTTCGTTCCGATCGTCAGCGGGGTTGCCGGGCTGGTTTTCGCGGTCATCTTCGGCGCGGGCTTCGGTATCCTGAACGCGGGCGTCGATCAGCTCAGCCTGGCGGTCAGCGGCAGCGGTGCGATCGGCCTGTTCCTCTTCGGCCTGTTCAACCGGCTGTTGCTCGTCACCGGGCTGCATCATCTGGTCAACAACATCGTCTGGTTCGTCGCAGGCGATTATCACGGCACGACCGGCGATCTGCGGCGCTTCTTCGCGGGCGATCCGAATGCCGGCGCGTTCATGGCGGGGTTCTTCCCGGTCATGATGTTCGGCCTCCCCGCCGCCTGTCTCGCCATGTACCACGCAGCGCTTCCTGAGCGTCGCAAGGCCGTCGGCGGCATGTTGTTCAGCCTCGCGCTGACCTCCGCGCTGACCGGCGTGACCGAGCCGATCGAGTTCAGCTTCATGTTCCTCGCACCGCTTCTCTATGCGGTCCATGCGGTGCTGACCGGGCTGTCGATGGCGTTGATGAACGCGCTGGGCGTGAAGCTCGGCTTCGGCTTCTCGGCGGGACTGCTCGATTATGTCCTCAACTATGGCAAGGCGACGCGGCCGTTGCTGCTGCTCCCCGTCGGTGCGGTCTATTTCGCGCTGTATTACGGGCTGTTCCGTTTCTTCATCCGCAAGTTCGACCTCGCCACCCCGGGCCGGGAAGCAGAGGCCAGCGTTGCGGCTGCCGCACCGGTAGCAGGCGGTCGTGGCGCGGCATTCGCACAGGCGCTTGGCGGCGGCGCGAACCTGACCACGGTCAGCGCCTGCACCACGCGGCTGCGTCTGATCGTCGTCGATCAATCCGCGGTCGACGACGCGGCTCTCAAGGCGCTCGGCGCGCGCGGAATCCTGCGCCCATCGAACGCCGCGCTGCAGGTCGTGCTCGGCCCGATCGCGGATGTGGTCGCGGTCGAGATCCGCGACGCGCTCGCCCTGGGCGGTCCTGCAGTTGTCGCCAGCGCTGCGCCCGCTGCGACCGCCGCACCCGTGCCAGACACCACCGCGGTGCGGCTGTCGGACGCGGCCTTTGCAGCACTCGGAGGCGAGGATAATATCGTCACCGCGAGCCGCCACCCCGGTCGGGTGCGGATCGAACTGGCCGACGCTGCGGCGATCGACGAACCGCGTCTCGCACGTCTCGGGCTCCGCGCCACCGCACGCCCCGCCGCCGGTCAGTTGCACCTGCTCGGGACCGACGCGACGCTCGCGACGTTGATCCACACGCCCGCCTGACGTCTATTCCGCCCGTCCCTTCGGCATCGGCCGAGGGACGGGCGGCACGGCACCGCCCTTGTTATTGTGCGCGCGGTTCCAGCGTCACGCCGCCGACGAGCCCGGACGCGACGCCGGCCGCCGCCTCGACCAGCACCGCGATCGTCCGCACGCCGCCGCCCGGCGGCACCGCCGCCTCCAACGGTCCGACCGATGCGGCGTCCTTGACGGCAAGCCGCGTGCCGTCGACCCAGAGCTCCGCACGCCCGGCAATCCCGGCGAAGCGGATCACGCCCCCCTCCTGCGCAACCCGCCGCCACGGCGTGACCGTCGTGCGGTAAATTCGCCAGCGGCCCGCGCGATCCGGGTCGACCGGCGTCCCGCTGCGCACGAACGCCCAGCTGTTATTGTCGCCATCGACCGGTGCCAGCGCCGGATCGGGTCGCGTCGCCATGGCCGGCGAACGCCGCCACTCGCGGATCGCCATCGTCGCGGGCGTCACAGCGACCTGCGCAGGCGGCGCAAGACCCGCGCGATCGATCGTCAGCCGCGCCGGCTTCATGCCCGGCGCGGTTGCGGTCATCACGATCCGCCCCCGCCCCTCGCCCGCCTGGACGATGACCTGCGCAAGGCCGTTGAACAGCGACCGGGCATTGCCCTTCTCGCTCTCATGGCTGTTCGGATCGCCATTGCCGATCCCGATGATCGCCGCCCCCTCGACCGCGAACCGCGTCGGCAGGTTGGCGGTCGGCACATGGCGTCCTGCCGCATCGACCGCGTCGATCGTCACCGGTTGCGCATCCTCGCCATCGCCCGCCATCACCGTCCGCGCCGGCGTCAGCCGCAGCGCGACCGGCGGACCGGCGGTCTCGTGCGCCGCGCGTGCCACCGGCGAACCACCGCGCCGCGCGATCACCTCGATCCGCCCGGGGGCATAGGGCACGACGAATTCATTCCCCATGATCCGGTCGACCGCCGCCTCGCCGACGACCCGGCCGTTCAGCCGGACCTCGACGCGCTCGGCATTGCTCATCACCAGCAGCGTGACCGGCTGGCCTTCCCGCCCCGGCCAGGTCCAGTGCGGGGTGATGCTCACCACCGGAGCGGCGTCTACCCAGTGCGCGCGGTGGATGTCGAACGCGGTCTTGGGAAAACCGCACAGGTCGAGGATGCCGAAGAAGCTCGAGATCGTCGGCCATTCGTGCGGGGTCGGCTCGCCGTGATAATCGAACCCCGTCCACACGAAGCCGCCCGCGACGAACGGCCGCTCGGCGATCTTCTTCCAGGTGCCGCGATGCGTATCCCCCCAGCTTGCCGCCTCGACGTCATAGGACGACTGGACATGCCGCGCCGGATCGCTGGCAAAGGCCCCACGCGTCTCATAGGCGCTCGTATCCTCCGAGCTCGTAATCGGCTTGGTCGGGTTGAGCTGGTGGAAGCGATCATAATCGCCCTGATAGTAATTGAACCCCGTCACATCGATTTCGCTCGAGACGTTGACGGGATCGAAAAAGGCACCGTTCATCGCCGCGGTCACCGGCCGGCTGTCGTCGAGCGCGTGCGTCGCATGGACCATCCGGCGGAGCATCTCGACGCCGGCCTCCGTCCCCTGCATCGGCTCCTCGTTGAACACCGACCACAGGATCACGCTCGGATGGTTGCGATCGCGCCGCACCATCCATTCGAGCTGCGCCATATAGTCTGGCGCGGGATTGAACTGGCGGTTCTCGTCCATCACGACGAACCCCATCTCGTCGCACAGGTCGAGCAGCTCGGCCGCCGGGGCATTGTGCGAACAGCGGATCGCGTTGCAGCCCATCGCCTTCAGCCGTTCGAGCCGCCAGCGTACCAGCGCGTCGGGGATCGCGGTGCCGACACCCGCATGATCCTGATGCAGGCACACGCCCTTCAGCTTCACCGGCTGCGCGTTCAGGAAGAAGCCCCTGTCCGCATCGAAGCGGATCGTCCGGAACCCCACGCGTGTCCGCCGCTCGTCAATGACGCTGCCGTCTCGCATCACGCGCGTGAGGACAGTGTAAAGCGTCGGGGTCTCGATCGACCACAAGCGGGGCGCCGCCACCGGCATCGTCAGCGTCGTCACCACCGGATCGAGCGGCGCGACGGTCGCCGCCGCGCGTGCCGTCGCAACCGGCTTGCCGTCCGGGTCGAGCAGGATCGTCTCGATCGTCACGCCAACCGCAGCGCGACCGATGCTGCCGATCGTCACCGCGACCGGCACGTGCCAGCCCCCCGTCGCGTCGCGTCGCGGATCGCAGTGCACGCCGTCGGTGACGATCGCGACCGGCGCGCGCCGGATCAGCCAGACATGCCGGTACAGGCCGGCGCCTTCATACCACCAGCCTTCCATCGCGGTGGCGTCGACCCGCACGACGATCATGTTCAGATCGTCGCTGAACCGGGCGAACGGGGTCAGGTCGATCTCGACGCTGTTATAGGCGGACCAGTTGTGCGCGACGACGCTGCCATTGACCCAGATCGTCGCGTTGCTCGCGATCCCGTCGAACCGCAGCGCGATCGTCTTGCCGCGATCGTCCGCCTCCAGCCGCAGCGTCCGACGGTACCAGCCGATGCCGCGCCGGCGATAGCCCTGCGAGATATTCGCATCGCGCTCGAACGGCTGCGCGGACGCCCAGTCGTGCGGCGACCGGACCGGCGCCCAGTCCGAATCGTCGAACGCCATGGCCGCGGCGCCGAGCGCATTGCCCGCCTTCACGCTCAGATAGGTCGCATTATGCCCCTCGGGCGCGGGCGTCGCGACATCGCCTTCATGAAACACCCAGCCGCGTTCGATCCGGGTGCAGGACGGGTCCTGAACATGCATCGCAGGCGGCAGCGTCCGCGACGGCGCGGGCATCGGCAATGCGCCGGCCTCGCCTGCCTGCCGACCTGGGCCAGCCCCGGCAGCGGCAAAGGCGTCGGTCGGTCGGACGACGACGCCGACACCGGCGCCCGCCGTGCCGATGAGGAGCTGGCGTCGGTTCATGGCAGTCTTTCGGTGTGACGGATCAGATGTCGGCCAGTTCGGCGACGAAGTCATAGGCGTCGCCGCGGTAATAAGAGCGCGTGAATTCCGCCGCGCGTCCGTCGCGCAGGAAGCCGCGGCGTTCGATCAGCAGCCCGGCATGACCGGCATCGACCCCCAGCATTCGCGCATGCTCGCCGCCGAACGGCACCGCCCGCAGCCGCTGCAGCGCGCGCACCGGTCGGCTCCCCGCCGCTTCGAGTGCGGCATAGAGCGAGTCCGTCACGCCATCGACCGAGGTCAGGCAATAGCCCGCGATGGTCGAGAATTCGAGCGCCATCGCCTCCTCGTCGGCATAGCGGATGCGGTTGAAGCGGAACACCGGCGCGCCCGGCGACAGGCCGAGCGCCATCGCCTCTTCGGGGTTCACCTGGCCCGCCGATCGCGAGATCCAGGTGCTGCTCGATGTCCGGCCGCGTGCCGCCATGTCCTCGCTGAACGACGACAGTTTCGAGAAGCTCTTTTCGACGCGACCGGCGACGAACGTGCCCGCACCCCGGCGTCGGGTCAGCAGTCCTTCCTCGACGAGCCCGCCAATCGCCTTGCGCACGGTGATGCGCGAGACGTCATATTCGATCGCCAGATCGCGTTCGGCGGGGATCGCATTGCCCTGGACGAGCAGCTTCTCGCCGATCGCGTTGCGGATCAGATCCTGCAACTGAAGATAGAGCGGCGACGGATTGCCCTTGCGAAAGCGTCCGATATCATCGGAAAACGCCATGTACCCCCCTTTGACTGGCAGCCCGAAGCGCGCCACACCCTGTCCTGGCGCGGGAGGATAGCCAAAGCACAGCCGCGCGGCAACCAGACCGGCGCCAAGGATTATATTGGTATTTTCGTCCAAAACGGTTCGATGCGACCAGATCGGCTGAAACACTGGCAAACTTTGCGGCGGCTCGGGACCTGCTTTCGGGACGCCGCCCAATCAACGGCTTGTGTCTGGACCTATATTGGTTACATTCCCGGACCAGCGGCCGTGAGGAGCCGGTTATCGGGAGCAGAAATCATGCGGTTAAACGCACCCCCCCGTTTCGGATGCGCGCTTATCGCGACCGGCATGATGCTCGGCACCACCAGCGCGGCCGATGCGCAGGACCGCCTGCCGCTGGTCCCGCAACCCGCAGCGATGACGCGCGGGACCGGCGCCGTGACGATCGCGGCGGGCAGCACGGTGTCCGCCGATCCCGGCGATGCCGGCACCACCGCCGCCGCCCGTCTGCTCCTCGCCCATGTGAAGACCGAACGTGGCCTGACGCTGGCGACCGGCGCGCGCGGCGTGATCCGCATCGATCGCGACGCGACGATCAAGGGTGCGGAAGCCTATCGCCTGACGGTCGATGCGTCCGGCGTGCGGATCGCGGCGTCGGGCGATGCCGGGCTCGTCTATGGCGCGATGACCCTGGCGCAGCTGATCAGCCCCGATCGCGCGTTCGGCCAACCCGTCCGGATCCCCGCGGTGACGATCGACGACGCCCCCCGCTTCGGCTGGCGCGGGCTGATGATCGATACCGCGCGGCATTTCCAGTCGCTGCCCTCGCTCTATGCGATCGTCGACCAGATGGCGTCGGTGAAGCTCAACACGCTCCATCTCCACCTCACCGACGATCAGGGCTGGCGGTTCGAGGTCAAGGCCTATCCCCGGCTGACCGCGATCGGCAGCGTCCGGACGTCCCCCTCGACCGGCGAGGCGCCCGGTATACAGGTCGGCGGCTTCTACACGCAGGACGAGCTGCGCAAGCTCGTCGCCTATGCGACCGAGCGCGGCATCGTCATCGTCCCCGAGATCGACCTGCCCGGCCACGCGCAGGCGCTCGTCGCCGCGTATCCGGACCTCGGCGTCCTCGGCGACACACCGAAGGTCAGCAGCGACTGGGGCGTGAATCCCTATCTCTTCAACCCCGGCCCCAAGGGCATCGCCTTCGTCAAGACGGTGCTCGACGAGATCATGGCGGTATTCCCGGGCACCTATGTCCATCTCGGCGGCGACGAGGCGGTCAAGGATCAGTGGGAACGCAGTCCCGAAGTCCAGGCGCAGATGGTCAAGCTCGGGATCAAGGACGAGAACGGGCTGCAGAGCTGGATGATCGACCAGTTCGGCGAATATCTTGCCAGCAAGGGCCGCCGCCTGATCGGCTGGGACGAAATTCTCGAAGGCGGCCTCCCCGCCTCCGCATCGGTGATGTCGTGGCGTGGCGAAAAGGGCGCGGTCGAGGCCGCGAACCAGAACCACGACGTCGTCCTCTCGCCCGCACCAACGCTCTACCTCAACAGCCTGCAAAGCGATCGCAGCGACGAACCGCCGGGGCGGATCGATATCCAGTCGCTCGAGACCGTGTACAAGTATGAGCCGATGCCCGCGGGGATCCCCGCCGACAAGGCGCATCACGTGCTCGGCGCACAGGGCAATCTGTGGAGCGAGTACATCGTCACGCCCTATCAGATGCAGCATCTGATCTTCCCACGCGCCGCCGCGCTCGCCGAGATCACCTGGTCGGGCAAGGACAAGCGCGACTTCGGCAGCTTTCTCGAGCGGGTCCAGCCGCAGATCGGCCGTTGGCGCACATCGGGGATGCAGGTCGCGGACAGCGCGTTCGCAGTCGGCTATACGCTCGCTGGCACACGCGGCGATGCGCTGCGCACCAAAAGCGCCAAAATCTCGCTGGCGACGCAGGCGCCCTATGGCACGATCCGCTACACGCTCGACGGCAAGGCCCCCGGCGCACGGTCGCCCGCCTATACGGCACCGCTGTCGATCAAACCTGGGGTCAAGATCCGCGCCGCCGCGTTTGACGCCGCCGGTCAGCAGATCGCCGAGCCACGCCTGTTCGATACCGGCCGTCAGGCACTGCTGACGCGCACTGCCTCCGACATGGTCGCCTGTCCAAAAGGATCGCTCGCGCTACGCGTGCCGCTGACGCCCGAGGCGCAGGCAAATGCACCGGTCTACAATATCGACCTGTTCGACCTGTGCACCGCCTATCCCGCCGCGCCGATGGATGTCGCCAAGGGCTTCACGATCGATATCGCACGACTGCCGCGTCATTATGCGCTGGCGCATGAAGATACCAAGCTTCGCCGGCACTATAACGTCACCCCGCACGGCGAGCTGATCGTGCTCGTCGGCTGCACCGTGGCGGGTGCCAAGCCGGTCGTCGCCGGCACCTTCCCGCTCCCCAATCCGGCAACCGCCACCACCCGGTTCAGCGTCAGGGGCCGCCTTCCCGCGCTGACCGGCGACCGCGACATCTGCCTGCAATTCACCTCCCCCACGTCCGATCCCTATTATGCGGTCGAGCGGATGCAACTCACGGAGACACGCTGATGCGTCGCTGGTTCCTTCTCCCTCTCCTCGCGCTCGCCTCGCCCGCGATCTCGGCCCCGAAGACGGTGGTCACGCTCGACCGCGACTGGCAGGTGCGGATCGATCCGACCGACACGAGCGCGGTCGCCGCGCACAAGCGCGAGGCGAAATGGCTCGCCGCCACGGTGCCGGGCTCGGTCCAGCAGGACCTGATCGCTGCGCGCCGCGTCCCCGATCCCTACAAGGGCATGAACGAGGCGGCGATCCAGTGGGCCGGGCTGACCCGGTGGCAGTTCCGCCGCGTGCTCGACGTCACGCCGGCGATGCTCGCGCGCGACCATCTCGACCTCGTGTTCGACGGTCTCGACACCTTTGCGACCGTCACCGTCAACGGCACGCCGCTGCTCAAGACCGACAACGCGCACCGTCGCTGGCGGGTGGACGCGAAATCGGCGTTGAAGGCTGGCCGCAACGAGGTTCTGGTGACGATCGCCTCGCCGATCCGCACGCTGCAGCCGATGGTGCTCGCCGAGAAGCATCCGCTTCCCGGCGAATATGACAGCGCGTTCGGCGACGAGCCCAAGGGCAAGCAGACCTCGCCTTATATTCGCAAACCCAAATATCATTACAGCTGGGACTGGGGTCCCCGGATCGTCAATATCGGCATCTGGCGCCCGGTCCGTCTCGAGATCTGGGACGAGGCGCGGATCGAGACGTTCCGGGTCGAGCAGGAGGATCTGAGCGACGCCGAGGCGCGGATCGCGGCGAAGCTCGACATCGTCGCCGACACGCCCGGTCGCACCACCGTCCACGCCGTGGTCACGGGTCCCGACGGCAAGACCGTCACGGTCGACCGTAGCGTCACGCTCGCCGCCGGCAGCAACAGCGTCTCGCTGCCGCTGACGATCGCCGCGCCGCAGCGTTGGCAGCCGATCGGCTATGGCGCGCAGCCGCTCTACACCGTCACCGCCTCGCTCGCCGGCGCGCAAGCGACCGCAGAGGACAGTGTCACGCGGCGGATCGGCCTGCGCACGGTCGAACTGATCCGCAAGGACGGCAGCTTCGGCTTTAAGGTCAACGGCACGCCGATCTTCGCCAAGGGCGCGAACCTCATCCCGTTCGACATGTTCCCGTCGCGCGTCACCCCCGCCTATATGCAGACGATCCTGAAGGGCGCGGCGGACGCCAACATGAACATGATCCGCGTCTGGGGTGGCGGCTATTATCTCGACGACGCGTTCTACGACCTGGCCGACCGCATGGGGCTGATGGTGTGGCAGGACTTCATGTTCGGCGGCAGCGTCACGCCGCCCGACGCCGCATTCCGCGAGAATGTCCGGATCGAGGCCGAGCAGCAGGTCGCCCGGATCGGCTCGCATCCCTCGGTCGTGATCTGGGCCGGCGGCAACGAAGTGCTGTCGGGCTGGGAGAACTGGTCCGATCGCAAGGCGTTCAAGAAGGCGGTCGGCGCGGATGAGCAGGAGCGGATCGGTGCGGGCATGGCGGTGCTGTTCGACCGCGTGCTGCGCCAGGCGGTGACGAAATATTCGCCCGGCACCCCCTATTGGCCCGGCTCCCCCTCGACCGATTATGAGGGCCCGACCGACACCGACAAGAACGGCGATCGCCATTTCTGGGATGTCTGGTCAGGCTCCAAACCGGTCGAACGCTATCTCGACAGCTGCCCGCGCTTCATGTCTGAATATGGGTTCCAGGCGATGCCGGACCTCGCGACGATCCGCGCCTTCGCGGGCAAGGGCCCGCTTGCCGCCGACAGCCCGGTGATGAAGGCGCATCAGAAATTCCTCGCCGGCGAGGGCAATGAGCGCCTGCTGATGTATCTGCGCGATCGCCTGCGCCCGGCGAAAGATTTCGCCGATCTCGTCTATCTCACGCAGGTCAACCAGGCCGAGGCGATCCGCATCGCCGCGCTGCATCACCGTGCGTGCCGCCCGGTGACGATGGGATCGCTCTACTGGCAGCTGAACGACGTCTGGCCGTCGATCAGCTGGGCGAGCATCGATCATGACGGCCAGTGGAAGCTGCTGAACTATGCCGCGCGGCGCTTCTTCGCACCCCAGGCAATCGCCGCGGAGCACAAGGATGGCGCGACGCGGATCTCGCTGATCTCCGACGCGACCACGCCAATCGCCGCGCGCTGGCGGGTGCGCGCGATGGACATGGCAGGCACCGTGCTGAACGACACCACCACGCCCGCGACGCTGCCGCCGCTCTCGTCGACGCTCGCCGCCACGCTCCCCGATGCGACGCTGTTCGGCAGTGCCGCGCCGGGGGCCAGCTATGCGGTCGCCGAGCTGATCGTCGGCGACACGGTCGCCAGCCGTGCGATCATCGAACGCGCGTTGCCCAAGGACATGGCCTATCCCGATCCGGGCCTGAGCGTCACCTGGTCGGGCTCGACCGCGACGATCACCGCCAGCCGCTTCGCCCGCGCGGTCATGCTCGATTTCGGGGACGTGGCGGCGCAGCCCGCCGATGACGGGTTCGATCTTCTGCCGGGCGAGACGCGGACCGTCGCCGTTGCGTCGGACGCGTCGCCTGCCACACTGCGCAAAGCGCTCACCTTGAGGACCCTTGCCCGATGATCTGGCTCCTGCTCGCCTCCGCCGATCCCGTCGCCACCGCGGTCGCCACCATGTCGATGGAAGAGAAGGCCGCGCAGCTGCAGAGCACCGCGCCCGCCGATCCGAAGCTCGGCCTGCCCGCCTATGACTGGTGGAACGAGGGGCTGCACGGTCTCGCGCGCAATGGTCATGCGACCGTGTTCCCGCAGGCGATCGGCATGGCTGCGACCTGGGATCCGGCACTCGTCCGCAAGATCGGCGACGTCGTCGCGACCGAGGCACGCGCGCGCTTCAATGCGAAGCCCGCCAATGCCGATCGCCGCATCTATGAGGGGCTGACGATCTGGTCGCCCAACATCAACATCTTCCGCGATCCGCGCTGGGGGCGCGGGCAGGAAACCTATGGCGAGGACCCGTATCTGACCGGGCGGCTCGGCGTTGCGTTCATCGGCGGCCTCCAGGGCCCCGACCCGCTCCACCCCAAGGTCGTCGCCACGCCGAAGCATTTCGCGGTGCATAGCGGCCCCGAGGCCGGGCGCGACAGCTTCGACGTCGACCCCAGCCCGCAGGATCTGGAAGCAACCTACCTGCCCGCCTTCCGCCAGGCGGTGACCGAGGGCAAGGCACTCTCGCTGATGTGCGCGTACAACTCGATCCACGGCGTGCCCGCCTGCGCGTCGTCGCCGCTGATGGTCGACCGGCTGCGGCGCGACTGGGGCTTTACCGGCTTCACCGTCTCGGATTGCGACGCGGTCGGTAATATCAGCACCTATCACCACTACCGGCTCGACACGCCCGGCGCCGCGGCAGCGGCGATCAGGGGCGGCACCGATCTCAATTGCGGCACCGCCTATGCCGGCCTCCCCGCTGCGGTCCGCCAGGGCCTGGTGAGCGAGGCGGAAGTCGACACCGCGCTGACGCGCGCCTTCCGCGCCCGCCGCGCGCTGGGCATCGCGTTCGGCGGCGACAGCCCGTGGAGCAAGATCGGCACTGATCAGGTCGACACCCCCGCGCACCGTGCGCTCGCGCTCGAGGCGGCGCGCAAGTCGATCGTGCTGCTCAAGAACGACGCCAGCCGCCTGCCGCTCAAATCGGGCAGCCGGATCGCGGTGATCGGCACCAATGCCGACGATATCGGCGTGCTTCAGGGCAATTACCACGGCACCGCGGTCGCCCCGGTCACCCCGCTCGACGGCATCCGCAAGCAGTTCGGTGCCGCCAATGTCCGCTATGCCCAGGGCTCGGTGCTCGCCGACGGCGCGCCGGTGGTGGTGCCCGAAACCGTCTTCCCACAGGGGCTGAAGGCGGAGTATTTCGCCGGAACCGGGACGACCAGCGGCACGCCGGTGCTGACGCGCACTGAACGCCGCATCGATGCGGACCTTAACCGCGTCAGTCCGGCGCCCGGGCTTGGCCGCAGCTTCGGCGTCCGCTGGTCGGGCGTCTTCACTCCACCCGCCGCGGGTGACTATACGCTGGTGATCGACGTCCCGGCGTGCTGGAAGGACTGTTCGGTCCATGACGTCGCACGCCTCTGGATCGGCAACCGCCAGCTCACGGCGGGCGAGATCAAGAAGGGCCGCGTCGAGATCCCGGTCTCCAGCGACGGCAAGCCCGCCGCCTTCCGCCTCGAACTCGATCACCGCAGCGACGACGAGGGTATCCGCCTGCTCTGGACGCCGCCCGCCGCGCCGATGCTCGCCGCCGCCGTCGCCGCCGCAAACGCGTCGGACGTCGTCGTCGCGGTGATGGGCCTGTCGCCCGATCTCGAGGGCGAGGCGCTGTCGGTCAGCGTCCCCGGCTTCGTCGGCGGCGACCGCACCGACATCGGGCTTCCGCTCGCGCAACAGGCGCTGCTCAAAGCACTGCGCGCGACCGGCAAACCCGTCATCCTCGTCCTGACCAGCGGCAGCGCGGTGGCGGTCGATCCGTCGCTCGCCGACGCGATCCTGACCGCCTGGTATCCGGGCCAGGCCGGCGGCACCGCGATCGCCGAGACGCTCGCGGGGCTCAACAACCCCTCGGGTCGCCTCCCCGTCACCGTCTACAAGTCCGCCAGCGATCTGCCCGCCTTCATCGACTATACAATGAAGGAGCGCACCTATCGCTACTTCACCGGCAAGCCGCTCTGGGGCTTCGGCCACGGGCTGAGCTATACCAGTTTCGGCTATGCCGCGGCAAAGCCCGGCCTCACCGTCGCCGCCGGCCAGCCGCTCACGCTCGCGGCGAAGGTCTCGAACACCGGCGCACGCGCGGGCGAGGAAGTGGTTCAAGCCTATCTCGTCCCGACCGCGACAACTGGTGGCGGTCCGACCACCGCGGTGCTCCAACGCCAGCTCGTCGGCTTCGACCGCGTCGCACTCAAGCCCGGCCAGTCGCGCACCGTCTCGTTCGCGCTCGATCCCCGCTCGATGAGCAGCGTCGCGCGCGACGGCACGCGGACGATCCAGCCCGGCGCCTATCGCCTCTATGTCGGCGGCGGCCAGCCCGGCGACGGAGAGGGACAATGGACCGACCTGACGATCACCGGCGCAGCGGTGGGGCTGCCCAAATGATCGATCGCCGTTCGTTGATCGCCGGCGGGCTCGCGCTCGTCGGCACCCCTGCCTTCGCCGCCCGCCCGAACCTGCCCTCCAAGCGCCCCGCCGTCGCCGACCGTCTGTTCAAGAGCCGGGCGGTGGAACGCGAGATCGCCCGCGTCTCGGCCCGGATCGCCGATCCGAAGCTGCGCTGGATGTTCGGCAACTGCTATCCCAACACGCTCGATACGACCGTGCGGATGTCGACCATCGGCGGCGCGCCCGACGCATTCGTCATCACCGGCGACATTCCCTGCCTGTGGCTGCGCGACAGCTCGGCGCAGCTCCGCCCCTATCTCCACCTCGTCCGCAACGATCCCGCACTGCGCACCGTGTTCCGCGGGCTGATCGCCCGCCAGTCGCGCTCGATCCTGCTCGATCCCTATGCCAACGCATTTCTCGAGGATCCCGCCGGCAAGACCGAGCTGAGCTGGGCGTTGCATGACCAGACCGAGATGAAACCGGGTGTCGCCGAGCGTAAATGGGAGATCGACTCGCTCTGCTACCCGATGCGTCTCGCTTATGGCTATTGGCAGGCGACGCGCGACGCGACCCCGTTCGACGCGACCTGGGCGGAGGCAGCGCGCACCAGCCTGCGCACCTATCGCGAGCAGCAGCGTAAGGATGGCCGCGGACCCTATAGCTTCCTGCGCGCCTCGAACCGCAATACCGAGACGATGGCGCTCGAGGGCTGGGGCAATCCCGCCAAGCCGAACGGCCTGATCCAATGCGGTTTTCGTCCGTCCGACGATGCCTGCCTCTATCCCTATCTGATCCCGGCCAATCACTTCGCGGTGACGACGCTGCGTGAACTGGCCGTCGTCGCGAAGGAGGCGCGCAACGACACCGCGCTCGCCGCCGATGCCACCGCGCTCGCGGCCGAGGTCGAGACCGCGCTCAACGCGCATGGCAAGATGCGGCTGCGCGACGGCCGCGAGGTCTGGGCCTATGAGGTCGACGGGTTCGGCAACGCGGTCTTCATGGACGACGCCAACGTGCCGTCGCTGTCCGCGCTCGCCTATATGGGCTGCGTTCCCGCCACCGACCCGCTCTGGCGCCGCACCTCGGACGCGGCCTGGAGCGACGCCAATCCCTATTTCTTCAAGGGCACCAAGGCGGAGGGGATCGGCGGCCCGCATGTCGGGCTCGGCCAGATCTGGCCGATGTCGCTGATCATCCGCGCGCTTGCCGGCGCCGACGACGCGACCGTCCGCACCTGCCTCCGGATGCTGCGCGATACCGATGCCGACACCGGCTTCATGCACGAGGCGTTCGACAAGGACGATCCCACCAAGTTCACGCGCAGATGGTTCGCCTGGACGAACGGACTGTTCGGGGAACTGCTTGTCCATCTTGCCGATACCCGCCCCGCGCTGCTGGCGGCGCCGTTATGAGGCTCACGCGACGTACAGTGCTCGGCTCGACCGGTGCGTTGGCGCTGAGCGGCGCGATGCCGGCCTTTGCCGGCCGGTCGCGCGCGGTGCCCGATCTGTGGATCGGGACCGGCGGTGACGGTCATACCTATCCCGGCGCGACCGTGCCGTTCGGCATGGTCCAGGTCAGTCCCGACACGGATACGGAGAACTGGGCGAACTGCTCGGGCTATCATCGCGGTGACCCGTCGATCATGGGCTTTTCGCACACGCATCTGTCGGGTACCGGCATCGCCGACATGATGGACGTGCTCGTCGTGCCCGCCCGCGGCCCGGTCAAGCTGCGCCCCGGCGCGCCCGACCGTCCCGGCGAAGGCTATCGCCAGACCTATGCACAGGAGAGTGCCGAGCCGGGCTATTATGCCTGCACGCTGGGCAACGGCGTCCGCTCCGAACTCACCGCCGAAGCGCGCGTCGGCTGGCAGCGGCACCGCTTTCCCGCCGGCCCCGGGCATCTCCTGATCGACCTCGGCAATTACCGCGACAGCCGCCCGGGCGAAGGCCCGCTGATCGACGACAGCCGGATCGAACTCGAATCGGACGGCATCCTGATCGGCAGCCGCCGCACCTTCCGCTGGGCCAAGGGGCGCCGCATCCACTTCGCGATGCAGGTCTCGCGCAAGCCCGACCGGATCACGCTCCATGCGGGCGACCAGGTCGTCAACGGCGCGATCGCGACCGCCGACCGCGTCCGCGCGGTATTGCACTACGATGATGCGGGCTCCGCCCCGATCGTCGTGCGCACTGCGGTCTCCGCGGTCGACATGGCGGGCGCACGGACTAACCTCGCCGCCTCGGCCTCGCGCGATTTCGATGCGGCGCGGCGTCAGGCGATCGGCGACTGGGCCGATGCGCTCAAGACCGTTAAGATCGACGGTGGCAGCGACGACCAGCGCGTCGTCATGGCGACTGCGCTCTATCACGCGATGCTCGCGCCGACGTTGTTTTCGGATGTCGACGACCGCTATGTCGGGCTCGACCGGCTGGTCCACAGCGTGCCCAAGGGCGAACAGGCCTACAGCACCTATTCGACCTGGGACACCTACCGGACGCTCCACCCGCTACTGACGCTGGTCGCGCCCGATCGCGCGCGGTCGCTCGTCCGTGACTTGGTCCGCCAGACGCAGCAAAGCGCCTATGGCCCGCCCTGCTGGCCGCTCCAGGGGGTGGAGACCGGCACGATGATCGGCTGGCATTCGGTCGCGATCATGGCGGAGGCCGCGGCCAAGGGCATCGACGCAGACTATGCCGCCGCCTGGCCCGCGATCCGCACGCGTGCTTTCGACGCCAAGGCGCCCGACCTCGTCAACAGCCGCGCGCGCGGCACCTATATCGCGCGCGGCTATCTGCCTGCCGATCAGGTCGACGAGTCGGTCAGCCGGACGCAGGAATATGCCTATGACGACTGGGCGATGGCCGCCCTCGCGGCCAGGGCCGGGGCGACCGACGACGCGGCCCGCCTGCGTGAGCGCAGCCGGAACTATCGCAACGTGCTCGACCCGACGATCGGCCTGGCGCGGCCCAAGCTTGCCGATGGCAGCTGGCTGACGCCCTATGACCCGATCCAGCTCGGCCATATCAAGCGCTACCACGACTTCACCGAAGCCAATGGCTGGCAGACGACCTTCCTCAACCAGCATGACCTCTACGGCCAGATCGCGCATTTCGGTGGCGATGCGAAGTTCGCCGCACGCCTCGACGCGCTGTTCGCCGCGCCCTCGACGCTGCCCAGGGACGCACCGCCCGACATATCGGGGCTGATCGGCCAATATGCGCACGGCAACGAACCCGATCAGCACGTGCCCTATCTCTACGCCTATGTCGGCCAGCCCTGGAAGACGCAGGCGCTGGTGCGCAGGATTCTGACGACGATGTACAAGCGCGCGCCCGACGGGATCATCGGCAATGACGATTGCGGCCAGATGAGCGCCTGGTTCGTGATGTCAGCGCTCGGCCTCTACGCGGTCGATCCGGTCGCGGCGGTCTATGTGTTCGGCTCGCCGCTCTTCACCCGCGCCGAACTCAAGGTCGGGGGCAAGCGCAAGGTCGTGATCGAGGCGCCGGGCAACCGGATCGATACGCCCTATGTCACCGCGGTCACTTGGAACGGCAAGCCCTGGACGAAAAGCTGGATCGCGCATGCCGATCTCCTCGCTGGCGGTACGCTGCGCTTCACCATGTCCGCCACCCCCGATCCGGCGTTCGGCGCGAAGCTCGCTGACCGCCCCCCCTCGTTCGGCCGCCCCGCTGCCTGAATTCCCACGGAGACGTTGATGACCGAAGTTTCCCGCCGCCTCCTGCTCGCCTCGGGCCTTGCCGCAACCGCGACGCCTGCGCTCGCAGCGACCCGCGCGGCCGCCCCCAAGCCATGGGGTGCGACGCCGTCGAAGCGCCAGCTCGCCTGGCATGCGCGCGAGCAATATGCCTTTGTCCATTTCTCGATCAACACCTTCACCGATCGCGAATGGGGCTATGGCGACGAGGATCCCAAGCTCTTCGATCCGACCGATTTCGACCCCGACCAGATCGTTGCGGCGGCCAAGGCAGGCGGCATGCGCGGCATCATCCTGACCGCCAAGCATCATGACGGCTTCTGCCTGTGGCCGACGATGCTGACCGAGCATTGCATCCGCAACAGCCCGTACAAGAACGGCAAGGGCGATGTCGTCGGCGAGATGGAGCGCGCAACCAGGCGGGCCGGGCTCGATTTCGGCCTGTACCTCTCGCCCTGGGATCGCAATCACGCGGAATATGGCCGCCCGGCCTATGTCGAGTATTTCCGTAAGCAGGTGGTCGAGCTCTGCACGCGCTACGGCACGCTGTTCGAATTCTGGTTCGACGGCGCCAATGGCGGCGACGGCTATTATGGCGGCGCGCGCGACACGCGGAAGATCGATGCACCGAAATATTACAACTGGCCGTCGATCGTCGCGCTGGTCCATCAGCATCAGCCGATGGCCTGCACCTTCGATCCGCTCGGCGCCGATGTCCGCTGGGTCGGCAATGAGGACGGCGTCGCGGGCGATCCCTGCTGGCCGACCATGCCGAACCATCCCTATGTCCAGAGCGAGGGCAATTCGGGCGTGCGCGGTGCGCCGCTCTGGTGGCCGGCCGAGACCGACGTCTCGATCCGGCCGGGCTGGTTCTATCACGCGGACGAGGATGCGAAGGTCAAGACGCCCGCGCGGCTGGTAAAGCTGTACGACGAGTCGGTCGGTCGCGGTACCAACCTCAACCTCAACCTGCCACCCGACCGGCGCGGCCGCCTCGCCGATATCGACGTCGCCGTGCTGACATCCTTCGGCACCGCGCAGGCCGCCACCTTCGCGCGCGACCTTGCCCAGGGCGCGGTCGCGACCGCCAGCCACAGTCGCGGCGCAGGCTTTTCGCCGGCAAACGTCCTCGACAGTCGCGCCGACAGCTATTGGTCGACCGCCGACGGGATCACGACGCCCACTCTCGTGCTCGACCTTCCCCCCGGCCGAACCTTCGACCTCATCCGCCTGCGCGAATATCTCCCGCTCGGGCTGCGCGTGACGCGGTTTGCGGTCGATGCCGAAGTGGACGGCCGGTGGCGCGAACTGGCGCAGCACGCCTGCATCGGCGCGCAGCGGATCATCCGCCTGCCCGCACCGGTCACGGCCCGCCGCCTGCGTCTGCACATCCTCGAGGCCCCCGCCTGTCCCGCCATCCGCGAGATCGCGCTTTTCCGCCAGGTCGCGCCCGCCGCGGTCGCCACCGTCGTCGCGTCGGACCCGAGCATCGTCGCCACGACGCGCTGGTCGATCGCTGCCGCCTCCGCCCCCGGCGCACAGGCCCTGCTCGACAACGATACCGCGACGAGCTGGGCGCTGCCCGCCCCCAAAGCCAGCGCCCCCGCCTCGGTGACGATCGACCTCGGCGCGACCGAGACGCTTGCCGGGTTCAGCCTGACGCCGTCGCGCGCGGTGATGGCAGACACCGCGCCGCCAAAGGGCTACCGGATCGAGACGAGCACCGACGGCACCGACTGGCAAGAGGCCGGCAAGGGCGAACTGCCCAACATCGCCTATGCGCTCGCGACTCAGCGGATCGCCTTTGCGAGCCCGGTCACCGCCCGTCTGCTCCGCCTCAGCTTTGCCGAGACCGCGATTCCCGCCCGTCGCCTCGCAATCGCCGGAATCGGCGCGTTCCGACCGCGCAGCGGGTGACGCAATGATACGGCCTGTCCCACGCGTGCAATAAATTGCGGGCATACCTCAGGTCGGATCCGGTGCCGCGACGGTGCCGGTCCGGCCGGGGACACGCCATGACAGCGACCGAAACCAGTGCAACGCCGATGACCAGCATGGCAGGGGCCGCCGCGGACGTTGCAGCCGCTGGGCCGGTGATACGATCCGCCTGGCTTGCACCAGGATTCTACCTCGCATTCCTGTTCGGTGCGCTGTTCCTGTTCGCGATCGGCCTGCTTCTGCTCTGGCGGTCGGCGAAAAAACTCCGGCGATTCCGGGCACCTGCTGGAAACGGACACGGTTCGGCGTGGTCCGGGCAACATCCGTCGCCCACGACCTGATCCCCTAACATGAAGCAGGCCGATTCCTTGCCGCCTGCATGGACCCGGTCTGGTGGATCGCACGTTGAGCCCCCGAACTTCGTCCTCGACAGCAAGGATCCGCAATGAGCGACATCGAACAGCGCAACCCCGGCAACGGTGGTGAGACGCATCAGCAGGCAGGCAGCGACGTCCCCGTCCTGACCACCAACCACGGCGTGCCCGTGTCCGACAACCAGAACAGCCTGAAATCCGGCGCGCGTGGTCCCACGCTGCTCGAGGATTTCGTGCTGCGCGAGAAGATCTTCCACTTCGATCATGAGCGGATCCCCGAGCGGATCGTTCACGCACGCGGATCGGGTGCGCACGGCTATTTCGAGGCGACCGACGACATTTCCGACCTGACCAAGGCAGCAGTGTTCAAGAAGGGCACGAAGACCGAGCTCTTCACGCGCTTCTCGACGGTCGCCGGCGGAGCCGGTTCGGTCGACACCCCGCGCGACGTGCGCGGCTTCGCGGTCAAGTTCTACACGACCGAGGGCAACTGGGATCTCGTCGGCAACAACATTCCGGTGTTCTTCATCCAGGACGCGATCAAGTTTCCCGACCTGATCCATTCAGTGAAGATGGAGGCCGACCGTGCCTATCCGCAGGCGGGTTCGGCGCACGACACCTTCTGGGACTGGGCATCGCTGACCCCGGAGTCGACGCATATGCAGATGTGGGCGATGTCCGACCGCACCCTGCCGCGTTCGCTGCGGATGATGGAAGGCTTCGGCGTCCACACGTTCCAGCTCGTGAACGAGGAAGGCAAGTCGAGCTTCGTCAAGTTCCACTGGAAGCCCAAGCTCGGTCTCCAGTCGACGATCTGGGACGAGACGCTCAAGCTCCAGGCCGCGGACAACGACTATCATCGTCGCGACCTGTGGGAAGCGATCGACACCGGCGACTTCCCCGAATGGGAGCTCGGCATTCAAGTGTTCGACAAGGCGTTCGCCGAGGCGCAGCCTTATGACGTGCTCGATTCGACCAAGCTGATCCCCGAGGAGGACGTTCCCGTCCGGATCATCGGCCGGATGGTGCTCGACCGCAATGTCGACAACTTCTTCGCCGAGACCGAGCAGGTCGCGTTCCTGCCGACGAACATCGTCCCCGGGATCGATTTTTCGAACGATCCGCTGCTTCAGGGCCGGCTGTTCAGCTATCTCGACACGCAGAAGTCGCGCCTCGGCACGACCAACTTCCATCAGATCCCGGTCAACGCACCGCGCAGCCCAGCCGGCAATTTCCAGCGTGACGGCATGATGCAGACCAAGGTGCCCAAGGGGCGTGCCAATTACGAGCCGAACAGCCTGTCGGTTGTCGGCGAAGACGGTGGCCCGCGCGAATCGCCGAACGGCTTCGTGACGACCACGAACCCGACCGGTGCGGACGAGCAGGGCGAGAAGCTGCGGATGCGCGCCGAACTGTTCGGCGATCATTACAGCCAAGCGCGGCTGTTCTGGGTGTCGGCGACCGACAATGAGAAGGCGCATATCGCGTCGGCCTTCACCTTCGAGCTGTCGAAGGTCGGTCTCGCGCATGTTCAGGAGCGCACCGTCGCCAACCTGCGCAACGTAAACGAGGAACTGGCGACGCGCGTTGCCGATGGTCTCGGCATCCCCCTGCCGGCAGCCAATCCGGCGTTCCGCGCGCCGGTCGACATGCCACCCAGCCCGGCACTGTCGATCCAGAAAAACATGAAGGAGACGCTCGAGGGCCGTCAGGTCGGGATCCTGATCGCCGACGGGTCGGATGGCGCGGAGATCGACGCGGTCGTTGCAGCGGTCGAGGGTGCAGGCGGCAAGCCGGTGCTCGTCGCCCCCAAGGTCGGTGGCGCCAAGCTTGCCGATGGCAGCATGAAGAAGGCACAGGGCCAGCTTGCCGGCAGCCCGTCGCAAATCTTCGATGCGGTGGCGGTCGTCCTGTCGGCCGACGGGTGCAAGATGCTCCTGAAGGAAGGCGCGGCGGTCCAGTGGGTCATGGATGCGTTCGGTCATCTGAAGGCGATCGGCGCCAGCGATGCGGCCAAGCCGCTTCTCGACAAGGCCGGCGTAGAGCCCGATGCGGGTGTGGTGGTGCTGGCCGACATCGCGACCGCGGGTGCGAAGCGCTATTGGGATCGTGAACCCGGCGTCCGCACGCTCGCCTGATCGGCGGTAGAATGAGACCACGCCGTTCGCGCGTGGTTTCATTCGTCCAACAGAAGAACGGCCGCCCCGCACATCTTGTGCGGGGCGGCCGTTTCGCGTCTGGCCCAGCTGTACGCGTGGACGGTCTAGGAGCGAACGAGTTCGGCGATCTCGAACGCGTGCGACCGCCAGCCGCGTTGGATCGACGCCTCCTCGGCCGCGACGCGCTTCTTCTTCGCCTCGGCCAATGACTTACTGTGCCCCCAGAACACTTCGGTCTTACCGTTGGCGAGCACCGCGACGATCCGCCAGTAATGCGTGAACGCAGTCGCCGTAGGCCCGATCGTCTTCACATAGCCATCGGGCAGCGTCGCGGTGAGATAATGCTTCTTCGCCAAGTGCGCGTCAGTCCGCCGCTGGCGCGGCCGCGGCATCCGTCCTGGCCGCGAGCATGTACCCGAAGACGACGAAGACCAGCCCGCCGACGGTGTTTCCCGCGGTCACAACAACGAGATTGTGCACCGTGCCCGCCAGATCGATCACCGGATGCGGCGCCATGAGGCCGAGCGTGAGCGCGGTCATGTTGGCGACCGAATGCTCGAAACCAGCAGCAACGAAAGCGAGCAGGATCCAGGCCATCGCAATGCACTTGGCCGCATCGCCCTTCATCCGCGCCGCCGTCCAGATCGCGAGACAGACGAGCCAGTTGCACAGGATCGCCCGCGCGAACAACGCGATCCCGTCCGCCTCGACCTTGTGCTGGACATAGGCGTTGAACATCGTGTCGGCATTGGCGAACACGGCCCCGCCGCCGCCGATCGCGAAGATCGCCGATAACAGGACGCCGCCGACCAGATTGCTGAGCCAGACGACAGCCGCCAGCGTGATTGCTTCACCATAGCTGATGGTCCGCTTCGCCAGGCCGAAGCCAAGATACATGACATAGCCGGTGAACAGCTCGGCGCCGGCGAATACCGTCAGGATCAGGCCGATCCCGAACGTCGCGCCCATCACCAGCGGCCGGACGCCGGGGGGAAGCCCCGCCGCCGCGCTGATCGCCAGGATCATCGCGATCCCGATATAGGTTCCCGCCAGAATCGCGCCCGCAAAGAAGCCAACCGGTGAGCGACGCCACGCCGCGGCCTTGGCCGCCGCGAGCGTCGCATAGGTGTCGATCGTCGGCGCGTATCCCGCGCTCATGCCATCGCGGCCTGGCTCTGGCCGACGACCCCCGCGCGCGCCACGCCGCGCTCCGCACCGACATCTCCGCCGGCCCGCCGCACCGTGACCGGCACCGATTTGTAGGACGGGGTGAAGCTCTGCGGATCATGATCCTCGAGTGCGATCAGCGGCTGCGTCTCGGGATAATAGGACGCGATGCACCCGTCCGGCAGCGCGTAGCGGACCAGGGTCAGCTTCTGCACGACGCGATCAGGATGCGCATATTGCAACGCGGTGGCGACATCGACGACATCGCCCTCCGCATAGCCAAGCCGCGCCATGTCCCGCTTGTTCATGAACAGGATATCGCGACGGCCAAAGACACCGCGATACCGGTCGTCGAGGCTGTATACGGTCGTGTTATACTGATCATGCGCACGCAATGTCGTTAGCCGAAGCACGTCCGGCGCGTTTGCGGTCTCGTCTTCCTCGATCCCCTCGGCGACGATGAAGTTGGCTTTGCCGCTGCTCGTCTTCCAGATCCGCATCGCGGCGGAATTGGGCAGATGGAACCCGCCGGGCTTGCGAATGCGCGTGTTGTAATCGGCGAAATCGGGAAACACCGCCTCGATCTTGTCGCGGATCAGGTCGTAATTGGCGACATAGGCATCCCAATCGATATCGCCCTTGCCCTTGAGCGTCGCCTTGGCGATCTCGCCGACGATCCAGATCTCGGACTTCACATTCTCGCCCGGCGGCATCAGGAAGCCGCGCGACGCGTGGACCATCGACATCGAATCCTCGACGGTGACCGACTGCGGGCCACCGGCCTGCGTGTCGAGCTCGGTCCGCCCCAGGCATGGCAGGATATAGGTGTCCTTCGCCATCAACAGCATCGTGCGGTTGAGCTTGGTGGTGATGTGCACCGCCAGGTCGAGATTGCGGAACCCTTCAGCGCACGCCTGCGGATCGGACGACGCGATGGCGAGGTTGCCGCCCAGGCAGACGATCGCCTTGGCCTTGCCGTCGCGCATCGCGGCGATGCTTTCGACCACCGAATGACCATGCTCGCGCGGCGGCTCGAAGTTGAAGACCTTCTTCATCTGATCGAGCAACAGCGGCATCGGGCGTTCGGTGATGCCGACCGTCCGGTCGCCCTGCACGTTGCTATGCCCGCGCAGAGGACAGATCCCGGCGCCGGGGCGGCCCATATTGCCGCGCAGCAGCAACAGGTTCGCAAGCTGCTGGACGTTGCTGGTACCGGTGCGGTGCTGGGTGATCCCCATGCCGTAACAGGCGATCGTCGCCTTGGACGACGCATAGATCCGCGCGACGTCCTCGAGATCCGCCCGGCGCAAACCACTGGCCTGTTCGATATCGGCCCAGTCAGTCCGTGCGAGATCGGCGATATAGGGTTCGAGCCCGTCGGTATGCTCGGCGATGAAAGCATGGTCGAGCGCGGGTTCGCCGCCGCTCGCGCGCGCCGCCTCGTCGAGCGCCACGAGTGCCTTGGCGATACCCTTGAGCGCCGCGGCGTCACCGCCGACCTTCACCTGCAGATAGGAGCTGGCGATCTGGGTCGCCGACATCGTCGCCATCTCGACCACCGACTGCGGCGATTCGAAGCGTTCGAGCGAGCGCTCCTTCAGCGGATTGAACACGATGATCTTGCCACCGCGGCGCGACACCTCGCGCAGCGTTGCCATCATCCGCGGATGATTCGTCCCGGGATTATGACCGATCGACAGGATCAGGTCGGCATGGTCGAAATCCTCGAGACTGACCGTGCCCTTGCCGATCCCGATCGACTTGGGGAGGCCGACCGACGTCGCCTCGTGGCACATGTTCGAACAGTCGGGAAAATTGTTGGTCCCGTACAGCCGCACGAACAGCTGATAGAGGAACGCTGCCTCGTTCGAGCAGCGGCCCGAGGTATAGAATTCGGCCTGGTTCGGATCCGGCACCGCGGCAAGACCCGCACCGATCGCGGACATCGCCTCCGCCCAAGTCACGACCTCATAATGGTCGGTCGCGGCGTTGTAGCGCAGCGGTTCGGTGACGCGACCCTGATCCTCGATCCAGTGATCGCTCTGCTTCCAGATCTCGGCGACGCTGTGCTTGGCGAAGAAGTCGGCGCCGATCAGCTTCGCCGTGGATTCCCATGCCACCGCCTTGGCGCCATTTTCGCAGAATTCGAACGACGAGGTATGCTTGGGGTCGGGCCAGGCGCAGCTCGGACAGTCGAACCCGTCGGGCTGGTTGGACTTCAGCAGCGTCTGCCCGCCCCGCACGACGATCTGCTGGGCCTTCAGCGACGTGGCAACCGCCTTGAGCGCACCCCAGCCACCGGCCGGGCCCGTATAGTCGACGATCCCGTCGGGACGCTTGTTACGCATACTCAAATCTCCAAATCGGGCGTGTCACCGCGGAAATTGCCCGGGTCCATGCAGCCTTAACGTTTGGAGTCGCGATACCGCGCCGCAGCATAAGTGCCAAAACAGGAAAATCGCAGCCGGTGATCGCCTTTATAGGTCAGTACGGCTTTCATTTGACTAGTAATAAGGTTCGACCATCGCGCGCACGTCGACGCGCGCCTTCAGCCGTGCGGCGAGCAGTGCGGTACCGCTGATCTTGCGCTGCACGAACAGCATGTCGGCCGACGGGATATGCCAGGTCGACCGGTCGCGTGCGATCGCCGCTCCCTCGTCCCGCAGCACCGAGACGAAGCTGCGATCGCCGAAGTCGAAAGGCCCCGTCCGGTTCATCTCTGCCAGGATCACGTCGATCATGCGGTCGATCTGCGGCCGATGCCCCACGACCGCGGCCTCGCCCAGAAAGCCCGCCTGAATGGCGGCGTCGCGGACCGCGTCGCGCTGTCCGGCGAGCCCCGCGGCCAGCAGCCGGCGATACCCGTCTGCCACGACCTGCGGCACCGCACGCGCGGCACCGAAGTCGAGCAGGACGATGCGTCCCGTCTCGGCCTGCCAGCGATAATTCGCGAAATTGGGGTCGGTCTGCATCAGCCGCCAGTCGAGCAGTTCGTGCAGCGTGAGCCCGATCAGCCGCTCCATCGCCGCATCGCGGACGTCCTGGGGTGCGGTCTCGAGGCTCTCGATCGGCGTACAGTCGATATACTCCATCGCCAGCACGCGCGGCGTCGACAATGTCGGCTCGAGTTGCGGGACAACCAGCCCCGCATCGTCGCCCACCAGCGCGCGATAGCGTTCCAGCATCTCGCCCTCGCGGACATAATCCGCCTCGTCGTGCAATTGCTGTTTCGCGTCACCGAGCAGCCGCGTGATGTCGAGCTCCTTGGGCAACAGCCCCGACACGCGCAGCAGCGTCGCAACATTGTCGACATCCGCGTCGATGCTGTCCTTCACGCCCGGATATTGCACCTTGATCGCCAGCACGCGTCCGTCGGGGAGCCGTGCCCGGTGCACCTGGCCGATCGATGCGGCCGCGACCGGATGCGCCTGGAAATGCGCGAAGCGGCGACGCCAGTCCTTTCCCCATTCGGCCGTGAGCACCCGGTCGAGCTGCGCGGGCGGCATGTGATGCGCATCGTTGCGCAGCCTGGCGAGGATCGTCGCCAGTTCGGGCGGCAGCATGTCGCCCGCGTCCATCGACACCATCTGGCCGAGCTTCATCGCCGCACCGCGCAGATGCGAAAGCTGGTCCGCGACCCGCACCGCGTTGGCGGGGGTCAGCAGCAGGTCCGACATGCGCGGACGCTCGCCGCTCGCGAGCCGCCGGGCGCCCTCGGCGACCACCCCGCCCGCGACGCCGCCGGCAAGCCGCCCGAACACGCCGAGCCGCGACAGCCGGCCCCGCGGGATCGACCGCCCGCCACGCGATTGCGATCCCGCGTCGAAGCCGGACTCGTTATCAGCTTGTGGATTTTGTTGAGTGCCCGGCTCCGTGCCGGGCATGACAGGATCTTCGCTCGTCGGTTTATCCTCGGTCTGGAGAGCCCCTTGCGCGAGACCGCTTCTTAGATGGTAAGCTGGGGTGGAGGATCAACCATCGGACCGCCATCCATGACGCCACCTGTTTTCAATACCATCACCCGCCGATCATTGCTCTGCGGCATGGCGACCGCGACGCTCGCCACCGGTCTGCGCGCCGCACCGCCATCGCCGCGCGACGCCCGCGTGCTCGTCGGCACCTATGCGCGCGAGGGCGGCAAGGGTCTGTACACGCTGTCGCATGACCGGGCGCGCAATCGCTGGCAGGTCGAGCCGCCGGTCGCCGGGATCGACGACGCGTCGTTTGCGGTGCGGGCACCCCGCACCGGGCTATGGTATGTCCTGCGCGAGCAGGCGAAAGGGTCGGTGACCGGCTTCACGCCCGACTGGAAAGCCCGCGGCACGATGCCGTCGGGTGGCGCCGATCCCTGCCATGCTGCGTTTGACGACGCGTCCGGCTGCCTCGCCATTGCCAATTATTCGAGCGGCAGCGTCGGCTTCTACCGCATCGATCCCGCGACCGGTGCGCCGGGCGAACCGACGATCTTCCGCCATGAGGGGACCGGTCCAGACAAGAGCCGTCAGGAGGGGCCGCATGCGCACTGGGTCGGGTTCAGCCCCGATCGGCACTGGCTGCATTCGGTCGACCTCGGCGCCGACACGATCTTCGCCTATCGGTTCGATCCGGGAGCGCGCAGCCTTGCCGCACCGGTCCCGGCGTGGCGCGCGCCGCCGGGAACGGGACCGCGCCACCTCGTCTGGCATCCCCGCCTGCCACGCGCCTATGTCGTTGCCGAACTCGCCAACACCGTGACCATGCTCGATGCACAGCCGGACGGGCGCTTCACCACCCGCACGCAGCTGTCCACCCTGCCCGATGGCCATGTCGGGTCGTCCCAGGCCGCACACATCGCGATCGATCGCGCCGGCCGGCATCTCTACGTCTCGAACCGCGGCGCTGACAGTATCGCGGTGTTCGCACTAGATCGCGACGGAGTGCCGACCCTCGTCCAGCACATCGCCGCCGGCGGACACTGGCCGCGCATCTTCCTCCTGCTCGAGGACGAGCGGCAGATGCTCATCGCGAACGAGCGGTCGGGCACGATCGCGGTCATGGCGCTTGGCAAGGACGGCCGTCTCACGCCGACCGATCAGACCCTGCGCGTCCCCGGGGCGGTGTTCCTCGCGCCGACTGGCTGACGATTGGCCCGACCGGTGACGCCCCCGCCTTGCCCTTGCACGGGCCGGGGGATCGGGCATGATCGCACCTCGATCATCGTCAAAGGAGCCGTGCTTGCGCCTCACCCTTGCCCTCGCCCTGTTGTCGGCTGCCCCCGCCGTCGCGCAGCAGCAGCCGATCGCGGCCCCGGCCGACGCCCCGACGCGGCGCTTCACCGGCGCCGACCTGTTCGGCCTGTCGATCGCAGCGGACCCGCAGATCAGCCCTGACGGACGCACGATCGTCTATGTCCGCCGCACCGCCGACGTCATGACCGACCGTGTCCAGTCGTCGCTGTGGCTGATCGACGTCGCGACCGGTCGCCAGTCGCCGTTCGCTGCGCAAGGGTCCGACCCGCGCTGGTCCCCCGACGGCACGCGCGTCGCCTATGCCGCGCGCGACGGCGAGCAGTCGCAACTGTTCGTCCGCTGGAACGCGACCGGCACGAGCGCGCGGGTGACGGGCTTTCCCGGCGATCCGCAGGCGCTCGCCTGGTCGCCCGACGGCACCCGGCTCGCCTATGTCGCGACCGTCGCGGGCGAGGCGACGACGCTCGGCAAGGCACCGCCCAAGCCCGAGGGCGCGAAATGGGCCGAGCCGCTGACGGTGATCGACCGCGTCAATTATCGCAACGATGGCCCCGGCTATGTGAAGCCCGGCCGCGATCATCTGTTCGTCGTCGCGGCGGACGGCGGCGCGCCGCAGCAGCTCACCTTCGGTGCGTTCGATGACGGCGGACCCTTGTCATGGACCCCCGACGGCCGCGGGATCGTGTTCGCCGCGATCCGCGGGCCCGATGCCGAGCGGCAGGTGATGAACTCGGATCTCATCGCGGTCGACACGTCGAGCGGCGCGATGCGGACGCTGACGACCCGCGACGGCCCCGATGCGCAGCCGCGGATTTCCCCCGACGGCACGCGGATCGCGTGGCTCGGCTTCGATGACAAGCGGCGCAGTTACGAGAATACCCAGCTCTACCTCGGCGACCGCAACGCCGGCAGTCCCCGCTCGCTGACCGCTGCGCTCGACCGCGGAATCGAGGATGCGGTGTGGTCCGCCGACGGGCGCAGCCTCTATGCGAGCTATGACGATCACGGCCAGCGCCGGATCGCGCGCATCGGCCTCGACGGCCGGACGACGCCGCTGGTCGACAATGTCGCGGGCGGCGGGCTCGACCGACCCTATACCGGGGGCGAGTTCTCCGTCGCGAGAGGCGGGACGATCGCCTATACCGGCGGCGACGGCAGCGCTCCCGCCGATGTCTGGGTCTCGAGCGGTGGCAAGTCCCGGCGGCTGACGCAACTCAACGCGGTGATGACCGGCGCCAAGACGCTCGCGCCGATCCGCAAGATCGCGGTGACCGCGCCCGATGGCCGCGCGATCGACGCGTGGCTCGCAACGCCCGCCAATCGCACGCCCGGCCAGCGCGTGCCGCTGATCCTGGAAATCCATGGTGGCCCCAACAGCGCCTACGGCCCGGGGTTCGCCACCGACATGCAGCTCTATGCCGCGGCGGGCTATGCCGTGCTGTGGACCAATCCGCGCGGCTCGACCTCGTACGGCGAGGAGTTCGCCAACCTGATCGACAAGAAATACCCGTCCGACGATTATGGCGACCTGATCGCCGCGGTCGACGCGGCGATCGCGGACGGGACCGCGGATGCCGACAATCTGTTCGTCACCGGCGGATCGGGCGGCGGCGTCCTGACCGCCTGGATCGTCGGCAAGACTGACCGGTTCAAGGCCGCGGCGACCCAGAAGCCCGTGATCAACTGGGCGAGCGAGGCGCTGACGATGGACAACACGCTGTTCACCTCGCGCTACTGGTTCACCAAGCTGCCATGGGAGGATCCGATGAGCTACTGGAACCGCTCGCCGCTCAGTCTGGTCGGCAACGTCAAGACGCCGACCCTGGTCGTGGTGGGCAGCGACGATTACCGCACGCCCGTTTCGGAATCCGAGCAATATTACGCCGCGTTGCAGATCCGCGGCATACCGACCGCGCTCGTCAAGGTGCCGGGTGCGAGCCATGGCGGCTTCACCGCACGGCCGTCGCAATCCGCGGCAAAGGCCTCCGCGATCATCGCCTGGTTCGATCGCTATCGCGCCAAGCCGAGCGGATCACGCACCGACTGACCGTCCGGTCGTCACCGCCGGGGCGATGCCCAGAGTGCAGTCTCGTTACTGCCGCACGGATCATGCCGATCCGTGCGGCAGTGCTGGTCACGCCAAGGGGCGTAGCCGGCTCATCGTTCGCCCTCGCCACCCTCGTTTTCGCCACCCTCGCCGCGCTCGTTCTCGCCGCCCTCATATTCGCCTTCGCCGCGCTGGCCACGCTGCTGTTGCGCAGCCCGCGCGCGCCGCGGCGACGTCACCGCATGCCGAGCCTTGCCCGACCGGACGACCCGCCGTCCTTCACCTTCACCTTCACCTTCGCCCTCACCTTCACCCTCACCGACCTGCTGAGCCGGCTGCGACAATGGCTTGGCGGCCGCGTCGCCGATCACGGCTTGGCCCGATTGCGCGATCACAAAGGCGCCGACGCCGATCCATAATTTTGTACGCATACTATCTCCTTGGTCCCGACACGTTGGCCGGGAAGGCACTGAACTGTTAGGGGCGCGTCACCCGGCTTCATGCCGGATTTGCGAGATTTCCCATGATGATCATGATTGCCAACGTCCTGGATGCGGACAATCTCCAGTGGCTGCGAGATAATATGCGCAAGACCCGCTATGTCGACGGCCGACGGACGGCGGGGCGCGAGGCACGAACGGTCAAACGCAACGAGCAGGTCGACCGCGGCGACCCGTTGCTCGCCGAGATGCAGGACCTCGTCGTCGACCGGTTGCTCGACAATGCCCTGTTCCGCATGGCGACGCGGCCGCATGTCGTCCGCCCGCCGCTCTTCAGCCGCTATGATGCGGGCATGGCCTATGGCAGCCATGTCGACGATGCGATCATGGGCGGGATGCGGACCGATGTGTCGGTGACGGTCTTCCTCAGCGAGCCTGAGGATTATGACGGCGGCGAACTGGTGATCGAGTCCGCCGCCGGCGAACAGGACGTCAAGCTGCCCGCGGGCTCGGCGGTCTGCTATCCGACGACCTCGCTGCACCGCGTGGCGCCGGTCGTGTCGGGCGAGCGGCTTGCCGCGGTGACCTGGGTCCGGAGCCTCGTTCGGGACGCGGATGCGCGGGAATTGCTGTTCGATCTAGAAACCGCCCGCCACGCGCTGTTCGAGCGGCTGGGGAAGACGCCCGAACTCGACCTGCTTGCCAAGACACAATCCAACCTGCTCCGGCGCTGGGCCGAGGACTGAACGGCGCGACGCGGATCGTCGTCAGCTTGGTCTGTCGATGAGAGCAAGCGTGGCCGTGTCGCTCGTCCCGGCAAACCAGCGATCGAGCGCGGCACCGAACAGCGGATCCGCCCCCGCCTCGCGGAACAGCGTCAGCGACGATCGCAGCTTCATCGCATCGACCTCACCGAAAACGGCCCGGGCACTCGTCCCCGTCAGCGCGTCGAGCGCTTCCACGCACTGCCGCAGACGCGCCCCGAGCACCGGATGCGCAAGATAGGCCCGCGCTTCCTCGAGTGACACGATCGCATAATGCTGCGCCATCGGGCTTCGTCCGAGCCCGGCAATCTGCGGAAAGATGAACCACATCCAGTGACCACGCTTGGCGCCCCCGCGTATCTCGGCAAGCGCAGACTCGTAGACTGCCGCCTGCGCAGTAACGAACCGTTCGAGATCATAAGGATGGGTCATCACTGCCTGCTTTCACTCAATCCTCGGCTCCCCACATATGGCAGATCCGATAGACGCAGGAAGGACTGGCTGGGGCGGCAGGGTTCGAACCTGCGCATGGCGGCATCAAAAGCCGCTGCCTTACCACTTGGCGACGCCCCAGCAGAGGCGGCCTTATAGCGGCGCGCCCCGACGAGAAAAGCCCTATCGCGTCTTAATCGAGTCGATGGACCCACCCATTGGCATCCGGCGCCAGACCGCGCTGGATCGCGACGAGCGAATCGCGGATCCGCAGCGTCATCGCGCCCGGCTCGCCGCCGCCGATCGTGAAGCGGCCCTCGGGCGACGCGACGGTCCCGATCGGGGTCACGACCGCGGCAGTGCCGCAGGCGAACGCCTCGACAAGCTTGCCGCTCGCCGCGTCGGCGCGCCACTGGTCGATCGCATAGGGTTCCTCGCGCACGGTGATCCCCTGCGCCCGCGCGAGCGTCAGGATCGAATCGCGGGTGATGCCGGGCAGGATCGTGCCCGTGAGCGCGGGGGTCGACAGGCTGCCGTCCGCAAACACGAAGAAGACGTTCATGCCGCCGAGTTCCTCGACCCAGCGACGCTCGACCGCATCGAGGAAGACGACTTGGTCACAGCCCTGGCTGATCGCTTCCTTCTGCGCGAGCAGGCTGGCGGCATAATTGCCGCCGCACTTCGCCGCACCCGTGCCGCCCTGTGCCGCGCGCGTGTAATGCTGGCTGACCCAGATCGAGACCGCGGAGGCACCGCCCTTGAAATAGGCACCGACCGACGAGGCGAGCACCATGTAGAGATATTCGGCGCTCGGCTTGACCCCCAGGAACACCTCGCTCGCGAACATGAACGGCCGGAGATACAGCGCGCCACCGTCGCTGTCGGGAATCCAGTCCTGATCCGTCCTGACCAGCCGCTCGACCGATTCGAGGAACAGCGACTCGGGTAGCTCGGGCATCGCCATCCGGCGCGCCGAATCCTGGAAACGCCGCGCATTGGCTTCGGGCCGGAAGAGCGCGGTGCCGCCATCGGCGAGTCGATAGGCCTTCATCCCCTCGAAGATTTCCTGCGCATAGTGCAGAACCGAGGACGCGGGATCCATCATGATCGGCGCGCGCGTCGTGATCCTGGCATCGTGCCAGCCCTTCGCGTCACTGAAGCGGATCATCGCCATATGGTCGGTGAAGACCCGGCCGAAGCCGGGATCGATCAGGCGCTGCGCACGCTCGTTCGCAGCGACCGGATCGCCACACGGTTCGAACGAAAATGTCATGCTCGCGTCTGGGGACGATGAGGCCTGCGACAACGGAGGATGCATTGAATTTTTCTCTCTTTCCACGGCTTGCCGTCGACTAGGACCGAAGACTAAACCGGTCAACATGGCTGCCTCAGCATCACCCGCTTCACCCCTGTTTCTTCGCGAGCCCGAACTGCGTCGCGGCATGGAACTCCTGTACTTCGGTCAGAGCCATCTGGTCCGGTCGATCGATGCGGGGCTCGCGGAGCAGGGGCTGGGGCGCGCGCACCACCGCGCCCTGTATTTCATCGCCCGCAAACCGGACATGACGGTCAGCGAGCTGCTGTCGCTGCTGGCGATCACCAAACAGTCGCTCGGTCGCGTGCTGAACGAACTCAGCGATCGCGGCTTTATCGAGGTTCGTCCCGGCGATCGTGACCGGCGTCAACGGCTGCTGCGCTTGACGCCGGTCGGCAGCAAGATGGAAAGCGACCTGTTCGAAGCCGCGCGACAGAAGATGTCCGCAGCCTATAATCACGCCGGCCACGGCGCGGTTGCGGGCTATTGGGCGGTGCTCGAAGGCCTGATCCCCGAAGAGGAACGCGAGCAGGTCATAAAGCTGCGCGGCTGACTAGCGCGGCGCGCGGTCGTCGCGGGCGTTTGCCGCCATCTCCGCATTGCGCCGTGCCGACGCCGCCAGGGTGCGAGACAGCAGGGTGACCAGTGCATCGCCGTCGTCGAGCACGTTCAAGCCTTCGCGGGTCGATCCACCCGGGCTCGCGACCCTGTCCGCCAGCACCGCCGGCGAAACGTCCGCGGTGCCGGCCATCCGTGCGGAGCCCTCGAGCGTCGCAAGCGCGAGCCGAGCCGCCTGATCCGCCGGCAGGCCGAGCGCCTGCCCCGCCTTGGCCAGCGCGTCGGCAAAACGAAACACGAATCCCGGCCCGCATCCCGCCAGCGCGGTAACGGCATCGAACTGCGCCTCTGCGGCGATCCACTCGACGAGGCCGAGCGGCGTCATCCACGCCTCCGCGGTCGCACGCGCCGCGCCGTCATCCGTCGCGCCGTGCAGCGCAACCACGCCTTGCCCGATCGCAACCGGCAGGTTGGGCATCGCCCGAACCACCGCCTGCGCCTGGGACAGACGGTCGAGTGCGGCGATCTCGACCCCCGCGAGGATCGAAATCAACAGCTTTGGCGCATAGCGCGCGAACACGGGCGTCTTCAGCGCGCCGAGCTGCTGCGGCTTCAGCGCGAGCATGACGGTTTCAGCGGAAAAGTCGTCGGGGTCGGGCAAAGCGGCGACGACGTGCACACCGGGTGGCATCACGCGCAAACTGGGACTGACGACGGTCACGCTGTCAGGGGAAAGGCCGTCGGCAAGCCAGCGGGCCAGCATCGCCCCGCCCATATTGCCACAGCCGATCATCAGGATCCGCCCGGTCATCGGCACGCCGCGCCCGGGGAAACGCGCGCGATCACGCCTCGCCCTGGGTTTCGATCAATGCCGAGGCAAGCGCATCCGCCGGCGTCTTCCCGCCCCACAGGACGAACTGGAACACCGGATAAAAGCGCTCGCACTCCTCGATCGCCGAGTCGACGAGCAGTTCGGCGGCCGACAGCGACATCGTGCCATCCTCGCCGCCATCGACCATCGCCGCGTGGCGGAACAGCAAGATCCCACTCGTCGACCACAGCTCGAAATGGCCGATCCAGAGCTGCTCGTTGGCGAGCCCGATCGTCTCGTAGACCGCCTGACGCCGTTCGTCGGGCACCTTGATGTCCGGAAACGCCAGGAACTGCAGCACGCTGTCGTCCTCGCGCCACAGGGCGCGCAGTTCGTACGTCGTCCAGCTGCCCTTTACGGTCGCGACGATCTCGTCATCGTGACGTTCATGTTCCCATCCATGCGCAGCATAATAGGCTTCGAGCATGTCGATGGGCGCAGCATCGTCTTGGTCATGGTCGGCGTGGTCGAGCATCATTACGTCCTGGCACTCCCTGTCACGCGACAAAGGGTGCCGGGGCAAAAATGCTCCGACAACCCCGTTCGATCCGAATGCCCAGAAATCTGTGGAAAAGTCAGACGCCGACCTGCATTTTTGCTTCGAGAGCGTCGAGCCGGGCCTTCAGCGCGTCATTTTCGTCACGCGCCGCAGCCGCCATCGACTTGACCGCGTCGAACTCTTCGCGGCTCACGAAATCGAGGCCGCCGAGCCATTCACGGGCACGCTCGCGAACTCCAGACTGCGCTTCGCGGCCGACACCGGCAAAGGTTCCTGCGGCGCCGTTGAGGACCTTCACGAAATCGTCGAACATCCGGTTTTCGGACTGCATTGTCATCATCCTGCTAGTAACTCGCGCCGCGCGCCTCTTCACAACATCTGGGAGGTGCGCGTCGTCGGCACAAGGGTTTCGGCATCGGGGTTGAGCCGGCCTATACCGTATGTGAGCATTCCCGCAAAGCTGATCCACACCATATAGGGAACCATCAGCCACGCCGCCCCGCGCCGGATGCGCGCGAACAGGAATGTCGCCGCGATCGAGAGCAGCAGCATCGCGACGATGACGAGCACCGACGCCCCGATTCGGTGCGCGCCGAAGAACAATGGCGTCCAGGCAAGATTCAACACGAACTGCGCGGCAAACAAGGCGATCGCGCGCCCTCGCCCCCGCGCGCCGCGCGCGTTGAGGATCATTGCGAGAGCCAGACCGAGCAGCACGTAGAGCGTCGACCAGGCGACCGGAAACACCCAGCCTGGCGGAGTGAGCGCCGGCTTCACCAAGCTGGTGTACCAGGCACTTTCGCTCCCCACCGGGACCGCGCGCCCGGCCAGAAAGCCCAGCAGGACGATCAACGGAACGGTCACGATCGCCCAGCGCAGGAACGACATCCTCAGCTGGCCCTTCGAAGCGATGCCTCCCACATACGTCCTTTCAAGACTGATCGGCTTAGTCCTGCCGCGGGAACGCCCTGCCGTAAACCGCAACATGCATGGACCGATCGGGAAGTGTGTCATTCTGCGATGGCCGATCCGGGTCCAGCGCGGGCAGCATCCGGATCCTCAGCCGCGTGGCGCGGCGACCGCATGCGCGGCGATCAGGAACTCGATATTGCCCTCGGGACCGGTGATCGGGCTCTCGACGACGCCCTCGACCTGCCAGCCCTGTGCCTCGAACCAGGCCGCGACCTCGCCGCAGACGCGCGCATGGACGGCCGGATCGCGGATCACGCCGCCCTTTCCGACCTCTTCGCGGCCCGCCTCGAACTGCGGCTTGACGAGCGCGAGGAGTCGCGCGCCGGGACGTGCGAACTGAATCGGGCGCTCGAGCACCTTGGCCAGCCCGATAAAGCTCGCATCGCAGACGATCAGGTCGACCGGTTCGGGGATATGCGCGTCGGTCAGGATGCGCGCGCTGGTCTGTTCATGGACGATCACGCGCGGGTCCTGGCGGAGTTTCCACGCAAGCTGGTTGGTCCCGCTGTCGACGGCATAGACGCGGGCGACCCCGTTGCTGAGCAGCACGTCGGTAAACCCGCCGGTCGACGACCCCACGTCGATCGCCACCGCATCCGTGACCGTCCAGCCGAAATGTGTGAGCCCGTGCGCGAGCTTGATCCCGCCGCGCGACACCCAGGGGTGATCGCGACCCCGCACGTCGAGAACGACGTCGTCCGCCAGCGTCTGCCCCGGCTTGTCGACCTTGCGCGTGCCGGCGAAGACCAGCCCCGCCATGATCAGCGCCTGGGCGCGCGTCCGCGACTCGACCAGTCCCCTGTCGACCAGCATCTGGTCCGCGCGTTGCTTTGCCATACGCCCAGCCTATCGCCCCGGCGTCCGATCATCGCAAGCTGCCTTCCTTTTGCCGCAATGTCTATTGCCCACTGAACTGGTAGGATTATCTTGCGGACAGGGATCGTGATCGGCCGACGTCCCCTAGAGCGTCGATCGATCACGATCCTACCCCCGGGCTCCGGGGGTCTGGAGAAGGAGAGGCGTCGTGGGTTCTTTTGCACCATATGATAGCGTTCAACCGACCATCCTGACGGTCCCCGGGCTCGGCGGATCCGGCCCGTCACACTGGCAGACCCTGTGGGAAGATGCCCGGCCGGATACCGTCCGGGTCGAGCTGGGGATGTGGAACACGCCGCATCGTAACGCCTGGGTCACGCGACTCGACGAGGCGATCCGGCGCGCACAGGCCCCCGTCATCCTTGCCGCGCACAGCCTCGGCTGCCTCGCGGTGGCGTGGTGGGCCGAGCTCAGCCCGCAACCCTATGGCTGGCCCGTCGCCGGTGCGTTGCTCGTCGCGCCCGCCGATGTCGATCGCGGTGGGGCCCAGGCCGAGCTCAAGGGCTTTTCACCGACCCCGCGCGGCCCCCTGCCCTTCCCCTCGATCGTCGTCGCGAGCAGCGACGATCCCTGGGTCACGCCCGACCGCGCGCACAGCATGGCCGCCGACTGGGGCAGTCATTTCGTCGATGCGGGCCCGCAGGGGCATCTCAATGCCGCGAGCGGTATCGGCTGGTGGCGCGAGGGACAGGATCTGCTCGAGCGAGTGATCGCCGCGAGTGGCGACGGTCATGGCCAGGCGCTGCCGCCGAGCCAGGCGCGATCGATCCTCGCCGTCAGCGTAACCGACGCGGCCCAGTCCCACTATCTGGGCAGATAGGCAGGGCGCGCGTCCGGCAGTCGATCCGGATCAGCCGCGCAATGTGTCGTCTGCCGGCATCTGCGACTGCTGATCCTGCTCGTCCGCGGCACGCGCCGCGGCCAGCCCGGCACGCATCCGCCGCCACATGGCGATGTTCAGCGACACCATCACGATCACCGCCAACGCGATGATCACGATGGCTTTGGTCGGCCCGCTCATGCGCGCGCTTCGGCAACCCCGCCCGAATTATGGCGCAGCGCCTTCAGCACGGTTTCCACCAGCGCCGCCGCATCGAGCCCGGCCTCGGCATATTGCGCGTCGGGCTTGTCCTGATCCTGGAAGAGATCCGGCAGACGCAGCGTGCGCAGCTTCAGCCCGCCATCGATCAGCCCCTCGTCGCTGGCCAGCGTCAGCACATGCGCCCCGAAACCGCCGACCGCGCCCTCCTCGATCGTGACCGCAACCTCGTGCGTGGTCAGCAGCTTGCGAATCATCTCGACGTCGAGCGGCTTGGCGAATCGCAGGTCGGCGACGGTGGTTGACAGCCCCTTGGCCTCGAGCACATCGGCCGCCTTCAACGCTTCCTCAAGCCGCGTGCCGAGCGACAGGATCGCCACGGCCTTGCCCTCACGAACGATCCGGCCCTTGCCGATCTCGAGCAGTTGGGGCGTTGTGGGCAGGGCGACGCCCGTGCCGTTGCCGCGCGGGTAGCGCACGGCGATCGGGCCGGTGTCATACTGCGCCGCGGTGTGCGTCATATGGACCAGCTCGGCTTCGTCCGCCGCCGCCATCACGACGAAATTCGGCAGCGTCGCGAGATAGGTCACGTCAAACGATCCGGCGTGCGTCGCGCCATCCGCTCCGACCAGCCCGGCACGATCGATCGCAAAGCGCACCGGCAGGTTCTGGATCGCGACGTCGTGGACGACCTGGTCATAGGCGCGCTGCAGGAACGTCGAGTAGATCGCGCAGAACGGCCGCATTCCCTGTGCGGCGAGTCCGGCCGCGAACGTAACGCCGTGCTGTTCGGCAATGCCGACATCGAAGAAGCGATCCGGATAGGCCTTGGCAAAGGCATCGAGGCCGGTGCCCGACGGCATCGCCGCGGTGATCGCACAGATCCGGTCGTCCTTGGCGGCCTCGGCGACGAGCTGCGCACCGAACACGTTCTGATATTGCGGCGGTCCCGGCGGGGCCTTGGTCTGCACGCCCGAGATCACGTCGAACTTCTGCACGCCGTGATATTTGTCGGCCGCGGCCTCGGCGGGCGCATAGCCCTTGCCCTTCTTGGTCACGACATGGACGAGGATCGGGCCCTCCTCCGCGTCGCGCACATTCTCGAGCACGGGGATCAGATGCTCGAGATTATGCCCGTCGATCGGCCCGACGTAATAAAAGCCGAGCTCCTCGAACAGCGTACCGCCCATCGTCATGCCGCGGGCGAACTCGTCGGTCTTCCGCGCGGCGTTGTGGAACGGCCGCGGCAAGCGGCGCGCAAGCTTCTTGGCAAGCTCGCGAATGCCCAGGAACTCGCGGCTCGACACGATCCGGCTGAGATAGGCCGACAAACCGCCGACCGGCGGCGCGATCGACATGTCGTTGTCGTTCAGGATCACGACGAGGCGATTGCCCGCCTGCTCGGCATTGTTCATCGCCTCATAGGCCATGCCCGCCGACATCGCGCCGTCGCCGATCACGGCGATGCCCTTGCCCGGCGTGCCCGCGATCTTGTTGGCGACCGCGAAGCCGAGCGCGGCCGAGATCGACGTCGAGGAATGCGCAGCGCCGAACGGGTCGTATTCGCTCTCGCTCCGCTTGGTGAAGCCGCTGAGGCCGCCACCCTGGCGCAACGTCCGGATCCGGTCGCGACGGCCGGTCAGGATCTTGTGCGGATAGCATTGATGCCCGACGTCCCAGACGAGACGGTCGCGCGGCGTATCGAACACATAATGGATCGCGGTCGTCAGCTCGACCACGCCGAGCCCCGATCCGAGGTGGCCACCCGTCGTGCCGACGGCCGAGATCGTCTCGGTCCGCAGTTCATCGGCAAGCTGGCGAAGCTGGTCGGGTTTCAGCTTGCGCAGGTCATCGGGGGTCGAAACCGTGTCGAGCAACGGGGTTACAGGAGTATCTGCCATCCCACCGGCTTATCGCAGCACAGGTTTGGTGTCGATTGTTACCGAACGAAACCCCGCCATCCGCGGATATTTCTACGCAGCGACGCCTGATTGGCCTAGGCGTCAGCGCTCTGGCAGCCCTCTTCGATCAGCGCTGCGCCTCGCATGCCGCACACCGGCCGCGGACTTCGATGACCGGGCGGACAGGGACGAAACCGGCCGAAACTGCCGCGTTGCGGACACCGCGGGTGATCACGTCATTGTCGATATGCGTCGTCTGCCCGCACGAATCACACACCAGGAAGATGCAGTCGTGAAGGCAATCGGGATGGGCGTTGGCGACATACGCATTTGCGCTTTCGACCCGTCGCGCGAGATTGGCGCCCACGAACAAGTCGAGAATCCGGTAGACGCTGTTCGCAGCGACGCGCCGCCCTTCCGCCTTCGACACGGCTTCCGCGATGTCATAGGCCGAAGCCGGCTTGTCGAAGCCAGCCAGCGCGGAAAACACGCTGGCGCGCATCGTCGTCCACTGCTCGCCCGATTTTTCCAGCGTTGCCTGGGCGGCAACGTTGAGGTCGGCGCCTTGCGGCTCATGATGCGAATGCGAATGCGTTGCCATTATACCGTGAATCTAGGGTGCCGCAGGAGCCGCGACAAGCAGCGACCGCGCCGGGACGATCCTGCGGCCCGGCTCAGCTGTCGGCGCGGCGGTTCAGATCGTGCCCGAACGCGAGCAACGCGACACCTATGATCGTCCAGAGCGTCTCACCGCTCCCCGAATCATGCGGGAGGGTCATTGCCCCCGCCATGATCCCGAGCCCGAACGCACCCATCGCGGCCGGCATCGCATAGCCATGATGAAGGATCCCGCGCCCCAGTGCGACCGCACCGAATAGGATCGCGATCGTCAGTCCGACTTCGTGGAAGATGGGATCGAGCAGCACCCCACCCGCAGTCGACATCAGCGCAACCAGCACCGACGTTGCCAGACAGTGCACCATGCACAGACCCGACAGCCCGATCGCATAGCGATCCAGGCCTGCGATCCAGGACGGATGCGCATGGGTATGGTGGTGGGCGGTCGTCGACATCGTTCGGCTCAGATAGTCCATCAAAGGAAAGGATACAACATCACATTCGATCGAACGCCCACCAGCCGCTCGGTTTTTTTTTGGCAAATGAAAGCTCTCTAGGCGCCTTGCCTGATCCCGCGGCACCCGCTCTTTCCCAACGCACCGCGCGCGTCTCCCGGCCCGCCAGAAACCCGGCAGCCGATAACCCCTGATACTCGACGCCCCAGTCAGACGGGCGTAGAGCCGTGCGATGCTCCAGCCCAGTGCCGCCTTCCTGTCCACAGCGCGCCCGCGGGCGGTCGCGATCTGGCTTCTTATCGTCGCGGCGATGATCGTCGGGATCGTTATCGTGGGCGGCATAACGCGCCTGACCAATTCGGGCC
Organism: Sphingomonas sp. CFBP 13714; assembly: GCF_014842205.1. Taxonomy (NCBI): domain Bacteria; kingdom Pseudomonadati; phylum Pseudomonadota; class Alphaproteobacteria; order Sphingomonadales; family Sphingomonadaceae; genus Sphingomonas; species Sphingomonas sp. CFBP 13714. Next base: position 395,524 of record NZ_JACYVG010000003.1, read on the forward strand.
TCTCGATTACCGAATGGAAGCCGATCACCGGCATCATCCCGCCACTGACGCTTGCGCAGTGGCAGGCGGAATTCGCGAACTACAAACAGATTCCCGAATACAGCCAGCTCAACAGCGGCATGACGCTCGACGGGTTCAAGGCGATCTTCTTCTGGGAATATCTCCACCGCGCGCTGGCACGGACGATCGGCGCGGCGTTCGCGATCCCGCTCCTGTGGTTCGCGCTGCGCCGGGCGATCCCGGTCGGCTATGGCTGGCGACTCGGCGCGCTGCTGGCGCTCGGTGCGCTTCAGGGCGCTGTCGGCTGGTGGATGGTGAAGTCCGGGCTGTCCGTTCGCACCGACGTCAGCCACATTCGTCTGGCGGTCCATCTGATGACCGCGCTCGTCACGCTCGCCGGCATCGTCTGGACGGCGCTGGACCTGATCGCACTCCACCGCTCGAAGCTTGCGGCGCCAGCCCGCCTCATGCCGATCGCGATCACTGCGTTTGCGCTGCTGTTCGTTCAGCTGGTCTATGGCGCGTTCACCGCAGGGCTCGACGCTGGTTATGCCTTTGCAAGCTGGCCGCTGATGGGTGACAGCCTATTCCCGGGCGGCGTCCCGATGCTGTCACCCGGCTGGATCAACGCTGTCGACAACCCGATCGTCGTCCAGTTCATTCACCGGTGGCTCGCCTTCGCCACCGCTGCCGGGCTCGTCTGGCTCGCGGTCCGCGCGACGCAGCATGGTTCGCGCGCCGGCTTCTGGGTGGTCGGGCTCGTCACGCTGCAGGTCTTTCTGGGGATCGCAACGCTCATGACCGGCGTCGCCATCCACGTCGCCGTCGCACATCAGGCCAACGCGGCGCTGTTGCTGATCGCCACGGTATTTGCCGCGCATCGCCTCGGCAATCCGTCCAAGGTATCATAATACCCGCCATGAAACCGGCGGAAAGCTTGACTTAAACACCCCTTTTCGCCATTGCCGCCTCGTTAGCGCCGTCCGTCGTGGCGGCGCATATCGTTTCAGCAAAGGTCTCAGCCCCATGAAGGCGCTCATGAAGACCACCAAGTCGGCCAAGCCGCACGAGGTGGAGAAGAAATGGCATATCGTCGATGCCGAGGATCTGGTGGTCGGTCGCGCAGCGTCGATCATCGCCAACGTCCTGCGCGGCAAGCACAAGACGTCGTTCACCCCGCATGTCGATTGCGGTGACAACGTCGTCGTGATCAACGCCGACAAGATCCGCTTCACCGGCAACAAGGCCGCGAAGAAGGTCTATTACAAGCACACCGGTTATGCCGGCGGCATCAAGGGCATCACTGCCGCCAAGGTTCTCGACGGCCGCTTCCCGGAGCGCGTTCTCGAAAAGGCCGTTGAGCGCATGATCCCGCGCGGCCCGCTTGGCCGTGAGCAGATGCGCAACCTGCGTATCTTCAAGGGTACCGAGCATCCGCATGAGGCACAGAACCCCGAGGTTCTCGACATCGCCAGCATGAATCGCAAGAACAAGGTGGGTGCGTAAATGACCGACAACCGCCAGTCGCTCGCCGATCTCGCGAGCCTGACCAACCAGCCCGCACCGGCTGCTCCGGCCGCACAGTCGCTGCCGACCAGCGAAGGCGACATCGCAGCGCCCGTCTCGAACGAGCCGGTCCGCGAGCCGATGCCGCTCCGCGAGCAGATCCTCGACAAGCAGGGTCGCGCCTATGCGACCGGCCGTCGCAAGGACGCCGTCGCACGCGTCTGGGTCAAGCCCGGCACCGGCAAGATCACTATCAACGGTCGTGACCAGGAAGTGTATTTCGCACGTCCGACGCTGCGTCTCGTCATCAACCAGGTGTTCGGTATCACCGAGCGCGAAGGTCAGTATGACGTCGTCTGCACCGTCAAGGGCGGTGGCCTTTCGGGTCAGGCCGGCGCGGTCAAGCATGGCATCAGCCAGGCGCTGACCCGCTTCGAGCCGGTGCTGCGTGCATCGGTCAAGGCTGCAGGCTTCCTGACGCGCGACAGCCGCGTCGTCGAGCGCAAGAAGTACGGCAAGGCGAAGGCCCGTCGTAGCTTCCAGTTCTCGAAGCGCTAAACGCTTTACCGAGCTACGAACGAGGCGGTCCGGGTTTTCCCGGGCCGCCTTTTTTCATGCCTGCGCTACATCCGTACGACGCGGGTGCCGATCCGTGCGGCCTCGTCGGGGTCGTGGGTCACCATCAGGATCGGCAGGCGCATCGCGTCGCGCAGATGCTCGATCGCACGGACGATCTCCTCGCGGCGCGGTCGGTCGAGCGACGCCAGCGGCTCGTCGAGCAGCAGGAAGCGCGGGTTGCTGAGCAATGCCCGTCCGATCGCCACGCGCTGCGCTTCGCCCCCCGATAGCGACCGCGGCCAGCGGTCGAGCAGATGCCCGATGCCCAGGAAGCCGATCCGCTCCTCGAACCCCGACGTGTCGCGGCCGGCGCCGTAAAGCAGGTTCGCGCGCACCTTCAGATGCGGAAAAAGCCGGGCTTCCTGAAACACATAGCCCGCACGGCGATGTTCCGGTGGCAGGTTGATGCCCTCCCCGAACAGCGTAACGCCATCGACGACGATCCGGCCTTGGTCCGGCGTAAGCAGCCCGGCGACCATCTTCAGGATGCTGGTCTTGCCGACGCCGGACGGTCCGAACAGCACCGTCGCGCCATCGCCCGCCGCCAGCGCCAGCGCGACCTCGGCATCGCCCAGTCGCTTGCGGACGTCGATCTCAAAGGACATGAAGCCCCCTGCCTGCGCGCCGCGTCAGGAGTTCGGACGCGACCAGCGCGATCAGTGACAGCCCGACGGAAATCGCCGACAGCCGCCACACCAGCATCTCCGCGCCCGGCTGCTGAAGCGCCGAATAGATCGCCAGCGGCAGCGTCTGCGTCTCGCCGGGCACGTTGGAGACGAAGGTGATCGTTGCCCCGAATTCGCCGATCGATCGCGCAAAGCCCAGCACCGCGCCCGCGAGCACGCCCGGTACGCTCAGCGGCAGCGTGACCGTCCAGAACACCCGCCAAGGCCCCGCGCCCAGCGTCCGCGCCGCACTTTCGAGCCGTGCATCGACCGCCTCGATCGACAGCCGCATCGCGCGCACCATCAGCGGCAGTGCCATGACCCCCGCCGCGATCGCCGCCCCGGTCCAGCGAAACAGCACACTGACCCCGAACCACGACTGCAGCCACGCCCCGACCGGCCCGTTCGGCGCAAAGGCGAGCAGCAGCAGCCACCCCGTCACGACCGGCGGCACGACAAGCGGCAGATGGATCACCGCATCGACGAGGATCCGCCCGGGAAACCGTACGCGGGCCAGAAGCCAGGCAAATCCGAACGCGATCGGCAGTGTGATCAGCATGGCGACGGCGCCGACCTTCAGCGACAGACCGACGATCCCCCACTCCGCCGGTGTCAGGACGAACCCATCCGTCACTCAGCGCGCCGAAAAGCCGTAACGCACGAAGATCGCCTTGCCCTGACGCGACGTCAGGAACCGGCGGAACGCCTCGGCCTCCGGATTGCGCGACGTCGTCAATCGGGCGATCGGATAGGTGATCGCCGGATGCGTCGATGCGGGAAACACGCCTGCGATCCTGACACGCGTCGATGCCTTGGCGTCGGTCGCATAGACGATCCCCAGGGGTGCCGCGCCGCGCTCAACGAGCGCCAGCGTCGCGCGGACGTTTTCGGCGCGCACGACGCGCGGCGCGACCTGTTTCCACACGCCGAGCGCCTCCAGCGCCTCCTGGCCGTACCGCCCCGCGGGGACGGGCGTATCCGCCATCGCGAGTGGCCCCGCGGTCAGGACCCGCGCGAGCGCTGCAGGCGGGCGTGACGGGATCCGCACCGTCGTCCCCGCCGCCGCCGCGACGACCAGCCGGTTACCCAGGAACGTCACGCGCGACGCAGGCACGATCAGGCGGCGCTTCGCCAGCTCGTTCATCCAGTCCTCGTCCGCGGACACGAACAGGTCTGCTGTCGCGCCGGCCTCGACCTGCCGTGCCAGCGCCGACGAAGCCGCAAACGAAATCGTCGGGCGCACATGCCCCTTCGCCGCCCACGCATCGGCGGCCGCGGTCATCGATTCCTGCAGGCTCGCCGCCGCCAGCACGAGCGGTGCCGCGCGCTGAGCAGCGTCGGCGCCCGTCGCGACGCCGCCGACGGCCAGCATGGCGAGCAATACCGGATACTTCATCATGTCCCCTCAGGCCGCCAACGATCACGGCGCTATAATATGCCGCCCGCTGAACGCCACAACGGACATGGGGTTCATTCCGCCCCGGAGGGCGCCGTCACGCGCCCCGTCCGGGCCAGCTTTCCCCACCCGACCATCGGTCCGCGCAGGGCCTGGGCGAGCGCCTTGAGCACGACATAGTACATGACCTGGCGATAGCCGATCCGCTGCGGAATCAGCAGCCAGAGCAGCCTCCACCGCTCGCGTCGCTCGAGTGCGAACGCGATCGTCGCCGCGAGCAGGTCGATCGCGGTGAAGACCAGCCAATAGGTCAGCATGGTCTGCAGGTCATGGCTGCTCTGTGCCCAGCCATGCGCCGAGACCGCGACATAGGTCGTCGCGACACTGACGAGCAGCGCGAGGTCGATGATCGGCGAGATCGCCGCCAGCAGGATCTGGAACACGATCGCCTGGGGCAGCCCGACCCAGCCAAGTCCGCGCGGCTGGCTGCGGCCGATCGCCGACCGGTGCTTCCACAGGCACTGGAGCGTCCCGAACGCCCAGCGGAAGCGCTGTTTTGCCAGCGCGCGCAGCGTCTCGGGCGCTTCGGTCCAGGCGATCGCGAACTGGTCATACTGGACCGTCCACCCCGCGCGCTGGATCGCGATCGTCAGATCCTGATCCTCGGCCAGCGTATCGTCGGGATAGCCGCCGACTTCGCGGATCGCCGCCAGTCGCCACGCGCCGACCGCGCCCGGCACGACCGTCATCGCGTTCAGCCGCGCGAGCGCGCGACGCTCGAGATTCTGCGCCGTGATATATTCGAGCGCCTGCCAGCGCGTGATCAGATTGACCCGGTTGCCGACCTTCGCATTGCCCGCGACCGCCCCCAGCGCCGGGTCGTCGAACCACCGCGCCAGCCGTGCGATCGTCAACGGCTCGAACTGCGTATCGGCGTCGAGTGCAATCACGATGTCACCGCGAGCCGCGGCCAGCCCGCGGTTCAGCGCCCGCGCCTTGCCGCCATTCGCCAGGGTCATGAGCCGCACCCGCGCATCGCCGGCAAAGGCGGTGGCGACGGCCTGGCTCGTGCCATCGCTCGACCCGTCGTCGATCACGATCACCTCGACCACGACGTCGGTCGAGGCCAGCACGCCCTCGACCGCGCGGACGATGACGCGTTCCTCGTTGAACGCCGGGATCATCACCGTCACGAATCGGGCCGGATCGATCGCCGGGAACACCGTCCGCAATTCGCGGCGTGCCTGGATCAGCGCCAGTGCCGACAGCGCGAGCGCACGAAGGATGCCGATCGTGATCGCGATCCCGAAGATCCAGCGCAGGCCGATTACCAGTCCACCCAGCGTGCTGAACAGCGCAAGATCCGCGACCGCCGCGACCCGGTCGCTCGACGATATCACCGGCATCGCCGCATCGCGCGTCAGCCCGGCCAGCGCCGAGACCGGCACGAAATGATATCCCATCGCCTGCAGCCGGTCGATGATCACCGGCAGCGCCGCGACGGTCTGCGCGCGGTTGCCCCCCGCATCGTGCAGCAGGATGATATTGGCGCTGCGTTCGGGCGATCCTTCCACGACCTGTGCGATCGTGCGGTCGATGATTGCAGCGGTGCCCGGACGCTTCCAGTCGTCGGGATCGACGTGCAGGCCGACCGATACATAGCCGCGCTGCTGCGCTTCTAGTGCGGGCTTGATCTCGTCCGCGGTACTCGGCTCGGCATCGCCGAAATAGGGTGCGCGGAACAGGCGGAGCGATCGCCCGGTGAACGCCTGGAACAGCCGCTGCGTCGTGTTGAGCTCGAACCCGACCTGCCGCCCCGATACGGTAGCCAGATTGGGATGTGTATAGGTGTGGCTGCCGACCTCATGCCCTTCGGCCACCATGCGTTCGAGCAAGCTCCGCTGCGTCAGCGCATTCTCGCCCACCACGAAGAACGTCGCCGGCACGTGCTTGCGCTGGAGGATGTCGAGGATCTGCGGCGTCCATTCGGCGTCGGGCCCATCGTCGAAAGTGAGCGCAAGCGCCCGCGGGCTGTAGCCCGTACGCTGGACGACGTAGGGCGAGGGCATGCGCGTGAAGCGGACGTCCGCGATCGTCCCATCGGCTGCCGCGACCGTATCGCGCAGCCCGGACACCGGCGTCGACCCGATCTTCAGGATCTCGCCATTGCCCTCGATATCGACATTCGTCCCGGCCGGGGTCGTGTTGATCGCACGCAGGTCGGGCAATCGGCGATGGTTGCGCCCGAAGATCGACCAGAGGGCCGGATCCTCCGACCCAAGCCGCCACAGCGCGAAGCTTTGCACCCCCGCTTTTTGAAGAAAAGCCAGTTCGTTGTACGCGCTGGCCGCATCGAGCAGCCAGACCTGATGCCGGGTCCCGCCATCGGCATAGGCGAAGCTGCTGGTGCCGCTGCCCTTATCGAACGTCGGGACGGTGCCCGAGTCAGACGCCGCCTGCCACGCCTCCTCGACGCCCAGCGCATCGCCGCCACGGTCATGCCAATCATAGGCGTAGGAGCCGAACGCGACGACCAGCTTCGAGGGGGCGACGCCGCGCGCGGCATTCGCGACCGACCGCGCGAACCAGCGCTGCGATGCGATCGGCCCGGCCGGTCCGCTCGTCTCATGCTCGTCATAGGCCATCAGGAAGATCTTGTCGGTCACGCGCGCATAGGCACGCATGTTCCAGTCCGCATTCCCAACCGGCGCGGCGATCGCGACGACCCAGCCGCGCGGCGCGAACCGCGCCTTCGCCTCGGCAAGGAATAGGCGGTAGTTCGCCTGCGCACCCGCGGGCAGGCTCTCGAAATCGAAGAAGGCGCCGCCTGCATGGTTCGCCGCGAGGAACGGGACCAGCCGATCGAGAAAGGCGCGCCGGGCAGTCGCATCCGCAAACAGCGCGGCGCTGCCCGCGCCGTCCCAGTCGCCGTCCTTGGCGTTCTGAACCATGGGCAGGATCACCGGGCGGTGGATCGCGCGATTGAGCACCGCGCGGCCCGCGACATCGCGGAACACGGTGATCCGGTGGTCGGCCCCGGTCACCGACACCCAGCCGGGAATGACCCAGTCGAGTTGTTCGACATGCCGGGCAAGGCTCGCCACGCTCGATTCATCCCAGGGCACGTGGAAGGCGATGGCCAGCCGCGGGTTGGTCGCGCGCGGTGCCTGTCCGACGCCCCCCTTCGCACCCGCCTTGCCGGCACCCGCGGTGGGGCCACCGAACAGCGCCTTGCCGTAATAATCGATGCTGCGCTGCGCCCGTCCGATCACGCCGCTATGCGGTGCGGGCAAGCGGTGAAGCCCGGGATGCTCGGGCTCGAACGGCAGCAACGGTGCCGCCGGGACCGCGCCGATCGACACGGCGAACACCGCCACCGACAATAAAACGAGCGCTACGAAGGCGATGACACCCAATGCGAAACGACGACGACGCCGCCCGCTTGCGTCGTAGAAAACAGGATGCAGTGCCATGACCAACGCTATCCGACCCCAGGATCGCGCGCCATGCACTACCATTCATGCCCGCGACCAATCGGGACGATGACAAATCCGTCACGTCAGCCTGAAAGAGAACATCCGATCAGGAGTCGTCGCCCATCCGCAGCGCGGCGATGAATGCCTCCTGCGGGATGCTGACCGACCCATATTCGCGCATCTTCAGCTTGCCCTTCTTCTGCTTTTCCAGAAGCTTCTTCTTGCGGCTCGCGTCGCCGCCATAGCATTTGGCGGTCACGTCCTTGCGCATCGCGCTGATCGTCTCGCGCGCGATCACCTTGCCGCCGATCGCCGCCTGGATCGGGATCTTGAACAGGTGACGCGGGATCAGATCCTTCAGCCGCTCGACCATCCCGCGACCGCGTACCTCGGCGGTGCCGCGGTGGACGATCATGCTCAGCGCGTCGACCGGCTCCTCGTTGACCAGGATGCCCATCTTGACGAGGTCGCCCTCACGATAGCCGATCTGGTGATAGTCGAAGCTCGCATAGCCCTTCGACATCGACTTCAGCCGGTCGTAAAAGTCGAACACGACCTCGTTCAGCGGAAGTTCGTAGGTCGCCTGCGCGCGGCCGCCGACATAGGTCAGGTTCTTCTGGATGCCGCGGCGATCCTGGCACAGCTTGAGCACGCTGCCGAGATATTCGTCGGGGACGTAGATCGTTGCCTCGATCCACGGCTCGCTGATCGTCGCGATCTTGTTCGGCTCGGGCATGTCGGCGGGGTTGTGCAACTCGATATGCGTCGTGCCCGCGGGATCGGGGTGCGTCAGCTCGATCTCGTAGACCACCGACGGCGCGGTGGTGATGAGGTCGAGGTCATATTCGCGCGTCAGGCGCTCCTGGATGATCTCCAGATGGAGCAGGCCCAGGAACCCGCAACGGAAGCCGAAGCCCAGCGCCGCCGACGTCTCCATCTCGAACGAGAAGCTCGCATCGTTGAGGCGCAGCTTGGAGATCGACTCGCGCAGCTTCTCGAACTCGGCCGCATCGACCGGGAACATGCCGCAGAACACCACCGGCTGGACTTCCTTGAAGCCCGCCAGCGCCTCAAGCGCAGGCCGCTTCGCATCGGTGATCGTGTCGCCGACGCGGGTCTGCGCGACCTCTTTGATCTGCGCGGTGATGAAGCCCATCTCGCCCGTGCCCAGCTCGGTCAGCTGCTCGATCTTCGGGCGGAAACAGCCGACCCGGTCGACCAGATGCATCGTCCCGGTCTGCATGAACTTGATCTGCTGGCCCTTCTTCAGAACGCCGTCGATCACGCGGACGAGGATGACGACGCCGAGATACGGATCGTACCAGCTGTCGACGAGCATGGCCTTCAGCGGTGCCTCCGGATCGCCCTTGGGCGGCGGGATCTTCGTGACGATCGCCTCGAGGATGTCCTCGATGCCGATGCCCGACTTGGCCGATGCGAGCACCGCGCCGGACGCGTCGATGCCGATCACGTCCTCGATTTCCTTGCGGACCTTCTCGGGTTCGGCGGCGGGAAGATCGATCTTGTTGATGACCGGCACGATCTCGTGATCATGTTCGATCGACTGATAGACGTTAGCCAAGGTCTGCGCCTCGACGCCCTGCGCCGCGTCAACCACCAGCAGCGCGCCCTCGCACGCGGCGAGGCTGCGGCTCACTTCATAGGCGAAGTCGACATGCCCCGGCGTGTCCATCAGGTTGAGGACGTAATCCTCGCCGTCCTTCGCGCGGTAAGCCAGGCGCACGGTCTGCGCCTTGATCGTGATCCCACGTTCCTTCTCGATGTCCATGTTGTCGAGCACCTGCTCGGACATTTCGCGCGCGGTGAGGCCGCCGGTTTGCTGGATCAGTCGATCGGCGAGCGTCGACTTGCCATGGTCGATATGCGCGATGATGGAGAAGTTGCGGATGCGGGACAATTCGGTCGTCATGCGCGCGCCGTTAGCACCTCGCCGGGCTTATGCCAAAGCTTCCGCATCATCCTAGGCAATCGGGATCATAATCAGCGTCGCTTCCCCTGATGCCGGATGTTCGCCGGACGCCCGCGCCGCTTGATCTCGCGGCCCGGCTTGCGCGCACGTGCCGGCCCCGCGGCCCCCTTCCCCTCGGGCATTTCGAACCGCAACGCGCCCGATACCGGGTTCGCCTCGGCGAGCTTCAGGTCGAGCATCTGCCCCTGCGCATAGACGTCGCCGCTGTCTTCGCCGACCAGCGTCCGCGCCGCCTCGTCGAAGCGGAAATATTCGCCGCCAAGATCGCGGACCGGCATCAGCCCGTCGCCACCGATTCCCTCGACCGTCGCGAAGAATCCGAAATTGGTGACGCCGGTGATCCGTACCTCCATGATCTGACCGACGCGTTCGGACAGGAAGGACGCGACATAGCGGTCGATCGTGTCGCGCTCGGCCTCCATCGCGCGGCGTTCGAGCCGGCTGATCGTCTCGCCGATCGCCTCCATCCCGGCCGCATCCTCAGCGGGCAATCCGCCTGCCCCCAGGCCAAAGGCCGCGACCAGCGATCGATGCACGATCAGATCGGCATAACGGCGGATCGGCGAGGTGAAGTGGGCGTAGCTGCCAAGCCCCAGCCCGAAATGCCCGTGATTGGCGGGGCTGTAATAGGCCTGGGTCTGCGTGCGCAGCACCTGCTCCATCACCTGCGGCCGGAAGTCGGCGTCGCCGATCCGCTCGAGCACATGGTTGAACGTGGCTGGCCGGATGACCTGCCCCAGCGCGAAGGGCACCCCGAACGTCTCGAGATAATCCTTCAGCGCCATCAGCTTCTCGCGGCTCGGCGGCTCGTGGTCGCGGTACATCACCGGCGCCTTCTTGCCCTCCAACGCCTTGGCCGCGGCGACGTTGGCCGCGATCATGTAGTCCTCGATCAGCCGGTGCGCATCGAGCCGTTCGCGCGGTGCGACCGACATGATCCGCCCCTTCTCGTCGAGCACCACCCGCCGCTCGGGGAGGTCGAGGTCGAGCGGCGCGCGCGCATCGCGGGCCTTTGCCAGCGACGCCCAGCATCCCCAGAGCGGCTTCAGCACCGTCTCGGTCATGTCGAGCGCCAGCGTCCCGTCGATCGCGGCCTGCGCCTCCTCATAGGCCAAGTTCGCCGCGATCCGCACGACTGCGCGGGTGAAGCGCCACGACTTGAGCGTCCCGTCCTTGCCGATCACCAGATGACAGGCGAGCGCAGCGCGATCCTCGCCCTCCTTCAGCGAACAGACGTCCGCCGACAGGATTTCGGGCAGCATCGGCACGACGCGGTCGGGAAAATAGACCGAATTGCCGCGCCGCCGCGCCTCGCGGTCGATCTCCGACTTCGGCCGCACGTAGAAGCTGACATCGGCGATCGCGACGATCGCCTTCCAGCCGCCGGCATTGGCCGGATCCTCGTCCGCCTCCGCCCAGACCGCGTCGTCATGATCGCGTGCATCTTCCGGGTCGATCGCGACGATCGGCAGGTGGCGCAGGTCCTCGCGGTCGTCGCCGAGCGGGAGTTGTGCGACGCGCTTGGCCTCGTCGATCGCCTCGACCGCGAAGACGTCGGGGATGCCGTGCTTGTGGATCGCGATCAGCGAGAAACTGCGCGCCGCAAACGGGTCGCCCAGCTTGTTGACGACCCGCGCGGCGATCCGCGGCGGCTTGCCGGCCAATTCGGCCAGCACCAGATCGCCCGGTGCGGCGCCGCCGGCATCGGCAACCGCGAACTCACGCCGCTCGCGCTTGTCGACGCCGGTCAGCCACAGCCGCCCCGCCTCCTCGCGCAGTACGCCGAGCACCTGCTCGGACGCGGGCGCAAGCACTTTCATCGGATGCGCGGTCCAGCCATTGCCGGCTTCCTCGGTCCGCGCGAGGATCCGCTCGCCGACCCCCAGCGCACCGCGCTTGCGTTCGCGCACGCGCAGCCGCGGCGGTGGCACGCCCTCGGCCTCCCAGCGCTCGGGGACCGCCCAGACATTGCCGGCATCGTCGACGTCGGCGATCCGCAGCACGGTGACCTTGGGCACGCCGCCCATCTTGTGGAACGCGCGGCCGGGGGCGCTGTCGATCAGCCCCTCGTCCGCCATGTCCTTCAGCAACGCCTTCAGTCCGATCTTGTCCTGCGCACTCAGGCCGAAGCCCTTGGCGATCTCGCGTTTACCCGCTGGGACGTCCGACGACGCGATGAAGTCCAGGATCTGCTGGCGGGTCGGAAGACCGGCTTTCGGTTTGTACATCCCCACCAGATAGGGTGCGTAGGGCGATGCGTCACCCGTTACCGGCAAGCCTTTGCAACACAGCGAAAATCAATCCTTGCGCCTGAACCCCATGAGCATATCATCACCGGATAAACATAAGGAGAGAGACAGTGACGACGCCGCTACGGCTCGAAGCCGATCCCGAGGACAAGAACCTCGTCATCCTGCAAAGCCTGATCTGCCTGTTGCGCGAGAAGAACATCCTGTCGCGCGCCGACATCGAGGAGCTTTGCGCCACGGTCCAGCGCCGCGCCGCCGAACCGGCCAGCGACCCGATGCCTTGCCAGAACGGCGCAGTGCGCGAAGCGGCGATCGAGGTCGCGCATATCGGCGACTATATCGGCCGTCGCTATGGCGGAAAGCACCGGCGCGCGTTCTGACCACGCGCCGAGCTGTCGCGTTCTAGCCGCCGAGCTCCGCGCGTCGGAAGCACGTCGCTTCATGGTCGTTGACGATGCCTACCGCCTGCATCCAGGCATAGACGATCGTCGGACCGACGAACTTGAACCCACGACTCTTGAGATCGGCTGCGATTTGGGCCGACAATGCCGATTGCGTGACCAGCTTTGCACCGTCGCCGAGCAACACCGCGCCATCGGTAAACGACCAGCAATAGGTCGCGAAATCCAGACCCGCCTCGCGCATCGCGAGGACCGCGCGCGCGCCGCCGATCGTCGACTCGATCTTGGCCCGCGACCGGATGATGCCGGCGTTCCCCATCAGCCGGGCGATGTCCGCCTCGTCGAAGCGCGCGACCTGTTCCGGGTCGAACCCGGCAAAGGCGGCGCGAAACGCCTCGCGCTTGCGCAACACGGTGATCCAGGCGAGTCCCGCCTGGAAGCCGTCGAGCATCAGCTTTTCCCACAGCGCGCATCCGTCGCGTTCGGGAACGCCCCAGTCGGTGTCGTGATAGGCGCACATAAGCGGATCGTGCCCCGCCCAGCCACAGCGCGAAGGGTGCGTCGTCACAGGGCATTCTCCAGGATTTCGTCGAGCGACGCATTGCGCACGCCCAACCGGTCGAGCCGGGTCAGCATCGCCGACCACCAGTCATGGAACGCGCGCAGATCGGCGGCGTCGCGGACATACGGCGTGTTGCCGGGGACGAGCGACGGCGAATGGAACGCGAAGTTGAGCAATTCTACCCCCTCGCCCACCGCGATCGTCACCGCCTCCAGCGCGGCGCCGATCGGCATATCCTCTGGCGTCAAAGCAATCCGCGACAACAGGCCCAGTCGCGACGCGACACCGCGCGCATAGGGCACTCGCCCCAGCGCGCGATACAGTCCCGCACCGTGACCACGCAGCGCGCCGACATACAGCGTCGACAACGGCACGCTGAGAAGCGCGCCCCGGCGGCAGGGACGCGGGTCGCTCGATGAAAAGTCGGGCCCGCCCTCGGCTGAATAGTCATAGCCGGGCCGGACAGAGCTATCGACGCGGTAGCCGAGCGCCGTGAGCGTCGCGAACGTGTCCCGGCCGACCCCGTAGCGACCGGCGCGATACGCGCGCGGGCGTCGACCGAACGCCGTGGCAATCGCGTCGGTGAGAAAGCGGAGCTTCGCGGCTTCGAGGCCTTCGGGAAGATTGCCCGCAAAGCTCATCGCTGGGGTCAGCTGCTCTCCAAAGGGCGGGTTGACCCAGGGGTGCAACTGCGCGCCGATCTCCGACCGGCCATCGGCAACCACGTCGCGCAGGATCTCGACGGCGGCGGGATCGTCGACGATCGGATAATCGACCAGACAGGTCAGCGCGACGCCCTGCTCGCGGAACCGCGCATGCGCCTCGGGGAATGCCGTCATCGCACTCGTCGAATGTCCCGAGCGCTCGAATGGCGCGTTCCAGTCGAACTGCTCCTCGACATCGACGAACAGCGTGTAGCGCGGTCCAAAACCCGGACGCCAGACGGTGGGGTCCGTCGGTGAAGCCAGCCTGTACCGCGCGTCGTTCACCGAAACCGGTCGAGAACGCGCTCCATCCGTTCGGCCGCGACGGCAGGTAGCGTGAGGATGATGTGTTCGGCCTCGAACGCCATGTGCCCACCCAGTTCGACCGCAAAATTCTGCGCCAGCCGCAGCGCAAATCCGGTACCCAGCAACGGGGCGCCATCGCGCTCGTGACCGCGGTCGTTGTCGATGCTCAGCAGGATGTTCGTGTCGTGCACCGCCATCGCGCGAGGCCGGTCAAAGCGCAGCGCCACCGTATCGCCGCAGCACAGGACCGCGACCATCAGCATCTCGTCCGCGCTGCAGGCCGATACGAGGGTCGCCAGCAGGCGCCCCACCAGCCGTTCGACCGCAAGGTCGTCACCGGCGATGTCGCAATGGGCCGCCGACGGATCGATGACGACCTGGGCGCCGCGCAACGCTGCCAGCGGCGCGAGGTCACGCACCACGCCGTCGAGCAACGGCAGGACGGGCACGATCGTCGGGCGCAGCTCGAGCGCATCGCCTTCGATCCGTGCCGCGGTATCCAGATCCTCAATCGCGGCAAGCAGTTCGGACGCCTGGCTCCGGATCATTGCCGCGCGTTCGCGATAGGTTGCAGGGACCGGGCCGAGCAATTCGGTCTCGATCAGTTCGGCGAAGCCCGCAATCGCATTGGTCGGCGTGCGCAACTCGTGCACCAGTTGCCGCAACGAATCGGAAACCGGCGACTTGGGCGCGGCCAATGGCTCCCCGAGCGACGCGACCTCGTCGCGGCGCGGCCGGCGGGCGGTGCCGCGAAACCCGGTAAACCGCCCCGATGCGGGATCGAAGGCCGGAACACCCGAAATACGCCATGCACCGGCAGCGCTCGACAAACCGCCGATCTGGAGCCGCGCCGCGTCGAAGGCGGAGCGCCGCCGGTAGGCGCCTGCCGCGACTCCGTCGATCTGAACCTCACCCTGAACGGCGGCATAGGCCAGCGAGGCGCCGACCAGCGCCGTGCGCGACACGCCGTCGACCCAGCGGATCACGCCCGTCGGATCGGTTTCGTAGCGGAAGCTGTCGGCAACCTCCGCGGCAAAGTCCGTCGCGTCAGGCACGATCCGATCGCGATTGAACGCGTCGATTCGTTTGACGAGGTCAGAAATCTCGAACCGCTCGGGCTTCACGACGGGCTCGGGCGCGGCGTCGGTCGCCGGTACCGCCGCGTGACGCAGCGCTTCGGCCACGACTGGCAGACCGCGCGTAATCGCGCCGAGCGTGACAAAGGGCGACGCGGTGTGCGGCATGGTCGGACAGGACGGCGATACCGCTGGAGCCTCGACGACCGGTGCAGGCACGGCGTCATCGGCCGGAGTCTCCGCTTGCCCGCCGGGGTTGATTACGGGAGCAACGTCGGACGGCGCCGGATGATGCGCAAGGACGAAATCGGTCGATCCGAAACTCTCAAGACCGCGACAGACGGGGTCGGGCAGATCTTTCCGATGCCGCAGAACGGATCGGCCCGCCGGGGTCAACTGAGGCAGCAGAGCAAGCCAGTCATCCGCAGGCAGCATCGCGGTCCGCAACACGGGGGCGGCGATCGCCAAGGTGTCTTCGGCAAAAAACCCTACCAGTGCGACATCGGGCTTCGCGAATGCCAGCGCGCGCGCGCTTGCCGCGCGAACCGTCTCTGGGACCAGCTTGCGCAGCGCCTCCAACCGGGACAGCGACTCAGCATCGGCCGGGCTGCGTCCGCGTCCGATCAGGTCGACCATCTGACGCCACGCCGATTGAGCACCGAAATCCGTGGCCATATCGGCGGATAGCACGGTCTTCAGGCTGTCGTCGAAGCGCACGGAGTTCCCCGAATGGACGCTGCACCGCCTGCGTCATCAAGGTGTCATACCCTGAGGCGGCCTTGGAAGGAACAACAGAATTGGCGTGCATGGTTATGCCTTGGCGATGTGGGACAATTGCGTTTCGCCGCAACAATCTTATCGCTATGGAGGGTCGATCGCCGTGTTTGACGCGTTTCATGGGAGTTACACGTAATGAGTTTTGACCGGATCGATCGTCAGATCCTGTCGCTTCTGCAGGCCGACGGTCGGATGACCAATGTCGACCTCGCAGACCAGGTCGGGCTGACCGCGCCGCCATGCCTGCGCCGCGTCCGCGCGCTGGAGGAAGCGGGCGCGATCCGCGGCTATCATGCCGATCTCGACGCCGGCCGCCTTGGCTTCCCGATCACCGTCTTCGCGATGGTCAGTCTGCGCAGCCAGGCCGAGCATGACCTCGCCGCGTTCGAAACGCACATCGCCGACATCCCCGAGATCCGCGAGTGCCACATGCTCAACGGCGAGATCGACTTCATCCTGAAGATCGTCGCCGCCGACCTGAAGAGCTTCCAGGAAATCCTGACCACGCACCTGACCCCTGCCCCCAATGTCGCCAGCGTGAAGACCTCGCTGACGATCCGCACCGCCAAGGCGCTGTCCGGCATTCCCGTCACGCTCGACTAGGCTCAAGCCCAACGCCGCATCCGCGGCGCCCCCTCCGACGCGGGGCACAAAAAAAGGGGACGGCATCGCTGCCGCCCCCTTTTCCATTCCTGCCACCCGCTCAGGCGGCGGGAGCGTTCATCCAGGCCGTCCAGAGCTGCGCCGTCTCCAGACGCGGCGTGGTCTTCACGGCCGCGAACGAGGTCGCCGCACCAGCCTTGTCGCCCGACTTCGCCTGCGCGATGCCGAGATGCAGGTTGACGTCATCGGCATTCACGCCGCCCTTGCTGAGCGCAAGGCGATAAAGCTCGATCGCCTTGGCGTAGTTATCCTGACCGAGATAGGCATCAGCGGTGCCGGCAGCCAGCTTGCCATCGGCATTGCTCGCGGCCTTCTTCTCGAGCCCGGACAACGGTCCGTCATTGCGGATCGCCGTGCCGGTATCCGCCAGCAGGGTCTTCGCCATGGTGTTGGTCGCAGGGATCTTGCCCGCAGCCATGCCTTCCTTGAGCACGGCCTGCGCCTCGCTCGGCAGACCGCGACGGTTCACGCTGTCGGCATATTCAAGATAGTCGTTCTGATCGGCCAGCGACTTGGTCTGGCGCATCAGCCGGAACAGGTCGATCTTCTGCGTCTCGTCGAGCGTGACGACGCCGTTCTGCTGAAGACCGAACGTCACGATCACGTCGCGCCACGTCTTGGGCGACGGATAGGCGACCGCGTATTTCTGCAACCAGGCGAACGTCTCGGGCTTCAGCTTGGCGGCATTGGCCTTGCTGATCGCATAGCGATAGAAGTCCTCGGGTGCCTTCTGACCGGCCGCGGTCGATGCCGTCACCGACGCGTCGAGATCGGCGAGGCCGCTCTTCACGTCGCCGCTTTCCATCTTCGCCTTGACGATCTGGAGATCGAGGTTGGGATCGGTGAAGCCGAGCGCCTTGGCCTTCTGGAAATACTGGATCGCGACCGGATACTGCTTGCCATTGAACGCGAGCGCGCCGCGACGATAGGTGTAGCGCCCGCGCATGTCGGCAGGCGTGCTCGGATTGGCGATCAGCACGTCGAGCGGCCCCGCCAGGACCGTCTCGTTGATCGGAGCATTGGGGTTGGCGGCCTGTGCGGCAGCCAGCTTCTGCTGTTCCAGATCATAGCGCAGCGCGGCGCCGATATATTTGTCGTCGTCGGTCTTCGCGGCTGCGTCGATCTGCGCGAGCGCGGGCTCTGCGGTGGCGAAATCCTTCGCAGCGATCGCGGGCTGTGCGACCTGCGCAGCCTTCAGGACCTCGGGGCTCAGCTTGAGACCGCCCTTGGCCTCTTCCTTCTTGTCCTTGGCCATGGCCGGAACGCTAAGTGCCATGCCGCTCACCCCGGTGGCGAGCACCGCGGCCAGTGCGAGTTTCGAAATGGTCTTCATGCGGGAACTCTCCTCGTGCGTATCTGCGACTTGGCGCGACGCTATATGGGTGTGGCCGATTGCGTTCAAGCAAGCAGCGGGAATCAGGGTGAAGACACGCCTTATGTGTCTCGCGCACTGAACGCCGATTGAACGCGCCGGGTTGCACGGCTAGGTGACCCGCATGATCGCCGTCCTCTCGCCCGCCAAGACGCTCGACTATGAGACCGCCCTGCCCCCCGTCACCCCCACCCGGCCGCGGTTCGCCGACGAGGCGACGACGCTCGCGCATGCGGCGGCGCATCTGACGCAGAAGCGGCTGAGCGAGCTGATGCACATCTCGCCGGCGCTCGCGAAGCTCAATGCCGACCGGTTCGGTGATTTCGACACGCTGCCCGAACGCCCCGCGCTGTTCGCGTTCGCGGGCGACGTCTATATCGGGCTTGATGCAAAGACGCTCGACGAGGCGGCGGTGGACTATGCGCAGGATCATCTGCGCATGCTGTCGGGTCTCTACGGCTTGCTCCGTCCGCTCGACGCGATGCGCCCCTATCGGCTCGAAATGGGGACGCGCTGGGCGCCCCGTCAGAAGAAGCTGACCGACTGGTGGCGCGACCGGATCGCAAAGCTTCTGGCCGAAGACGTCGCGGCCGAAGGCTCCGGGACGATCCTCAATCTCGCCAGCCAGGAATATTGGGCGGCAGCCGATGGCAAGCTGCCTGCCGGGATCCGCGTCGTCGCGTTCGATTTCCGCGAGGGGGAGGCCCAGAAATTCGTCAGCTTCCACGCCAAAAAGGCGCGCGGGATGGCGGCGCGCTGGATGCTCGAGCACCGCATCGACGATATCGAGGGGATGAAGGGCTTCGACACCGACGGGTATGCCTATGACGCGGCTGGCAGTACCGACGCGCAGTGGCGGTTCGTTCGCCGATGAGCAGCGCTGTCGTCATCGGCGCCTCGGGCGGGATCGGCAAAGCGCTGGAAGAGGCGCTGCGCGACGAGGGCACATTCGATGCCGTCCACGGCTTCTCGCGGTCGGCCGATGGTGATCGCCATCTGGACCTGGAGGATGAAGCGAGCATTGTCGCGGCTGCAACGAAGGTCGGATCGCCGACGCTCGTGATCGTAGCGACGGGCCTGCTCCATGCGGGCGACAAGGGGCCTGAAAAGGCGATGCGCGATCTCGATCCGGCATGGATGGCGCGCAACTTCGCGATCAACGCGATCGGTCCCGCTTTGGTCGCCAAGCATTTCCTGCCGACGATGCCCAAGGCGGGGCGGATCGTGTTCGCGGTGCTCTCGGCGCGGGTCGGGAGCATCGGCGACAACAAGCTCGGCGGCTGGTACGGCTATCGCGCGTCGAAGGCGGCGCTCAACCAGCTCGTCCGGACGATTGCGATCGAGGACAAGCGGCGCAATTCGAGCGGCATCGTCGTCGGGCTTCATCCGGGCACGGTCGACACCGGCCTGTCGCAGCCGTTCCAGGGCAATGTGACGCCCGGCACGCTGTTCAAGCCGGACCGGGCGGCGGTCCAGCTGCTCGACGTGATCGACGGCCTCCGCGCGCCCGACAGCGGGAAGTTGTTCGCCTGGGACGGGGTCGAGATTACCCCCTGACCCGGGCCTTCGCCCGCCCTGAAGTCCGTCACCCCGGCGAAAGCTGGTAAAACGCATCGTGCCGACAACCGGCAACCGCTCGCACATACCGATGAAACCTCTCCTCTCCCCGCGCGTACGCGTGCGCGGGGGTAGTAAGGTGGTCCCCCCTCGGCTAAGGTGTGTCATCGTACCGAAACAAGCCGAAAGCCTTCAGATTTG
The DNA here is from genome assembly GCF_014842205.1 of Sphingomonas sp. CFBP 13714. NCBI lineage: Bacteria > Pseudomonadati > Pseudomonadota > Alphaproteobacteria > Sphingomonadales > Sphingomonadaceae > Sphingomonas > Sphingomonas sp. CFBP 13714. The sequence continues at coordinate 415,043 of NZ_JACYVG010000003.1, forward strand.
ACCGACGAGACCATGCTCGCCGAACCCACCGGCGGCGAGCCAGCCGGCATTGCCACCATCTCGATCGTCGACGAGATGAAGTCGAGCTATCTCGACTATGCGATGAGCGTGATCGTCGCGCGCGCGCTCCCCGACGTCCGCGACGGCCTGAAACCCGTTCATCGCCGCATCCTTTATGGCGCGCACGAGAGCGGCTTCGTCGCGGGCAAGCCCTATCGCAAGTCGGCGCGTATCGTCGGTGACGTGATGGGTAAATATCACCCGCACGGCGACAGCTCGATCTACGACGCCTTGGCCCGCATGACCCAGGACTGGTCGATGCGCGTGCCGCTGATCGATGGTCAGGGCAACTTCGGCTCGATGGATCCCGATCCGCCCGCAGCGATGCGCTACACCGAGGCCCGCCTCGGCAAGGTCGCCAACGCGCTGCTCGGCGATCTCGACAAGGATACGGTCGACTTCACGCCCAACTATGACGGGTCGGAGCGCGAGCCGTCGGTGCTGCCGGCGCGCTTCCCCAATTTGCTCGTCAACGGCGCCGGCGGCATCGCGGTCGGCATGGCGACCAACATCCCGCCGCACAATCTCGGCGAAGTGATCGCCGCGTGCCTTGCCTATATGGACAATGGCGCGATCACGACCGAGGAACTGTTCGAGATCGTCCCCGGGCCCGACTTCCCGACCGGCGCGATCATCCTCGGCCGTGCGGGCGCCAAGTCCGCCTACGAGACCGGCCGCGGCTCGATCATCGTCCGTTCGCGCCACGTCGTCGAAGAGGGCAAGGGCGATCGCCGCTCGATCGTCCTGACCGAGATCCCGTTCCAGACCGGCAAGAACGGCCTGGTCGAGAAGATCGCCGAAGCCGCCAAGGACAAGCGCATCGAGGGCGTCAGCGACATTCGCGACGAATCGAGCCGCATGGGCGTGCGGATCGTCATCGACCTGAAGCGCGACGCGACCCCCGACGTCGTGCTCAACCAGCTCTGGCGGCACACCCCCGCGCAGTCGAGCTTCCCCGCCAACATGCTCGCGATCCGCGGCGGCCGCCCCGAGCTGCTGAACCTGCGCGACATCATCGGCGCGTTCATCACCTTCCGCGAGCAGGTCATCACCCGCCGCTCGAAGTTCGAGCTCGCCAAGGCTCGCGAGCGCGCGCATCTGTTGCTCGGCCTCGTCATCGCGGTCACCAATCTCGACGAAGTCGTCCGCATCATCCGCGGATCGTCGAGCCCCGCCGAAGCCCGCGGTAAATTGCTCGCACGCGAGTGGCCGGTCGCCGAGATCGCGCCGTACATCGCGCTCGTCGAGGCAGTCGAGGACAAGCAGCAGGAGGGCATCTACAAGCTGTCCGAGCCGCAGGTCCGCGCGATCCTCGACCTCCGTCTCCACCGCCTCACCGCGCTGGGTCGCGACGAGATCGGCGACGAACTCAAGACGCTCGCGGCCTCGATCGCCGAGCTGCTCCACATCCTCGCCGATCGCGCCAAGCTGTACGAAGTGATGCGCGGCGAGCTGATCGCGATCCGCGACGAATTCGCGACCCCGCGCCGGTCCGAGATCGCCGCGGCCGCCAACGGCATCGACGACGAGGATCTGATCGAGCGCGAGGACATGGTCGTCACCGTGACCATGCAGGGCTATATCAAGCGCACCAGCCTCGACACGTTCCGTGCGCAGGCACGTGGCGGCAAGGGCCGTGCGGGCATGTCGACCAAGGACGAGGATGTCGTCACCGAGCTGTTCGTCACGTCGACGCACACGCCGGTGCTGTTCTTCTCGAACCTCGGCAAGGTCTATCGCTACAAGGTCTGGCGCCTGCCCGAGGGTGGCCCAGCAACCCGAGGGCGCCCGATGATCAACCTGCTGCCGCTGGCGCCGGGCGAGACGATCTCGACCGTGCTCCCGTTGCCCGAGGATCTGAGCGAGTGGAGCCGTCTGCACGTGATGTTCGCGACGCAGCGCGGGCTGGTGCGCCGCAACGCGATGGACGCGTTCACCAACGTGCCGTCGAACGGCAAGATCGCGATGCGTTTCGAAGAAGGCTCCGAGGACAAGCTGATCGGCGTCGCGCTGCTCACCGAGCATGACGATGTCCTGCTCGCGACGCGGCTCGGAAAAGCGATCCGCTTTGCCGGCGACGACGTCCGCGAGTTCCAGAGCCGCACCTCGACCGGCGTGCGCGGCGTGACGCTCAAGGGCGACGACGAGGTCATCTCGCTGTCGGTCCTTCACCGCGTCGGCGCGACTCCGGAAGAACGCGAGACGTACCTCAAATTCGCCCCCTGGAAGGGCGAACGCGAGGGCGATCACGGGATGGGCGACGAGCGCTACAACGATCTCAAGGATCGCGAGCAGTTCATCCTGACGGTCTGCGAGAACGGCTATGGCAAGCTGTCGAGCGCGTACGACTATCGCCGCACGGGCCGCGGTGGTCAGGGCATCACCAACATCGACAATATCGGCCGTAACGGTCCGGTTGTGGCGAGCTTTGCTGCGGCCAAGGGCCATCAGCTGATGCTGGTGACCAACCAGGCCAAGCTGATCCGCACGACGCTCGCGTCGCTGCGCGTCATCAGCCGCAACTCGGCGGGCGTGAAGCTGTTCGACGTGGCGAAGGGCGAGCATGTGGTCTCGGCCGCGCGGATCGAGGAGACCGAGGAAGACGCCGAAGTGAACCTGGCCGACGCAACGCCAGAGCTGGCGCCCGACACCGGCGCGACGATCGGCGAGGACACGGCGGCGGGCGATCCGACCGAAGGCCAGGGGGACGGCGAATGAGCCGCGGCCCTATCGCCTACAAGGTGCTGACGGGCGAGCAACTGGCATCGCTGGAAAGCGGCAGCTTCGCCGGGGCGCCGGTCGATCTGGCAGATGGGTATATCCATCTCTCGACCGCCGACCAGCTGACCGAAACGGTCGACAAGCATTTCGCCGGTCAGTCCGACCTGTACGTCGCCGCAGTCGATCTCGAAGCGATCGGCGACGACGTGACATGGGAAGAGTCGCGCGGCGGCCAGCTCTTCCCGCACATCTATAATGGCCCGCTGCTACTCGAGACGGTGCTATCCTACGGCCCGCTCGAACGCGACGATGCCGGCCAGGTTAAGCTGCCCGTAGCCGGCTAAAGCCCTGACCACCCTCTCCCGCAAGGGGGAGGTGGCAGGCAAAGCCTGACGGAGGGGGGCAACGACGCCCGTCGTTTATCCGCCCCCCGCTACCCGATCACGCCGCCAGATCGCGCATCAACGGTGCATGCCGGTCGACCAGCACCGCACTTGCCTGGTTCAGCCCGACGACCTCGACCACCGCACCATGCCGCCGCAGCTTGGCGACCACATCGTCGAGCACGCCGACCGCGGTGACGTCCCAGAGATGCGCGCCCGTCAGGTCGATCCGCACATGCTTGGCCTCCTCGCGCAGGTCGAACCGGTCCGCGAAGATATCCGCGCTGGCAAAGAACACCTGCCCCGTCACGCTGTAGATGCGCGTATCGCTCGCCGCGTCGTACTCGACCGCCACGTCCATCATCCGCGTGACCTTCCACGCGAAGAACACGCCGCTCAGCAGCACGCCGACCCCGACGCCGAGTGACAGGTCGTGGGTCGCGACGGTGACAACGACCGTCGCCAGCATCACGACGCTAGACACCTTGGGATGCCGCACCAGATCGCGCAGCGACCCCCAGGAGAAGGTGCTGATCGACACCATAATCATGATCGCGACCAGGGCCGCGACCGGCACCTGTGCGACCCAAGGACGCAACGGCACCATCACCACGAGCAGGAACACGCCCGCGACCATCGTCGACAGCCGTCCGGTGCCGCCATAGCGGACATTGCCGACCGTCTGGCCGATCATACCGCACCCGGCGATCCCGCCGAACGCGCCCGCGGCGATGTTGGCGAGCCCGAGCCCGGTGCATTCGCGCGCCTTCGAGCTGCGCGTCTCGGTCAGCTCGTCGACGACATTCGCGGTCATCATCGATTCGAGCAGCCCAACCGCCGCCATCGCAAGCGCATAAGGGGCAACGATGCGCAGCGTATCCCAGCTGAGCGGCACGTCGGGCAAGCCGAACGACGGCAGCGAATCGGGCAGCCGCCCGAGATCGCCGACCGTCTTCAGCGGCATCGGAAACCACATCGCGATTGCGGTCAGCACGACGATGCAGATCAGCGGCGACGGGATCGCACTCGAGATCCGCGGCACGAGGTAGATGATCGCAAGCCCGCCCGCGATCATCGCATAGGCCTGCCAGCTGACCCCCACCATCTGCGGCACCTGCGCTGAGAAGATCAGGATCGCGAGTGCGTTGACGAACCCCGCATGCACCGAGCGCGAGACGAACCGCATCAGCACGTCGAGCTTGGCGAGCCCGAACGCGATCTGCAGCATGCCCGCAAGGATCGTCGCGACGAGGAGATATTGAAGCCCGTGCGCATGAACGAGCGCGGCGGCGACCAGCGCGACGGACCCCGCAGCCCCCGATATCATCGCGGGGCGACCGCCCGCAAAGGCGATGACGATGCCGATCACGAACGAGGCGAACAGGCCGACCTCGGGATCGATGCCGGCGACGAAGGAAAAGGCGATGACCTCGGGGATCAGCGCGAAAGTACCCACCATGCCGGCGAGAATGTCACGCCGCGCGGCCGTCGGGCCGCTATACCACTCGGCGCGGTAACGAGAAAAAGCAGAAATTGTCATGGATGTGTCCGCATAGGACGCACGAACCGCGGCGACGCTTTCGGTCGCGGGTGTTCACAATGGCGTCGTTGCGTTGTCCGGCGGATCGGCGGCCGGAATAGCCACCCGGAATTGCACCGGGTCCAAGCGAATGCGGGCCTGCTAGCGGATCAGGTGCTGCATTGCAACACGGTCTGCCACGCTTCCTCCACAACCCCGTCATCCTGACGAAAGTCAGGATCCAGAGTTACTGAAGTTCACCGTTCGTGGCTCTGGATCCTGACTTTCGTCAGGATGACGGAGGGTCAAGCCCGTCGAAAATCACGTAAACAGGTCCACCACCTCGGCCCCCTCGCCCACCGCCTGCAACAACAGGGTTCGGTGGCAATGGCAGGGGTCGCGCTCGTAACACAGCAGCGCGCTCGGCTTCTCCGCCGCGAGCGCGAGCATGATCGCCGCCTGCGCCTGAGCCTCGGGCAATTCGAGCTGTTCGTCATACACCGCGGTCAGTGTCGCCACGTCACCCTTCTTCGCTGCATCGCGCCCGCGCTTCGGCGTCCCGAGCGCCTTCAGATGCGTGTAATCGATCCCCGCCTCGTGCAACGACGCCGCAAGCGACGTCTTCGAGAATCCCGGCCGACGCGACAGCGGCAGCGCGCGGACGTCGATCACCCGCTCGACCCCGGCCTGCGTCAGCGCCGCGAGAAAGTCCGTCATCGTGGTGGCTTCATAGCCGATCGTGAAGATCTTCATGCGGACGAAGTGGGATTGGACCGCTGACACGGCAAGCGTCCGGCGCTATCTGACGGCCATGACCCACGACATCCATGTTATCGGCGGCGGCCTCGCCGGATCCGAAGCCGCCTGGCAGCTCGCCGAAGCCGGCCTCAAGGTCCGCCTCTCCGAAATGCGCGGCAGCGGCGAAGCCACGCCCGCGCACCAGACCGACGGCCTCGCCGAACTCGTCTGTTCGAACAGCTTCCGCTCGGACGATGCCGAGAGCAACGCGGTCGGCCTGCTCCACCAGGAACTCCGCACGCTCGGCTCGCTGATCATGCGCCAGGCCGATATCCACCGCGTCCCCGCCGGCTCCGCGCTCGCGGTCGACCGCGACAATTTCTCGAACAGCGTGACGGAGGCGATCGACCAGCATCCGAACATCACTTTGGTCCGCGAACGCATCGACGCGCTGCCCGACGGCCCGACGATCATCGCCACCGGCCCGCTCACCGCCGCCTCGCTCGCGGCCGGGATTGGCGCCGAGACCGGCCGCGAGGCGCTCGCCTTCTTCGACGCGCTCGCGCCGATCGTCCACCGCGACTCGATCGACATGGAGACCGCGTGGTTCGCCTCGCGCTGGGACAAGGGAGAGGGCAAGGACTACATCAACTGCCCGATGGACAAGGACCAGTATCTCGCCTTCCATCAGGGCCTGGTCGACGGTGAGAAGACGCCGTTCAAGGACTGGGAGAAGGACACGCCCTATTTCGATGGCTGCATGCCAATCGAGGTGATGGCGGAGCGCGGCGTCGACACGCTGCGCTATGGCCCGATGAAGCCCGTCGGGCTCGACAACCCCAAGACCGGGCGCTGGCCCTATGCTGTCGTCCAGCTCCGCCAGGACAATGCGCAGGGGACGCTTTGGAACATCGTCGGCTTCCAGACCAAGCTGAAGCATGCCGATCAGGTCCGGCTGTTCCGGACCATCCCGGGCCTGGAGAATGCCGAGTTCGCCCGGCTGGGTGGCCTGCACCGCAACACCTTCATCCGATCGCCCGAGCTGCTCGACGCGACGCTGCGGCTGAAATCGCGGCCGAACATCCGCTTCGCCGGGCAGATCACGGGCTGCGAGGGTTATATCGAGAGCTGCGGCATCGGCCTGCTCGCGGGCCGGTTCGCCGCCGCCGAGCTGACCGGCCAGACGCTGACGCCGCCGCCCTTTGCGACCGCGCTCGGCGCGTTGCTCGGCCATATCACCGGTGGCGCAGAGGCCGAGACCTATCAGCCGATGAACGTCAATTTCGGGCTGTTCCCGCCGATCCCCGGCCGGACGAAGAAGACCGATCGCAAGCGGATGTACACCGATCGTGGCCGCGCGGCGCTGGCAGCGTGGCTCAACTCTCCTCAGACGACGGCGGAACCGGCGGACAGGCAGCCCGAGACGACGGCTTCCGCCTGACCGCGGTGGTGGCGAATTCGGGCGCGGTCATCGCGCCCGATTTGTCCGCATCCGCACCGGCGAACTTGGTCGTCGCCTTGACCGCCCATTCGTCGAACGACAGCCGCCCGTCACCATCAACGTCGAGCTTCGTATAGGCCTTGCGCCGCGCGACCAGATATTCGTCGCGCGTCACCGCGCCGTCGCGATCCTTATCATACCGCTGAAATCGCCGCTGTTCGCGCGTTGCATCGGTCGCGCGCGGCGCCGTGCGCGGCAAGGGGTCGGTCCCGCCGTCCGCCCCCGCCTGGGTCTGCGCCTGCGCGGTCGGTTGTGGTGCCAGCACTGGCCCGGATCGCACCTTGCCGCCAAAGCCCAGTATCGCCGCACCGATCAGCGCGATCAGCGCCGCGCCACCCGTCAGGTATCGCCACATCCCCGGTCTCCCCCGCCCCCGGACGTCCCCGTCCAGGCGCAAGGCTAGTCTCGCAGCGCGCCGATCTCAAACGAACCGGTCAGTATCCGACCAGTCTGTGCAGCAGCAGACGGCCGACCCGCTTCGGGCTGCCGGCCGGTTGCTCCGGCGCCGAAAGATCGGCCCGCGCAAGCAGTGCGAGTGCGCCGAGCGATCGTGCGCGTCGTGGCCAGCGGCCGTGGAGCGCCGTATCGAGCCGCCCGCGCGCCATCGCGGCCACGCCTGCCGCGCGTGCCGGATCCGACAGCCGCAGCGACAGATCCGCCAGCGCCCATCCCTCACCCGCCGCCGCGATGCGATCGTCTGACGCCGCCAGCAAAGATGCCGCCGCCGCGAACAGCTGCCCGCCGCGCAGGCGGGCAAAGCGTTCGACCGCTGCATCGTCGAGCGGCGTTTCAAGCAGCGCCTCCCACCCCTCGGCGATCGTCGCGATCGTCGCGCCGCCGACCTGCGGCACGACATGGTGTGCGAGCGCCTGCAACACGGGCTCGGCCGGCGGCGGCGCCGTATCGAGCCGGCCGAGCGCCTCATACCACCAGGTCAGCCGCATCTGCCCGACGATCGGCTCGCGCGTCGTCTTGAGGATCGTGCCGAGCGCCGTGTCGAGCGCGAACAGCGCCTCGAGCCCGGGCCGGGTCGAGGCGGGGGCGTAGCTCAGGGCAAGCGCGCGCTCGGGATTGGGTAAGTTGGCAGGGTCGACCATCGCGCTGCCATAGCTGCGAACGCGGCGCAGGGCACGCCCCCCGCTCACGTTAACCATATCTCTTGAGCCGGGCTTACCGGATTGCCGGGCATGGGTGCGCGATCAAGATCCAGTGGGACATTCATGGCCAAGACGATTGCCCCGAAATTTGCAGCGCTGACGTTCCTCGCGCGTCTGCGACGGAACGTCAAAGGCAACACTTTGGTGATCGTCGCCTTCGCGATCATGCCGCTGCTGGCCATGGTCGGGTCCGGGCTGGACATGTCACGCGCCTATGTCGCGCGTGACCGGCTGCAGCAGGCCTGCGACGCGGGCTCGCTGGCGGCGCGGCGCCTGCTGGCGGGCCCGACGCTGACGAGCGACGTTGAAACCGAAGCCAGAAACTATTTTAACTTCAACTTCCCCAGCGGGGCCTTCGACACGACCCCGTTCACTCCCGTGGTCACCGTTCCCGCCGTGGGTACCGTCCGGATCACCGCGACGACCGCGATACCGACCACCGTGATGAAAATCTTCGGGTTCAACACCTTGCCCCTGTCGATCACCTGCGCGGCGACGCAGGATTTCGTCGGCACGGACGTCGTGCTCGTCCTCGACATGTCGGGATCGATGAACTGCCCGACGAGCCGCCCCAATGACGCCTGCGGCGAGATCGAACAATCCGGATCGAAGATGCAGGCGCTGCGCGATGCGTCCGAGTCCCTCTACGACACCCTGGAGTCTGCACAGAACCAGCTGCACAACAACAACCTTAGGCTTCGCTATGGCTTTGTGCCCTATAACGCGACGGTCAATGTCGGCAGGCTCGTCTATGCCAAGGATGCGAGCTATATCCGCAACAGCGCACCCTATCAGACGCGGGCCCGGACCGGCGGACCTGTCTACAGCTCGCTGAACTGGTGCAACGCGTATGACGGCAGCTATTCAAGCTATTGGGGGGTCTGCTCGAACTACTGGACCTACCAGCAGGCGACGCTGAACACCGCGACGTTCAAGACGGGCGCATCGGTACCGACGCCTGGCGGATCGCCCAGCACGGCGACATCGAAATGGGCCGGGTGCATCGAGGAGCGCCAGACCAACAACACGACGATCGACGGCGGATCGCTGACGACGGCACCGTCGGACGCGTGGGACCTCGACATCAACCGGTTGCCGAACTCGGACGCCAGCCGTTGGGCGCCGTGGTGGCCCGAGACGGAATTCGATCCCGACCGGCGCGCCATCTATACCGACCCGAAATACTGCGCCAGCGAAGCCAGCCGCCTGAAGGAATATTACGGCGACAAGGCCGGCTTCATGAAATATCTCAATGACCTGCAACCGCTTGGCGGCACCTATCATGATATCGGCATGATATGGGGCGCCAGGTTTATCTCGTCGGACGGCATCTTCGCATCGGCAACGCCCGAAACGAACAATCAGAGCGATCCGGACAATCCAAGAAAGCTTCGCGGCTTCTCGGTCAGGAAGTTCATGATCTTCATGACCGACGGCGACCTGTCGCCATACCTGGACGTCTATACGACCTATGGCGCGGAGGAGCGCGACAAGCGCGTGCTGGGAACGACGACGGGCAATACCACTCAGCTCGCCGCAGCGCAGCTGTCGCGCCATCTCCAGCGATTTCGCATGGCCTGCAATGCTGCCAGGGCGCAGGGTATCCAGCTGTACGTCATTGCGTTTTCGACCACGCTCACTAACGACATGCGGGATTGCGCGACACAGCCTTCCATGGCGTCAGGCATCACCACCTCCGCCGCGCTCATCCAGAAGTTCAAGGAAATCGGCACCAAGGTCGGATCGCTACGGGTGAGCCAGTGATCGCGCGATTAGCGCCAGCAAGGCGGCGCATTGCGGCAGACGTCGCGGGCGCAACGATCGTCGAATTCGCCCTGATCGTACCGTTGCTGATCGGGTTGCTGATGATGATCCTGGAGGTCGGGTATCAGAATTATGTCGAGGCCATGGTACAGGGCGCGCTCGCAAAGGCATCACGCCTGACCACGGTCGGCAACACGACCGCCGCCAACGTGAGCGCAACGATCAAGGCCGAGGTCCGCGCCGTCATCCCGGCAGAATATGTCACCGTGTCGACGCGCCGCTATTACAACTTCTCGAATGTCGGCAAGCCCGAGAAGATCACGTCGGACACGGACCCGCGCGGCACGTTCAATCTCGGGGACTGTTTCGAAGATGCGAACAACAACGGCATTTACGACGCGACGCCGGGCGATGACGGTGTCGGTAGCGCGGACGACGTCATCTTCTACACAGCGACGGTGAGATACCCCAATCTGACGCCGGTCGGACCGCTGATGGGCTGGACGCGCACCCGGACAGTTACGGAAACGACGCTGGTACGTAACCAGCCCTTTACCTCGCGTGCGGCACCGACGGTCGTATGTACCAAGCCATGACGAGGATCGACAGCACCGCAAGGCCAGGGGTTCTTGCCGACAAGCGCGGCCTCGCAATGATCGAATTTGCGATCGTTGCGCCGTTCCTTCTGACACTGGGTCTCGCCGGTGCCGAACTGACGCACATGTCGATCGCCAAGATGCGCGTCAACCAGATCGCCACGACCGCGTCCGACAACGTCGCACGCGTGCGGGATTCGATCAACGAGGCCGATGTCAACGAGGTCCTACTCAGCCCGAAGTTGCTAGGGACCGATATCGACTTTGCCGATAACGGCCGCGTCGTGATTTCGAGCGTCGAACCCAATGGTCAGACCGGCACGAAGGCGGGACAGTGGATCCGTTGGCAGCGGTGCACGGGGGCGCTGAACACAAGTGCCTCCCAGCCGGCTTATGGCCTGCAGGACAAGGGCAAGGCCGATGCAAGCCTGCAATATATGGGACTGGCCAGTCGCAAGATTACGGCGGTCGCCGGAACCGCGCTGATCTTCATCGAGGTGACCTACAAATATCAGCCGCTCGTCTCGCAGCGGTTTTTCGGCGCTCCGATCCTGCGCGCCGAAGCGGTGTACAATGTGCGAGAACGCAACGATCAGACTTTAGCCGCCGTTGCGGGAGTAACGCCGAGCTTGTGCTCGACCTACGCAGCATGATCGCTCCGACCGGTGCACCCGGTCGGAGCGATCAGCAACAGCTCACTGATTACCGGTACGTCACCTTCTTCGCCGCATCGACGACCTTTGCGACATCGACCAGCATCAGCTTTTCGAGGTTCGCCGCATAGGGCATCGGCACGTCTTCGTTGGTCACGCGCAGCACTGGCGCGTCGAGGTCGTCGAAGCCGTGCTCCATCACCACCGACACGATCTCGGACGCGATCGAGCAGGTTGCCCAGTTTTCCTCAACGATGATCATGCGGTTGGTCTTGGCGAGGCTTTTCAGCACCGTGTCGGTGTCGAGCGGGCGCAGCGTGCGCAGGTCGATGACCTCTGCGTCGATGCCCTCCTCGGCGAGCTTCTCGGCGGCTTCGAGGCTGATGCCCACGCCGATCGAGTAGCTGACGATCGTCACGTCCTTGCCCTCGCGGACGATCCGCGCCTTGCCGATCGGCAGGACATGGTCGTCGAGCTTGGGAACGTCGAAGCTGCGGCCGTACATCAGCTCGTTCTCGAGGAACACGACCGGATCGTCGGTACGGATCGCCGCCTTCAACAGCCCCTTGGCATCCGCGGCATCATAGGGCGCGATCACGATCAGGCCAGGAACGCTCGCATACCAGGCCGCGAAGTTGTGCGAATGCTGTGCACCGACGCGCGACGCGGCACCGTTGGGACCACGGAACACGATCGGGCAACGCATCTGGCCGCCCGACATGTAGTTGGTCTTGGCCGCCGAGTTGATGATGTGATCGATCGCCTGCAACGCGAAGTTGAAGGTCATGAACTCGACGATCGGGCGGAGGCCACCCATCGCCGCGCCTGCACCGATACCGGCAAAGCCGTATTCGGTGATCGGCGTGTCGATCACGCGACGCTCGCCGAACTCGTCGAGCAGCCCCTGCGTGACCTTGTACGCGCCCTGATACTGCGCGACTTCCTCGCCCATCACGAAGACGCGGTCGTCCTCGCGCATTTCCTCGGCCATCGCATCGCGTAGCGCCTCGCGGACGGTCGTCTTGACCATCTCGGTACCCTCCGGGATCGCCGGATCGGTCTTGCCGACCTTCTCCGCCGACGCGACGAGCTGCTGCGTCCCGCTTTCGGCCTTGGCAGGCGACGCGCCTTCGGGAACCGGCGGCGCCTTGTCGTCCGACGGCGTTTCCTTCGGTGCGGCGTTGGCGGCCTCGCCCGCGCGTGCCTCGGTCGGCGCGCTGTCAGCGCTTTCGCCCTCTTCGAGCAGCGTCGCGATGACGGTGCCGACCTTCACATTGTCGGTACCTTCGGCAACCATGATCTTGCCGATCGTGCCTTCGTCGACGGCCTCGAACTCCATCGTCGCCTTGTCGGTCTCGATCTCGGCCATGATGTCGCCGGACTTAACGCTATCGCCTTCCTTGACGAGCCACTTCGCGAGCGTGCCCTCTTCCATCGTCGGGGAGAGCGCGGGCATCTTGATCTCGATCGCCATCAGTACGACTCCACCAGAACGTCGGTGTAGAGCTCGGCGACATCCGGCTCGGGGGTCTGCTCGGCGAAATCGGCGGCTTCGTTCACGGTCTTCCTGATCTCTTGTTCGATGGACTTCAGGTCCGCCTCGGTCACGCCCTGCTCGTCGAGCAGCTTCTTGATGTGATCGATCGGGTCGGACTTGTCGCGGACCGCCTGGACCTCATCCCGCGTACGGTATTTCGCCGGATCGGACATCGAGTGGCCACGATAGCGATAGGTCTTCATCTCGAGGATGACCGGGCCCTTGCCCGCGCGGACCCAGGCGATTGCCTCTTCAGCGGCCCCGCGGCACGCCAGCACGTCCATGCCGTCGACCTGGATGCCGGGAATGCGGAACGATTCGCCGCGGCGATAGAGCTGGTCCTCGGCCGAGGCGCGATTGACGCTCGTGCCCATGGCGTACTGGTTGTTCTCGATCACGAAGATGATCGGGAGCTTCCACAGCTCGGCCATGTTGAAGCTCTCATACACCTGGCCCTGGTTCGCGGCGCCGTCGCCGAAATAGGCCATGCAGATGCCGCCGTCGTTCGAATATTTGTGCTTGAACGCGAGGCCGGTGCCCAGCGACACCTGAGCGCCGACGATGCCGTGCCCGCCGTAGAATTTATGCTCGGTCGAGAACATGTGCATCGACCCGCCCTTGCCCTTCGAGATGCCCGAGCCGCGCCCGGTCAGCTCGGCCATGATCACCTTCGGGTCGATCCCGTAGGCGAGCATGTGGCCGTGGTCGCGATAGCCGGTGATGACCGAATCGGTCTCGCCGTCGAGCGCGGATTGAAGGCCAACTGCGACGGCTTCCTGGCCGATGTACAGGTGGCAGAAGCCGCCGATCAGGCCGAGACCGTAAAGCTGGCCCGCCTTTTCCTCGAAACGCCGGATCAGCAGCATCTGCTTGTAGAAGGCGAGCAGCTCGTCCTTGCTGGCCTCATAAGGCTTGGGTTCGGCCGGCCGTTCACGGTTGGTGATCGGGGGCTCGGCGATTGCACGTGCTGGGGGGGCTTTGGCCACGATGTGGGAAACCTCGTTTTCCGTAGGGGAGTTGCCGCAGCCTATAGGCGCGGACGGGGCCGAACATCAATTCCCGTCTGGGGTATGCGATTTCGCGACTGTCCCGCGAGCCTCGATCCGTCGCGCCCAACTCGCGGGTCGTCGCCCCCGCCCCTATCCCCGCCCCAAGCAAAGCTCCGGTTGCCCTTCCCGCGCCCTACCCCCTAAAGCCCGGGACAATGAACCCGACGATCGACCCGCATCAGCATCCCTTCCGGATCGCCAATTTTCGCGCCTATTGGCTGTCGCGGTTCGCCGGCACGATCGCGGTCAGCGCGATGTCGATCGTCATCGGCTGGCAGGTCTACAACCTCGCGCGCGAGACGATGGACATCCGCCAGGCGGCGTTCATGCTCGGGATGATCGGCTTTGCGCAGTTCGTGCCGCTGTTCCTGCTGACCCCGATCACCGGGCTCGTCGCGGACAGCTTCGACCGGCGCTGGATCGTCCGCGGCACGACCACGCTGCTGGTGCTCACCGCCGCGACGCTCTGGCTGCTGACCTGGTCCGGCCATCTCACGCTCGGCGCACTGTTCGCCGCCGCGGTCGCCTTCGGCGTCGCGCGAGCCTTTTCCGGCCCGGCTTATTCGGCGCTCGCGCCCAATCTCGTGCCCCGGGCTGTGCTCCCCACCGCTATCGCGATAAGCTCGATCGCGTGGCAGGTCGGAACGATCGCAGGCCCCAGCGTCGGTGGGTTGCTCTACGCGATCCATCCCGAGGTCGCTTACGGCGTGGCCACGCTGCTTTTCCTCGTCGCGCTGGTGTTCATGTTCCTGATCGGCCCGGTGGCACAGCCCGCCGCGCAGACCGACCATCGCCCCCTCGCGCGGATCATCGAGGGCTTCACCTATGTCCGCCGCAACCGGCTCGTGCTCGCGACAATCACGCTCGACCTGTTCGCGGTTTTGCTGGCGGGAGCCACGTCGCTGCTGCCCGTCTATGCCCGCGATATTTTGCATGTCGGGTCGCAAGGGCTCGGCGTGCTTGCCGCGGGCATGGGGATCGGTGCCGCGGTCACCGCGATCTGGTTCTCGATTCGACCGATGTCGCGCAATGTCGGGGTCAAGATGCTGATCGCGGTGATCGTGTTCGGTATCGCGATCCTCACCTTCGGGGTCGCGACGCCGATCGTCGAGCTGATCGGGCTCACCCCCGGCACGATTGCGGGGTTCCCCATCCACCCCGCCTTCGTCCTCAGCCTCGTCGCGCTGATCGTCGCGGGCGGTGCGGACATGATCTCGGTCTATGTCCGCCAGTCGCTGATCCAACTGCACACGCCCGACGTGATGCGCGGCCGCGTCAGCGCGGTGTCGCAGCTGACGATCTCGGCCTCGAACGAGCTCGGCGAATTCGAAAGCGGGGTGATGGCGTCGCTGCTCGGCCCCGTCGGCGCAGTGGTGTTCGGCGGGGTTGGTGCTATTGCCGTCACGATCGGCTGGGCGCGCCTGTTCCCGGAACTCGGGGCGGCGAAGACCTTTGATCCCCCCGAGATCCTAGAGACCGAACCACAGCACGGAGAAGCCAAGCCATGAAAGCCTCCTCGATCCTGGACACGATCGGCAACACGCCGCACGTCCGCCTGTCGAAGCTCTTCCCCGATTCCGAAGTCTGGGTGAAATCCGAACGGTCGAATCCTGGCGGTTCGATCAAGGACCGTATTGCGCTGGCGATGATCGAGGCCGCCGAAAAGGCCGGCGACCTCAAGCCCGGCGGCACGATCATCGAACCGACCAGCGGCAACACCGGCGTCGGCCTGGCAATGGTGGCAGCGGTCAAGGGCTACAAGTTGATCCTCGTGATGCCCGAGAGCATGAGCGTCGAACGTCGGCGTCTGATGCTCGCTTATGGTGCGACCTTCGACCTGACCCCGCGCGAGAAGGGCATGAAGGGCGCGATCGAACGCGCGCGCGAGCGCGTCGCCGAAACGCCCGGCGCCTGGATGCCGCAGCAGTTCGAAAATCCTGCGAACATCGACGTGCATGTCCGTACAACAGCACAGGAAATCCTCCAGGATTTCCGGGATACGCCGATCGACGTGATCATCACGGGCGTAGGCACCGGCGGCCACATCACGGGCGTCGCCGAGGCGCTGAAGGCTCACTGGCCCGAGTTGAAGGTCTATGCGGTCGAGCCCGCCGCCTCGCCCGTGATCGCCGGTGGCCAGCCGGGCCCGCATCCGATCCAGGGCATCGGCGCAGGCTTCATCCCCGCCAATCTCCACACCCAGGCGATCGACGGCGTGATCGAGGTCGATGCCGCGGTCGCCAAGGACATGGCACGCCGATCGGCGGCCGAAGAGGGCATGCTGGTCGGGATCAGTTCGGGCGCGACGCTGGCCGCGATCCTGCAGAAGCTCCCTGATCTTCCCGACGACGTCCGCGTCCTCGGCTTCAACTATGATACCGGCGAGCGCTATCTGTCCGTGCCGGACTTCCTTCCGGAGCAGTGACGACGATGACCGATGCGCGTGGCGCCGTTTATCTGCGCGTGTCGGTACTCGCGATCGCGGCTGCGGCGATCGTCGGACCGACGCTTGTCGTGACCAATCCTCCGGCGCTGCCCCACCCGGCGCGCGCCGCGATGCCGAAACAGCGCGTCGTGCCCCAGGCCGAGCTGCCCCCCGTCGAGCCCGTCCGATTCGTCGATCTCGCGCCCGAGGATGCGCGGGCGTTCAACGCCACGGTGCCGTTCTCGACCGATCCGAACCCCGCTGCACGGCCGTTCCGCTTCGCCGGTACCGCAGACGACCTCGCCCGCGCGACCGACTGCCTCGCGGCCGGCACGCTGTACGAGGCGGGGGACGACACGGTCGGCGAACGCGCCGTCGCGCAGGTCGTGCTAAACCGCCTGCGTCATCCCGCCTTTCCGAAGACCGTCTGCGGAGTCGTGTTCGAGGGCGAGACGCGGGCGACGGGATGCCAGTTCAGCTTCAGCTGCGACGGCGCGCTGCTCCGCTGGAAGCCCTCCGAGGACGCATGGCGCCGGGCGCGCAGCGTCGCGACCGCCGCATTGTCGGGCAATGTCTATCGACCGGTCGGCTATGCCACGCATTACCACACCGACTGGGTCGTCCCCTATTGGCAGTCGAGCCTCGACAAGATCGTCGCGGTCGGGTCACACCTGTTCTTCCGCTGGTCGGGCTGGTGGGGCACGCCCCCAGCCTTCCGGCGCGCGCCCGAGCAGGGCGAACCGGTCATCGCGCAGCTCGCGCCTATTTCGGATGCGCACCGCACCGCCGCCGCGCTGTCAGAAGCCGATGCCGCGATTGCCGAGGCATCCGCCGCGCTCGGCTTTGTTTTGGGCGATGACGCGGTCGCCGGTGACCTCGCGAACGCCGCCTCGACGCCTTTCGCGACTGCCGAAGGCGATACGGTGCTGATGACCTTCTCGCCGGGCGTGCTCCCCAACGCCTACCCGACGCTCGCGACGATCGCCTGCGGCGACCGTGCCTTTTGTCGGTTCATGGCATGGGCCGACAAAACCAAGGCCGCAACGTCCACGCCGCTGACGCCGGTGCAGAGCGCGGCAATCACGTTCAGCTATCTGCG
Organism: Sphingomonas sp. CFBP 13714; assembly: GCF_014842205.1. Lineage (NCBI taxonomy): Bacteria > Pseudomonadati > Pseudomonadota > Alphaproteobacteria > Sphingomonadales > Sphingomonadaceae > Sphingomonas > Sphingomonas sp. CFBP 13714. The sequence goes on from NZ_JACYVG010000003.1 coordinate 432,245, forward strand.
CGATCGCTCGGCCGATTACGAAAAGGCGTTGTGGAACTGCCAGCAGGTCCGCCGGCCCGATCCCTCGCAGTGCATGCGCGCGCGACAGACGCTGCGCGCGGCCCCCGCGGCGGCGGACAAGGCCGCACCTGCGGCGGATGCGCCACAGGAGCTCGACGGTGTGCGGCGGAAGCCGCCCACCACGCCAGCGGCGACCGCAGCCCCGGCGTTAAAGCCGGACGTCAGGAAAGCACCGCAAGCGACCGAAATGTAACGGAAAGACCGGCGCATTAGTCGACCACAACAGCCAGATCCAAAAGAAAAGGCCGCGTCCACCCTTCGGTAGACGCGGCCTTTTCCGCTTCAGATCGCGTGGGCGATCAGTAGCGATAGTGATCCGGCTTGAACGGGCCTTCGACGGGCACGCCGATGTAACCGGCCTGCTTCGGGGTAAGCTGCGACAGCTTCACGCCCAGCTTCTCGAGATGCAGCGCTGCGACCTTCTCGTCGAGATGCTTCGGCAGGACATAGACTTCGTTCTTGTAGTTCTCGCCCTTGGTCCAGAGCTCGATCTGCGCGAGCGTCTGGTTGGTGAACGAGGCCGACATCACGAACGACGGATGGCCGGTGGCGCAACCCAGGTTCACGAGGCGACCCTTCGCCAGGATGATGATCTGCTTGCCGTCCGGGAACTTCACCAGATCGGTGCCGGGCTTCACTTCGGTCCAGTCATAGTTCGACAGCGCGGCGATCTGGATCTCCGAGTCGAAGTGACCGATGTTGCAGACGATCGACATCGGCTTCATCGCCTTCATGTGATCGGCAGTGATGACGTCGGCATTGCCGGTCGCGGTGCAGAAGATGTCCGCACGCTTCACGGCGTCTTCCATCGTCACGACCTCGAAGCCCTCCATCGCCGCCTGCAGTGCGCAGATCGGATCGACTTCGGTGACCATCACGCGTGCGCCGCCGTTGCGGAGCGACTGGGCCGAACCCTTGCCGACGTCACCGAAACCGGCGACGCAGGCGACCTTGCCGGCGAGCATGACGTCGGTCGCGCGACGGATCGCGTCGACCAGTGATTCCTTGCAGCCGTAGAGATTGTCGAACTTCGACTTGGTGACCGAGTCGTTGACGTTGATCGCGGGGAACGGCAGCTCGCCCTTCTTGGCGATCTCGTACAGGCGGTGAACACCGGTCGTCGTCTCTTCCGAAACGCCCTTCAGGTTCTTGACGGTCTCGGTCAGATAGCCGGGGTTCTTTGCGACATACGCCTTCAGCGCACGCTGCATCTCGACCTCTTCCTCGTTCTCGGGCTCGGGCATCGTGTGGCCGGCCTCGAGCTTTGCACCCCAGAGTGCGAACATCGTCGCGTCGCCACCGTCATCGAGGATGATGTTGGCGGTCTGGCCCTCGACGTCGCGATCCCACGAGAAGATGTCGCCGACATAGTTCCAGTAGTCGGCGAGCGTCTCGCCCTTGATCGCGAACACCGGCACGCCCGACGCGGCGATCGCGGCGGCGGCATGGTCCTGCGTCGAGAAGATGTTGCACGTCGCCCAGCGGACGTCGGCGCCGAGTGCGGTCAGCGTCTCGATCAGCACCGCGGTCTGGATCGTCATGTGCAGCGAACCGGTGATGCGCGCGCCCTTGAGCGGCTGCGCTGCGCCGAATTCCTCGCGGAGCGACATCAGGCCCGGCATCTCGGTTTCGGCGATGTTGATCTCGGCGCGGCCGAAATCGGCAAGGCTGATGTCGGCTACGACGTAATCGGTCTTGCCGTCCGTCTTCTGGGGCGCGAGCGTGGTGGCCACGAGGATATCTCCTGGAAATCTTTGATCGGCGGGCCTCATGCCCGTGCCGGATGCAGGGCCGCATAGAGGAACGGGCCGCTCAAATCAAATATAAAGATATCTTTATATGATGCCCGAAACGGTCCTCGCCGCGCTAGAATGTCATCTTGACCCGCGGATGCGCGCGGCGATCGTCACGCCGTGCCGGTATCCGCCACCAGCAGCCGCGGGTCGACCCCGGCCCGCTCGAACGCCCTGCTCCAGCGCTCATCCGCGTTCGTGTCGAACACCAGATCGGCAGCGCCGGCGACGTTGAACCAGCCGGGACGTGCGAGTTCGCCCTCGATCTGCCCACTGTCCCATCCCGCATAGCCGAGCGCGACGACCCATTGCGACGGCCCCTTCCCCTCCGCGATCGCGCGGAGCACGTCGATCGTGCTCGACAAGGCCCAGAGCCCTGCGACCTCGATCGTGTCCTGCCCGCCCCAGTCGCACGAATGGATGACGAAGCCGCGGCGGGGTTCGACCGGCCCGCCGAAATGCACCGGGGCATTGGGCGCGTCACCGGGTGCGATCTCGAACTGTTCGAGCAGGTCGTGAAAGCCGAGACCGTCGACGGTGGCGCCGAGACCAATCCCGAGCGCGCCGTTTTCGTCATGACTGCACATCGCGATCACCGCGCGGGCGAACCGCGGATCGCTCATCCCCGGCATTGCCAGAAGGAGTTGCCCGGAAAGAAAAGCCGTCTTGTCCATGCCCTAGACCATAGCGTCGCGACGGCCCCGCCGCCACGCTTGAAATCGCGCGCCTCCCATACGAGGTACCGTCCGCCCGGGACGATCTCGCGGCGACAGGAGAATTTCCATGACGATCAGCGTCGGCGACCGGCTTCCCAACACCACTCTCGTCAAGGCTACCGCGGACGGCCCCGATCAGGTCGAGTCCGAGACCTTCTTCGCGGGCCGCAGGGTCGCGCTCTTCGCGGTCCCCGGCGCCTTCACCCCGACCTGCTCCGCCAAGCACCTGCCGGGCTTCGTCGAAAAGGAAGCCGCGCTGAAGGCCAAGGGCATCGACGAGGTCGCCTGCACATCGGTCAATGACGCGTTCGTGATGGACGCGTGGGGCAAGTCCGCCGGTGCCGGCGACATTACGTTGCTCGCGGACGGCAATGGCGATTTCGCCAAGGCGGTCGGGCTGACGATGGACGGCTCGGGTTTCGGCATGGGCACGCGCAGCCAGCGTTATTCGATGATCGTCAATGATGGCGTCGTCGAGCAGCTGAACGTCGAGGCCCCTGGCGAGTTCAAGGTCAGCTCTGCCGAGCATCTGCTCAGCGAGATCTGATCGCGTCGCGCGCCTGATTGAACGTCGCGCTCCGTCATCCTCGCGCACGCGGGAATGACGGAGTTGGCGTGGCACCCGCGCTAGTCTTGCCTCCGTAATCTCTCCCGCGTAACACTGGGCGATGACAATCGCATCCGACCTGGTCGCCGAACTCGACCGCCTCTACCGCGCCTCCGTTGCGCGGCTCCAGTCCGCTATGAGCGCCTATATCGCCGACGGCACCGTGCCCGATCCGGCAAGCCGCAGCGATGGCTCGTTCGCCTATCCCGAAATCCGGCTGATCTACAAAGGCGGCATCGACCGCCCCACGCCGCTCCGCTCGTTCGGGCGGATGGTGAATCCCGGGGAATACCGGATCAGCGTGACCAAGCCCGCGATCTTCGCCGACTATCTGACCGAACAGCTGACCCTGCTGATCGAAGACTATGACGTCGAGGTCGAGGCCGTCGAAGGGCGGCAGGAGATTCCCTTCCCCTATGTCATCGACCCCGGCCACGCGCTGAGCCTCGACGAGGTCTCCGCGACCGAGCTCGCACGATTCTTTCCCGCCACCGAGCTCGCGCATATCGGTGACGAGATCGCTGACGGGCTGTGGGTGGCGCAGGACGACACCCGTCCGCTCGCGCTGTTCGATGGCTTGCGCACCGATTTTAGTCTCGCACGGCTGCGCCATTACATGGGCACCCCTGCCGAACACGCGCAGCGCTTCGTATTGTTTACGAACTATCACCGCTATGTCGACGAATTCGTTCGCTGGGCCGGGACGCAGCTCGGTGAAGGCAGCCGGTTCACGACGCTGTCGGGCGCGGGCGGGATCACGATCACGTCAGGGGACGATATCGACAAGATCATCTCCGACAGCGCATGGCGGCGGCATCAGATGCCTGCCTATCACCTGATGGCGGACGACCGTACCGGGATCACGCTCGTCAACATCGGTGTCGGCCCGTCCAACGCCAAGACGATCTGCGACCATCTCGCGGTGCTGCGGCCTGAGGCCTGGCTGATGATCGGTCACTGCGGCGGCCTGCGTCCCAGCCAGCGGATCGGCGACTATGTGCTCGCGCATGCCTATCTGCGCGACGACCATGTCCTCGACGACGTGCTCCCGCCCGAAATCCCCGTCCCTGCGATCGCCGAGGTCCAGGTGGCGATGGCCAAGGCCGCCGAGATCGTCTCGGGCCAGTCGGGCGAGGACCTGAAGCGCCGACTGCGGACGGGGACGATCGTCACCACCGACGACCGCAACTGGGAGCTGCGCTATTCGAAATCGGCGCTGCGCTTCTCGCTGTCGCGCGCGGTCGGCATCGACATGGAATCAGCGACGATCGCCGCGCAGGGCTATCGCTTCCGCGTTCCCTACGGCACGCTGCTCTGCGTCTCGGACAAGCCGCTCCATGGCGAGCTGAAACTGCCGGGTCAGGCCAACCGCTTTTATGAACGCGCGATCAGCGAGCATCTACGGATCGGCATCGAGACCTGCGAGCAGCTTCGCCAGGAGGGTGCCAAGCTGCACAGCCGCAAGCTGCGGGCGTTCGATGAGCCGCCGTTCCGGTAAGGCCTACCGCGCGATTTTCGGAGCGCATCGCATGCCGATGCGTTACGCCCGCGGGATCATTTTGTGAGGGAGCATAGCCGTGGCCGACACCGACCCGCCTGAAACGGACGTCAAGAAGCCCGTCGTCACGCGCCGCCGCGCGCCGCGCAAGGCCAGTGCACCCAAGCCGGCAAAGCCAGTGGTTGCGTCGGCCGCGCCGGCACCCGACAAGCCGGCATCCGAAAAGGCGGTCCCCGTCTCGCGCAAGCCCAAACCCGCCCCCAAGCCGCGCTCGACCAAGCGCAGCACGCCGCGGCCGATATCGGCGCGCAAGACGCCGCCGCCCGTCGCCAAGCCGATCGACAAGGTCGGCGGCAAATGGGGTGCCGCGGCGATCGCGGGCGGCGTCGCGGTACTCGGCGCTGCCGCCGCGCTGCTGACGTTGCGCGGCAGCACGCCGAAGACGCCCAAACCCGCTGGCAAGCACGCGCATCAGGCGGACGGTACGGATTCGTCGAAGTCGTTCGAGGCAGGTATTGCCGACGAAGGGACGATCCCGGAATAATCGTCCCTTGCAGGCCGCGTGCTGCCACCACCCCGGCCTTCACCGGGGCGGTATGGCGAAGGCGCCGGCTAACCCCTCACTGTTCCCCCGCGGACGCGGGGGCCCAGCTAAAACCCAGGGCGCTCCCGTATCCCTGGATCCCCGCCTTCGCGGGGAAACAAGACCCAGTCGCTTACAGGCTCACCAGCCGGCCGGCTTGCCCTTGTTCTGCACGTCCAGCCACGCCCTGAGCGGCTTGAAATACTCGACCAGCGCCGCGCCCGACATCTCGCGGCTCCCCGTGAACACCTGCAACGCATCCGGCCAGGGCTTGGACTGCCCCATGCTCAGCATCGCGTTCAGCTTCGTGCCGACCGCCTTGTTGCCGTAGAACGAGCAGCGATGCAGCGGCCCCTTCCACCCCGACTGCTCGCACGCCGCCTTGTAGAACTGGAACTGCAGCACGCGCGCGAGGAAGTAGCGCGTGTAGGGCACCGCCGCCGGGATATGGTATTTCGCGCCCGCGTCGAACTTCGTCTCGTCGCGCGCGACCGGCGGCTTGATCCCCTGATATTGCAGCCGCATCTGGTCCCACGCCGCCTGATAGCCGGTCGTCGGGATCTGTCCCGAGAACACGCCCCAGCGCCATTTGTCGATCAGCAGCCCGAACGGCAGGAACGCGACCTTGTCCATCGCCTGACGCAGCAACAGGCCGATATCCTTGTCCGCGCTCGGCACGCGCGCCTGGTCGAGAAGTCCGATCTTCACCAGATAATCCGGCGTGATCGACAGCGCGACGGTATCCCCGATCGCCTCATGGAAGCCATCGTTCGCGCCGTTCTTGTAGAGCATCGGCTGCGCCTTGTAGGCACGCTGATAGTAATTGTGGCCGAGTTCATGGTGGATCGTGACGAAGTCGTCCGCACTCACCTTGGTGCACATCTTGATGCGGATATCGTCCTGGTTGTCGATATCCCAGGCCGAGGCATGGCAGATCACGTCGCGGTCCGCAGGCTTGGTGATCTGCGAACGCTTCCAGAAGGTCTCGGGGAGCGGCGCAAAGCCCAGCGACGAGTAGAACCCCTCGCCCTGCTTGACCATCTTCACCGCGTCATAGCCCTTGGCCTTCAGCAACTCGCCCGTGTCGAAGCCGAGATCGCCAGCCCCCTTGGGGGCGACGATGTCATAGATATTGCCCCATTCCTGCGCCCACATATTGCCGAGCAGATCGCTGCGGATCGGCCCGGTCTTCGCCTGGACCACGTCGCCATATTTCTCGTTGAGCTTCCACCGCGTATAGGTGTGCAGTGCCATGTAGAGCGGCTCAACCTCTTTCCAGATCTTGTCGGTCAGCGCGGCGAACTGCTCGGGGCTCATGTCGTAGCCCGACCGCCAGAGCGCGCCCACATCCTTGTAACCGAGCTCGCGCGCGCCCTCGTTCGAGATCGCGGTCATCTTGGCATAGTCGCCGCGCATCGGTGCGCCGACCGCGTCGTTCCAGCTCGTCCACATCTCCTGCAGCTTGGCGGGATCACGGCTCTCGCCCATCGCCGCTTCGATGTCGGAGCCGTTGATCGGCTTGCCGTCGAGCGTCCCCATGCCCTTGCCATAGGAGGACGACATCTTGGTCGTCAGCATCGACAGTTCGTCCGATGCGCCCGGCCGCGTCGGGGCGGGCAGCGTCAGCCCCCCGCGGAGCAGGTCGAGCTTGCGCTTGGTGTCGACCGACAGGCCCGGGACATTGGCGTATTTCGCCGCGCCCAGCGCATATTTCACGCCGAGATCGGTCATCTCCGCGCCCGACTTCGCCGCCAGCGCATCGGTATCGTCGGTGATGTAGGTCGCGTTCACCCACGCCACGCGCGAGGCGTCGACCGACTTGGCGGCAAAGACCTTTTCCGCCTCGGCGACGAACGCATCCGCCTGCGCGGCGGTCGGGCTGGGCACAGCAGCGGTGGCCTGAGCACCGGCCACCGACGGCACGGCGCACAGCGCGCCGGCGAGAGCAAACATCGAAACGCTGAACCGAACCATCATCATCCCCTTATCGTGAGGCCCTGATGGATGATCCGCCGCCGGATGGTCAACCCGCTAGCCACGCCCTCCCGTCATCGTGACGAAAGTCAGGACCCAGGGTTACCGGGGACGGCGCTGCTTGGCTGCGGGTCCTGACGTTCGTCAGGATGACGGGGGCTATTCAGCAAGAAAGTCCGCGATCGCCTGGCCAAGCTCGGGCTTCACCACCGCGCTCATATGCCCGCCCGGCGTCGCGACATAACGACCGTGCGGCAGGACTGCGGCGAGGTCCGGTGCCGACCCGTTATCCTCGTCCTCACCACCGCACACCACCAGCGCCGGCTGCTCGATCGCCTTTACCGCCTCGATCGGCGTGTCGGCGAACGTCTCGAGGATCCCGAGCAGTGCGACCGGATCGCCGCCCGTAGTCTTCAGGAACGCCTCGGCCAGCCACTCGGGCGTGCCCTGAACATGCTTGCCCAGATTGGTGAGGATATTGCGGAAATGCCCCGCGCGCCGCGACGTCTCGGTCAGCCCGGCGAGGCCCATTCCCGAAAAGATCACCCGCCTGGGGGTCGCGCCCGTCGCCAGCATCCGCGACGTCGTTCGCGCGCCCAGCGAATAGCCGCCGAGATCATAATCGGTGAGCCCGAGATGATCGACCAGCGCATGGCCGTCGAGCGTCAGCGCATCCGCGGGGTAGAATTCCAGCCCATGCGGCTTGCCGCTCTCGCCGTGCGCGCGCAGGTCGGGCATGATCACGCGGAACCCCTTGGCCGCGATCTTGGCGGCATGGCCGTAGCGGATCCAGTTGGTCTTCGCGTCGGAGAAATAGCCGTGGATCAGCACCACCGGCCGCCCCTCGCCGACCTCGCGCCACGCGATCCGCGTGCCGTCGAAGCTCTCGAAATACTGCGTCTCGGTCGGGGAATATGCCACTGATCCAGATCCCTATAATCCTAGGATGTTGCCGCCCCCGTCCGACACACGACACCGTGCTGTCAACCGCCACGAAGAGACGCGCTCCGAGGAGTATCCGCGACCCACCGCTACGTCATCCTGACGAAAGTCAGGATCCAGAGCCACGGATGCCGCGCTTGGTATCCTGGATCCTGACTTTCGTCAGGATGACGAACGCCCATCGTTATGGCCCTGCCGCACGACGCGATCACAAAAAGGGGTAGTGTGACACGCAAACTCCTTTAGCTAAGGGACAAGGATTGCGTCGAACGATCCATTGAGGATGCGCGAAGGGCCCGACCAAGGACCCGCAATGCCGCCATCTGCCGACGCCACCCTGCCCTCAGCCACCCTTCCCCTGGGACGCCCGCACAGTATCGCGGAGGATTTCTACGCGCTCGTCATCGGCTGCATCCTGCTGGTGATCGGGCTGGTCTTCCTGAAGGCGGCAGGGCTCGTCACCGGCGGGATCGCCGGGATCGCGCTGCTGCTGTCCTATCTGGTGCCCTTGCCGACCGGTGTCCTGTTCACGCTGATCAACCTGCCCTTCTTTCTGTTCGCGCATTACGCGATGGGCCGCCGCTTCGCGATCAAGACGATGCTGGTGAATGCCGGGATCGCCGCCTTCTCGACCTTCGCGAGCGGATCGATGCACGTCGACCAGATGCACCCGTTCTTTGCCGCGATCGTCGGCGGCACGGTGATCGGGCTCGGCATCCTCGTCCTCGCGCGGCATCAGGCCGGGGTCGGCGGCACCGGGGTCGTGACGCTGTGGCTTCAGCGCACGCGTGGCTGGAATGCGGGCCGCACGCAAATCGCGCTCGACGTGGTAATCCTAGCCGCCGCGATCCCTGTCGTCAGCGCGGGTCAGTTCGGCTGGTCGGTCCTAAGCGCGGCCGCGATCAGCCTCATCCTGATCGCTTGGCACCGCCCGGGCCGCTATATCGGCCACTGATCGCCACCGGCCTTCTTCGTCATCCCCGGCCCGACCCGGAACCCAGAGTATCTCGGGCGACAGCTATGGCCCTGGGTCCCGGGTCGAGCCCGGGATGACGGGAGGGCGGCACAGCCTCCCCCCAGATCAGTCCCTTACGCGTCCTTCTTCAGATGCCGTCGCCCGAGCAGCTCGGCGATCTGCACCGCGTTCAGCGCCGCGCCCTTGCGCAGATTATCCGACACGCACCACAGGTTGATGCCGTTCTCGACGGTCGAATCCTCGCGCACGCGGCTGATGAAGGTCGCGAACTCGCCGACGCATTCGATCGGCGTGATGTAGCCGCCATCCTCGCGCTTATCGATCAGCATGACCCCGGGCGCCTCGCGCAGGATGTTCTGCGCCTCCTCGGCCGAAATCTCGTTCTCGAACTCGATGTTGATCGCTTCCGAATGGCCGACGAACACCGGCACGCGGACGCAGGTCGCGGTGACCTTGATCTTCGGGTCGAGAATCTTCTTGGTCTCGACCACCATCTTCCACTCTTCCTTGGTCGACCCGTCGTCGAGGAAGCTGTCGATGTGCGGGATCACGTTGAACGCGATCTGCTTGGTGAACTTCTTGGCCTCGGCCGGGTCACCGACGAAGATGTTCCGGCTCTGCTCGAACAGCTCGTCCATGCCCTGCTTGCCCGCGCCCGACACCGACTGATAGGTCGCGACGACGACGCGCGTGATCTTGGCGGCGTCATGCAGCGGCTTGAGCGCGACGACCATCTGCGCGGTCGAGCAGTTCGGGTTGGCAATGATGTTGCGGACCTTGTAGCCGTCGATCGCGTCCGCATTCACTTCGGGCACGATCAGCGGCACGTCCGGATCCATCCGGTACAGCGACGAATTGTCGATCACGGTGCAGCCCGCCGCAGCGAACTTGGGCGCATAAACCGCAGTCGCCTCCGACCCGATCGCGAACAGCGCCATGTCCCAGCCGGTGGGGTCGAAATTCTCGATATTCTGGCATTTGATCTGCTTGCCGGTGTCACCGAAATCGACCATCTCGCCCTGGCTGCGCGACGATGCGACGCAGGCGATCTCGTCCGCCGGAAATTCACGCTCCGCCAGGATGTTGAGCATTTCGCGCCCGACATTGCCGGTCGCCCCTGCGACCACGATCCGATAACCCATTATGTCGTCCCTTGATGCCGCCGCGAGCCGATCGCGACATTGCTGATTTTCATCCGGGCGCGTCCGTATACGTCTCCGGCGCGCCCTGCCAGATAACTTTATTTCGTCGCGGGCAAGCTTGTCCCCTCGCCGGGAACCGGTTTGTTCTTCACCGTCCGGTCGAGGAAGTTCAGGATCGTCCCCCAGACATGCTCGCTGATCCCCGGCCCGGCGACGCGGTGCGTATAGCCCGGGTAGAACATCATCTCGAACGGCGTCGCAGTCGCCTGCATCTTGGCCGCGACCTTGGTCGAATTGTCGAGGAACACGTTATCGTCCGCCATGCCGTGGATCAGCAGAAGCGGATCCTTGATCAGCGCCGCATCCTCGACCGCGGCCGACGTCGCATAGCTCGCCGGATCGGTCTTGGGATCGCCCAGATACCGCTCGGTATAATGCGTGTCGTAGAGCTGCCAGTCGGTGACCGGCGCGCCCGAGACTGCGGCGGCATAGACTCCCGGCGTCTTCTCCAGCATCTTCAGCGACATGTACCCGCCATAGGACCAGCCATAGGTCGCGATCTTGCTCGGCTCGACGAACGGCAGCGTCTTCAGATACTCCGCCCCGGCCAGCTGGTCCTCGACCTCGACCGTGCCCATCGCGTGATAGATCGCGTCCTCGAACTTCTTACCGCGGTTGTAGGAGCCGCGATTGTCGATCTGGAAGAAGATCCAGCCCTGATCGACCAGATATTGCGGCAGCGGCCCCTGCCAGCCGCGCGTGACCTGCTGGCCGGTGCCCGGGCCGCCATAATGCTGGAAGAAGACGGGATATTTCTTGCCCGGCTCGATCGGCGGGGTGATCATCTCGTAATAGAGCGTCGTGCCGTCCTTGGCCTTCAGCGTGCCGAACTTGGTCTGCTGATGGCTGGCGGCATAGGGATGATAGGGATGCCCCTCCTTCACCGCATTCTCGTTGATCCACGAAATCCGCTTGCCGGTCGCATCCGCCAGATAGACCTGGGTCGGCTGTGACGGGTTCGAGCGCGAGACGATGAACCGCGTGCCGGCACCGTCCATCGACGCGCTGTTCCACCAGCCGCTCTCGGTCAGCTTGGTGATCGCGTTCGGCTTGGCGATATCGACCGAATAGAGCTGCTGCTCCAGCACGTCGTCCTTGTTGCCCGTGAAGAACAACCGCCCCTTGGCCTGGTCGACGCCGACCAGCCCGGTCACGACCCAATCGCCCTTGGTCAGCTGCGTCCAGCGGCCTGCCGCGAACCGGTAGAGATGGCCATAGCCGCTGCGCTCCGACCGCCAGATCAGGCTGCCGTCCTTCAGCACGCGGTAGGCGTCCGACAGGTTCAGCCAGCTCTTCACCCCCGACTTCTCCGTGAACAGGATCGTCGACTTGCCCGTTGCCGGGTCGACGCGCAGCATCTCGAGCAGCTTCTGGTCGCGGCTCTGGCGCTGGACGAGCAGCATCGTCCCGTCGGGCGTCCAGTCGACCCGCGCGAGATAGATGTCGGGATTGGTGCCCAGATCGACCTTCACCTGGCCCGACCCGTCGGGCTTCATCACGTACAGGTCGACCAGTGCGTTGGGCGTGCCCGCGGCGGGATAGCGCTGATCATAGACCTTGGTCCCCGTCGCGCCGATCGAGGCACGCGTGAAGATGCGCACCGGCGCCTCGTCGAACCGCTCGACCGCGACATAGCGCTCGTCGGGCGACCACCAATAGCCCGTGCGGCGATCCATTTCCTCCTGCGCGACGAACTCCGCCTCACCGAAATGGACGGTGCCGCCGCCGCCCTTGGTGACCGCGCGCGCCTCGCCACCCGCAAGCGGCTGGACGACGAGATTCTGGTCGCGGACATAGGATACGAACCCGCCCTTCGGGCTGATCACGGGGTTCAGCTGGCCACCCGGTGCATCGGTCAGCCGCCGGACCTTGCCGTCGAGCGTCGCAATGTACAGGTCGCCGTCGAGCGGCACGAGGATCGACTTGCCATCGGGCGCCCAGTCATAGGCGACGATACCCTTCGACCCGGCGATCCGCGCGCGCTCACGCTGCATCTTTTCGGCTTCGCTCAGCTCGGCGCCGCTGCCTACACTCTTCGAATCGACGAGCATCCGCTCCTGGCCCGTGGCGGTATCGACCGCCCAGAGATCGAACCGCTCCTTCTCGTCCGCCCGGTTGCGCAGCGAGGTCAACAGCGCACCGTCGGGCGACAGCCGTACCGCGCGCGGCTGCGGGCCCGACAGGTCGGGATTGCCGAACACCCGCGCCAGCGTCAGATCGCCGGCCGGGGCTGCAGCCGCCATGGGAGCCGCAGCCGGATCGCTCGGCGTGGCAACGCCGTCGGCGGCGCCTGCCGTTTGCGCGGACGCGCCGTCAGCAGCCATCGCGGCGGTTCCGACCGAAGCAAGTGCAAGCCCAAGCAACCATGTACGCATCCTATAGTCTCCGATGGACGGGCTCCAGCGCGGTGCCGGTGCCGCGCGCGTTATCGCGGCGCGTCCCGCCCCCGTAAAGCCGTAAACCCCGCGTGATGCGCTCGCCCGCGGCCAAGCCGTCAAGCCCAGGCCGACCGGACCCGCCGGCGGATGGTTAGCAGCCGGTTAACGTCATGTGCACGCGGTCTTTACACGTGACGTGCAAGGACCTGCGATCGGACGTCCGCACGCATATGGCGCGCGGGCATCCCAGACATGACCGGGGACTAATGGCTTCGACGACGGCATCCATTGACGAAACACGGCCCGGCGCCTGGGACGTCGTCGCGCGCCTTGGCGCCGTCGACGGTGCTGTCGCGCACCCTCACGCGACGCGACTGATCCAATCCGCCCCCGCCCAGCGCAACCTGTCGGATGCGGTGCATGCGTTCTGCGACGTCTATGGACGGCACCCCGGGATGATCGACGACGCCTTGCTGCGTGGCGCACAGTTGGGTTCGCTGCCCTGGCTCGAAACCGCAGCGACCGGGTTCGCGATCGAACGCGGCTATCTCGCCCAGCTGACCGCAGCCGTAGGGCCGTTGCCCTCGACACCGGGTCAGGCGGCGACCGAGGCCGCCCTCGCCGGCGTGCGCAACGCGCTGGAGATCCTGTCCGGTTCGGAGCGCGCCGGTTGCGCCACGGGGGCGGTGGCCGCGCTGCTCCACGACTGGGCGGTGACGCGCGATGTGCTCGACCTTGCCGCGACCCGCTTCGGCATCGTCGCGCCGCCGCGCGCGCTCCCGCCCGCTGACGTCAGCGCCAAGGCGCTGGCGACGCTGGGTGCGACGCCTGGTACACGGCGCGCCATCACCTTCGGGGCGCAGCAGCTCTACGCCCAGCATCGCGGCCTCTGGTCGCTGCTCGAAGCCCGCGCCAGCGCGCGCGGCGATCTCTGAACGGATTGCACTCGCAGCCTAGGCCAGTATCGTAGCAACTCCCCGGGCAACCTCTGAAAACAACGTCTTGAACTGCGCCTCGGTCGGCGTGCCGCCGCGCGTGTAGACACTGATCATAATCGGCGTGTCGGGATCGCGCCACAACAGCCCGATGTCGCCGGCCGCGTCCTTGCCGTTGTTCCCCGTCTTGTTGCGGATTGCCCATCCGCGCGGCAGACCGGCCCGCAACCGCGCGGCGCCGGTCCGGCATTGCCGGAGCCACAGCATGAGCAGCGCGCGCGACGAGGGCGACAATACCGGACCACGTGTCAGCCGTCCGATCGTCGACGCCATCGCCCTCGGCGTCGTCGTGTTGCGGAACCCACCCGGTGGCGTACGGTTCAGGAACGGCTCGATATCGTCCAGCCGACTGACATCGTCGCCGAGACCCCGCCAATAGGCCGTCAACGCGGCGGGCCCGCCAACTTGCCTCAACAGGATATTGGCGCAGCTATTGTCGCTTTGCTCGACGGCTGCCTGACACATCTCGCCGAGCGACATCTCGCCCCGCGCCAGATTCTGCCGGGCGACGGGCGCGTGCCAGTCCTGAAGGTCGGCAGGAACGAGCGCGATCCTGTCCGCAAGCCGGGCCCGGCCGCGATCGACCCGGCTGAGCACGCACGCGGCGAGCGACGCCTTGAACGTGCTGCACATGACGAACCGCTCATCGGCACGCCAGGCGATCGCCCTCCCCGTCATCAGGTTGCGCGCGTAGAGCCCGACATGGCCGCCGCTCGCGGTCTCATAGTCGGCGACGCCAGGCGGAGGAGCCTCGCTGCGTGCGAAGGCCGGACGCGTGACGAGCGTTGCGGAAACGCCTGACAGGACGGCCCGCCTGTTCAGCATGATGATCGTGATGCCTCCTCCAGCCGCGCCGTTTCGCCGCGCGATCGTTCCGTACACCGTCCGGGCCTTGCCACGAACCCCGATCGCTGTCGGTGTCGCCATCGTCCGGGTTGCGTCGGATACCCAACAGCTTCTATCCGTACCGGGAATTCGATTCTGACGGGAATGGGCATGAAGCGCTTCGAAGGCACGCAGAGCTATGTCGCGACCGACGACCTCAAGGTCGCGGTGAATGCCGCGGTGACGTTACGCCGCCCGCTGCTCATCAAGGGTGAACCCGGCACCGGCAAGACCGTGCTCGCCTATGAGATCGCCAAGGCGCTCGGCGCGCCATTGATAGAATGGAACATCAAGTCGACGACCAAGGCGCAGCAGGGGCTGTACGAATATGACGCGGTCGCCCGCCTGCGCGACGGCCAGCTCGGCGACGAGCGCGTCCACGAAATCGGCAATTATATCCGCAAGGGCAAGCTCTGGGAGGCGTTCACCCAGCCGGCACCGCCCGTCCTGCTGATCGACGAGATCGACAAGGCCGATATCGAGTTCCCGAACGATCTGCTGCAGGAACTCGATCGGATGGAATTCCACGTCTACGAGACCAAAGAAACCGTCCGCGCGGTCGAGCGCCCGATCGTCATCATTACCAGCAACAACGAGAAGGAACTGCCCGACGCGTTCCTGCGGCGCTGCTTCTTCCACTATATCAAGTTTCCCGACCGCGAGACGATGCAGGCGATCGTCGACGTCCATTTCCCCGGGATCCAGCGCATGCTCGTATCGCGCGCGATGGATCTGTTCTACGACGTCCGCGACGTCCCCGGCCTCAAGAAAAAGCCCTCGACCTCCGAACTGCTCGACTGGCTCAAGCTGCTGCTGCACGAGGACATGCCGCTCGAGACGCTGCAGAACCGCGATCCGACCAAGGCGATCCCGCCGCTGCACGGCGCACTGCTGAAGAACGAACAGGACGTGATGCTGTTCGAACGCTTAGCCTTCATGGCCAAGCGGCAGAAGAACCAGGGGTAGCTTCGGGAGCGACGAGACAGCAGCGGCCGGAACGGTCGGCTGGAGCGACGCTGAACATGCGGCCTTAACCAGTTGCGCGCTATTGCTCCGGAGGTGCGTCACCACCTGTCCCTCCCCGCGGCATACGCTCTGCTTGCGATCCTGGGCGTCGCAGTCTGGGTCCGGATCCTATCGGCCCATGGCGGGCTGTGGGTCGACGAGGCGTGGTCTGCGGTGCTGGTGGCGAGGGCGGACACATCCTGGGCCGTGTTCACCTCGATCAACCACGACAACAACCACCATCTGAACAGCCTGTGGATGCACGCGGTCGGCTATGCCGCGCCGCCGCTGGCCCTGCGTGCGCTGTCGATCGTCACCGGCGCCGCCACGGTGCTGGTCGTCGCTGCGATCGGTGCGCGGCGCTCCACGGCGCATGCGCTGGTCGGCGCGGCGCTGTTCGCGCTGTCGCCGATCCTGGTCAATTATGGCAGCGAAGCGCGCGGCTATGCGCCGATGCTGCTCTGCGCGCTGGGCGCGATCCTGGTCGCCGCCCACTGGCTCGACGACCCCGCCCCTTCGCCCCGCCATGCGCCGGGGCTGCTCGCGCTGCTGACCATTCTCGGACACCTGTCACAATTGACGATGCTGTTCTTCGTCGTTGCAATCGCCGGCTGGGTCGCGCTGACGCTGCGCCAGCGGGTTGCCACAGGGACGGCCGCTGCGATGACCGCGCGGCTGATGCTGCCGAGCGTCGTTGCCGTCATGCTCGTCTTCACGCTGGTCTTCGGCGCCGCCGCCGCAAGCCCCGGCGGCATGCAGGTCGGCGACTATGTGCCCTTCTCGTTCGCCAGCCTGGTCAGCGCGCTGCAGGTCATGCTGGCGACGACGCTCGGTGCATCCGCCTTGCCACGTTGGTGGATCGCGGTCCTCGCGCTCACACTATGCGTCGCCGCAATGGTCGCCGTCGCGCATCGACGCCCCATGGCGTGGCTGGCAATGCTCGCAATTGCGGGGCTGCCGATCGCCCTCGCCACGCTTCACGTCGCCAATACGGGAATGCCGCGCTACTTCCTGCTCTCAAGCGTGGCTGTACTGCTGCTCCTGACCGACCTGATCGCCACCGCGCTGACGAAAGGCCCGCGGTCAAGGATGCTGGCCGCGCTCGCCCTCACCCTCCTCGCGATCGGCATGGTCCACGACATCGCGCAGGACATTAAGCGACGACGCGGCGATATCGATGCCGCCATCGCCCGCGTCCGCATCGAAGCACCGGGCGGCGCGCGCGTTCATGTCGATCACCTTCAGCCGGTTGCCCCGCTTCGGGTCGCCGCCTCAGCGGCGCGCTATCCGCTCGTGCTGACAAGCGACTGCCGACCTGTGCAATTCGTCTTCGTCGATCTCGACGACGGCGGCGCAGCGACGGCCACGACGCGACGCTGCGGACGCGTCTATACGCTTCGGACCATGCGCCGCCGGGGGATGCTGTCGGGAACCGACTGGGCGCTTTACGGACTACCGCGCGCGCGCAACGCCTTGTCGACTAATCCATATTGAGGCTGGCGCATCGTCATGCCATTAACCACAGGCGGCAACATGGCGGTCATGGGACGGCCTTTAGGATCACGGGATGAATCGCTTCAGTCGCGCCCTTCTCTCCGCTGTCCTCACGATCGGCGCGGGGTCCGCTGCACAGGCATCGCTGCTCGACTATGTCGGCCAGTGCGTTCCGTTTGCGCGAGCGGCCTCGGGGATCGAGATCTATGGCGATGCCTGGACATGGTGGCGTCAGGCCGATGGCCGGTACGAGCGGACGCACCGACCAAAGACGGGCTCCGTCATCGTCTTCGCCAAGACGGCCCGCCTGCCGATGGGGCATGTCGCGGTCATCAGCCGCGTCGTCGAGAAGCGCGTCGTGATGCTGACCCATGCCAATTGGTCGCGCCAGAACGGCGAACGCGGTCATGCCGAACAGGACGTCACGCTGTTCGACGTCTCGCCAGCCAATGACTGGAGCCGCGTCAAGGTCTGGTACAAGGATGTCGACGGCCTCGGCGGCGGCATCTACCCCGTCTACGGCTTCATCCACGGCGATGCGCGACCCGCGGCCGAACTGACCAGTCGCAATCCCGATTATGTCGGCGCGCTGATCGACGCATACGTCCCGGGCAGCTGACCGCGCATACCCGATCCTCGACTCGCCCCTCGACTTCGCGGGGCTGGAGAGGCAGGATAGGGCGATGTTTCTCAATTTTCTCGACGAGCTGCGTAGCGCGGGCATCCCGGCCAGCCTCAAGGAGCATCTGCTCCTGCTCGAGGCGCTCGACGCCGAGGTGATCGAGCGGACGCCCGAGGAATTCTACTACCTCTCCCGCGCGGTCTATGTGAAGGACGAGGGGATGCTCGACCGCTTCGACCAGGTCTTCGCCAAGGTCTTCCGCGGCCTCGCCACGAGCTATGGCACGACGCCGACCGACATCCCCGAGGATTGGCTGAAGGCGGTCGCCGAGAAATTCCTCACCCCGGACGAGATGGCCGCGATCCAGTCGCTGGGCTCGTGGGACGAGATCATGGAGACGCTCAAGAAGCGGCTCGAGGAACAGCAGGGACGCCATCAGGGCGGCAACAAATGGGTCGGTACCGGCGGCACCTCCCCCTACGGCAATGGCGGCTACAACCCCGAAGGCGTGCGCATCGGCGGCGAGAGCCGGCACAAGCGCGCGCTGAAGGTCTGGGACCAGCGTGAGTTCCGCAATCTCGACAACACCCGCGAACTCGGCACGCGAAACATCAAGATCGCGCTGCGACGCCTGCGCCGGTTCGCACGCGACGGCGCCGCGGACGAACTCGACATCGACGGCACGATCGCCGGCACCGCGCGCCAGGGCTATCTCGACATCGTCATGCGCGCCGAACGCCGCAATGCGATCAAGATGCTGCTGTTCCTCGATGTCGGGGGATCGATGGATCCCTTCGTCAAGCTCTGCGAAGAGCTCTTCTCCGCCGCGACCACCGAATTCAAGAACCTCGAATTCTATTATTTCCACAATTGCCCGTATGAAGGTGTGTGGAAGGACAACACGCGCCGCTTTGCCGAGCGCACGCCCTTGTGGGACGTGCTCCACAAGTTCGGCCATGATTACAAACTGGTGCTGGTCGGTGACGCATCGATGAGCCCGTACGAGATCACCCATCCCGGCGGCTCGGTCGAGCATTTCAACGAGGAGCCGGGCGCAGTCTGGATGCAGCGCCTGACGACGACCTATCCGTCTGCGGCATGGCTCAACCCCGTGCCCGAGGCGCAATGGGGCTATTCGCAATCGGTACGCATCATGCGCGAATTGATGACCGACCGCATGTACCCGCTGACTCTCGCCGGTCTCGACGACGCGATGCGTGAGCTTACCCGCAAGCGCTAAGGCCCCGCCTGCGCGATCCCGTAACGGAACCGTCATGGACCCGGTCGGTTTACCGTGCATCATCCCTGTGCGAGGAATAGCTTATGTCGTCGATCCCGAATTCTGCCATGCCGCATGCCAAGGTCAAGCATGACGACGACGCCGCGCCGGCTCCCGCCGCCAAGGGCGACTGGATGGACGATGCGACGGACGCGGCAAAGGCCGGCATCGCCACCGCCACCGACGCGGTGAAGTCGCACCCGAAGACCGCGATCGCGGTCGGCGCCACGCTGGTCGCCGGCATTGCTGCTGCGATCGCCGCACCTGCGCTCCGCGCAAAGGACGCACCGGAAAAGAAGACTCCGCCAAAGCCCGCGCCCAAGAAGCCCGGCAAGCCGAAGAAGTCCCACTAATCGAAATGCATGGCCCGCCGACAAAGGCGGGCCATCACCTCTGGCATGTTCAGTGGCCTTAAACCGCGTGGACGACCCCGCCAGCCATCGCCGCCGGCACCCCCGTCGTTCCTGGAAAACTGATCGGCAGCCCGCGGAGCGTCCGCACCGCCATATAGGCGAACCCTTCCGCCTCCAGCGCATCGCCGTTCCACCCGAGCGCGTCGGTCGCCTCAACGCCCAGCCCGGTCGCCGCGGCGATCATGGCCAGCATCGTCGGATTATGACGTCCACCGCCCGCGACCAGCAGCCGCATGGGTCGCGCGGGCAGATGCCGGACCGCATCCGCGACCGTCGCTGCGGTAAATGCGGTCAGCGTTGCCGCGCCATCCGCCGCCGACAGCCCGCGTGCCGGCTGTATGGTAAAGTCATTCCGATCGAGCGACTTGGGCGGGGGTGCATCGAAGAACGGGTGATCGAGCATCGCCGTCAGTACCGTCTCGTCGACGCGCCCCGCCGCCGCCAGCGCGCCCCCCTTGTCGTAGCGCGCGCCCGTCTCCGCCTCGACCCAACTGTCGATCAGGCCGTTCGCCGGCCCCGTATCGAACGCGACCAGCGAGTCGTTGCCATTTGTCGCGCCGGGAATGAAGGTGATGTTGCCGACCCCGCCCAGGTTCAGTACCGCGACCGGCCCGTCGAGCGTGGACGCCAGCGCCGCATGATAGACCGGCAGCAGTGGCGCGCCCTGCCCCCCCGCCGCCACATCGGCCGACCGGAAATCGGATACCGTCGTGATCCCCGTGGCGCGTGCCATCGCCGCGCCGTCGCCGATCTGCCAGGTCCAGCCCCGATCGGGTCGATGCGCGATCGTCTGTCCGTGAAACCCGATCACGTCTACTTCCGCTGCGGCGACACCGGCATCCGCCAGCAGCTTGTGCACTGCGAAGACATGCGTACGCGTGATGAGATCGCCCGCGGCGACGATCGGCGGACTAGCGCGCGGCCGATCGAACGTCAGCGCCATACGTGTCGCGTCGGACAGTTCCGCGCGCGCCGCATCCGAAAAGGGCTCCCCACGGAACGCGATGGGGCGGACCATCGCCTCGCCATCGGTCTCGATCAGCGCGGCGTCGATCCCGTCGAGCGACGTCCCCGACATCAATCCAATCGCCAGCATTTTGGGTCCCTTTCCCTGTCCTCAGACCCGGCCATGACGGATCGCATCTCGACCGCCTAGAAAAAACCGAACTTTGCGCCTATGTGCGCGGCTCCCATGGCAACCATACTCCCCACTCCGCCCAAGATCGGCATGGTCTCGCTCGGCTGTCCGAAGAACCTCGTCGACAGCGAGCGGATTCTCACGCAGCTGCGCGGTGACGGCTATCAGATGTCGCCCGACTATGCCGGTGCCGACGTTGTCCTCGTCAATACCTGCGGCTTTCTCGATTCGGCGAAGGAGGAAAGCCTCGAGGCGATCGGCGAAGCCATCGCCGAGAACGGCCGTGTCATCGTCACCGGCTGCATGGGCAAGGAAGCCGAGGCGATCCGTGCGCGCTTCCCGCAGGTGCTCGCGATCACCGGTGCGCATGAATATGAGCAGGTCGTCGGCGCGGTCCACGAAGCCGCCCCGATGCCGCCGTCCGCGTTCCTCAACCTGATCCCGGATGCCGGGCTCAAGCTGACGCCGCGCCACTACAGCTATCTGAAGATCTCGGAAGGCTGCAACCATCGCTGCTCCTTCTGCATCATTCCGAGCCTGCGCGGCGATCTCGTCAGCCGTCGTCCCGACGCGATCCTGCGCGAAGCCGAAAAGCTCGTCGCCGCGGGCACGAAGGAGCTGCTGGTCATCAGCCAGGACACGTCGGCCTACGGCGTCGACCTACGCCACTCGGTCTGGCCGCTGAAGGGTGGCGGCGAGGTTCGTGCGCACATGACCGATCTCGCGCGCGAACTCGGCAAGATCGCGCCGTGGGTGCGGCTGCATTACGTCTACCCCTATCCGCACGTCGACCACGTCATCCCGCTGATGGCGGAGGGCCTCGTGCTGCCGTATCTCGACATTCCGTTCCAGCATGCCGCGCCAGCGGTGCTGCGCCGGATGAAGCGCCCTGGCAATGATGCCAAGGTGCTCCAGCGCATTCACAAATGGCGTGAGATCGCGCCCGACATCACGATTCGCTCGACCTTCGTCGTCGGCTTCCCCGGCGAGACCGAGGAGGATTTTCAGTATCTGCTCGACTGGCTCGACGAGGCGCAGCTCGACCGCGTCGGCGCGTTCCGGTTCGAACCGGTCGAGGGCGCGGCGGCCAACCTGCTGCCGGACCATGTGCCCGAGGAGCTCAAGGAAGAGCGCTACGCCCGGATCATGGAAAAGACCGCGGCGATTTCCGCGGCCAAGTTGCAGGCCAAGATCGGCCGGACGCTCGACGTGATCATCGACGTGGTCGACGACGAGGGGGCGACGGGTCGCTCACAGGCGGATGCGCCCGAGATCGACGGCGAGGTCTTCCTGCGCGATGCGGGTCACCTGACGGTCGGCGATATCGTACCCGTGACGATCGAGGATGCCGACGACCATGATCTGTACGGCGTGCCGGTCTGACGCGCCTGCGTCGGTCTTGACGCAACGATACTACCCCAAGGTGCAGGCGAAAATACCTGCACCTTGGGGCACACGCGTTCAGACGACGTTGCGACCGGTGAACAGCTTCACGAGCACCACGATCACCGCGATCACCAGCAGGATGTGGATCAACCCGCCCGCGACGTGAAAGGCGAAACCGGCAAGCCAGAGGACGAGCAAGATGACGGCGATGGTCCAGAGCATGGCAGTTCCCAATCTGTTGTGATGACGTGATCGATGCCGCTGAAACGTCCCCGCGCTCGAGCGTGTTCCGCCGTTTAACCTGATATGGGTTAAGCTCCTCAGCTGGCTCGACATTAAGTTGCGGCGTTGCGCCGACACCCGCCTTCTGCTTCGATGCCCCCATGCTGTTTCGCCTGTTCACGCTCGCCGCGCTCGCGCTTCCTCTCCCAGCCATCGCCCAGTCGCTCACGCCTGCGGAAAGCGCGCAGATCGATACGCTCGTCGCCGGTTCGCTCCGCGATACGGGCGTTCCCTCCGCGTCGATCGCGATCGTGCGCGGCGGGCGGATCGTGTTCGCCAAAGCCTATGGCAAGCCGTCCGAAACGATCGCGCGCGCGGATCCGGCGCTGCCCTATCAGATCGCGTCGATCTCGAAGCAATTCACCGCCGCCGCGATCCTGCTGCTCGAGGATGAGGGCCGGCTGAGCCTCGACGATACGGTCGCGAAATATGTCCCCGGCGTCACCGGTGGCGACCGCATCACGATCCGCCAGTTGCTCAGCCACACCTCGGGGCTGCAGGACTATTGGCCGCAGGATTACAGCTTTGCGGCAATGGCCACCCCCGTCACGCCGCAGCAGATCGTCGATCGCTGGGGGAAGAAGCCGCTCGATTTCGAGCCGGGCACGCAGTGGCAATATTCCAACACGGGCTATGTCGTCGCGGGCCTGATCGTCGAGAAGGTCGCGAAACAACCGCTGCTCGACTTCCTGCAGCAGCGCATCTTCACGCCGCTCGACATTCGCGCGCTCGATCAGGACAAGGCGATCGGCAGGGGCTTTCCGCAAGGCTATGGCCGTTTCGCGCTCGGGCCCGTCCGTCCCGAGACGCCGAGTGCGCCCGGCTGGCTGTACGCCGCGGGCGAGCTGTCGACGAGTGCGCGGGACCTGGCCAAATGGGACGTCGCGCGCCTTACACGAACCACGCTGCCCGCGGACGACTGGGTGGCGCAGGAGACCCCGGTCAGGCTCGTCGACGGATCGACCAATGGCTATGGCCTCGGCGTCTCGACCGGCACAACCAACGGCCGTCGCTATGTCGAGCACAGCGGCGAGGCGGTCGGCTTCCTGTCCGAGAACATCGTGTATCCCGACGAACAGGCGGCGATCGTCGTGCTGACCAACAGCTGGTTCAGCGATGCCGTCGGCCGGATCTCGAGCGGGATCGCGAAGATCGTCCTGCCACCCGCCGCCGCGAACGCAGAAGATGCCGCCGCCCTGCCCAGGGCACGCGCAGTCTACGATCAGCTCCGCACCGGCACGCTCGACCGTAGCCGCCTGACCGAGGACGCCAATTTCTATTTCAAGCCGGTCGCGCTCGCGGACTATAAGTCGAGCCTCGGCGCGCTCGGCGAACCGACTGGTTTTGCGCAAACCGGCCGCGCCCGCTTGCGCGGCGGCTTCGTCAACCGCACCTATCGCATCACCTATCCCGACCGCACGCTGTCGCTCAGCACCTATGCCGAACCCGGCGCGAACGGCCGGTACGAACAATTCCTCGTGGCTCCCTCTCAGTAACTGGCACGCAATGACCGATTTCGCTTCCCTGCTTCAGCCCGACCGCGGCCAGCCCGCCACGCCGATCCACGTCGTCCGTCCGGAGGAGTTTGCGAGCTGGCTCGGTGCTCAGCCGCCGCGCATCCGCACCGCGATCGCGGCGCATGGCCTGACCGGCAAGCCGGGTGACCGCGCCGTGCTCCCCGGCGACGCCTCCGACACATGGTCGATGCTGCTCGTCTGTGACGAGGCGATGTCGTCGCCGTGGCGGATCGCTTCGCTCGGTGCCTCGCTTCCCGCGGACACCTACCGCCTCGCAGAGGGCGACGTGGGGGGTGCCGGACTTGGCTGGATGCTCGCACAGCATCAGTTCGATCGCTATCGCAAGCCCGCCCGCAAGCCCGCACGCGTGTTGCTGACGAGCGAGGTCGCATCGATCGAGCCGACGATCCGTCTTGCCGAGGCGACCGCGATGGTCCGTGACCTCGTCAACACCGGCGCATCGGATCTCGGCCCCGCCGAACTCGAGGCGGCGGTCGAGACGCTTGCCGCCCGGCATGGCGCAACCGTCACGACGACGCGCGGCGACGCGCTCGCCAGCGGCTATCCGATGATCCACGCGGTCGGCCAGGCAGCATCGGAGGCACGCGCGCCCCGGCTGATCGAGCTTGAATGGGGCAACCCCACGCACCCGCGCGTCGCGCTGGTCGGCAAGGGCGTCTGCTTCGATTCGGGCGGCCTCGACATCAAGCCGTCGGCGGGCATGCGGCTGATGAAGAAGGACATGGGCGGCGCTGCGCACACGCTCGCCCTGGCCGGGCTGGTGATGGGGGCGAAGCTCCCCGTCCGACTCCACCTGCTCATTCCCGCGGTCGAGAACGCGATTGCCGGCAATGCCTTCCGCCCGGGCGACGTGCTCGACACGCGACAGGGCATGACGGTCGAGAATACCAATACCGATGCCGAGGGGCGGCTCGTCCTCGGCGACGCGCTGACGCGCGCGGTCGAGCACCGGCCCGCGCTGATCCTCGACTTCGCCACGCTGACGGGCGCGGCGCGGGTCGCGCTCGGCCCTGATCTACCGCCGCTGTTCACCGACGACGAGACGCTCGCAGCCGAGCTGATCGACGCCAGCCACGCACAGGCCGACCCGCTCTGGCGGATGCCGTTGTGGAACGGGTATGACGACATGCTCAAGTCGGACATCGCCGATCTGGTCAACGCGCCCGACGGGGGTTTTGCCGGCGCGATCACCGCGGCGCTGTTCCTGCGCCGCTTCGTGCCGCCGGGCATTGCCTGGGCGCATCTCGACGTGTTCGCCTGGCGCCCGACTGCGAAGCCCGGCCGCCCCAAGGGGGGCGAGGCCTATGCCCTGCGCGCCGCCTTCGCGATGCTGAGCACGCGGTACGGCACCCCCTGACCAAAGGCCTGACGCGGCACGCCCGACGATAGGGCGTGCCGCGCTCCCGGCGGGTCAGCCGGCGCCGTCGATGCTCGCCGCGGCCTCGATGATCGGGACGAACTTGTCCGCGGTCAGGCTCGCGCCACCGACCAGCGCGCCGTCGACATTCGCGGTCGCTAGGATCGCCGCGGCATTGGCGCCCGTCACCGACCCGCCATAGAGGATCCGCACGCCCGCTGCCGCATCGCCGATCAGCATCCGCAGCTTCGCCCGCGCGATCGCATGGATCGCGGCGATCTCGTCAAGCGTCGGGGTGCGTCCGGTGCCGATCGCCCAGCGCGGCTCATAGGCCAGCGTAAACCAGCTCCCGTCCGCATTGTCGGGCACCGATTTCTCGATCTGCGCCTGCACGACACGTTCGGCCCGGTCGGCATCGCGTTCGGCCTCGGTTTCGCCGCAGCACAGGATGACGCGCAGCCCCTGCCGCCGCGCCGCCGCTGCCTTCGCCCAGGCGTCATGGCTGGTTTCGTGCTGGTCAGCACGACGTTCGGAATGACCGACGATCGTGAAGCAAGCGCCGGCTTCCTTCACCATCCCCGCCGACACACAACCCGTATGCGCGCCCGAATCGGCCTCATGCACATCCTCGGCACCGATCGCGAGCGCCGGCGCGCGATCAGCCGCTGCGGCGATCAGCGTGAAGGGCACGGCAATCTCCACATCGACGTCCGGCGCTGCCGCCGCCGCCGCCGCGATCGCGTCGAGTTCGGCCAGCGCCGCGCGCGACCCGTTCATCTTCCAGTTTCCCGCTACCAACTTGCGCCGCATCGCACTCTCCCGATCATCATCGGTCCCGGATAGCGCCGACACCGAACGGCACAAGCTTGAAGCGCGCCGATGCGCACCGTAAAGCGGAAGGAACTCAGTCCCTGTCGATCGGCCATTCATGCTCAGTTTCTTCCGCCGCCTCACCCAGTCGAGGTTCGGCGTGATCATCACCTTCGGCCTCCTCGGCGTCATCGCACTCGCCTTCGCGGCGGGTGACATGACCGGGTTGGGCGGCGGAACAAGCGGCATCGCTGCGGACGACGTCGCCACGGTCGGCAAGGCGGACGTGACGGCGAACGAGCTTCGCACCCGTGTCCAGACCGAGATGGAAGGCTTCCGCCAGCAGCAGCCGACGCTCGACATGGCGAGCTATGTCCAGCAGGGCGGCTTCGACGGCACGCTCGACCGGATCACGGCGAGCCTCGCGCTCGAGCAGTTCGGCCGGCAGCAGGGCATGGTCGTCAGCAAGCGCTCGGTCGACGGGCAGATTGCCAGCATCCCCGCACTGCAGGGCCCGACGGGCAAGTTTGACCCGTCCCTCTATCAGCGCGTCCTGGTCGAACGGAAGCTGACCGACGCGCAGATCCGCGCCGACATCGTCCGCGACACCTATGCGCAGCAGCTGATCCTGCCGACGCGCGGCGCGTCGCAGGTCCCGAGCCAGCTCGCCCTCCCCTTCGCCTCCTTGCTGCTCGAGAAGCGCAGCGGTCTCGTCGGCTTCATCCCGACCGCCGCGGTGCCGGCCGGCCCTGCGCCGACCGACGCCGAACTGAACGCCTTCTATCATCGCAACGTCGCGCGCTACACGATCCCCGAACGCCGCGTCATCCGCTACGCCGTCGTCGACGCGGCACAGGTCAAGGCGCAGGCCGTCCCGACCGACGCCGAAATCGCTGCCCAGTATCAGCAGGATCGCGCACGCTACGCCCCGACGGAGAAGCGCACGATCACGCAGGTCGTCGTCGCCGATCAGGCGGGCGCCGCTGCGATCGCTGCCAAGGTGAAGGCCGGAACCGCGATCGCCGACGCCGCCCGCGCCGCCGGTCTCGAAGCATCGACCCAGACGGCTGTCGAAAAGGCCGCCTATGCTGGCACGACCAGCCCGCAGGTCGCGGATGCCGTGTTCGCGGCAGCGAATGCCGCGGTCGTCGGCCCCGTCCGTACGCCGCTCGGCTGGACGATCGCTCGCATCGATTCGATCCAGAACGTCCCCGCCAAGACCCTCGACCAGGCACGGGGCGAGATCGCCACAGCACTCAGCGCGCAAAAGGCGCAGGCAGCGCTCGGCAAGATCCATGACGCGATCGACGATGGCCTGTCGGACAATGCGACATTTGACGAGATCATCGCGGACCGCAAGCTGACCGCGATCACCACGCCCGGCCTCGTCGCCAACGGCACCAACCCCGACGCGCCCGGCACGCAGCCCGACGCCGCGCTTGCGCCGATCGTCAGCGCCGCGTTCCAGGCCGCGGAAGGCGATGCACCGCAGATGGTCCAGACCGGGTCGGACGGCAGCTTCGCGGTCGTCGCGCTCGGCCGCGTCGTTCGTGCAGCACCCCGTCCGCTCGCACAGGTCCGTCCTGCCGTGATGCGCGACCTGATGGCCGACCGCGCCAGTCGGGCTGCCCGCAAATATGCCAATGCCGCGCTTGCACGGATCAACAAGGGCATACCGCTGCAGCAGGCGCTGGGGCAGTCGGGCTTCCCCGTCCCGCCCGCGCGCCCTGTCACGGCGTCGCGCGCGCAGATCATGCAGAACCCCGAAAACACCCCGCCCGTGCTGCGCCTGATGTTCAGCATGGCGCAGGGTACCGCCAAGACGATCGCCGGCCCCGATGGCTGGTTCGTGGTCAAGCTCGACAAGATCGATCGGGGCAATGCGACCGGCAACCAGGCGGCAATCCAGGCCGCTCGCGGTTCGATCGCGCGCAGCGTCGGCCGCGAATATGTTGACCAGTTCGTCAAGGCCGTCCGCGCGCAGGTCGGCGTGAAGACCGATCCGAAGGCCGTCGCGCGCGTCCGGGCCG
Organism: Sphingomonas sp. CFBP 13714; assembly: GCF_014842205.1. Lineage (NCBI taxonomy): Bacteria > Pseudomonadati > Pseudomonadota > Alphaproteobacteria > Sphingomonadales > Sphingomonadaceae > Sphingomonas > Sphingomonas sp. CFBP 13714. The sequence continues at coordinate 460,208 of NZ_JACYVG010000003.1, forward strand.
AACTGCTGGCACAGGGTGGTTCCAATAACTGAGCTCGCGCGCGCGGCGCTCGCCGCCGGACGCCCCGCCCTCGTCTGGCGGCGGCAGGTCGCCGACACGGAGACGCCGGTCGCCGCTGCCCTCAAGCTCATCGAGCCGGGGCGTGGCGATTTCCTGCTCGAGTCGGTCGAGGGCGGCGCAACGCGCGGACGGCACAGTCTGATCGGCCTTGCGCCCGACCTGCTGTTCCGTGCCGCGGGTCATCGTGCCGAGATCAACCGTCACTGGTCGACCGATCGCGAGGCGTTCGAGCCCTGTGCGCTGCCCACACTCGATGCCCTGCGCGCTCTGGTCGCCGAATGCCGCAGCGACGTCCCAGCAGAACTGCCGCGCGCGCTCGCCAGTCTGGTCGGCTATTTCGGCTATGAGACGGTCGGTCTGGTCGAGACCCTGCCGCAACCCGACAGCGACCCGCTCGGCCTGCCGGACATGATCTTCGTGCGTCCTTCGGTGGTTCTCGTCTTCGACCGGCTCGCCGACGCGCTGTTTCTCGTCGCCCCCGCCTGGCCGGAACCCGCCATGGATCCCGACACGATCGTCGCGCGTGCCGAGGAGCGGCTCGACGCCGTCGCCGCGAAGCTCACGACCACGCCGGTTCCGGCACCGGTCCGGGCGGCTTCACCCGAGCCGTCCTACACGCCGGCGCTGTCGCCGGACCGCTACGGTGCGATGGTCGCGCGCGCGAAGGACTATATCGTGGCCGGGGACATCTTTCAGGTCGTCCTTGCCCAGCGCTTCAGCACGCCGTTCACGCTCCCGCCGTTCGAACTCTATCGTTCGCTCCGGCGGATCAATCCGTCGCCTTTCCTCTATCACCTCGATCTTCCCGGCTTCGCGCTGATCGGATCCTCACCCGAGATCCTCGTCCGCGTCCGCGACGACGAGGTGACGATCCGCCCGATTGCCGGGACCCGCCCGCGGGGCCGCAGTGCTGCGGAAGACGAGGCGAACCGGACCAGCCTGCTGGCCGATCCGAAGGAACGCGCGGAGCATCTGATGCTGCTCGACCTCGGCCGCAACGATGTCGGACGGGCATCGGCGCCGGGATCGGTCCGCGTCACGGCAAGCTATGGCGTCGAATTCTACAGTCACGTCATGCACATCGTCTCGAACGTCGTCGGGTCGCTCGCGCCCGGCAGCGACGCGCTCGATGCGTTGTTCGCGGGGTTCCCCGCCGGCACGGTCAGCGGCGCGCCCAAGGTCCGCGCGTGCCAGATCATTGCCGAACTCGAACCCGAACGGCGGGGCGCCTATGCCGGCGGCGTCGGCTATTTCTCCCCCGACGGATCGATGGACTCGTGCATCGTGTTGCGAACCGCCGTCGTGAAGGACGGGATGATCCATGCACAGGCCGGGGCGGGAATCGTCGCCGACAGCGATCCCGTGTCCGAACAGCGCGAATGCGAGGCCAAGGCCGGGGCGATCCTCGCCGCCGCCCGCGAAGCGGTCGCGCGCGCCGGCGGGACGTCCTACGGGCAGTAATCCCGCCATCGTTCGACAAACACAATAAAAGGCCGCGGGCGTCAGGTGCCGACCGCGGCCTAGGATCCCGATGGTGCTCGCTGTGGCGTCAGGGATCGATCGCCTGCCCCGCAGCCTGCGCACGACGCTCGGCCGAATAGGCGCGGGCCCGTGCGAGCGCGCATCCCGACTGTCCACCCGTACCGACCGGCGAACAGGTGTCCGGCAGCCCGCCCGCGACGCGGCCGACCTGGTCGACCGTCGCAGCCCGGTTGACCCAGCTCTGGTTCTGCGCGGCGATCGGTGCGGTATCGCGCAGTTCCTTGGGGATACGATAGGGTTGGTCGAGTGTCGAGCAAACGACGATCTCGCCATTGGTCGATGTCGGGCACTTCTGCCCAGCCCCCAGCGTAACGCTGCGGATGCGCTGCGGGGGCTGGCCTTGTTCGGCCGTCTGCTCCTGCGCCGAAGCGAGGGCGGGAAGCGCGATCAGCGCGGCGAGGACGGTGAGACGGAACATTGGTGGGAAACTCCTTGCATACGCACAACGTCTGCCGCCGCAGGTTGCTCCGTGCTGAATAGCATGCCCCGCGCGTTGCCCTGCACCGATTATGGCCGACATAATGTGCAGCGTCGCCCGATGCGCATCCCCGTTGCACCGTCTTCGACTTCGTCTATGGCGAACGCATGATCCTGGTCGTCGACAATTACGACAGCTTCACCTGGAACCTCGTCCATTATCTGATGGAACTGGGTGTCGAGGTGGAGGTCGTCCGCAACGATGCGATCTCCGCTGGACAGGCCCTGTCGTCCGGCGCGGAGGCGTTTCTCATTTCCCCCGGCCCCTGCACGCCGACCGAAGCGGGCGTCAGCCTCGACCTCGTCGCCGCCTGCGCAGATGCCGGCAGGCCGCTGCTCGGCGTCTGCCTCGGCCATCAGGCGATCGGGCAGCATTTCGGCGGCAAGGTCGAACGTGGCGGGCTGATGCACGGCAAGACGTCGCCGGTCGTCCATGACGACACCGGCCTCTACGCCGGCCTCCCTTCGCCGTTTATCGCGACGCGCTATCATTCGCTGATCGTCAACGCGGTTCCCGACACGCTGGTCGTCAACGCGACCGCGCAGGATGGCAGCGTGATGGGGTTCCGCCACGCGACGCTGCCGATCCACGGGGTGCAGTTCCACCCCGAGAGCATCGCGACCGAACACGGCCACGCGATGCTTGCCAATTTCCTGACGCTGGCGGGGATTGCGCATCAGCTGCCCGACCGCCTGCGCGAGGGGCTCGATCAATGACGACCACCGTGCTCCTGCCAGATCCGACGACGCCGCTGTCGCGCGAGACCGCGCGTGCGGCGTTTGCCGACATCCTCGACGCGCGCGCCAGCGAAGACGCGATCGCCGCATTCCTGATCGCCATGTCCGAGCGTGGCGAGACCAGTATCGAGATCGCCGAGGCCGCGCGTGCGCTGCGTGAGCGGATGATCCCGATCGATGCGCCGCCGGGCGCGATCGACGTCTGCGGCACCGGCGGCGATGGCCACCATACGCTCAACGTCTCGACCGCCGTCGCACTCGTCGTCTCGGCCTGCGGCGTGCCGGTTGCCAAGCATGGCAACCGTGCCGCCTCGAGCAAGGCCGGCGCCGCCGACACGCTCGAAGTCCTCGGCCTCGACATGGACCGGGCGGGCGCAACCGCCGAGGCCAGCCTGCGCGACATCGGCATCGCCTTCCTGTTCGCCGCCAATCACCATCCGGCGATGAAGCGGATCACCCCGATCCGTCAGCGTATCGCCAGGCGGACGATCTTCAACCTGATGGGGCCGCTCGCCAATCCCGCGCGAACGACGCGTCAGCTCATCGGCATCGCGCGGCCCGATTATGTCCCGCTCTACGCCGATGCCCTCGGCCAGCTCGGTACCCAGGCCGCACTCGTTGTCTCCGGCGAGGAAGGGCTCGACGAACTGTCCGGCGCGGGCCCCAGCGTCGTTGCGTCCATTGGAGACGTCGTGCTTCCCGCGCGCGTCACGCCCGACGATGCGGCGTTGCCGCGGCATGCGATCACGGCAATTCGCGGCGGTGATGCCGGCCATAATGCAGAGGCGCTCCGCCGCCTGCTGAAGGGCGAGGCGGGCGCCTACCGCGACGCCGTCCTGCTCAACGCCGCCGCGGCCTTGATGGTCGCCGGGACCGTCCCCACCCTTGTCGCAGGCGCAGCGCTCGCCGCCACCGCCCTCGACACCGGCAGCGCCGATGCGCTGCTCGACCGCTGGATCGCCTACTGACATGACCATGCTCGACCGTATCCTCGAGACCAAGCGCGCCGAAGTCGCCGCGCGCAAGGCCACCACCTCGTTGTCAGACATCGATGCCGGCATCGCCCGCATGTCCGCGCCGCGCGGCTTCCGCGCCGCGCTCGATGCGAAGTCCGGCTATGCGCTGGTCGCCGAGGTCAAGAAGGCCAGCCCGTCCAAGGGGCTGATCCGCGCCGATTTCGATCCCCCCGCGCATGCCCGCGCCTATGAGGCGGGCGGTGCCGCCTGCCTCTCGGTGCTGACCGACGAGAAATGGTTTCAGGGCGCGGACGCGTATCTGTCCGCCGCGCGTGACGCCGTGTCGATTCCGGTGCTGCGCAAGGATTTCATGGTCGACCCATGGCAGGCGACCGAGGCGCGCGCGATCGGCGCCGACGCGATCCTGATCATCGTCGCCGCGCTCGACGATATCCAGATGGCGGAGATCGAGGCCTCCGCGCTCGAATGCGGCATGGACGTTCTCGTCGAGATCCACGACGCGCACGAACTCGATCGCGCGCTCAAGCTCAAATCGCGGCTGATCGGGGTCAACAACCGCGACCTGCGCGACTTCACGGTCGATTTTCAGCGGACCTACGACCTGGTCGACAAGGCTCCGCGCGACTGCACCTTCGTCGCCGAAAGTGGGCTGACGACGCGCGCCGACCTCGACGCGATGGCCGAGCGCGGGATCCGGTGTTTCCTGATCGGGGAAGCGCTGATGCGCCAGGACGATGTCGAGGCCGCGACGCGGGCGCTGGTCGGATGAGCCAGCTGACGCATGTCGATGCGGCGGGTGCCGCGCGGATGGTCGATGTCGGCGGCAAGACGCCGACCGCACGCAAGGCGGTCGCGACCGGCCGGATCACCATGTCGGCCGAGGCGGCGCGCGCGATCGCCGAGGGCTCGGCCAAGAAGGGCGACGTCATCGCCGTCGCCCGCGTCGCGGGGATCATGGCCGCGAAGCGGACCAGCGACCTGATTCCGCTCTGCCATCCGCTGCCGCTGACCAAGATCACGCTCGACCTCGACGTCGACGCCAGCGGCGTCACCGCGACCGCAACCGTCGCGACCGACGGCAAGACCGGCGTCGAGATGGAGGCGCTCACCGCGGTCGGCGTTGCACTGCTGACGGTCTACGACATGGCCAAGGCGATCGACAAGGCGATGGAGATCGACGGGATCCGCCTGCTCGAAAAGCGCGGCGGCAAGTCCGGGGACTGGTCCGCACCGCGCTGACGCGGGCAGACCAGTCTCCCGTCGCTACAGCCCGATCTGCAGGCTTGCGCGCAGCGACAATGCGGCGCGGCCCTGCTGCTCCTCGGCGTTGAATTCGCCGCCGAAGCGGAACGCTGCATTGCCGCCGACAGCGCGCAGCTTGCCGACCCAGCCGCTGGTGCGCTCCTCGGGTGTCAGCGTGAACGCGGTCCCGCCGGCAAAGGCCGCGGTCGTCGCACCCAGCCCCCCGCCGACGAGTTCGCGCCGCCCGCCCTCGAGCTCGAAGCGGAACCAGCCTGCGTCCTGGTTCTGCCCCCCGAGATCGAGACCCAGCGCCGCGCTGCCGGTGACCGCCAGTTCGTCGCTGCTGCGCGACTGGACGACCAGATCGATCGCGGTGCCGCCACCGGTTTCGCTGTAGCCGTCCTCCTTCAGCTTGTAATAATCGACCGCGATGATCGGCCGGAACGAGATCTTGCCCAGATCGGCATCATAGGACAGGCCGCCCGACGCCGAGTAGAGCGTGCCGTTCCAGTCCGCGCTCGACACGCGTTGGACCGCCTCGGTCCCCGCAGTGCCGGCGAAGCGCCGCACGCCGTCGAACCCGATCCGCGCACCCGAGGCGCGGGCATTGGCGTTCAGCCCACCCCAGTGCCCACGCCAATAGGCCGCGAGCTCATACTGATTGGAACTGACTTCGTTGCTGGTCCCCTCATCGGCATCGCGGCCGCTGAGATAGGCGAGCGACGCACCGAAATTGCCCAGCCCGGTCTTGTATTCGGCCCCGCCCGAGACGCCCCAGCCGGTCACGTCATAGCCGCCGGTATCGCCGATGCTCTTCGACGTGCCCCAGCCGACCTGGCTGACCCAATAGCCCCACTGCCCCTCATCCTTGAACGGGCCGTGCGGGTCGGCGATCACCCGGGCCGTCGCGCGCGAGCCCATCGTCACGGTCTCGAACGTCCCGCCGGCATGATCGGGAAGCATCTGGCGCAGCGATCCGCGAAATGCGTCGCCGTCATTGATGTTCAGGAACGCCTGCCCGACCTTGGCGTCGGTGCCGAGCGCTGCATAGACTGCGTTGTAGGCGGAGGTCTGCGAGCGGTTGAGGCCGAGTTCGACCGTGGTCTTGCGGACGATGTCGATCGCAACGTCGTTGCCCGTGCCCGTCGCGACGTTCCCCTTGTACAGGAACGGCAACAGCGTGGTCGAGGCGGTCAGGTTTGCCGCGCCGGTCAGGCTCCCCGCGCGCAGGACGGTGTACCGTCCTTCCGCACCGGTGATGCTGGCCAGCTTGAGCGCGAGCTTGGTGTCCTTCTCGAACGATGCCACCCCAGCGACGGTGATCGACGTCCCCGTCCCCCCGGTCTTGTCCAGCGTCACCGCCAGCACGCTGCCCGAACCCATCGCCAGCGACGCGATCGTCGCGGCCTTGGTCAGGTCGAGCGTACCGCCGGCGACCGTCACCGCCAGCCCGCCGCTGTTGGCGAGCGTGCCCGAAAAGCGCGACGTCCCGCCGATGGTCAGCGTGTCCGCCCCGCCACCGAAATCCGCCGCGCCGCTGAACACCGCCGTCCCGGCAAGCGCCATCGCGTCATTGCCGGTGCCGAAGAGCGCCGTTCCCGCATAGGCCGCGTCGCCCGACAGCGCGAGACGGTTCGCGCCGCCGCCGAACCGGGTCGTGCCCGACACGGTGCCATCGGCGATCTCGAACACGTCGTTCCCCGTACCGAAGCGGACGTCGCCGACGATGCTCGGCGCCGTGACGCCCGCCGCGACCGCGGTCTGGCGGACGGTGGCGCCCGCCGTCGCTGCGGACAGGTCGATCGCGACGTTGCGCCCCGACGTCGCGAGTGCGCCGCTGGCGGTGATCGCCCCGCTATTCTCCACCAGCGTCACCCGGCCGGACCGGTCGAGGATCGCGGCGGCGCTGCCATCGGCCGCCTGTGCGCTCGCCTTGATCGTGCCGCTGTTGCGGATCGTGCCGACCGTCGCGCCGGCCTCGACGAGGACCGCGCTCGACAGCGATGCCGTCGTGCCGCCGCCCGCCGCCGCGATCGTCCCGGCATTGCGCAGTTCGGGCGTCGTCGTGCCGCTGCCGATCCGGATCGCGGTCGCACTCGCACGGTTGGCCTGTGCCTGGACCGTGCCGTTGACCGCGATCCCGTTGGCGATCGACACGCTGCCACCAAGGCCACCGATCGACAGCCCGGTCGCGGTGACACCCGCATAGACACCGCTGCCACCGATGCCGCCATCGACGATCAGCCCGAAATTCGTGCCGCTACCCGCGACTGCGCCGATCGCGACCGCATTGGTCGCCGACCCGATCTGGACCGCGGGCGCCGCACCATAGGCGGTCACCGACGCCGATCCTTCCTTGCTGTCGTCGATCCCGTCCTTGTCTTCGTCATTGTCGGTCGTGCTGGCATCCTTTGGCGGCACTGCGAAGATGATCCCGCCCGACACGTTGCCCGCGACGACCAGTGCCGATCCGCCCTGCAACAGGTCGTCGGCATCGAGCTTCGACGGATCCGCCGGTGCGGTCGTGGTGCGGTAGCCCGTCGCGCCGAGCGCCCCCTGCACCACCAGCGCGCCGGTGATCGCGCCGTCTAAACGGACCGCCACGGCCCCCTGCCCGATCGCCGCGACCGTTCCGGCGAGCCGGACGTTGCCGGTGATGTCGCCCGTCCGCACGCCGACGACGTTCGTCCCCGTCACCGCAATCGTGCCCTCGGTCTTGAACGCCCCGGACAGCGGGCCGCCGAGCCAGATCCCTGCGGACTCGTTCCCCTCGACCGTGATCGCGCCCGTATTGGTGATGGCACCGCTATAGGCGCCCCCGGTGCGGATGCCGGTACGGCCGCTGCCCGCCGCGAAGGGGCCGTCGAGATCGCCATCCTTGTCGACATCGGTCGCTTCATAGGTCTCGTCGACGATGATCTTGCCGCTGTTCGTGATACCGCCGCCGGTCCCCGCTACCGCGAGAATGCCCGTGGCATTGTCCGCATTGGTGATCTGGACGGTGCCTTCGTTGGTGACGGCATGCACGCTGTCGATCGTCACCGCCGTGCCGCCGGCAGGGGTCACCGATCCCGCCGTCGTGATCCGGATCGCATCCGGCGCCCCGGCCTTCACGGTCGAGGTCCGCACCGTATCGGTGCGCTTGGTCTCGATCGTGGTCTGCGCATGGGCCGGAACGACCGCCATCAGGCAGGTAGAGGCAAGCAGGATACGACGCATGAACCAGGTCCCTTTTCGAATATGTTTCGAACACAGGACGGAACCATTGCCGCGCAGCCTTGCCGGGCTGCGCAGCTTTTCAGAATGCCGCGTCTATCCCGAGGCGCAACGTGCGGGGACGCAACGGCGTGATCTGGCCGCTGCCGATCTGGAACGGCGTGCCCAGCGCGAAGCGATTGCCGGTGCCATCCGTCAGATTGGTCACGCCGAGCGCGAGGCCCAGTGTCGGCCGGCCGATGCGCATCGTCAGCGCGGTATCGAGATAATCACCCTGCTCCTCCCCGAGCACCGGGCCGATACCGAGCCGGGAGCGACCGACATAACGCGCCCAGCCATAAACCCGCAGATCGAGGTCACCGCGGAGCGGCCGGCTATAGTCAAGCCCCAGCCGCCCTGCGAACCGCGCGATATTGGGAACCTGGCTCATCCGCGCGAACGCCAGGGCATAGGCCTGGCTAGGTTCGGTCACCCGGCTGTCGTTATAGGTCAGCCCGGCGTCGATCGTGAGCCCGGCGACCGGTCGCCAGGCGGCGGCCGCGCTTGCCGACCAGATCCGGCCGTTGCCGATATTGGCGGTACTCGGCAACCCCGACCCGTCGATGAAGTCCGCCTGGATATCGTCCCACAGCGTATGCGACAGCCCGGCCGACACGGATACCGCGTCGATCCCGCTCTGCCCGAACCGTATGCCGCTTTCGATCGTGCGGACCCTGTCGTTGCGGAACCGCCGCACGAAGTCGCTCTCGATCGCGAGCCCGCCTGGGCGGAACCCCTGCTGGTACCGGGCATAGAGCGAGAGCCGCGGCAGCACGGTTGCGATCAGCGATCCGGACGGCAACAGGCTGGTTTCACGACGACTGGCGGTGACCTGCGCCCTTGCCAGCGCGACCGGCGCGAGGGCCTCCGCCAGATCCTGGCCCGTTCCCGACAGCGCGGCCCGCGTCACGCGCGCGCCGCCGGTCGCGATCAATCCAGGGAACAGCGCGACGCTGCCCTCGCCATACAGCGTCGCTTCGTCGATCCGGTTGGTGACGCCCGTCACCGGCACCGGTGCCTCGACTGCGCCGAGCGCGCGCGACAGCCGCGTCCGGTTGTGCGTGAAGCTGCCCCCCACCACCCAGCCGAAGCCGGCGCGCATCGGCCGCCACAGCCGGGTCTCGTTGGTCACCATCGCGGTCGCGTTGCGCTGCACGAACAGCCGCGGATCGCCGTCCACCATGGTGGCGTCATAGCGTTCCGTCAGCGTCTGCCCGACGATCGCCGTCGACGATCGCAGCATCAGGCCGCCAAGCGTGCCCGACACGACCAGATCGCCCATTCGGTAGTCTGCGCCGAAGCCCTGTACGACGGCGCTGTTCCGCGTCCGGGGCGGCGCGTCGCGATCGGTATATTGGCTGTCGTCGCCGCGGGTCCGCTGGTACACGCCGCCCAGATCGAGCGTCCAGTCACGCCCCAGATCGACACGCAGCGTACCCCGCCCGCCGGCGATGCGGGTGCGGTTCACGTCGCTCTGCCCGAGCGTCGGGTTGTCGATATACCCGCCCTCCGTCACCGCATAGCCAACGATACGCAGCGCCATCCGGCCCTCCAACACCGGCAGGTTGAGCGTCGCGCCGATGTCGCCGCCCGGGTCCCCATGCGTCGTCGCGGACACGCCCGTCGCGATGGCGGCCGTCGTGTCATCGATCACCGGTGCATTGGGAACGGTGCGGATGATGCCGCCGAGCGACCCTGCGCCGTACAGGGTTCCCTGTGGCCCCTCGAGCACCTCGACCGAGGCGATGTCGTAGAGACGCAGGTCGGGATCGGGCGCGTTGTAGCTGAGCCGGATGTCGCCGAGATACTGGCCGACAGTCGTCTGCGTCGGCCCGGTGAAGCTCGAATCAGCAATGCCGCGAATGAACAGCTTGTTGCGCCCCGCACCGAGATGCGTCGACGATACGCTCGCCAGCCGCGCCAGCACCGCGTCGCTGCCCCCCGCGCCGCCAAGCGCGAGGTCGATTCCGTCGAGGTGCGCGACCTGCCCGGCAAAATCGCGCAGCCGGGTGTCCCGCTTGCTCGCGGCGACGATGATATCGGTCCCTGCTATGGTCGGGACTGCGGCGTTGGCGGTGCCCGGCGGCGGACGACGCGGCGGCGCACGCAACGGTGCGGCACGTGCGACCAGCCGCCACCCGCCTGCCCCCGCGGGCCGTATCGTCGCCCCCGTCGACCGTGCCAACTTCGCGAGCGCCTGACGGATGGTGAAGCGTCCCCGGATCGCAGGAACGGGCCGCGCCCATAACGCCGGGTCGTCGACGGCGATGCTGACCCCGGCCTGCCGCCCCAGTGCCAGGACGGTGTCGCCCAGGCGGCCCGCGCGCAGGTCGAGCGATACCGGCCCCGCCGCCGCGGACGCAGCGGTCAGCCCGGCGATCGCCACCATAACGACAAAGACCCCGCCCCGCCGGATCACCGTGCCGACATCGTCCAACCCAGGGCGGACCGCCGCATCGTCACGTCGAGCAGTGCGGCGAGCGGCGTGGGATCACGCGCGAGCCCTGCCGTGGCGATCGTCGCACGGACCGGGCGATCGGCGATCTCCGGTGCCACCGCGATCGTGATGCCCAGCGTTCGCGACAGATCCTCGGCGACTTCGGTCATTGGCGCATTTTCGAACGCCAGCCGCCCCTCGCGCCACGATCCGACCGCCGTGGCATCGACCGTGATCCGCATCACACCGCCGCGCGTGGCCACCACACCCTGCCCCGCCGTCATCCGGATCGCGTTCGGACCCGGATCATAGTCGACCGCACCTTCGGACACGGCAACGCGCATGCCGTCGCTGGTCCGCTTGACGTCGAAGGCCGTGCCGACATCGACCAGGCGCGTCTCGCCGACCCGGACCTCGAACGGATCCGCCGCATCATGCGCGACGACGAACATCGCCTCGCCACGATCAAGCGTCGCGATGCGCGCATCACGTCGATCGATCGTCACGAGGGACCCGCCGGCGAGCATGATCCGGCTTCCCTCAGCGAGGAGGATCGTCCGCGCGGCCCCCGGCGCCGCCTCGACGGCATAGGGTTGGGGGCGGCGCTCATAGACCGAAAGGCCGGCGACGACCGCCAGCGATGCGGCGATCGCCCCGCCGGCCCACCGTCCTATCCGCTGCGGCGCGCGTCGTGCCGGCTTGGCGATCGGCTGCGCCACCGCCCCCGCCTGCGGCGCGCGCAACGATGCGACGCCATCATCGATCGCGGCGCTCAGCGCGTGATAGCGCGTGGCATGCGTCGGGTCCGCCTCCATCCACGCCATGAAGCCGGGCCAGTCGTCGAATGCGGGATCGCCCGTCCGCACGATCCAGTCGAGCGCCTGTGCGTCCAATGCGGTGTCGTCCTGCGCCATCATGGCCTCCTGACTGGCTTGACGGAGACGTTCGCCTCAAACCTCATCGAGCCGCCCTTTCAACGCGATCATCGCACGATAGGCCTGCCGCAGGTCGCTTTCGACGGTGCTGAGGCTCACGCCCATCTCGTCCGCGATCGCACGTTGGGCGATCCCGTCGATCCGGTGGCGGCGAAACACCGCCGCGGCGCGTTCGCCGATCGCCTCCAGCGCGCGCGCTGCCATCCGCGCCTCTTCGCGCGCGATCAGCACGCGCTCACCCGACGGCGCATCGGACTGGCCCGCGACCGTGGCGCCGACCGCGTCGCTCCAGTCATTGTCGCGTCGGGCGGCCTGCCGGACCGCGCGATGACGGTCGAGCATGAGATTGTGCGCCGCGCGGTACAGGTAGGCCAGCGGCGCGGCGATCGGTCCGCCGCGCGGCGTCCGCACACGGATCCAGAGCTCGTGCAAAAGGTCTTCCGCTGCATCCCCCGCGCCATGCGCCGACAGAAAGCGGAGCAGCGTATCGCGATTGGCGAGGAAAACGGCCTCCAGACCCTGCGTGTCCATCCGTCGCCTATACCGTAAGAGAAAACGTCACGACCATGGCGGATGCTCGGCCGCAGGCGGCGCGCGTTAGCCCCTCACGGATGCGCGCGTCGCGGCCGCGGTGTCGCCTCAGCCTGCAACGTCGACCGGATGCGTCGCGATGATCGTCGGTCGCGCGGCGGCGAGATCGCGCGAGGCCACGCCCAGCGCCTTGAAATGGTCGGACGCCATGTGCGCCTGAACCGCGGCATCGTCGACATACAGCTCGTTGAACACGAAGCGCCGGTCGCCATCGGCCTCGCGCCACAGATCGTAGTGGAGCACCCCCGGTTCATTCCGCGACGCCGCGGCGCAGATGCGGGCGGCGTCGATGAACGCCTCCTCATGGCCGGGCTTGACGGAAACGAACGCAATGACCTTCACGGGCATATCGACCTCCTGGGCGTGATTTCGCCACAGCCTGTGCGCGCCCGGCGGATGGCGCGCAACCCCGCCAAAGGGTCAGACGCCCAGTTCCGCCATCGTCACGACCCGGTGCTCGCGCGCGCTGATCTCCGCGGCGGTGCCGATCGCGACCGCGCGCAGGCCGTCTTCCGCGGTGACCTGTACCGGTCCCTCGCCGCGCACGGCGGCGGCAAAAGCGGCGTGCTGATAATAGGTTGCGCCTTCGTGCGAGCCCGCGGCCCGGGCCGCCGGATCGACCGAGACATGACTGCGCTCGACCGCCTTGGGGTTGAGAAATCCGACCCGTGGCGAATAGACGAGTTCGCCTGCAGGAATCAGCACGTCGAGCCGCGCCGCATCGCCCGTCGCCGACATCTCCTCCTGATTCTCCGCACCATCGGCGAACATGCTGAGATCGAGCATCGCCCGCACGCCGTTCGCGAAATCGACCGTCGTATAGCTGTTGTCGATGATGTCCGGGCGCTCGCCGTCATAAAGTTCGTCGAGATGGTTCACGTCCATCGCGCCCGAGCAATGGACGCGCACCGCTTCCGACCCGACGATCAGCCGCATCAGATCGAAGAAGTGACAGCATTTCTCCACCATCGTGCCGCCGGTGTTCCGGGCAAACCGGTTCCAGTCGCCGACCTTGGGCAGGAAGGGAAAGCGGTGCTCGCGGATCGACAGCATCTGCAACCGGCCGACCCGGCCCGCCTGGACCTGCTCGATAAAGGCGGCAGCAGGCGGCATGAAGCGATACTCCATCCCGGTCCAGAACGGCTTGGCGTGTGCGGCGGCACGCTCGACGATCCACCGCGCATCGTCGATCGTCGTCGCCAGCGGTTTCTCGCACAGGATCGCGGCGTCCATCGCGAACAGCTGATCGAGCACGTCGCGGTGCGTATTGTTCGGCGACGCGATGACGATCGCATCGACATCGGCCCGCTTTGCAAACGCCTCGACCGAGTCGAACCGCGCGACGCCATCGGCCCGGTCGCCGAGCGCCTCGGTCGCCCAGTCAATCGACGTCGCGACCGGATCCGCGATCGCGACGATCTCTGCACCGGGCAGGATCGCCAGGTTGCGGATGTGTTCGACGCCCATCATGCCCGTTCCGACGACACCGTATCTGATCGTGGCTACCAAGCTGTCTATCCCTATGCCATGAGCCGTCGGCATGACGACGATCCGCCTTTCCAACGACCTTCGCCCGCTCGGCAAGAGCGAAATCCTTGTTTCGCCGATAGCCTGGGGCATGTGGCGGCTGGCCGGAGAAACCGCGCCTGTCCGCGCGATGATCGACGCGGCGCTGGGTGCGGGGATCAACTTCTTCGACACCGCCGACATCTATGGCTGCGACGTCCCGGCGGGTTTCGGCTCGGCAGAGGCGCTGTTCGGTCGCGCGCTGGCCGAGGACCGCAGCCTGCGCGCAAACATGGTGATCGCGACCAAGGCGGGCATCCGTCCCGGCATCCCGTATAATTCCAGTGCACAGTATCTGGCCGACGCCCTCGATGCGTCGCTGACGCGGATGGCGATCGACCAAGTCGACCTGTACCAGATTCACCGCCGCGATTTCATGACCCATCCGCAGGAGGTCGCCGCGGCGCTGACGCGCATGGTCGACGCGGGCAAGGTGCGCAGCATCGGCGTCTCGAACTATAGCGTCCACGAATTTGCCGCGTTGCAGGCGTTTCTCGGCCAGCCGATCGTCAGCACCCAGCCCGAGTTTTCGCCGCTCCAGACCGCGCCCCTGTTCGATGGCACGCTCGATCAGGCGATGGAGCACGACGTCGCCGTGATGGCGTGGTCGCCGCTTGGCGGGGGCCGGCTGGCGCAGGGCGATCATCCGGCGGCAACGCTGCTCGCCGAGCATGGCGCCCGCTACAGCGTCGACGCCGCGACCGCGACCCTCGCCTGGATCATGGCGCATCCGGCGCGGATCATCCCGATCGTCGGCTCGCAGACCCCGGCGCGGATCGCAGCCTCGGCCGATGCGTACAAGGTCGAATGGACCCGCAGCGAATGGTATGCGGTGCTGCAGGCCGGCATGGGTGTCTCGCTGCCATGACCGATCCGTCGGCAAGCCTTCCGCCCTGCGAGATCAGCTGGTTTTCCGCGCTGTGCGATGATGATTACGAATTTCTCGGCGTCCCCGACCCCGCGCTGAAATCGAGCTGGGAGCATTGTCGCGACATCGTGATGCAGGCCGAGACGGCGGGATACGACAATATCCTGCTGCCCTCGGGCTATACGCTCGGCATCGACACGACCGCGTTCGCCGCGGGGATCGCGCCGATGCTCAAGAGATTGCGGTTGCTGATGGCGGTACGGATCGGCGAAAGCTGGCCGCCGCAGCTCGCCCGGCAGATTGCGACGATCGACCAGATGCTCGGCGGTCGGCTGGCGATCAACATCATCTCCAGCGACCTGCCCGGCGAAACGCTCGCAAGCGCGCCACGCTACGCCCGCACGGTCGAGGCGATGCACATCCTGCGCACGCTGCTCGACGGCAAGCCGCTCGACCATGACGGCGACTTCTGGAAGCTGAAGCTCGATCCTCCGCGGACGACCACCGTGTCGGGGCGCTGTCCCGCGCTTTATTTCGGTGGCTTGTCCGAGGCCGCACGGGAGGCCGCGGCGACCAATGCCGACGTCTATCTGATGTGGCCCGATACGATGGACGGCGTCCGTGCGATCATCGCCGACCTGCGCGCCCGCGCCGCACGTCACGGCCGCACGCTGCGCTTCGGCTACCGTGTCCATGTCGTCGTCCGCGAGACCGAGGCGGAAGCCCGCGCCGCGGCCGATCGTCTGCTGTCCAAGCTCGACGATGCCGAAGGCCAGGCGATCCGCGCGCGTTCGCTCGATTCGCAGTCCGCCGGCGTCCGTCGTCAGGCCGAACTGCGCGAGGGATCCGACGACGGCTATGCCGAGGCCAATCTGTGGACCGGGATCGGCCGGGCGCGGTCGGGATGCGGTGCCGCGATCGTCGGCGATCCGGACCAGGTGCTCGCCAAGCTCAACGCCTACCGGGCCGAAGGGATCGATGCGTTCATCCTGTCGGGCTATCCGCATGCCGCCGAAGCCGACCTGTTCGCCCGTCACGTGCTGCCGCGGATCGAGCATGGTCCCTTGGTCGTCTAGGACGCAGGCCTGGCCGCTGCGACCGACTGAAATCAAATAACCGACGCGGACAAGAGAAACTGGCTCGCATCCATCGTCCTCTCGTCCATGCTGGCCCGCTATGACTTTGCCCATCAAGACCGTCGCGCAACTCAGCGCCCGTGGCCGCACATTGCTGTTCGCGCTCGTCGTCACCGCCGGCATCCTCAACCTCGTCGACCGCCAGATCATCGCCGTGCTCAAGCCGACGATCGCCGCCGATCTCGGCTGGAGTGACGATGATTACGGGACGCTCGCCGCTTGGTTCCAGGGCGGCGCGGCGTTCGCGTTCCTGTTCACCGGCTGGATCGTCGACAAGCTCGGGGTGAAATGGGCGAACCCGATCGGTGTCGCCGCGTGGAGCATCGCCGCAATGGCGCATGGCTGGGCGCGATCGATGACCGAGTTCGTGATGATCCGCGTCAGCCTGGGCGCGACCGAGGCGATGGGCACGCCGACCGGAATCAAGACGATCGCGTCGGTGCTGCCCAAGAACTGGCGGTCGAGCGGGTTTGGCGCGACCAATGCTGCCAACAGCATCGGTGCGATCCTGGCGCCGCTGGCCATTCCGGGGGGCGCTCTGCTCGTCGGCTGGCGGGGGACGTTCGTCGTCGCAGGTGCGCTCGGGCTCGCCTGGGCGGCGGTCTGGCTGATCGCGACCCGTCGCCTGCGCTTCACCTCGCAGCCCATGGGCGCCGTCGATGCCGCGGCACCGGTCGGCGACTATGGCCCGATCCTGCGCAACCGCCAGACCTGGGCAATCGCGGTCGCCAAGATCCTGTCCGACGCGACCTGGTGGCTGATGCTCTTCTGGTTGCCCGACTTCTTCCACCGTCAATATGGGCTGAGCGGGGTCGCGCTCGGCGTCCCGCTCGCGATTGCCTATGGTGGCGCGGCGGTCGGCTCGCTGCTCGGCGGCGGCGTGGCGACCCGGTTGCTGAGCCTCGGCTATAGCGTCAACGCCGTCCGCAAGGGCATATTGCTGGTTGCCGCGCTCTGCGTCCTGCCCGTTCCGCTCGTGCTTTACGCCGGCAGCTATCCCGTTACGATCGCGCTGATGGCGCTGACGCTCGCCGCGCACCAGGCGTTCTCGACCAACCTGTTCGCGCTGATCGCCGACGTCGTCCCGCAGGACAAGCTGGGCCGGGTCACCGCGTTCGGCTCGTTCAGCGGTAATGTCGGTGGTATGGTGATCGCGAAAATCGCCGGCCTCGTCCTGACCGCCGGGCTCGGCTATCTGCCGTTGTTCCTGTTCGCCAGCGTCTCCTATCTGCTCGCGGTAAGCTGGATCCAGCTGCTGCTGCCGCGGTTGCGCCCGGTCGAGGGGCACTAAAGCTGATACGATGCCCCTGCATCCAGATCTATATACCCATCGGCTGAATGGGATTTAAAAGACGACATCATCTTCGGGAGGGATATCATGATCGATCCACGCCATGTGGCGCTGCTGGCCGGCACCGCGCTTGCGACCCTGGCCACGCCGGCATTCGCTCAGGACACGGCCGCGGCGCCGACAGCCGCGACGCCCAAGGCGGCGACGCCTGCCGCCGACACCGGCGAAGACGTCGTCGTCACCGCGCGCTTTCGCAACGAAAGCCTGCAGTCCGTACCGATCGCGATCACCGCCGTCAGCGGACAGTCGCTCGCCGAACGCCAGTTGAACACCGTCGAGAACATCGCCGCGACGATCCCCGCGGTCGGCTTTCGCAGCGGTGCGTCGAACAAGGACCGGACGATCTTCATTCGCGGCGTCGGCACGATCACCACTTCGCCGGGCGTCGAGCCGTCGGTGTCGACCGTGCTCGACGGCGTCGTCCTCACCCGCCCCGGCCAGTCGACGCTCGACCTGGGCGAGGTCGAGCGGATCGAGGTGCTGCGTGGCCCACAGGGCACGCTGTTCGGCAAGAACGCGTCCGCGGGCGTCGTCAACATCGTCACCCGCAATCCGACCGACGAATTCCGGATGTTCGGCGAAGCCGGCGTCACGTCAGACGAGGAATACCGGATCAAGGCCGGCATCTCGGGCGCGATCGTGCCCGGCAAGGTCCAGGCGCTGATCGGCGGCCTTTACGACGACTTCAAGGGCAATGTCCGCAATGTTACCCGCAACGACGACGTCAACGGCTATCGGCGCTACGGTGCGCGCGGCAAGCTGGTGATCACGCCGTCGGACGCGCTGAAGTTCACAATCATTGGTGACTATCTCAATTCGCACGATACCACCCCGACCAGCGTCTATGCCAGCACCAGCCGAACCGCCTACCCCACCGGCACCGTCACCAATTCGCCCGACCTGGCCGCCGCGCTCACGGCAAGTGGCATCGGTGCGAACGCCAGCAACCGCCGGACGAACAACGATACGATCACCGACGTGCGCGACGAGAATTACGGCGGCTCGTTCACGGGCGACCTCACGCTCGGCGACTATCACCTCACCTCGATCACCGGCTGGCGGCAATGGCTGAACACGCAGCGTCAGGATTATGACAGCGTCGCCGCGCTATCGACCGCCTTCCCGTCCGGCCAGGATACGGGGCGGGTGAACACCAAGCAGTTCTCGGAGGAGCTGCGCCTCACATCACCGAAGGGCGGGCTGATCGATTACGTGCTCGGCGCCTATTATCTCCACGCCACCACCGACGAGACCTATCAGCGGACGCTGACGTCGCTCGCCGCTGGTGGTGCGCGCAACACGACGACGGGTGCCGCGAACTACGGCATCACCAACGACAATTTCGCGTTGTTCGGCGAGGCCAACGTCAATTTCACCCCGCGCTTCCGTGGTATCGCGGGCTATCGTTCGACCTGGGACAGCCTCGATTTCTACCATGTCCGCACGTCGAGCGCGGATCCGCTCAATACCGGTGCAGCGGCGCTCGATCGCCCCGGCGTGCGCGCCTATCACAATGCCAGCGACGGGCTCGATCGGCGTGGCGACAGCTACCGGCTCGGTCTCCAATATGATCTCGGCGATCATGCGCAGACCTATTTCACCTATTCGCGCGGCTATAAGGGGCCGGCGTATAACGTGTATTTCAACATGCGGTCGCTTAACGCCACGACGCCGCTCGACGAGGTTCCGCTAAGCCCGGAGACGTCGAACTCCTATGAAGTCGGGTTGAAGGGCAGCACCGCGGACCGTGCACTGAGCTACAGCCTTGCCGCATTCACGACGAACTTCGACGGGTATCAGGCCAGCTTCAACGACGTCGTCGCCGGCGCGCAGGTCAGCCGCCTGATCAATGCCGGCTCGGTGCGGTCGCGCGGTGCGGAAGCGGACGTGACGCTGCGCCCGACCAAGGGGCTGACGCTCGACATCTCGGCCGCCTATACCGACGCCACGGTGCGCAATTTCCTCTGCCCGCCGGGTGCGCCGACGAGCTGTAACATCGACGGCCAGCCACTCCCCTATGCGCCGAAGATCAAGCTCTATGAGAATGCGGCCTACCGCTTCGCGCTCAGCGACACGCTAGCGCTCGAACTGCAGAGCGACGTGACGTTCAGCAGCAAGGTGCAATATGCGCTGGCGCAGACACCGAGCACCGTGCAGCCCGCCTATGCGATCTGGAATGCGAGTGTCGCCCTGCTCAGCGACCAGTCGGGCTGGCAGTTGCGCGCCTATGTGAAGAACCTGACGAACACCTCCTATTCGTCGTTCCTCACCGCAGGGACGTTCGCAGGGACGGTCCGGTTCGTCCCGCGTGACGACCAGCGCTACGCCGGGCTGCTGCTGCGCAAGGACTTCTGACCGCCGCTGGCCGCGGCGGACCGGTTGGACGCGCGGTTCATCCGATCAGCCGCGCGGCGGCCTTGCGCGCGGTTGCACCATAGGGGGGCTTCAGGCCAGCCAGTTTGGCGACGTCGAACCGCGCCTGCCGGAAGACCGCGCGGGCATGGCTGAACGTACGGAACCCGTCTGCGCCGTGATAGGCGCCCATGCCCGACGGGCCGATGCCGCCGAACGGCAGATCCTCCATCGAGACATGGAGGATCACGTCGTCGAGGCTGACGCCGCCCGACACGGTTCGATCGAGCAACCGGCGACGCTCGCCCGCATCGCTGCCGAAGTGATAAAGGGCAAGCGGCCGGTCGCGCCGGTTGATCTGGCCGATCGCGTCGTCGATATCGTCATAACGACGGATCGGCAGGACCGGGCCGAAGATCTCCTCCTGCATCACGATCATGTCATCGGTCGCGTCGCGGACGATGTGGAGCGGCATCTTGCGCGTGTTCGCACCGCTGAGGTCCTCGCCCGCCGGATTGACGATCTCGACCCGCGCGCCCTTGGTTCGGGCATCGTCGAGCCAGTCGTTCAACCGCGCCATGTGACGGTCGCTGACCAGCGACGTATAGTCCGGGTTGTCGAGCAATGTCGGATACATCGCGCTCGCCGCCGCGGTCAGTCCGGCCACTACGGCAGGCTCGTCGGCGTCGCGGACCAGCATGTAATCGGGCGCAAGACAGATCTGGCCGGCATTCAGCATCTTGCCGAGCGCCACCCGCTCGGTCGCGCGCGCGATATCCGTCCCCGCACCGATCACCACCGGCGACTTGCCCCCCAGCTCCAGCGTCACGGGGACAAGATTGTCGGCGGCCGCGTGGAGGATATGGCGCCCGATCCCTGTCGCGCCGGTGAAGAGCAGATGGTCGAAAGGCAGGCTGGCAAACGCCTTGCCGACCTCCGGCCCGCCCCCGACAAAGGCGAGCTCGTCCGCCGCGAAATACCGCCCGACGAGCTCCTCGAACAGCGCACCCGTGACCGGGGTATATTCGCTGGTCTTGACGATCGCCCGGTTGCCGGCCGCGAAGATGCCCGCAAGCGGCGCCATGACGAGGTTGACCGGGAAGTTCCACGGCGCGATCACCCCGACCACGCCCTTGGGCTGATATTCGACCCAGGCCTTCGCGCCGAGCAGCCCTAGCGGGAACTGCACCGCACGCCGCTCCGGCTTGGCCCAACGGTCGAGATGCTTGATCGCATGCGTGATCGGCGCGATCGATCCGGCGATGTCGGTGATCATCGATTGCTCGCGGCTCCGGTGCCCGAAATCCTCCGACAGCGCGTCGCAGAACCGCGTGGCGGACTCGCGGATCATCGCCGCAGCCCTTTTCAGCCGGTCCTTGCGGACCGACAGCAGCTCGGGCATCGCCGCCATCGATGCCGCGCGCTGCGCCGCCAGGATCGCCATCATGTCGGTCATCACCATCTCCCATCCGGCGTACCCGCCCGGCCCGGTTACAATACCCGTGTCATGCCGTCTGCGCCTGCCGCTTCGCAAGCGGGTTGCATACCGGCCTCGCGGAGGCTTGGCGTGACATGTCGGCGCAATCTATGTGTCGGCGGATGACGCATATGAATGAGAGCGACCATGCGGCCCCCACGCCGCTTCGCCATCCGGCCGCGCGTGCAGCCGGTCTCGCGCTCAGTGTGGTGGCCGGTCTTGCGCTGTTCGCCAGGCTCGCGGCGAACCGCGTGGAACGCCGGGTACCGGCCGACGGCAGGTTCATCGATATCGACGGGCGACGCGTGCATTATCTCGAACGCGGTACGGGCCCGGCGATCGTGATGATTCACGGGCTTGGCGGGCAGATACGCAACTTCGGCTATGCGTTGCTCGACCGACTGAGTGCGGATCACCGGGTGATCCTGATCGACCGCCCCGGCTCGGGCTATTCGGCGCCAATCGCGCAGGCCAATATCCGTGCACAAGCCGTGCACATCGCGGCGTTCATCACCGCGATGGGGCTCGACCGACCGCTCGTCGTCGGCCACTCGCTGGGCGGCGCGATCGCGCTCGCGCTGGCGCTCGATCATCCGCAGCAGGTCGGCGGGCTCGCGCTGATCGCACCCCTGACTCAGCCACTCGCCACCGTGCCGCAGATCGTCGCAACGCGCGCCATCGCTACGCGCGCGATGCGCAGCGCGCTGGCATGGACGGTCGCCACGCCCGCTGCCTTGCTCGCACGACCCAGCGGCGCGCGCATCGTCTTCGCACCCGATCCGGTACCCGACGATTTCGCCACGCGCGGCGGCGGCGCGCTGATCGGTCGTCCATCGGCCTTTGCCGGAGCGGCGGCAGATCTCGCCGCGGCAAATGCCGATCTGCCGGCCATGGTCGCGCGCTATCCCTCACTGTCCGTTCCGACCGCGATCCTGTTCGGACGCGACGACGCGGTGCTCGATCCGTTGGCGCACGGCCAGGGTCTCGCCGACGCCTATCCCGGCGCAGCGCTCACGCTGGTCGCGGGCGGCCACATGATCCCCGTGACACGACCCGATGACGTGGTCGCATGGCTTTCCACGCTGACCAAGCCGGGAGCCCCCGTCTAAGGCGCTCGCAAACCGTCAGCTGCGATACCGGGCCTCGACGAGGTCGAGCTCACGGACCAGCTTGCGGATCGTCGCACTGCCGATCCGGCGATCGCGCGCGAGGTCGACGATCGTGCTGCGTTCCGCCTGGAGCGCGACGAGCTTGAAGTCCCGCTCGATCCGGTCCTGCACCCGCGCGGCCGCGGACGCCTTGGCAGAACCGCTGCGGCTGTCGATCCGGTCGCGATAGATGTCCATCACCCGGCCACCCGCCGCCGCATAGAAATCGCCATCGCCCATCCGTTCGGCCAGCTCATGCTGCGACCGCTCGACCGCGCGGATCGCCGCTTCCGCCGCCGCAACCCTCGCCGCATCCTCTTCCGCCAGCAGCGACGGCTCGGGCGGCATCGTCAGGCCGTTGAGGAGGATCGGCAAGCCGACGCTCGCCAGCACCAGCGACACGATGATCACCCCTGCGGCGAGGAATATGGCAAGGTCGCGCGCAGGAAACGCGGTGCCGTCGTCGAGCACGAGCGGAATCGTCAGGACACCTGCAAGGGTGATCGCCCCGCGGACCCCCGCCAGCGACATCGCCGCCACCAGCCGCCAGTCCGGGCTGTGGACCGTCACCCCGTCGCGATAGCGTCGGCGCAGCAGCGTCAGCCGCAACGACACCCAGACCCAGACGAACCGCAGGGCGGCGAGTCCGGCGACGATCGCGAGGACATAAGCGGCAAGCCAGCCGGTGCTGTCATGCCCCGTCATCTTGACCGTCGTCCTGGCACCCGCAAGGATCGCCGGCAGCTGTTCGCCGAGCAGCACGAAGATGATGCCGTTGAGCGCGAACTGGATCGTGTCCCACACCGAGTTGCGCCGCATCCGCGTATTGGGCAGCGCCTGACGCGATATCTCGGCATAGGTCATCGTCACGCCCGCCGCGACGGCCGCGAGGATCCCCGACGCGTGAAGATGTTCGGCGAGCAGATACGAACCGAACGGAATCAGCAGACTGACAAGGATCTGCGACCCCGATTCCTCGCCGAACCGCCGCGATACCCATGCTTTGGCGCGCGTGACGGCGAGCGTCACGCCGACGCCCACCACGATGCCTGCGCCGGCAACCCAGACGAAGTTGATCGCGGCGGAGGACGGCGAGAAGGATCCGGTCAGCGCCGCGGCGATCGCGAAGCGCAGACAGACGAGGCCCGACGCGTCGTTCAGCAGCGATTCCCCTTCGAGAATATGCATCATCCGCTTCGGGATCGGGACGCGCGCGGCGATCGCCGAGACCGCGATCGGGTCGGTTGGCGAGACGACCGCGGCCAGCGCGAACGCGACGGCAAGCGGCATCACCGGGATCATCCAGTGGATGAACAGCCCCATGCCGATGACCGTGATCAGCACCAGCCCCAGCGCCAGTTCGACCACGGTCGAAATGTCCTTGAGCAGCTCGTCTTTGGGGATCCGCCAGCCATCGAGGAACAGCAGGGGCGGCAGGAACAGCAGCAGGAAGAGTTCGGGATCGAGCGCGACCCGGTACGACGTCGACAAACCGATGACCGCACCGAGCATGATCTGCACCAGAGGCGTCGGCACCGGCACGGGGAGCATTCGCGAAATGGACCCGCTCAGGACGACCGCGAGCAGCAGGAACAGAACGATCGATACAGCTTCCAAAAGATACTCCCGCTTGGCGTCAGGTCCTTCCTAACCGGCACACGCCACAAACGACACCCCCTTGGACCGAACGATCATCAGTCGACCGTCACGAGGCCGGCGGCAAAGGCGATCCGAAGCGCCTCGGACAGGCTGCGTACGCCGAGCTTGTCCATCAGATTGGCACGGTAGATCTCGACGGTCCGCGGGCTCAGGCTCAGTGCATGCGCAATCACCTTGTTCGGCTGGCCGTCGATCAGTCCCATCAGCACGTCGGTCTCGCGCATCGAGAGCCGCGCGATCCGCTGACGCGCCGCCTGGGTCCGGTCCGCCGCCGCGGTTTCGGTTTCGAGCCGCGCAAAACCTTCGTCGACCGTGCGCAGCAGGATGTGCGGATCGCACGGCTTTTCGAGAAACTCGAGTGCGCCCGCCTTCATCGCCTCGACGGCGAGCTGCACGTCGCCCTGCCCGGTCAGGATGATCGGCGCAAAATGCGGTGCGAACGGCACAAGCTTTCGCAACACCTCGAGCCCGGTGGTTCCGGGCATATGATGGTCGAGCAGCACGATACCCGGGTCGAGGCTGCTGAGCTCGTCCAGAAACGCATCCCCGGAGCGAAAGCCGCGGATCAGCAGGTTCGGCCGGGTCGACAGCAGCCCCTGCACCGATGCACGGACGGCGTCGTCATCGTCGACGACATAGACGGTACGCATCCAGACATCCTTTCACGGCTTATTCCAAACAGACATGCGGCACGGTGAAGCGAAAGCAGGCGCCACCGCCCGGGGCATTGAAGCCGACAAGCTCCCCGCCATGCGCTTCGACGATCCGGCGGCAGATCGACAGGCCGATGCCCATGCCCCCCTCCCCCTTCGATGACGTGAAGGGCGTGAACATCCGCGACAGGATCGCATCGGGCAAGCCGGGACCATTGTCGCAGATGCTGATCTCCACGAGCGCCGCATTGTTCAACCGCGCCTCGATCCGGACGCCGCGCGCGCCGTCGGGCGATGTCGCCAACGCCTCGAACGCGTTGCGGAGCAGGTTGACGACCACCTGCTGCACCTGGATCCGATCCGCGAGCATGAAGTCGGCGTCGGGGGACAGCGCGAAGCTCAGCTCGATATCGGCATGCTGTCCACCGGACGTCAGCAACGTGACGGCCTCACGCAGTGTCGCCTCCACGGGCTCGATCCGCATCTCGGACTCGCGCTTGGCGATGAACTCGCGAAGCCGGTGGATGATGTCTCCTGCCCGCAGGGCCTGCGTGTTCGCTGATATCAACGTGGCCTTGAGCCGGTCGCCATCCATGCCGGCGCCGCTGTCGAGGAGCAATTCAGCGGTCGTGACGAAGTTCGCGATCGCAGCGAGCGGCTGGTTGAGTTCATGCGCGAGCGCCGCAGCCATTTCGCCGACCGCGTTCAACCGGATGACCTGCATCAATTCCCGCCGGACGAGGCTCAGCCGCTCTTCCGCCGCGATCCGTTCCGAAATGTCACGGACGAACCCGGTCAGCACACGTTCGCCATCTACCAGCGCTTCGCCGACGTGCAGTTCTACCGGGAAGCTGCTCCCGTCCGCGCGCCGCGCGGTGGTGAGCCGGCCATGACCAACGCCACGCCGATCGCCCGAGGCCGGATAACGCCGTAAATACCCCTGCTGCCACGCCTCGCGCTCGCCCGGGATCAGGGTCTGCACGTTCAATCCGATCGCCTCGGCGGCGCTATAGCCGAAGATGAGTTCGGCGGCGGCGCTGAAGGAGCGGATGGCGCCGGCCTCGTCGATTACGATCATCGCATCGGGCACGGTTTCGAGGATCGACCGCAGCTGTGCCTCGCGCACCCGAAGCGCCGCCTCGCGCTCTTCATGCCGCGTGATGTCCAACGTGATCCCCGTGGTCCGGACCAACGCGCCTGCCTGATCATAGAAGCAGCGCGCAGAGCCTTCGAGGAAACGCTGCGTGCCGTTGGGCAGTCTCAATCGATAGGTGAAACTGATGCGCGGTGCGCGCATGCCGACGGTTTCGGCGATCGTGCGCTCGACCTCCGCCAGGTCGTCCGGGTCGATCAACGCCGCCCAGCTCGGATAATCGTGCAGGCTTCCCGCGGGCAGCCCCAGACGCTGCTCGGACCCTGCGGTCCAGGTCAGCGCCCCCGTTGCGATTTCCCATTCGAAGACCCCGATCTCGTGCGCACTGCTGGCGAGCGCGAGACGCTCCTCGCTCTTGCGCAGCGCGGCCTCGATCTCGAGCCGGGTGCTGATATCGGTCATCGACAGGACGAGGGCCGGCGCACGGGCCAGCTTCTCGACCCTGCGCGCCTGCTCGATCACGTGCACCGCGCTGCCGTCGCGTCGGCGCTCGATCAGTTCACGCTCGCCATCGGCATGCGGGCAGCCGGTCGCCAAGCTGCCGTCGGCGGTGCACGACGCGAGCAGTACATGCTTCTGCCTGCCGAGCGCCTCGTGCGCACGCCACCCGTATAATTCCTCGCACCCGCGCGACCAGTGGATGATCCGGTCATCGGTATCGACCAGCGCCATCGGTGCGGCGTTCAATGCCTCGGTCAGCTCGGACAACGCGGCGCGATGCCGCGCTGCGCTCCGCACCGTCCAGGTGACGAGCGCGCTGACCACCACGAAATTCAGCGTGACGGTCAGCAGTTCGCCCCAGACCGCAGACACCCCGGCAAGCTCGATGCTCGCCATTTCCACGAGCGGCGCTAGCACCGGTACGACCAGCAGCAGCGGCAGAACAAGTCGCAACATGTGCCATTCGGGCGACCAGGCACCGGGCTCGTCCAGAATATCACTTCGCCAGGCAAGTACCGCCAGGGCCAGCAGCATCGCGCCGATCGCGGATGGCAGGGACGTCGACGACAGATGCCACCCGGTCGCATGCAGGGCCGGGAGCATCGGGATCAACAATAAGGCTGTGCTTGCAGTCACCAAACTGCCGCCTGCGAGTGCCGCCGCCAGCCGTCCATAGGAGCGGGTATTTGCCGCGGCTGCGCCGATCGCGACGGGCAATGCGACGAGTATGAGATCGGCGACAATGCCCGGCCCCGTCATCGCGCGATCAAAGGCTGTCCGGACATCGTCCGCAAACAGCCACCCATCGATTCCATGGCTCCCGGCCGGCAGGACCAGTTGGACGAACAGGCGCTCAAGACCAATGGCGATCGGCACGGCGAGCAGCGGCATGGCTCGGCGACTGGAATGTCCGCGTGACAAAATCAGGGTCGCCGCCGCCATGCAGGCAAAGGCAATGCAGCCGAACGGCGGCATTGGCTCGACCAAACCGAACGTCGTCAGCACGGGAATCCG
Source organism: Sphingomonas sp. CFBP 13714 (assembly GCF_014842205.1). Taxonomy (NCBI): domain Bacteria; kingdom Pseudomonadati; phylum Pseudomonadota; class Alphaproteobacteria; order Sphingomonadales; family Sphingomonadaceae; genus Sphingomonas; species Sphingomonas sp. CFBP 13714. The sequence continues at coordinate 487,280 of NZ_JACYVG010000003.1, forward strand.
CAGCATCCATCCGATCAACGGGATCGTCGCGCAGGCAAAGACAGCCGCTATGCACAACCCGGCCACAGTACGGCCCGGCTGGCTCATTGTCGAAACGGAATCGTCTTCTATTGAAGTCTCCATGCTATCCGACAAATATATGCCAATACTGTATTATTACCTAGCTCGTTGGCAAATATATTGACCCATAATGACGGGCATTTCCACCATTATGGTCAGCTACGAAAATGCGTCGATCCCGCGTCTTGGGAACGACGCGGCGATCCGCCCGAGAATAGGCCGGCGCGCCTAAGCATCGGTAAACGTCACCGAATATCAGCCGACGTTCTGGCTCCGCGACGGTCGTGGCCGCGGCCTCAATCCCGTGCTCTGCCGCTTTGACGACAATCAATGCCACGGTTCGCCATGACGGGCAGAGCGATGACCGGAGGAGCCGGCATGACGGACGGGCACGGCACGAAGCAGGACGGCAAGGCGCAGCGCGTCGATCGGGCATCGCGCGACGGCGAGTCGTCCCCGGTTCCAGCGTGTCGTCACTGGCATGTCATCCGCGACGACGATCTTGCGGACCTGTTGTCCGCGCATGCCGATCTGCGAAGCCTGTGCAGCATCCTCGAACATTGCGCAGACTGCTTGCCCGTCAGACCCTCGGCACGCGATGCGGACTGGATTTGTGCGCGACTGGCCTTGGTGACCGAACGGCACGACGATGGCCTCGAGCCGACGCTCGACACGCTGTTCCGGCGAACCCCGTCACAGCCGCTGATCGGCGTGTTGCTCGATCATGTCGCCGCACACCGCGCGACCGACGCCGTCTACGCACAGGATCTCATCGTCGCACTCGATCCGCGTTCGATCGAAGCCGACCGGTTCGCGCCCGACATGCTCGGCTATATGTTGCGATGCTTCTTCGACGGCTGCCGGCATGCCACCGACTTCACCGAACTGGCGATCCTGACCTTGGGACATGCCCGCCTCACGCGCGCCGCCAGGACGCGGCTGACCGACAGCCTGGCACGTAGCGCTTCACCCTGAGCACAGCCTGCTGTGGGTCCCGGCGTCGCTATGCCGGATCGGCGCGCGCCGCGAGAGCGTCGCGGTCGACGATGGTGATGGCTCGTCCGCCGGGCAAGCCGATGACACCGCGGGTCTTCAGCTGCGTCATCTGCCGGCTGACTGTTTCGATCGTCAGCCCCAATATGTCGGCGATCTGCCCCCGCGAAAGCGGGAGGTCGAACGTGACCGGCCCGCTGGGCGTTCCCCTGCAACCGGTCGCCGCGGCACGGGTCGCCATATCGACGAGAAACCCCGCGACCTTCTCGCTCGCCGACTTGCGCGCGAGCGTCAGCATGCGCGACCGCGCCTCGTCGAGTGCGGCAAGCGTGCGTTGCAGCAATAGCCGCTCCATCCGCGCATGATCGGTCAGGACGCGCTCGAACGATGCGCGCGGAAAGATGCACACTTCCGCGTCGGTCAGCGCCGACACGCTGAAATCGGCCTGCCCGGGATAGGGCTGCCCGACAAAATCGGCGGGGTATAGGAGCCCGACGATCTGCTCGCGACCGTCACCGCTCGACGCGACGAGCTTGAGCACGCCCGACAGCAGGTTGGCGCACAGGATATTGTCCTCGCCCGCCCAGATCAGCGTTTCGCCACGCCGCACGATCCGCCGCCGACCCAGCGTGTTGAGCGCATGCAGTTCGCTGTTGGTCAGGCTGCCGCACAGCGACTGATCGCGGACCGCACAGTCGACGCAGATGGTTGCAGCAAGCATGACGGCAGATATAGCGCCCGGTCGCCGAATTGACCGCATCAATTCGGCGCCGACTGGTCAATATCGCCGGACGGGCTGGGCAGGATATGTTGCCGGACACTGTCTACGGCATGTCCGGTACGTCGATTTCGTCATCGGCCGGCAGGGAAAACTCATGCCACATGCCGTTCAGCACTCCGAAGCCCAGCGCAAGGCCGAGGCCCAATACCCAACTGAAATACCACATTATCTATCGTCCTTGGCGCACGGAGTGATCAGTAGAAATCGGGATTGGTCGCGACCTCATGCGCGGTGACGCGGCCCCACATCAGCTTGAAGGCCCATGCGGTGTAGGCAAGGACGATCGGCAGGAAGACGACGGTGACGAACAGCATGATCCCGAGTGTCTTTTCGGACGATGACGCATTCCAGACCGTCAGGCTCGAATGCGCGTCGATGCTCGACGGCAAAATGTAGGGGAACATCGACAGCCCGACGGTCGCAATGATCCCCACCGCTGATGCCGAGGATCCGGCAAATGCCGCACTCTCGATCCGTCGGCGTATGCCAATCAGCGCGACCACCGCGCCGCCGAATCCCAGCAGCGGGGCGATCACCATCCAGGGATGGAGTGCATAGTTCGCCAGCCACGCGCCCGCAGCGATTTCGCTCGTCGTGCGCAGCGGATTGGATGGCCCCGCCGCATCGATGGCCCCGACGATGCGGAACCCGATATCGGTCCAGGCGACGAACGCCCAGCCGGCTGCGAACAGGACCAGCGACAGAATCGCGGCCAAGGTTCCGAACCGCGTCGCGCGGTCATGGACCGGGCCATGCTCGACTTTAATCGCCAGCCACGCGCTGCCGTGCAGGACCAGCATCGCGACCGACAACAGGCCGCAGATCAGCGTAAAGGGCGTGAACAGCCCGAGGAAACTGCCGTCGAAAAAGGCGCGCAGATCGCTGTCGAGCCGGAACGGCGCCCCCGACAGGACATTGCCGACCGCGACCCCGAAGACGAGCGCCGGCACGACACCGCCCACGAACAGCGCCCAGTCCCATCCGGACCGCCACCGCGGATCCGGCCGCTTCGACCGGTACTTGAACCCGACCGGTCGCAGGATCAGCGCCGCGAGCACGAGGAACATCGCGAGGTAAAAGCCCGAAAAGCTGACCGCATAGACGAACGGCCAGGCGGCAAAGATCGCGCCGCCACCCAGGATGAACCAGACCTGGTTCCCCTCCCAGGTCGGACCGACCGAGTTGATCACCATCCGGCGCTCGGAATCGGTCCGTGCGACGAACGGCAGGAGCGTGGCGACCCCGAGGTCGAACCCGTCGGTGAGGGCAAAGGCGATGAGCAACACCCCCATCAGCCCCCACCACAATATGCGCAGCGTCTCATAGTCGAACATCGGATCGTGCCTTTCGGATCAGGCGAAAAGGGGTCAGGCGGGGATCGGATCGGCGGTCACGGGGCGCGCCGCGCCGCGCCCTGCCGGTCCGGCATCGGGAACCGGATAGGCATCCTCGTCATGCTCGAACGGCCCCTTGCGGATCGTCGCGAGGATCAGACGGACCTCGATGACCGCGAGCGTCCCGTAGATTGCGGTGAAACCGATGATCGTCGTCCACAGCACGCCGCGCGTCAGCGAGGATGCGGCGAGGAAGGTCGGCAGCACGCCCTCGATCGCCCAGGGCTGGCGGCCGATCTCGGCGAGCATCCAGCCCAGCTCGATCGCAATCCAGGGTAAGGGAATCGCGATCACCGCGAGTTTCAGGAACCACCGCGTCTGGGTGTGCAGGCGGAGCGACGTCAGGACGAACGCCGCCCCGAACAGCGCGATCATCAGTATCCCGATCGCGGCCATGATCCGGAAGCTCCAGAACATCAGCGGCACGTTCGGCACCACGTCCCACGCGGTCGTGGCGATCAGCGCGGGGCTGGCAGTGCGCGGATCCGCGACATGCCGCTTGAGCAACAGGGCGTAACCGAGGTCACGCTTGTGCGCCTCGAACCGTGCGCGCTGCACGACATTGGCAGGGTCGGTCTTCAGCCGTTCGACCGCGTCATAGGCGACTACACCCGACGTGATCCGCTCCTGCGCCTTGAGCACCAGTTCGGACATCCCGGTGACGGTGCCGTCGAGGCTGCGCGTCGCGATCAGCCCGAGGACCCAGGGGATCTGAACCTCGTACCGGGTTTCCCGGGCGGCGACGTCGGGTACGCCGAACAGCGTCAGACCGGCCGGCGCGGGTGCCGTGTGCCAGGCCGCCTCGATCGCGGCGAGCTTCATCTTCTGGTTGTCGGTCAGGGCATAGCCGCTCTCGTCACCCAGCACGACGACTGACAGCGACGCGGCCAGGCCAAAGGCTGCCGCCACCGTCATCGATCGCCGCGCCACGCCCTTGTAGCGGTCGGTGAGCAACCAGAAGGCGCTGATGCCCAGCACGACCACCGCCGCGCAGACATAACCCGCGCTGACCGTATGGACGAACTTGGCCTGCGCGATCGGGTTGAACAGGACGGCGCCGAAATCGGTCACCTCCATCCGCATCGTTTCCGGATTGAACTTTGCGCCAACCGGATTCTGCATCCAGCCGTTCGCGATCAGGATCCACAGCGCGGACAGGTTGGTGCCCAGCGCCACCATCGCCGTGACGAGCAGATGCCCGAGCTTCGACAGCCGCCCCCAGCCGAAGAACATGATGCCGACGAACGTCGCTTCGAGGAAGAACGCCATCAGCCCCTCGATCGCGAGCGGCGCGCCGAATATGTCCCCGACATAATGCGAGAAATACGACCAGTTCGTGCCGAACTGGAATTCCATCGTCAGCCCGGTGGCCACCCCCAGCACGAAGTTGATCGCGAAGATCCGCCCCCAGAAGCGCGTGATCACGCGCCAGATCGGCCGGTTCGTCATGACATAGACCGATTCCATGATGACCAGCATCATCGACAGGCCCAGCGTCAGCGGCACGAAGAGAAAATGATAGAGCGCGGTGAGCGCAAACTGCAGCCGCGACAGGTCGATGACCCCGAGGTCCATGGAACGGTCTCCCCCCGGCGAACATGCCGGTTTGGTCGGGGCGTAAGTGGCGCGGCCGGTGAGAACATTGACCGCGGTCAAAGACCAGACGAACGGCAATACGCGACAAGCCTGTCCATGACGGCACTATCTTCGAGCGACCTCCCATCCACCGACCCGACGCCCCGCGCGCGTCGCCAGTGGCTCAAGACCATCGCCCAGGGCGGTCGACGCGGCGATGCGGCGGCGGCGTGGCTCATGCTCGACAGCATTGCCGCGATCGGCTTTGCCGGCGGCCTGGCGGGGGCGATCGTCGCAGTTCCAGCTGGCGCCGCCGCGGTCCTACCCTGGGCAATGCTCGTCGTCCTGTCCGGCGGCCTTCGCGGTCTCGTCGTCATGCTCGCGACGCGCACGGGCGCCCGCCAGGCCGAAGACGCCAAGGTGACGTTGCGTCGCCGGATCGTCGCATCGGCGCTGCACCGCGCCCCCGGTGCGCCGACGACCACGGGTGTCCTGATGGCCGCGGTGGTGGACGAGGTGGACGCGCTCGACGGCTATATCGCGCGATTCCTGCCCGCGCGCAAAGCAGCCGCCATCGCACCCTTCCTGATCCTGCTCGCAACCGCGTTGGCCAGCCCCGTCGCCGCGGGCATCCTGGTCGTGACGCTCATACCGTTCGTCGTCGCGATGGCGCTTGCGGGGGGCGCGGCCGCAGACAAATCCCGGCGCCAGTTCACCGCGCTGGCCCGGCTGACCGGGCGGTTCGCGGATCGGGTCCGCGCACTGCCGGTCGTCCTTGCGTTCGGCGCCGGGGACCGCGAGGCCCGCGCGCTCGGGGTCGCCGCGGACGAACTCGCGGCGCGGACGATGGGCGTGCTGCGCGTCGCCTTCCTGTCCTCGGGCGCGCTGGAGTTCTTCGCCGCACTCTCGGTCGCGCTGGTCGCGGTCTATTGCGGGTTCAACCTGCTCCACCTCCTGCCCTTCCCGGTGTCCGAGCAGCTCGATCTCGGCCGCGCCTTCTTCGTGCTGGCACTCGCGCCCGAATTCTACGCGCCGATGCGCCGTCTCGCCGCCGCCTATCACGACAAGCAGGCGGCCGAGACCGCGGCGGATCGCCTGATCGCCCTCCCCGCGCCCGCGCCCGCCTCTCCCATGCCGGCGTCGCTGCCATCGACGCCGCGCGCACTGCGGCTCGAAATGCCCGCTCTGCCCGCACTGGCGTTCAGGTCGGTCGCGATCCGCTATCCCGGCGCGGAACGCTGCGCGGTGTCCGACCTGTCGTTCGACGTTCCGTCCGGCCGCATCGTCGTGCTGATCGGACCATCGGGCAGCGGCAAGACCAGCGCGTTGCACCTGCTGCTCGGCCTCGCGCCGCTGGTCGCGGGCGATGTCCTGATCGACGGCGAGCGACTCCCACCCGGCGGTTCGCTCGCGTCGCGCGCATCCTGGGCTGGCCAGCATCCGTTGATCATCGCCGGAACGATCCGCGAAAACCTGCGGCTTGCCTGCCCCGACGCCACCGACGATGCGATCGACCGCGCCGTGGTGCAGGCCGGTCTTCGGCCGATGCTGATGGCACGCGGCGGCGGTCGGGTGGCCGCCGGTCTCGACACGCGGCTCGATGCGCGGGGCGGCGGGCTGTCCGGTGGCGAGCGGCGGCGGCTTGCCCTGGCGCGCGCCATGCTCAAGCCGGCGCCGATCCTGCTGCTCGACGAGCCGACGGCACATCTCGATGCGCTGTCGGAGACCGCGCTGGTGACGACGATCGCGGCGGCCTGTCGCGGCCGGACGACGCTGATCGCGACGCATAGCGACCGCCTGGCCGGCATCGCCAATCATGTGATCCGGCTTGGAGACCCCGCATGACCGGTCCACTCGACAGGGTGCTGGCGCAGGAGCGACGTGCGCAGCGCCCACTCCTCGCACGCGCCGCGCTGCTCGCCGCGCTCGTTGCGGCGGCATCCGTCCTGCTGCTCCGGCTGTCGGGCTGGTTCATCACCGCCGCCGCGATCGCCGGTCTGGCGGGCCCGGCCGCAGCGCTCGCGTTCAACTACATGCTGCCAAGCGCGGGGATCCGGCTTCTTGCCATCCTGCGGACCGGCGCACGCTACGGCGAGCGCCTCGCCAGCCACGAGGCGGCGTTCGGCGCGCTCGCACGTATACGCCCGGCCATCTTCCGCGCGCTCGCAGCACAGCCCGCTGGTACCGCACTGGCCTTCGGGACGGGCGAGGCGACCGCCCGGCTGATCGGCGACGTCGATGCGATGGAGATGCAGTTCGTACGGCAGTCCGCGCCCTGGGGCGTCGCCGCCGCGCTGATCACGGGGCTCGGGTTCGTGTCGCTCGGCAGCATCGCCGCGGCGGCGGCGACCGCGTGCTGCATGGCGGTGCTCCTGATCGTTGCCGACCGGCTTGCCCGTCGTAGCGCGCCGCTCGGCCAAGCTGTGCAATATGCTGCCGGGGCACTTCGCGAGACGTTCGCGGGCCTCGCCGATGCCGCCCCCGAACTGCGATGCTTCGGGCTCGAGCCCTGGGCGGCTGCGCAGGTCGACGATCGAAGTTGTGCGCTCGCCGCCGCGCAGCGTGCGCAGGCAGAAGCCGTTGGATGGCTGGACCTGCTGCAAGCGACGGCCGTCGGCATCGCCGCCGCCGGCGCCGCGATCCTTTCGGCGGGATCGGGGGCGCCACGGGCTGCACTGGCGGCGCTGGCAGGGGCGATGACGATCGACGCGGGAACGCCGGTGTTGCGCGCGATGATCGAGCGAGGTCGCATGCGCGCCGCACGCGACCGCCTCGACGATATTCTGGAAACGCACGAGAGCGCAGAGACTTACCCGGAGGATGCATCTTCGCGTGCTTTGCCGAACACGGCCGGTCCTAGCCGTGGCGCACTGCACTTCGTCCTGTCGGCGGGGACGTGTCACGTGCGGCGGGGCGATCGGGTCGCGCTGACCGGCCCCTCGGGGATCGGCAAGACGACGCTCGTCGAACGGATGCTGTCGTTGCGGCCGAGCACGCCTGGCGAGATATGGCTGGACGGAGATGATATCGGCCTGATCCCGGCAGAGATATCGCGGCGCAGCTTCGCCTGGGCACCACAGGATGCCGCGCTGCTGTCGGGGACGGTGCGCGACAATCTGATGCTGGCCAACCCGGATGCCGACGATGCCACGCTGTGGCGGGCGCTGCACGACGCGGCGCTCGACGATAAGGTCCGCGCGCTCGATCACGGACTCGACGCGTGGGTCGGTGAAAACGGCGCACGCCTGTCGGGCGGGGAGCGGCGCCGTCTCGCGGTCGCGCGTGCCTATTGCTCGCTCGCGCCGTGGCTCGTGCTCGACGAGCCGAGCGAGGGGCTGGACCGCACGACCGAAAAGCTGCTCGCGGCCCGGCTGGTACAGCGCCTCGACACGACCGGACAGGGGCTGATTCTTGTGAGCCACCGCCCGGCGCTCGTCGCCCTCTGCCCCCGGCGTTTCGACCTGACACAGGCGGGATCGGACCGGCGCAGCGCCGCCTAGCAGCGGCTCCGGCGGCTGTCGCTCAGCCTGCCGCGGCCCGCGCGAGCTGCGCCCGATCGAGGATGATGACGCCGCGCCCGCCCGGCAGGGCAACGACCCCGCGGCGTTTCAAGGATGTCATCTGCCGGCTGACGGTCTCGATCGTCATCCCCAGCAACGCGCCGACCTCCGACCGGCTCATCGGCAGGTCGAAGCGGGCCGGGCCCGGCTGACCCATCCGCCGTGCCATTTCCAGCAGGAACGTGGCGATCCGCGCGCCCGCGGCCTTGCGTCCCAGCATCAACATCCACATCCGCGCGTCGTCGAGCGCACCGAGCGCGCGGTGCAGCAACAGGCGTTCCATCGCCGGATGCGCGTCGAGCATGTTTTGCAGCGCCGCGCGCGGGTACACGCACAGCTCCGCATCGGTGATCACCCGGATCGTCTCGTTCGCGGTGTCGGCAAACAGGTCGCCGACGAAATCACCGGCAAAGGCGAGGCCGACAATGTGTTCGCGACCCTCCGGCCCCGCGCGCATCGCCTTCAGCACCCCCGACACGACGGTGGCGCAGATCGCGTTCGGATCCCCGCCCCAGACCAGCACCTGCCCTGCCGGCATCGTCCGCCGTCGGCCGATCCCGTGCAGCGCGACCAGGCCCGCGTCTTCGAGCGTCGCACACAGCGCATCGTCGCGTACGTTGCAGGCGGCACAGCGCGGCGGCAGCGTCACGACCGCCCCGCCAGCCGCGCTAGACCGCATGGCTGAACCGTGCCGAGGCGGTCTGCCGGTACGCGTCCAGCCTGCTCGCAATGACGCGCGCATAGGGAAGCGCGTCTTCGCTCAGGCGCAGCACGCTTCCCTCCCAGGCGATCAGCCCGTACCGTTCGAACGGCGTCAGCCGCCTGCGGATGTCCGCCCCGTCACTCAGTGCAGTCAGATTGGCCGTGCCCCGGGTCAGGATCGTCTCGATCGCCCGGCCGCGCAGCCTGTCCTCCGGAGTGCGCCGAAGCCCGCGACAGGTTGCCAGTGTTCCAGCATCAATCCGCATGCCGTAGCGCCCCGTATTCTTCTCGGTCTGCAGGATCCGGTCGGGGAAATCGCTGATCGCGCTGGCGCCCAGACCGATCAGGATCTCCGCCGGGTCTTCGGTGAATCCCTGGAAGTTGCGGCACAGGCCGCCGCTCGCCGCCGCCTGCGCGAGCGCATCGCCCGGTCGGGCGAAATGGTCGAACCCGACCGGATCATAGCCGGCATCGACCAGCATGCGATGCGCCAGAGCCGCCTGCGCAAAGCGCTCCGCCGTCCCCGCCAGCCCGTCCGCGACGATGCGTCGCTGGCGCGGTACGAGGTGCGGGACGTGCGCATAGCCGAACACCGCAAGCCGGTCGGGGGCCATCGCGATGCTCTCGACGATGCTGGCGCGCAGGCTCTGCTCGGACTGTTGCGGCAGGCCATACATGAGATCGAAATTGATCGACCCGACACCGGCGTCGCGCAGGAGCGCGGTCGTGCGACGGATATCCTCCGACGGCTGCACGCGCCCGATCGCCGCCTGGACCTGGGGGTCGAGCGTCTGGACGCCGAGGCTGACCCGCGACACCCCTGCCCGCCCGATCGCCCCCGCCCAGTCGCGATCAAAGCCACGCGGATCGACCTCGACCGATAGTATCGCACCGGTGCAGTCGAACGCCGTCCTGACGCTTTCGACGAGCCGGAGAAACGCCGCCGGCAGAATCGCGTTCGGACTGCCGCCACCAAACGCGATCCGTCCCACGCGGACGCCAGTCACCCGCTGCGCAACGAGTGCGATCTCGCGTTCGAGCCGTTCGACATAGGTGGCGAGCCGCGCGGCGCGGTTCGCCGCCCCCGTGTTGCATCCGCAATACCAGCATATGTCCCGGCAATAGGGGATGTGCAGATACAGCGAGACGACCGTCCCCGGCACCATGCCCCCCAGCGCCTCCTCCATGTCGGCCGGGCCGACATCGTCGCCGAATTCGGCAGCGGTCGGATAGCTGGTGTAGCGCGGCACGGGTGTCGCGAGCAGTTCGGGGTGATAGGTCCACATGCGATGATGGGTGCGATGTCCCCTTCGGCGGGTCTTTGATCGGCATCAAATCCGCGTTTGGCCGTGATCAACGCCCCCGCCTCGCCGTACGCCTAGCCCGAACGCATCCCAATCAGGAGTCGGGCAATGAAGCATCTTTCCATCGGCGTAGTTCTAGCCGCCGCCGGCCTCGGCATCGCCACGCCGGCCATGGCGCAGGACCCGGCACCGCGCACCGGTATCCAGGCGGGCGACGTGCTCGTCCGCCTGCGCGCGATCGTCGTCGCGCCGAACGAACGCTCGGGCGGGATCCTCCCGACCTTCCCCGGCGAGCGCGTCAGCGTCGACAACAGCGCGATGCCCGAGGTCGACGTCACCTATATGGCCACCGACCAGATCGGCTTCGAACTGATCGCCGCGACGACCAAGCACAGCGCCAGCGGGCGTAGCGGGACGACCGGATCGATCGGCAAGCTGGCCTCGACCTGGGTGCTGCCCCCGACGCTGACCGCGCAATATCACCTCAACCCGCGCGGCTCGATCCGTCCCTATGTTGGAGCCGGACTGAACTACACGATGTTCTGGAACGAGGATGCCTCGGCGGGTCTCGAAAAGGCGGTCGGGCGGACGCGGGTGCGTATGAAGGACAGCTTCGGCTGGGCGGCGCAGGCCGGGGTCGACGTCGACATCACGCCGAAGGTCTTTCTCAACCTCGACGTCAAATATATCGACATCGACACGAGCGCTCGACTGCGCACGACGGCAATCGGTACGCAGAACGTGAAGATCAATCTCGATCCGCTCGTGTTCGGCGTCGGTCTCGGCCTGAGGCTTTAACCCCGCGGCCGAACTGGACCGCGGGTCATCGCGCCCGCGGTCCTAGTCGTCGAACGCCGCGACCGAGACGCGGGTGCCGCGCAGGAACGCGTCGGCGACGAGCGTGAAGGGGGTCGTGTCGACCTCGCTGCGCCCGTCGCGGACCAAGGCGGCGAAACGCGCGTAGAGCCCGGCATATTCGGCATCGTCATGCTCGCTGCTGCCCTCGGGCAGTGTGAGCACCGCGCCCCCTCTGGCGAGACGGAGCGTACCGGCGTCGGTGTCGACGACGATGTCCCAGCTTTGCGGGCCGGTCTGACGCCAGTCGAGATCCATCGTGATCGGCGTGCCCGACGCACTGCGGAAGGCGAGATCGGCGGCGATCGGCGCGGCACGATTGGCCGGTGTCGACAGCGTCGCGGACGCGAGGAAGAACGGCTCGGGCAGGATCTCCGTCGCGATCGACAAGGCATTGATGCCAGGATCGAACACGCCAAGCCCGCCCGGCTCCCAGATCCACGCCTGGCCAGGATGCCAGACGCGGACGTCTTCGCGCCAGACGATCGACACGCGGTCGATGCGACGGTCGGCAAGCCAGGCCTTGGCGGGTGCGACACCCGCCGCGAACCGCGAATGCCAGCCGGCGAACAGCGTCGCGCCGGTCCGTGCGGCCTGAGCCTCGAGCGCATCCACCTCGGCGAGTGTCGCGCCCGGCGGCTTTTCAAGGAACACGTGCAGCCGCTTGGCGAGCGCCATCGTGGCGAGCGAATAGCGCACCTGCGGCGGCGTGCAGAGCGCGATCGCGTCGATCGCCGGACCGTCGGTGAGCAGCGCCTCGAGCGACCTGAAGTTGGCGACGCCCTCGACGCCCGGATCCCGCGGGCTGACGCTGGCGACGAGCTCGAATTCGGCGTTGCCGGCGATCGACGGGAGATGCTGGTCGCGCGCGATCTTGCCCATGCCGACGACGGCGATGCGAATGGCTGCCATGCTCAGAGCGCCTTTACCGAGACCGACCGCGGCGCGGCCCTGGTCAGCGTGTTGCGCAGCGGGAGCGTGAAGGGCGCAGCCTCGATTTCGAATACGTCGCCTTCACGCGTCGTCACGCCCTCGGCGAACGACAGCGTCGCGGTGCCGAAGAAATGGACATGAATGTCGCCCGGGCGGCGGAACAGGTCATATTTGAAATGATGCGCCTCGAGATTGGCGATGCTGTGCGACATGTTCGCCTCGCCCGACAGGAACGGCTTCTCCCACAGGACGGCGCCGTCGCGGTGAATCCGGCTCATTCCCTCGACATGCTCGGGCAGCGTGCCGACCAGCAGCTCCGGGCCCAGCGACGCCTGGCGCAGCTTGGAATGCGCGAGCCACAGATAATTGTGCCGCTCGGTCACATGATCGCTGAACTCGTTGGCCAGACACAGGCCGAGCCGGAATGGCGTGCCGTCAGCCCCGATCAGGTAGATCCCGGCAAGCTCGGGCTCCTCGCCGCCATCCTCGGCAAAATCAGGCATCTCCAGCGCGGCACCCGGCGCGACGAGCCCCGAACCGTCGCCCTTGTAGAACCATTCGGGCTGCTGGCCGCGCTCGCCCGGCCCCGGCTTGCCGCGCTCGACGCCCTCCAGGAACATCCGCATCGAATCGGTCTGCTTTTCGGCATCCGCCGCGGCACGATGCATCTTGTCGCGCCCCTCGGCCGAGCCGAGATGCGTCAGCCCGGTACCCGTCATGACGACATGCGCCGGATCGACATGATCGATCGGTGACATCAGCCGACCGGCCGCCAGTTCGGCCGCGATGTCGACGCTGGCGCCCGTCCCATACGCCGCAACCGCGCCGGCGAGATCGGTGCCATCGGCGATCGCGCGCTCGGCAAGCGCACGGACGCTATCTACTCCGGGAACGAAAGCCGCCCCAGCGCTGGTGGCCGCGATCACCGATCGCGTGCCGTCGACGCCAACATGCTGCAACAGGCGCAAGCTCATCATCCTCTCCTTTCCGGGTGCCGCTGTTACGGTTCGCCCGGACGTCATCATGCTGGAATTGGCGGGTCAGCCGGCGACGACGCCGTCGATCAGCCGCGGCGCGTCCGTGTCGTCACGTACACAGGCAGGCAACAATTCCGGCAGTAGGTTCTGATAGGATACCGGCCGCAGGAAGCGGTCGATTGCCAGGCTGCCGACCGAGGTCGTGCGACCGTCCGACGTCGCCGGGAACGGCCCGCCATGGACCATAGCATGCGCGACCTCGACACCCGTCGGCCAGCCATTGGCCAGGATCCGCCCCGCCTTGCGCTCGAGCAGCGGGATCAGGCGCGACGCCATCCCGGCATCGCCCGCGTCCATCTGAATCGTCGCGGTCAGCTGACCTTCCGCGGCGCGCAGCACGGCATGGAGCTCGTTCTCGTCTGCGCAGCGCACCAGCAGCGACGACGCCCCGAACACCTCATGCCCCAGCGCCGCGTCGCTCAGGAACTGCGCGGCGGTGGTTTCGAAGAACGCCGCCTGCCCCTGTGCGACACCTTCGCCGACCTTGCCCTGTGCGATCGTCTTGACCGCGTCATGGCCCGCGAGCGCCTCGACGCCCTTCTGGTACGCGGCATGGATGCCGCCGGTGAGCATGGTCGCCGCCGGTGCGTCGGGAAGCGCGGTCGCCGCTGCGGCGACAAACGCATCGAGCCCGTCGCCCTCGATCGCGAGGACCAGCCCGGGATTGGTGCAGAACTGCCCCGCGCCCATCGTCAGCGAACCGACGAACGCCGTACCCAGCGCCGCGCCGCGCGCTTTCAGCGCCTCGGGCAACAGCACGACGGGATTGATGCTCGACATCTCGGCATAGACCGGGATCGGCACGTCGCGCGCCTGCGCCAGCTTGACGAGTGCCAGGCCGCCAGCGCGCGACCCGGTGAAGCCGACCGCAGCGATCCGCGGATCCTGGACCAGCGTGCTGCCCAGATCATTGCCGGGGCCGACCAGATGCGAGAACACGCCCTTTGGCAGGCCGCAGGCAGCAACCGCCGCCGCGATCGCGCCCGCGACCATCGCGCCGGTGGCGGGGTGCGCCGGATGACCCTTGACGACGACGGGGCAGCCCGCAGCGAGCGCGGAGGCGGTATCACCACCCGCGGTCGAGAAGGCGAGCGGGAAATTGCTCGCCCCGAACACCGCGACCGGGCCGAGCGGGATCATCCGCAGCCGCAGGTCGGGACGCGGCAAGGGTGCGCGGTCGGGCAGCGCCGGGTCGATCCGGACACCCATCCAGCCGCCGCGTCGCACGACGCCTGCGAACAGCTTCAGCTGCCCGACGGTACGACCCCGCTCGCCCTCGAGCCGCGCGCGCGGCAAGCCGCTTTCGCGCATCGCAGTGACGATCAGCGTGTCGCCGAGCGCGACGATCTCTTCGCCGATCCGTTCGAGAAAGTCCGCGCGGGCTGCATTGTCGGTCGCGCGATACGCATCGAATGCCGCGTCGGCGGCAGCACAGGCCGTCGCAACGTCATCAGCGCCGTGGACCGCAAAGGCCTCGCCGGTCGCGAGCCCCGTCGCCGCGTCGATCGAACGGAACGCGTCGTTGCCGGCCGTCTCGGCCGTCTGGATATCAGTCATGGATAGTAGCTCCCTTATACTCAGACTTATGCGCAATGGCCCGATTTAGCAATCTTTTGGCGTTCCTTGATGGCACGCGGACTGTTACGCCGTGATGATGGAGCAGGCGCTATGACGATCAACGACGACGATCCACAGGAGATTGTGACCGACGCCGGAACAGCACGCAGCCCCCGGGGGACCGGCCGCCGCCTACACGGCGCGGTGGCGCACAAGCTGGGCACCGCGATCCTGTCGGGCGAATATGCGCCCGGCGACACGCTGGCCGGGGAAGTCGATTTCTCCAAGACGCTCGACGTGTCGCGAAGCGCGTACCGCGAGGCCGTGCAGGTGCTGACCGCCAAGGGGCTGGTCGAGAGCCGGCCCAAGATCGGCACGCGCGTCCTGCCCCGCAGCCGTTGGAACCTGCTTGATCCCGACGTGCTCGCCTGGGCATTCGCGGCCGAGCCCGACATCATGTTCGTGCGCGACCTGTTCGAACTGCGCGCAATCGTCGAACCGGCCGCCGCCGCGCTGGCGGCCGAGCGCCGCGACCGCGCCGATCTGAAGATCATGAAGGACGCGCTCACCGCGATGCGTCGCCACACGCTCGCGACCGAGGCGGGCCGCGCGGCGGATCGCGAATTCCATGACGCCGTGCTGACCGCGACGCGGAACGACGCGCTGATCGTGCTGAGCGCCAGCATCGGCGCGGCGGTCAACTGGACCACCCAGTACAAGCAACGCGCCCGCGCGCTGCCCCGCAACCCGATCCCCGATCATGTGCTGGTCTATGACGCGGTCGCAGCCGGCGATGCCGCGGCGGCAAGTGCCGCGATGCGCACGCTGGTCGACCTGGCACTGGAAGATACGAAGGCAGCGATGCAGCGCTGAACGCGCCGCATCGCCGATATCCGGATCATCCGACCGCGACCGGCTCGGGCAGCGCATGCGTCACGCGCGATCCCCAGAGCGCGTAGAACAGGATGTAGAGTTCACACGCCGCGGTCAGCAGGAACGAGATCTGCAGGCCATAACGGTCCGCAAGCCAGCCCTGCACGATCACCAGCGCACCACCCGCGATCGCCATGATCAACAGCCCTGACCCCTCTTCCGTCAGCGGTCCTAGCCCGCGGATGCCGAGCGTGAAGATCGTCGGGAACATGATCGAATGGAACAGCCCGACCGAGATCAGCGCCCACATCGCGACATGCCCGGTGGTGAAGGTGGCGACCAGCATCACGACGAACGCGCCGATGCTGGCCAGCGCCAGGACGTGCTCGGCGGGCACGCTGCGCATGATGACGCTGCCGACCAGCCGCCCGACCATCATCCCGCCCCACAGGATGAACAGATAGTGCGAGGCCTGCTCGTGCGTCAGATTGCCGATCTGCGGCTGGCTGACGAAATTGATGAACAGGTTGGCGACGCCGATCTCGGCGATCAGATAGATGAAGATTGCCGGGATGCCGAGGACGAGGTTGCGATGCGACCAGAGCGACAGGCCCTTGCGATCGGCCTTTGCCGAACGCTGCGTCGCCGCCCCCATTGCCGGCAGCGGGAAGCGTGCGATGACGACCGCGAGCACGACCAGCACGCCCGCGACGATGAGATAGGGCAGCACGACCGACTGCGCGTCGGCAAGCCGCTCGGCGGGGGTCAGTACCGCGGTGGATCCGGCGACCGCCGTACCCGAGGTCGAGCGGCCGAGGATCAGATAGCCGCCGAACAAGGGCGCGAGCGTCGCACCCGCCGAATTGAATGCCTGGACCAGGTTGAGCCGTGACGAGGCGGTCTCGGGCGGGCCAACGACCGCGACATAGGGGTTCGCCGCGACCTGAAGCAGCGTGATGCCGCTGGCGATCACGAACAGTGCGAACAGCGTCACGCCATAAGACGGCAGCCGCGCGGCGGGCACCATCATCAATGCGCCCGCGGCCATCAAGCCGAGCCCGAACACCATCGCGCGCTGATAGCCGACGCGCTCGATCAGCTTGGCGGACGGGATCGACGCGAAGAAATAGGCGATGAACCAGACGCTCTCGATCAGCGTGGTCTGTGTGTAGCTGAGGTCGAACACGCTGCGCAGATGCGGCAGCAGCGTGTTGTTGATGACCGTGATGAAGCCCCACATGAAGAACAGGCTGGCCAGCAAGGTCAGCGCGGATCGGTAGCTCGGCCCCTCCGCACTGCCCCCCGTCCCCGGTGCAGCGCCTGCGATCGTCCCGTGCGTCTGTATCGGCATCGCCATAATCGTCCATCCTCCGTGCCATGTCGGCGACTGAACATCAGTCTTTTCCCGCATGGCTTGCTCAGAAATATATTGTCCGACTATATACCCCCATAAGGCGCGTCAACGGCGTCAGAGGATCAGGATAGGAACCGGAATGAGCGGAATCGGAAAAACGGGGATCATCTTGGCAACTCTCTTAGCCGCCCTGGCAGCGCCGGCGGCGAACGCGGCCGAGGCCAGGCGCACCCCCGCGGGTACGCTGCGCGACGGCACGGCGATCGAGGCGATCACGCTCAGCAACGCGCACGGCGTCTCCGCGCGCATCCTGTCCTATGGCGCGACGCTGCAATCGCTGATGGCGCCCGACCGGGCCGGCAAGGTCGCCGACGTCGTGCTCGGCTATGACGACCTCGCCTCCTATGTCGACCATCCCAATTTCTTCGGCGTGACGGTCGGGCGCTTCGCCAACCGCATCGCCGGCGGCCGCTTCACGCTCGACGGCAAGGCCTATCAGCTTCCGCTCAACGACAAGGTCAATTCGCTGCACGGCGGCGGCGAGGGTTTCGACAAGGTCGCGTGGAAAGTCCTGTCAATGAAGGACGGCCCGACCGCGACGCTCGTGCTCGGCCACCGCAGCGCGGATGGCGAGTCCGGCTATCCGGGCAACCTCGACGTCACCGTCACCTACACGCTCGACGAAGCGGGCAATCTGGGCATCGCCTATGATGCCAGGACCGACAAGCCGACGATCGTGAACATGACCAATCACGCGATCTTCGATCTTGGTGGCGAGGGATCGCCGATGGGCGCGAACGGCCACCGACTGACCATCCCCGCCAAGGCGATCACGCCGGTCGACGACAAGCTGATCCCGACTGGCGCGTTGCAGCCCGTCCAGGGAACCGTGTTCGACTTCCGCAACGGCCGGATCGTCGGCGAAGGGCTTCGCGACGGCCGCGACCAGCAGATCCGCTACGGCCACGGTTACGATCACAATTTCGCGCTCGACAAGGGCGTCACCGCCAAGCCCGAGCTGGCCGCGCGGCTTGAGGATCCTGCCTCGGGACGCGTGCTCGAAGTCCTGTCGACAGAGCCCGGCGTGCAATTCTACACCGGCAATTTTCTTGACGGGACGTTCATCGGCAAGCACGGCCATCTCTACCGGATGGGCGACGGTATCGCGCTGGAACCGCAGAAATTTCCGGACGCACCGAACAAGCCGAATTTCGTCTCCGCGCGCGTCGATCCGGGCAAGCCCTATCATCACGCCATGATCTACCGCGTCTCCGTCGCTCGCTGATATTCG
Organism: Sphingomonas sp. CFBP 13714; assembly: GCF_014842205.1. Taxonomy (NCBI): domain Bacteria; kingdom Pseudomonadati; phylum Pseudomonadota; class Alphaproteobacteria; order Sphingomonadales; family Sphingomonadaceae; genus Sphingomonas; species Sphingomonas sp. CFBP 13714. The sequence continues at coordinate 505,549 of NZ_JACYVG010000003.1, forward strand.
ACCTGCTTACCCCGGAAAGCCTCTCATGACCGACTTGCCCAAACTCCGCAGCCGCGCGTGGTTCGACAATCCCGAGAATATCGACATGACCGCGCTCTATCTGGAGCGCTATCTGAACTTCGGATTGAGCCTGGAGGAACTGCGCTCGGGCAAGCCGATCATCGGCATCGCGCAGACCGGCAGCGACCTCAGCCCCTGCAACCGTCATCACCTCGTGCTCGCCGAACGCCTGCGCGAAGGCATTCGCGAGGCGGGCGGGATCGCGCTCGAATTCCCGGTCCACCCGATCCAGGAAACCGGCAAGCGCCCGACCGCGGGGCTCGACCGCAACCTCGCCTATCTGGCGCTGGTCGAGGTGCTTTACGGCTATCCGCTCGACGGCGTCGTGCTGACGATTGGTTGCGACAAGACGACGCCCGCCTGCCTGATGGCGGCGGCCACGGTCAATATTCCCGCGATCGCGCTGTCGGTCGGGCCGATGCTCAACGGCTGGCACAAGGGTGAGCGGACCGGCTCGGGCACGATCGTGTGGAAGGCGCGCGAGCTGCTCGCGACCGGCGCGATCGACGATGAAGGCTTCATCAAGCTCGTCGCTTCGTCGGCGCCCTCGACCGGCTATTGCAACACGATGGGCACCGCGACGACGATGAATTCGCTCGCCGAGGCGATCGGCATGCAGCTGCCCGGCTCGGCCGCGATCCCCGCGCCCTACCGCGACCGCCAAGAGGTCGCGTACAAGACCGGCAAGCGCATCGTCGACATGGTCGCCGAGGATCTGAAGCCCAGCGACATCCTGACCAAGGAGGCGTTCCACAACGCGATCGTCGTCAATTCGGCGATCGGCGGATCGACCAACTCGCCGATCCACCTCGCCGCGATCGCGCGCCATATCGGCGTCGACCTGCCGATCGACGACTGGCAGACGCACGGCCACAAGGTCCCGCTGATGGTCAACCTTCAGCCCGCCGGCGAGTATCTCGGCGAGGATTATTACCATGCCGGCGGGGTGCCAGCGGTGGTCGCCGAGCTGATGAAGCAGGGCCTGATCCACGAAGACGCGATGACTGCCAACGGCAAGAGCATCGGCGACAATTGCCGCACCGCGACGATCGAGGACGAGCGCGTCATCCGCCCGTTCGCGAACCCGCTGCTGGAGGATGCCGGCTTCATCGTGCTCCGCGGCAATTTGTTCGACAGCGCGATCATGAAGACGAGCGTCATCTCGCCGGAATTCCGCGAACGCTATCTCAGCAATCCGGACGATCCCGAGGCGTTCGAAGGCCCCGCGGTCGTGTTCGACGGCCCCGAGGACTATCATCACCGGATTGACGATCCGTCGCTCGGCATCACCACCGATACGCTGCTCTTCATGCGCGGTGCCGGCCCGATCGGCTATCCGGGTGCCGCCGAAGTCGTCAACATGCGTCCGCCCGCTTATCTCATCCGCGAAGGCGTTCACGCGCTTCCCTGCATCGGCGAAGGTCGCCAATCGGGCACGTCAGGCTCGCCCTCGATCCTCAACGCCAGCCCCGAGGCGGCGGCAATGGGCGGCCTCGCGCTGATCCGCACCGGCGACCGTATTCGCATCGATCTCGGCAAGGGCAGCGCCGATGTCCTGATCTCCGATGAGGACCTCGCCGAGCGGCGCCGCACGCTGACTGCGGCGGGCGGCTATGCCTTCCCGCGCTCGCAGACGCCGTGGCAGGAAATTCAGCGCGCCACGGTCGGCCAGATGGAAACCGGTGCCATCCTCGAAGGTGCGGAGAAATATCAACGCATCGCCCAGACGATGGGCCTGCCGCGCGACAACCACTAGGTCCGGACTGCCGGGCCGCGCACGTCGCGCGGCCCGGCGGGCGCGAACAAATTCCTCGCATGGCCCGCTATTTTGCATTGCAGCATGGGCCAACATGATTACTTAGCACGCTAATGACCTCCCCCCGCGCCGTGCTTGAATCATCCTACGCCCGAACCCTCCTGCCGCTCGCGCGCAGCTGGCGGCAGGCGGCCGACCATGCGCTCCGCGACATGGGGGTGTCGGCATCGACCGGCTGGGCGCTGGTTCAGGTCGGACGGCTGGGCGACGATGTGCGGCAGATCGATCTCGCCTGTGAACTCGACGTGACACAGGCATCGCTGGTGCGCTCGATCGACCAGATGACCGCCGCCGGGCTCGTCGAGCGCCACCGCGATCCCGCCGATGCGCGGGTCAGCCGAATCCGCCTGACGCCGCACGGACGAAAGCTCGTCACCACGATCGAGGCGAAGTTCGCGGCGCTGCGCCATGCGATGCTCGAGGGTGTGCCGGACGACGATCTCGCCACCGCGCTACGCGTCGCGGAACGGCTTGGTGCGCGGTTTGTAGCAGATCGCGGACGATGACGCTGTCCCGGTTCGGGGGGAAGGAGGCGCTCTTCTCGGTCAAATGCTTCGTCGCCGCGATCCTCGCTTATTACATCGCGCTGCGGATCGGTCTGACGCGGCCCTATTGGGCGGTGACGACGTCCTATATCGTCGCGCAGCCGCTGGCCGGCGCGGTGTTGTCCAAGGCGGTGTTCCGGGTCGCGGGGACGGTGCTCGGCGCGATTGCCGCGGTCGTGCTCGTACCGAACCTCGTCAACGCGCCCGAACTCCTGTCGCTCGGCCTCGCGCTGTGGCTCGGGCTGTGCCTCTACATCTCGCTGCTCGACCGGACGCCGCGGGCCTATGTGTTCCTGCTCGCGGGCTATACCGCCAGCATCATCGGCTTTCCATCGGTTGCGGCGCCGGGCGCGGTCTTCACCATCGCTGCGCTGCGGGTGCAGGAGATCACGATCGGTATCCTGTGCGGCAGTCTGATCCACGGCCTCGTCTTCCCGCAGACCGTCACCGCCGTGCTGCTCGGCCGGATCGACGCGATCCTCGCCGACGCGGAGCGCTGGTCGCGCGATTCGCTTGCGGGGGAAAGCGATGCCGCGCTCGACCGGGACCGGCGGCGGCTGGCGCTCGATATCAACGAGCTGCACCAGCTTTCCATTCACTTGCCGTTCGACACCGCCCGGCTCCTGCCGCGTGTCCGGACGCTTCGCGCACTCCAGGCGGAACTGTCGATGCTGTTGCCGCTGGCGAGCGCGATCGACGACCGGATCGTCGAGCTCAAGCGGGGCGCCGACAGGCCGCGCCCCGAGGCGCTCGCGCTGATCGAGGACGTTCGCGAATGGCTGCGCGATCCCTCTTCGGCATCGGAGCGCGGCGCGCACGCCGATGAGCTGATCGCCCGGGCCCGCGCGCTCGAACCCGCGCCCGGCAGCGGGCTGATCTGGCGTGACGCGTTGCGGCTAAGCCTGGTGGCGCGGCTCGGGGAACTGGTCGAGGCGCATCGCAACGTGCGCGACCTGCGCGATCAGATGCGATCGCCGTCGCGCGCGCCCGTCACCCCCGCCGTCGCGCGGCTGCTCGCACGCTCCGCCCGCAGACCGCTCCACCGCGATCGCGGCATCGCGCTGCGCGCGGCCGCGGGCACGGTGATGACGATCCTGCTGGGCTGCGCCTTCTGGATCGGGACCGCATGGACCGACGGTGCGGGCGCGGTGCTGATTGCGGGAGTGTGCTGCGCCTTGTTCGGCAACAGCGACAACCCGGCGCCGGCTATCAAGGCATTCTTCTATGGCACGATCCTCGGCCTGGTCGTGTCGGCCGTCTATGCGTTTGCGATCCTGCCACGCGTGACCGACTTCGTGACGCTCGCCGCGGTGCTCGCGCCGCCGATGCTGATCGGGGGAATGTTCCTCGCGCGGCCGGCAACCTTGCTCGTCACGCTCGGTGCACTGCTTGGCGGACTCAACACGGTCGGGCTGAACGACCGGTTCGGCGGCGGGTTCGACCAGTTTATGAACGGCGCGATCGCGCAATTGATCGGGACGTTGTTCGCGGTCGTCACGGTCGGCCTGTTCCAGACGATCGGCGCGCAGACCAGCGCGCGACGGTTGCTCCGTGCCGGCTGGCGCGAACTGGCGACGCGCGCGGATTCGACCGGCCGGCCCGATACGGCGGGCTGGATCGCGCGGATGCTCGACCGGATCGGACTGCTCGCACCGCGGCTTGCACTGCAGGGCGAGGATCCCGGCAAGCCGCTGCTCGATGCGCTGACCGACCTGCGCGTCGGTGTGGCGGTCGGCGAGCTGCGCCAGCTCCGGATCGACGGTCCGGTCGACGAGGCGGCGATGATCACGCCGGTGCTGCGCGGGGTCGGGACGCATTACCGCGCACTACGCCCCAACCAGCCGGCGCCCCCCGAACCCGATCTGCTCGCGGGGATCGACCGGGCGCTGGCCGGCTTCGCGTCGAGCATGCCCGAGCGACACCGCACGAGCGTGCTCGCGCTCACCTCGCTGCGCCGCAACCTCTTTCCCTCGGCCCCCGCCTATGCGGGCGGTCCGGAGATGCCCGCATGACCGGCGAGATCTCGATCGGCGGTGTCTATCTGCCGACCCTCCTCCTGCTTGCGGTTGCCGCGGTCGTGCTCACGGGCGTCGCTACCCGCCTGCTCGCCTTTGCCGGGGTGTACCGTGCGGTGACCTATCGTCCGCTGGTCGACCTGGCGCTGTTCATCCTCATCCTCGGGCTACTTGCCCTGCTCACCGGACCCTCCGCATGACCTCGCCCCGTCTCAAGTCCCTGCTGGCCCCGCTCGGCCGTTCCGCCGTCACCTTGGTCATCGTCGCGCTCGCGGTGGTCGTCGCGCTGTGGCTGTGGAAGCGCTACGAGAGCGATCCGTGGACGCGCGACGGGCATATCCGCGCCGACATCGTTCGCGTCACCCCCGATGTCGCGGGTCTCGTCACGCGCGTCGCGGTACAGGACAACCAGACGGTCAAGCCCGGCGACGTGCTGTTCGTGGTCGATCGTCCGCGTTTCGAACTGACGCTTGCGCAATCTGACGCCTCGATCGCGAGCGCGCGCGCGACCCTGCTGCAGGCGCGGCGCGAGGCGCAACGCGACCTCGCGCTGGGCGATCTGGTCGCCAAGGAAACGCACGAACAGAATGTCGCGCGCGTCGCCACCGCCTCGGCGACGCTCGCGCAGGCCCGGAGCGCGCGATCGACCGCGGCGCTGAACCTCGCGCGGACAACGGTGCGGGCGACCGTGCACGGCATCGTCACCAATCTCGACCTGCACCCCGGCGACTATATCGCGGCGGGCGCACAGGCGATGGCGCTGATCGACACGGACTCGCTTCGCGTCGAGGGCTATTTCGAGGAAACCAAGCTCGGCAGCATCCATCTCGGCGACCCGGTAACCGTGCATCTGATGGGCGAAGCGCAGGCGTTGCACGGCCGCGTCGACAGCATCGCCGCGGGCATCAACGACAGCGAGCGGACGAACACGACCAACCTGCTGCCCAATGTGAACCCGACCTTCAACTGGGTCCGCCTCGCACAGCGCATCCCCGTGCGTGTGAAGCTGGTGCAGGTGCCGAAGGGTGTCCCGCTTATCGTCGGGCGGACGGCGACAGTGACGGTGGAACCCAAACTTCAGTCGGGAGCGCCGGCGTGATGCGCACGCGTCTCTCGCCAATCAGCCGTTCCCCCACCCGCCGCGGTCTCGCCACGAGTATCCTCGCGCTCGGCCTCGTCGCCTGCACCACCGCCGGCCCGGACTATGCGCGCCCCGACCGCGCCGTCGCCGCGATGCCCGCCGCGCAGGGCGCGTTTGACAGCGGTCACGATGCCGCGTTCGTCGATGCCCCCCTCCCCGATCGCTGGTGGCAGCTCTATGGCGATCCCCGGCTCGACGCGTTCGTCGCCGAGGCGCTGGCGGCGAACACCGATCTGCGGGCGGCCGATGCCAATCTCCGCCGCGCCGACGCGGTCGTTGCGGAGGTTGCCGCCGGGCGGACGCTGTCGACCGCGATCGGCGGCGGTACGTCGATCGACCGGCCCTATGCGAGCCGCGGCAATCTGCCCGGCACGCTTGACGCCAATCTCGGCATCACCCTCGCCTACCCGCTCGACCTGTCGGGGCGCATTCGGCGAGCGATCGAAGCCGCGCAGGGCGATGCGCAGGCGGTCGCCGCCGCGCGCGACGACGTCCGCGTGACCGTCGCGGCCGAAACCGCGCGCAGCTATGCCGCGGTGTGCACGGCAAACATGGTGCTCGCCGCGAACAGCCGCGTTCTGGCCCTGCAGCGCCAGACGCTCGACGTCACGCGCCGCTTGCAGCGCGGCGGGCGCGGCACGGCGTTCGACGTCACGCGGGCAAGGACCGCGGTCGACCAGAGCGAGGCGTTGATCCCGTCGCAGGTCGCGACGCGCACCGCCGCGCTCTACCGGCTGGCGACGCTGATGGGTCGCGCACCCGCCGCCTATCCCGCCGAGGTCGCGACCTGCGCGAAGCCTCCCGCGCTGACCCGGCCGCTGCCGATCGGCGACGGCGCCGCACTGATCCGCCGCCGGCCCGATATTCGTCAGGCCGAACGCGCACTGGTAGCGGCGACCGCGCGGATCGGCGTCGCCACCGCCGACCTGTATCCGCAGGTCAGCCTGGGGGGATCCGCCGGGTTCACCGGGCCGGTCTCGACGCTGGGATCCACCAGCGCATTCCACCTGGGGCTCGGCCCGCTCATCAGCTGGAGCTTTCCGAACCGCCCGGTCGTCCGTGCACGGATAGCGCAGGCCGGCGCTTCGGCGGATCAGGCGCTGGCGCAGTTCGATTCGACGACGCTGGAGGCGTTGCGCGAGACCGAGACCGCGCTGTCCGCCTATGCGCGCGAAGGCGACCGCAACGCCGCGCTGTCGCGGGCGCAGGCGAGCGCCGCGACCGCCGCCGGCCAGGCGGGCACGCTCTATCGCTTTGGCCGAACCGATTTCCTGTCGCTGCTGACCGCGCAGGCGGCGCTGACCACGGCCCAGGCCAACCTCGCCGCGTCCGACGCATTGTTGATCGATCGCCAGGTCGACGTCTTCAAGGCGCTGGGCGGCGGGTGGCAGGCATGAGGCTTCGCCGGCGGGGGCTCGCCGCGATCAACAGCGAAGTCCGCGACGGCATCGTCCCGGCCGCCGACGCGATCGCGCGGGTCCCGCGCGACGCCGGAGCGCCTGCGCACACGTCGAGCAACTACCGCGTCACCGCACTGATCATCGCCTGCGCGCTGTTCATGGAGCAGATGGATTCCACCGTGCTCGCGACGGCGTTGCCGACCATGGCGCGCGATTTCGGCGTGCCCGCGACGAGCATGGGATCGGCACTTACCTCCTATCTGCTGGCGCTGGCGATCTTCATCCCGGCAAGCGGGCGGCTTGCCGACCGGTTCGGATCGCGCACCGTGTTCCGGGCCGCGATCCTGTTTTTCGTCGGCGGTTCGATCCTGTGCGGTCAGGCGACCAGCCTGTCGTTCATGATGGGCGCGCGGTTCCTGCAGGGTCTGGGCGGCGCGATGATGATCCCGATCGGGCGTCTCGTCCTGCTTCGCAGCGTGGCCAAGGAAGACATGGTGCAGGCCATGTCGTGGCTGATCATGCCTGCGCTGATCGGTCCGATCCTGGGGCCACCGGTCGGGGGCGCGATCGTCACCTATCTGGACTGGCGCTGGATCTTCTACCTCAACATCCCGATCGGCATGCTCGGCGTGGTGCTCGTCACCCGCTATATCGGTGATGTGCGCGAGGATCGCCCGGCACGGTTCGACGTCCCCGGCTTCATCCTGTCAGGCGTGTCGCTCGGCTGCCTGTTGTTCGGGTTCGAGATGACCAGCCGCACGGGCGAATTAACGCAGGCCGTCGCGCTCATCGCAGTCGGCCTGGTCGCGGGCGTCGCCTATATCCGCCACGCCAGACGCCGCAGCGATCCGATCCTCGACCTGTCGCTGATGCGGATCCCGACCTTCCGCCTGTCGGTGATCGGCGGATCGCTGACGCGGATCACGCAAGGCGCTCAGCCGTTCCTGTTGCCGATGATGCTCCAGCTCGGCTTCGGCATGACCGCGGCGGCGAGCGGCGCGATCACGATCGCCGGGGCGATCGGGTCGCTGATGATGAAGAGCCTCGCCCCCCGCGTGCTGCGACGGTGCGGATTCCGCAACAGTCTGATCGTCGGCGGCCTGTGTTCGAGCGGCGGCTATGCGGTGTGCGGGCTGTTCCGCCCCGACTGGCCCATCCCCGTCATCTTCGGCGTCCTGATGCTCTCGGGCTTCTTCATGTCGTTCCAGTTCTCGGCCTACAACACGATCGCCTACGACGAAATTCCGTCGTCACGGATGAGCAGCGCGACGAGCTTCTACGCGACGTTCCAGCAACTCATGCTCTCGCTCGGCATCTGCGTCGGCGCGGCCGCGTTGCATGTCGGCATGCTCGGATCGGGCACGACACGCCCGGTGCTCGCCAATTTCACCCTCGCCTTCCTGGTCGTGACGGCGGTGTCGGCGGCCGCGACGATCTGGAACCGCCGTTTTGCCGTCGATGCCGGATCCGATCTCAGCGGACACCGCCAAGTGCCTGCCCAACCCGGGATGGCAGCGGGTCGATAACCCCTCCCGGCACACCGGCGCGGCGATCAGCCCCGGAGGCGTTCCGCGAGAAAGTCGACGAACACCCGGACACGCGCCGGCGTGTTGCTACCGCCGACGAAGAGCGCGTGGATATGTTCGACGTCGCCCGGATTATAGGCCTCGAAGAGTGGGACGAGACGGCCCGCGGCGATATCGTCGACGACGCTGAACGCACCGACGCGCGCGATCCCGACGCCCGCGGCGGCCAGCTGCCCCAGTGTTTCGCCGTTATTGGCTTCGATATTGCCGGTCACGACGAGCGCCATGTCTACCCCATCGACACGGAACGGCCAGACGGGTTCGACCCGACGGAAGTTGAAATTTAGGCAGTTGTGCCGGTGCAAGTCCTCGGGCTTGGTCGGGGTACCACGCCGCGCCAGATAGTCGGGTGCCGCGACGATCACCCGCCGGCTCTCGCCGAGTTTTCTGGCGGTCAACAGGCTGTCGACCAGCGGACCGAAGCGGATCGCGACGTCCGCCTGCCCCGCCGCGACGTCGACGATCGTGTCGGTCAACGCGATATCGACGAGGATATGTGGATAGGCCTCGGCAAATGCGCCGAGCAGTGGGACGACGCACAACCGCCCATGCGACAGCGCGGCACTGATCCGCAGCCGTCCCCGGGGCGCGCCCTGATCGGCAATCTGCTGTTCGGCATCGTCGAGGTCGGCCAGGATTCGACGCGCCGTCTGGAGATAGGCCTGCCCTTCGGCCGTCGGGGTCAGCGCACGGGTCGACCGCAGGAGCAGCCGGACGCCGAGCCGAGCCTCGATCCGATCGATCGCCCGCGCCACCGCGGACGGCGTAAGTCCGAGCACGCGGCCCGCCCCCGAGAGGCTTCCCTCGCGCATGACCACGGCGAAGATCTCGAGCGCGCGGGCCCGATCCGCCCCCATTCCCGTCTTTGCGTTCAAGTCAAAGGTCCTTCGTCACATCGCCCCCTAATAACGCCGAGCGCGTTGCCCTATTTATGCCTCGAAATCGAAGCCGGGTTAAGTCGCGATCGGGATCATCGGGCTGCAGATCCAGCCATGCCTGCCGCCCAATCGTCAGCGAGAGCTTTACGCCCGGCTAAGTCCGTCGACGGTCCGAACCGCCCAAATCATTAGGAATACAGCGATGAAATTGAACCCCGGGCTTCTGGCCCTGTCCGTCGGCGCGTTCGGCATCGGCGTGACCGAATTCGCCCCCATGGGGCTGCTCCCCGTCATCGCCGGCGATCTCGGCGTTTCGATCCCGACCGCGGGCCTGCTCATCAGTGCCTATGCGCTCGGCGTGGTCATCGGCGCGCCGCTGATGACGCTGACGACCGGGCGCGTGCCGCGCCGGACGCTGCTGATCGTGCTCGCGGGCATCTTCACGATCGGCAACCTGCTCGCCGCGATGTCCACGGGGTACGGCATGCTGATGGCCGCGCGGATCCTGACGTCGTTCAACCACGGCGCGTTCTTTGGGGTCGGGGCGATCGTCGCCGCCAGCCTCGTCGCGCCCGAACGCCGGGCCGGCGCGGTCGCGGCGATGTTCATGGGGCTGACCATCGCCAATGTCGTCGGCGTTCCGCTCGCGACATGGGCGGGCGATCACCTCGGCTGGCGCGCGTCGTTCTGGGGTATTTCGGTGCTGGGCTTAGCGACGATGGCGGCGCTGCGGCTGACGCTTCCCGTGCTGCCCGCGCCGACCGGCACGGACCCGAAGGCCGAACTGCGCGTCCTCACGCGCGGGCCCGTGCTGGGTGCGCTTGGCCTGACGGTCGTCGGCGCCAGCGCGATGTTCACCGTCTTCACCTATATCACGCCGATCCTGCGCGAGGTGACGCAGGCGTCGCTCGGCTATGTCACCGCGATGCTGGTGACCTACGGCGTCGGCCTGACGGTCGGCAACTGGCTCGGCGGGCGGTTCGCCGATCGCTCGGTCGACCGGACGCTGATCGTGACGCTTGCGCTGCTCACCGCGATCCTGGTCGGCTTCGCCGTGCTGATGCCGTTCAAGGTCCCGACCGCGATCCTCATCTTCCTGTGGGGCGTCGCCAGCTTCGCGCTCGTCCCCCCGCTTCAGGTCCGTGTCATGCACGCCGCCGCCGACGCGCCGAACCTCGCCTCGGCGATGAACATCGGTGCGTTCAACCTGGGCAACGCGATCGGCGCGGCGCTTGGCGGCGGCGTCATCGCGGCAGGCCTCGGCTATCCGATGGTCGCGCTTGCGGGTGCCGGGGCGTCAGCGCTGGGGCTGGTCGCGGTCCTGATCAGCGTCCGGCGCCGCGCGAGAGCCCCCGCGCCGTCGACTATTTCCCCCGGCTGTCGAGCGTCTGCGCCGGCAGATGCACGGTGACCGTCTGCGCGATGCTCGCCGCCGAGTCGGCCAGCATGACCTGATAGTCGCCCTCCGCGATCTTCCACGTCGCGGTCGCCGTGTCGAAGGTCGCGAGCAGGCGCGGGTCGATCATCGTCGCCACCGACTGGCTCGCCCCTGGTGCCAGATCGACCTTCTTGAACGCGCCGAGCCGTTTGGGCGCTTCCCAGCCCGGCGCCGCGACATAGACCTGAGCGACGGTCTTGCCCGCGACCGGCCCGGTGTTGCGGACCGCAAACGTCGCCGCGATGCCCTTGCCCTTCGCTTCAGCCTTCAGACCGTCGAGCGCGAACCGGGTATAGGACAGGCCGTAGCCGAACGGGAACAACGGCTTGCGGCCGGTCTTGTCGAACCACTTGTAACCGATGGCGGCGCCTTCGATGTCGTAATTGCCCATCGGATGCGCGTCGCGGTCGAGCTTAGGGTCGCCTTCCAGCACCGGGCGCGGCAGTTGCGACAGCGACGCGGGGAAGGTCGCGGGAAGCCGGCCCGACGGATTGACCTCGCCGGTCAGGATGCGCGCGATCGCCTCGCCGCCTGCTGTGCCCGGATACCAGGCCTCGATCACCGCGCCGACCTTCGACAGCCAGGGCATGACGACCGGCCCGCCCGTCTCGAGCACGACGACGGTCTTGCGGTTAGCGCGGGCGACCGCGTCGATCAGCGCATTCTGCGCATCGGGTAACGCCAGGTCGGGGACGTCGATCGACTCCCCCGTCCACTGTTCGCCAAAGACGATCACGATATCGGCCTTGCGCGCCGCCGTCGCCGCCGCGCGGGGATCCTTGCCGTCGAGATAGGTGACGCGGGCGCCGGTGCGGGCCTGCAGCGCGGTCATCGGCGACGATGCGTGATAGGTCTTGGGGCCGGGAAAGCCCTTGTTGAACTCGTCCGGCACGATCAGGCCGCTGGTCGGCGCGTTGTGAGAATAGACCTGCGACGATCCGCCGCCCGACAACACGCCGACATCGGCATGCGCACCGATGAGCAGGATCGACTTCGCCGTTTTCGCCAGGGGCAGCAGATTGGCGTCGTTCTTCAGCAGGACGATGCCCTCCTCGGCATCGCTCCGCGTGACCGCCGCGTGTGCGGCATAGTCGATCGTCGCCGCGCGATCGCCGCGGATAGGCGTGTCGAATGCGCCCACCGAGAACATCCCCCACAGCACGCGCCGGGCCATGTCGTTCGCGCGCGCCGTGCTGACATGGCCGTTATTGACCGCCTCGCGCAGCGCTTCGGAGAAATAGGGCGACCGATCGAACGCCCAGCCCGATTGCTGGTCGAGCCCGGCATTGGCGGCTTCCGTCGTCGAATGGGCGGCCCCCCAGTCCGACATCACATAGCCTTTGAACCCCCAGTCCTTCTTCAGCACCCTGTTCAGCAGCCAGTCGTTCTCGCACGCATAGTGACCGTTGACGCGGTTGTACGAGCACATCACCGAACCCGGCTGACCGATCTCGTTGGCGATCTGGAACGCCAGCAGATCCGACTGGCGCGCCGCCTGTTCGCCGATGCGGTGATCGATCGTGAAGCGGTTGGTTTCCTGCCCGTTGAACGCGTAATGCTTCATCGTCGAGACGACGTGCTCGGACTGGATTCCCTTGATCGCATGCCCGGTCATGACGCCAGCGAGCAGCGGATCCTCGCCGCCATATTCGAAATTCCGGCCGTTACGGGGTTCGCGCAGCAGGTTCATGCCGCCCGCCAGTTGCACGTTGAAGCCCGACAGGAACGCCTCGTTGCCGATCATCGCGCCACCGGCTTCGGCGAGCGCCGGGTTCCACGTCGCCGCGGTCAAGATTCCCGATGGCAACGACGTCCGCAGCCGCGGGGTTGCGCTGCGCTGGCTGGCGACACCGACCCCCGCATCGGTCTGCCACTGGCTCGGGATACCCAGCCGCGCGATGCCCGGAACGATTCCCGCGGATCCCGGCAGGCCATCCTTCGGAAACTCCCAGTTCTTGGTCGGCGTCTTGAGCCAGGCGGCATCGGTCGAGAAATAGCCGAAGGTCAGCTGCAGCTTCTCGTCGAGCGTCATCTCCTTGAGGATGAGATCGGCGCGGACGGACGGATCGAGACTCGTATCCATCCATGGCCGCGCGACCGGCGCATCGGTCTTCGCCGCCGCCGCCGCGGGCGCGTTGTTCGTCGTTTGCGCCAGCGCGGGCGAAACCCCGATTACACCGACCAGCACCGCGCTGCGCAGCAAGACGTTCAGGAGCGATCGGGTACCGCGCGTTATCATCACATTTCTCTCTCTACATGCCGTCTCTAGCAGGGCGGCGCATGCCGTCCCGCCTAGTCTCGTTTCGCCCGATCTAGCCCGCCATTCGTCGCGGCGTCCAGATGTCCGCCGCGACTGTCCAGGCCCGAAAGCGTTTCGACCCTGTGCGCCCTCGGGCCGCGATCAGCGGGGGCGCTGGACCGTGATCGCCTTGCCAGCATAGGTCACCGTCGCATCGGCGGTGTCGGCGTCGGTCACCGGCTTGCCGGGCGTGATCCAGCGCACGTTGATCGTGCGGGACGTCGCCATGCCCTTGAAGCCCTTGCCCTCGCGCGCACCGAGCGACAGCGTGCCGGTCGCATCGTCATACCGCATCGGAATGCGCGCAAACGCACCGCCGCGATATTGCTCGCTGCGACCATCATCCTCGTACAGGCTGAACTGCCCGTTGGCGCCGGTATAGACCGTCACCGTCACGGGTGCGTCGGGCAGGTCATCGACATGCTGGCGGACAGGCCCCATCGGCACGATCGCCCCCGCTTTCACGAACAGCGGCATGCGCGTATAGAGCGCGGGCGCGTCAATCGTCTGGCCGCCGCGATACGTCTGGCCGGACTGGAAATCGTACCAGAGCGTCGCGGCGCCGGGCAGATATACCGACCGCGAGCGTGCCTTGTAGTCGGTGACTGGCGCGACCAGGAACGCATGGCCGAACATATACTGGTCGTTGATCCGGCGCGCCTGAACGTCGTCGGGATAATCCATCACCATGCCACGCATGATGCTGCCGTCCTTGAACCACGTTTCCGCTGCCAGCGTGTAGATATACGGCATCAGACGATAGCGAAGCTGATCATACCAGAGCATCGACGCGCGCATCGGCGTGCCCTCGGGCGCGATCTCGTAAATCTCGCGATACGGGCTCTCGCCATGGCTGCGGAACAACGGGCTGAACGCGCCGAACTGGAACCAGCGCAGGTTGAGCTCGCGCCACTCGTCGAGATCGGCCGGCTTGGGCGTCTTGCTCGCATAGCGGTCCTCGAGCGCGAAGCCGCCGATATCGTGCGTCCAGTTGGGTATGCCCGACATCGACGCATTGACGCCGGCGGACACCTGCGCGCGCAGGTCATACCAGCGGCTGGCGACATCACCCGACCAGATCGCGGCCCCCTCGCGCTGCAGTCCGCCAAAGCCCGAACGGGTCAGGATGAACGGCCGGACATCGGGCTTGTACTGGCGCCAGCCGTCATAGACCGCGCCGACATGGACCAGCGGAAAGCTGTTGAAGAATTCCTCCGCCGGCCCGCGCGCGGTCGGCCCCATCGCCGCGATCCGCTCGGGGATCGACAGGTTCGAATGGATGTCCGGCTCCGACGCATCGAGCCACCAGGCATCGATGCCGAACTTGGCGAGGCTGTCGCGCATCTGCCGCCAGAAGATCGTCCGCGCCTCGGGCGCATAGGGATCATAGTCGGTATTGGCATAGCCGGGCCCGACCCAGTCCTTGTTCGCCATCTTCAGATTGCCGTCATAGGTGAAACCCTTGGCCGCCAGCTCCTTGTAATTGTCGGTGGTCGGGTAGAATTTCGGCCAGACGGAGATCATGAAGTTCGCGTTCAGATCGTGGAGCTGGTCGACCATCTTCTGCGGCTCCGGAAAGCGCGTCTTGTCGAACTGGTGGCTGCCCCAGGCGTTTTCGGGCCAATAGAACCAGTCCTGCACGATGTTGTCGAGCGGGATGCGGAGGTCGCGATACTTGCGGACCACGTCGACGACCTCGTCCTGCGTGTTGTAGCGCTGGCGCGACTGCCAGAAGCCATAGGCCCATTTGGGCATCATGACGGCCTTGCCGGTCAGCTTGCGATAGCCCGCAATCACGTCGTCCATGTCGCTGCCGGGCACGTACCAGTAATTGACCGACCGTGCGACGTCGCTGGTGAACCAGGCCGAGTGGCGATCGGCCTGGGGCAGCGGATCATTGTGGAGCAGCGCGATGTATCCGGCGTTCGGATCCCATTCGATGCGGATCTCCGCGGCTTTGCCCTTGGTCATCGGCAGATCGAAATTGGCGTACCAGGGGTTCCAGTTCTGCCGCCAGCGGTTGAGCACCTCGCGCCCGTCGACGAACACCTTGAAATAGCTCGAGCCATAGAGCTGGAATTTGTGATCGCCGGTCTGGTCGGGCGTGACGCGGCCGGTCCATACGACCCGCTGCGTCTGGGCCGCATTGCCCGCCGTATTCTGGCCGCCGGTTGCCGCCACCGTGCGCGCCTTCGCGGCCTCGGGCCAGTTCGCCTGATCCTTAATATACTGATAGTTGATCGTGGCTTCCTGGCGCGTCGCCGCCAGCTTGCCGTCGAGATAATAGTTGGCGGTGAAGCCCGGCTTGCCGTTGCTCGTCACGCGCAAGCCCGTGTCGGTTCCCGCGCCGACCAGGTCATACGGCTTGGGATTGCCGAACCGGGTGATCCCGTCATTGTCCCAAAGGATGCCGTACTTGCCGGTCGAAACCAGAAAGGGGACGGCGATGTCCATGTTGTGCTGCGCGAGTTCGACGTCCTCGCCGTTATAATCCATCTGCGCATTCTGATGCTGGCCAAGCCCGTAAAAGGCCTCGCTGGTACCGCGGTTGAACTGCTGCGACGCCGTGACATATTGCCGTCCGTCGACCGTCTTCGGCAGGAAGCGGCGCGTGTTGGCCTCGTCGAGCACAGTCTTGCCGGCAGCGTCGACGAACCGGACGTGCCCGGTCGCGAGGTCGACGTCCGCCGTATCCCGCGCCGTCTTGATGAGGACATGCCCTGCCCGCTCCGTCACCGTATACGCGCCCGCCTTTGGGGGGCTCGGCACCATCAGGCTCGTGGTGCGGGTCACGCCGATCGAACTCGTCGGGGCGGCGACGACGTGGATGATCCCGTCGCCGTGAACCGTGACCTCTACGCGCGCGGTCGCGCCGCCTGCGGGGGTCACGGCAATGCCGCCGTCGATCTTCTCGTATCCGCCGGGTGCAGCGGCGTGCGCGGAGGCGATCGCGCTGCTCGCCAGCAACAGGGTCAGGAATGGCTTGGTCATCTTACTCTCCAACAGTGCCGACGCAGCCCGCGGCGCGTCGATCGGTAACGTTTCAGCGATATGCGCCCATCGTGACGCGAAGCAGCACGGGCTCGATCAGGTTGATCCCGTAATCGGTCTGATCGCCGTTCCAGATCCGGTCGCGCACCCAGAGACCGTCCCGAAAATGCCCCTCCTCGACGCGCAGGACGAGGCCGTTTGCAGGCCCCCCCGATCGCGCGCCGAAGTTGAGACGGACATGGTCGCCCGCGACCAGGAAGACATTGGCGGACAGGTGCGCGATCGCCGCGCCGCCGACGGGCTCGTTGCCCCATGGTGCGGGCTCGGTCTTGATCCAGGTCCAGTCCTTCTGACCGAACTGCCATTCGCCCCAGGTCGCAGCGATCGTCCAGTCGCCCATCACGGTCGACCGGGGCGTATTGTCGTCGGGTTTGAAAACGCCCCAGGTCGGACGCTCGAACGCGATCTTTGCCCACTCGCGCGCCATGCCGGCGAACAGGGCATAGGGCTTGGCGATCGCGTCGAGCGTCGCCTCGTCCAGAGACCGGGCGCCGAGCGGATAGTTGACGTAGCCGGTATCATCCATCCCGAACGGCGCGTAGCCGATCGCGCCACGACCCAGCGCACCGTAGAAATAGCGCGCGAATTCACGCGCATTGCCGATTTCGGGAACCATCAGTGCATTGTCGGACCGCGCATATTTGTCGAGATATTGCGCGACGTTCTCGCTCGCACGGTCATAGATGTCTGGCGCGGCGAAATCGATCGACGGCGCTGCCGCCTTCCAGATATCGAGCACGTCCTGCTGCGGTCCGCCACTGGCGACGCCGGTCGGGTCGGGCACATTGGATGGTCCGGCCAGCGATGCGTTGACGTACATCGGGATCGGCTTGATCGCCTTACCCGCGGCAGCGATCTCGTCGACATATCGTGCCGTGTGCCAAGTGTTGAACGCGCGGTCGGCCTGCGCGCCGAACAGCGCGGTCCAGCTTCCGGCGGGCTTGCCGAGCTTGCGCGTCAGCGCCGCGGGCACGGGCTTCGCGAACAGCGCGTTCGCCGCCGGGCTATAGTCGCGCGGGACGCGGTAGCTGCCAACCTCGTTTTCGGGCTGGACGAGGATGACCGTATTCTGCGGATCATGATCCTTGAGATAGCCGATCAGGCGTACAAAGGCGCGCTTGTCGGCCTCGAGCGTCGACCGGGCGAGCGGCGTATGGACGGAATGATCCTGCCCCGCCTTGTGCTTCATCCGGGGAAAGCGACGATTGTCGAGCTTGACCCAGTCGGGCGTGTACCCCGGCGCGGTGTTCTTCCACGTTCCGAACCAGAGCAGGACGACGCGCTTGTCATGCGTGCGCGCCTCGTCGAGCAGCATCTGGACGAACGCGAAATCGAACTGCCCCTCGATCGGTTCAATCTGTTGCCAGGCAACGGGGACCTCGACGGTGTTCGCATGGATCCGCTCGAGCATCGGCCAGACCTTCGGCAGCGCGGAGGCATAGTTGCTCGAATTATTGACCTGCGCTCCGAGCATCAGGAAGGGCGCGCCGTCGACGATCAGCGCATGTCGGCCGTCCTTCGTCTCGACATGCGGCACCGGCGTCGCCTGTTGCGCATGTGCGGCGGTCACCAGCGCGGATAGCGTCCACGCAAGCAGCAAAGCCTGTCGTTTCATCGTCATCCCCTCAGCTCTTCTTGTTCCGGGCGACCGGATCGCCATAGACGACGCCGCGGCCGTCGGTGCCGATATAGACGCGGCCAAAGATCCGCGGATCGCCGCTGATCACGCGGAAGCGCAGTCCCCATTGATGCCGGTCGTCGTTGATCCGCTGCCACGTCGTCGCACCGTCGATCGATCGCCACACCGCATCCTGTCCGGCCTGCTGGCCGATCGCGTAGAGTGCCGGCCAGCGGGCGCCGGGCGCCGCCTTGCCCAGACCGAATTGCGCGACGCGCAACCCTGCCCCGACCCGCGCCCAGTGCACGCCGCCATCGACCGAGCGATACAGGTCGCCGCCAAGGTTGAGCCACAGCAGGCCCGCCGTGCCCGGCGTCGCGAGCAGCGGGCTCTGCGCCTCCCGGTTCCGGCCCTGCGCCATCGAAAGGTCAGCGGGGAGGCCCTGTGCAGCGACGGGCATGAAATGCGCGCCGCCGTCCGTGCTGCGCAGGACACGGTTGTTCAGCGTGTCGACGACGTAGAAACGGGATGGGTCGACCTTGTCGGCGACCGGCCGCAGCCCCGCCGGAAGACCCTGGATTCGGACCCAGGTCTGCCCGCGATCGCGGGTCAGGACGGGCTGTTCCGTCTCGACGATAAACGCCGCACCGTCTGCCGACACGATGATCGGCGCATCGCCGGTCCGTTCGGACGCGCCCCTGCCCGGCGTGACGAGCGGTTGCCAGCTCCGGGCCCCATCCTGCGACCAGGCCAGGCTCGCGCCCGCGACCTCGCGACTATGGCTGCTGCCACTGCGGACGACCACCGCCGGCGCCAGTCCCGCATAATCGAGCGTGTTCGTGTTGGTCAGATAGGGGTTACGGTGGCTGTTGGGCGGTGAAACCGTCAGATCGTCGTGACGGAACCCCGCAATATCGCCGAACCCCGAGATCAACGGTGCGCCCCCCGTCGGGCTGATCAGCGTGATGATCGCGGTCTGTTCGATACCCCGTGTCCAGGGCTTCCACGGCATCGTTCCACGTCGGTCGAAATCGCGCGTCTCGTACAGCGTCGCGCCGGTCACATAGGCGGCGTGGCCCGGGTCGAACGGATCGATCGCAAGCCCGGCGATCCAGTGCCCGAAATCCGCCGGGCCATCGAACGCAAGGAACGGGGTCTGCGTCACATCGCGCGTGCTGCGCTGGTAGAGCTGGTCCCAATGCGCACCCGCGTCGCTCGATCGCCAGACGGTGTCGACGGGGCGATAGCGATTGACGGTACTGACGGCGATGACGCGCGGATCCTGCGCCGACACCGCCACGCCCATATAGCCTCCCGCCGGCGCATCTGGGCGCCTGTCGGGGGTCACGTCCGTCCACGCATTGGTCGCGGGATCATATCGCCAGACACCGCCTCGCGTGATCCCGTTCGGCCCGATCGCGTTGGAAAACGTCATCGTCAGGACGCCGTCCGCGCCGAGCACGGCCTTCACCGTGCGCATGCTGTCATCAGGCCCTCCGGACACGGTGCGCCACGACGCACCACCGTCATCGGACCGGAACAGATGCGCGCCGGGGTCCGCCTGGCCGACGAAGATCCGCCCGCGATGCGCGCGATCGAACAGGACGAAACTCAGCCCGCCATGCGTTGCGCGGGGCTGCACCGGCTTGCCGAGCCCCGCGACCGAAAAGCTGTCGACCTTTCGCCAATGCGCAGCCGAATCGTCGCTTCGCCACAGGCCGTCATGGCGTGACGCGAACATCAGCGTCGCCGGGCGATGCGGGTCGATCGCAAGCCGTTCGCCAAGGCCGCGGCCATCCTCGTTGCCGCCCATCGCGAACGGTACCGGCGTGATCCGCCACCGCGCGCCACGGTCGTCCGATCGCCAGATCGCCGCTTCGCCCCGCGCCGATATGCCCGCAGCGAGATAGACGGTATCCGCATCGACCGGATCCGCGGCGATGCTTTCGATCCCCATATAGCTGCTGACGGCATTACCATCCTGCAACGGCAGCCAGGCACGCTCGGCCGCGTCCCAGCGATAGGCACCGCCCATGTCGGTTCGCAGATAGGCGAGCCCACGCTCGACAGTGCTGAAGATGATGCCGGGCGCGAAGCCGCCGCCACCGACCCGGACGTTGCGCCACGCATAGGGCGCACGAGCCGGAGAAAGCTCGGCGTGCGACGCTGCGGGACGGGGATGCGCCGACAGGGCGAGCAACGCGATCGCGCTCGTCAAGACCACCCTCTTCCCCACCAGTCCCGTCCCCTCTAGCCTCGCAACCGATAAGCTCCGGTCGCGTAGCGCCGCTGTATTGCCTGATCCGATAGCGGTAACAAGGTTTGTATGATAAATTGCGGTAATTATATAATCGCGCCGGTCGAGGGCGCCGTAGGACACAGGAAAGGATCCACCGCATGGCGATGAAACACTGGCTCTTGCCAATGGTACTTGTTGTGTTGCCAATCACCGTCGCCGCGCAGACGAGTGACGCAGACACGCCCTATGCCAGCGATCCGGTGGGTATCGTCGCCGACCCCTGCCCGCAACATCCAGCACCGGCCGATGCAGCCGGCTGGGCAGCGTGGAAACGGCATATGCTGACCCGCGACTTTGGCCAGTTGTGCCGTTACGCTGCGGATAATCGCGGACTCGCCGGCAAGACGGTCCGCGTCGTGTTCATGGGCGATTCGATCACCGACAACTGGATCCATGCCGACGCGGCATTGTTCTCGAACGGCGTGGTCGATCGCGGGATCAGCGGGCAGACGACCCCGCAGATGCTCGTCCGGTTTCGCAGCGATGTCATCGCGCTCAAACCGCGGGCAGTCCACATCATGGCCGGCACCAACGACGTCGCCGGCAACACCGGCGCCGCAACGATCGAGACGGTCGAAGGCAATATCCGGAGCATGGCCGAACTCGCGCGCGCGCACGGGATCAAGGTGATCCTCGCCTCGGTTCCCCCCGCCGCCGCCTTTCCCTGGAGCCCCGACAAACGCCCGGTCCCGCAGATCGCCGCGCTCAACGACTGGCTACGCGGCTACGCCAAAGCCAATGGCTTCACCTATGTCGATTATCACGCCGCACTTTCGACGCCGGCGGGGGCGATGAAGCCCGGCTACGCAACCGACGGCGTCCACCCGACCCCGCAGGGCTATGCCGTCATGCGCCCCCTCGCGACCGCGGCGATCGCCAAAGCGCTCGGCCGGTGACATTGGGAATTTGCGGTCCCAGCGCACTTAACCCGGCCTGAGGTTCACCGTAGCGCCCCTCAGGCCGGTGGCGCCAAGTGCGCGTGTCATGACCAAGCGATGAGACGATGCAGAGGTTTTCCATCCTCGGCGAATGTCCAGTGCTGGCACCAAGTCAGGCCTGAGGGCCTTCACGCCTTACATCGGAATGACGCGCTGAGCCTTCGCGCTCGCGGTTTCGAGAAGCACTTCCACAGCTGCGTCGCTGATACGCTTAGCCGTTTCGAGCGCAGCGGCTGGGGTAAGCACAAAGTCCACGTCTGCAGGGCCGCGTACATGGACCACAGACCCTTCTGGGCTAGCATCGCTCGGCTCATTGCTGGAGGTCATCATGAGGCTTTCCGAGGGTTTGTTCGTCACCCAGTCCCTTGCCTGGACGATCGACGTAAAGATCCGTGTATTTGGGTCGGAAATGCGCCCGGCTTGCAGATCTGCAAATCCCAACGACGACACGACGGCGGTTCTATCCGCTTTGAGGTGTCCAAGTCGCGCAACCATTGCGCGCAGCGCCTCGGTAACAGGAAGATCCCTGGGCACCGTGGCTCTGATTTCGATAATCAGCGATGTCGGCCGCCCCGAGACCAGAAGCAGTTTCAGCTCTTGCCGAAATGCCGGCTCAAACGTCGCCACCGTCGCGGCTGTCCAAACGCCTTTCTGGGTGACCGTCAGAAGCGGTAGCGCAGGCTCCAGATCGAAACGGAACATTGGTCATTCCCCCAGATAAGCGGGAGCACTCCAGCGTCTCTCAGCCAACGGGACGCCGTTGATGGTAGCTTTCGTAGACTTAAGTTAGGAAGTTCGCACCAACAATCTATATCCTTTGAGTCAGTTGCCCCCCGGCCGCCCCCGTTCCGCCTCATACGGCGGGAGAGCTTCCCGACTGGTCCGGTAATCCGAAGCGCACCCGGAAGGCCCGCAGCGGAAAGCCTGGATGCCCAGAGCCGCAATATTTCAAGGGAACAATGTCCACATGGCTAGAATCTATCTCGCGCTTCTTGCGTCGGCAATGTCCGGTTTAAATGAGCTCGTCTGACGGCGGTAAAAGCAAAAATTGGCCACTTTGTGGGCCTTCTACTTTTCTGACTACCTTACGGACTAAGGACGCTAAACCGGGATATCGTTGATTGAAAAGCATCGGCCTATAGATACTCAACGAACTCGCAGCTTAGCTAACTCGCAAGGATATTTTATAGATCGGATTTAGCGCCTCGTTGATCAATTCCGATCAGGCGTGTCTGTTGTCGGATGCATAAGCCGCGCCCGCGCTGGACCGGTACGCATTGAATCGCTATATTGACGATGCGCCAGCTTCTGATCGGATGAAGCCATGGTCTTGTTGACCCTATCTCATCTCGTGAATGTTATCGTTGTGACGGTCATTCCAGCGTTGATCGCGCGCGACGTGCCCGCGATGACTGTGTGCTACGGCGTCGACAGTGCTGCGCGGCGTATCCTTGCATGCCTTTACGCGACCATCGCAATGGCCAGCGCCGTCGCGCTGATCGGTCAGGCTTCG
The DNA here is from genome assembly GCF_014842205.1 of Sphingomonas sp. CFBP 13714. Classification (NCBI taxonomy): domain Bacteria; kingdom Pseudomonadati; phylum Pseudomonadota; class Alphaproteobacteria; order Sphingomonadales; family Sphingomonadaceae; genus Sphingomonas; species Sphingomonas sp. CFBP 13714. The sequence goes on from NZ_JACYVG010000003.1 coordinate 528,146, forward strand.
GGCAATACGACGCTGTCGATCGCCATCGCCGGCGTCTTGTTTCCGATGCAGATCGCCTACAAGCTGATGACCATACCGGCGGTCGGTTGGCGCAATCCGGTGGTAAAGAGCAACCTCGCCATCGCGCTGCTGCACACGGCAACCTTAGCTGCGATTTGGCACGAAGGCCTCTTGGACGCGCGAGGAGAATAGCATTTCAAACGGCAGCCACCAGGATCGTCGCCGGGCGCCTGACCGCAAACATTTCAGGCGATCAGTAGCTTCGCCTTTCTGCGCGTTAGTCTGATGTTCGCCGTGGGAAGAAAGAGGAACGGCGGCTTTCGGGAAGGCGGTTGGCAATAGCCGACATCGCGGCGCTGCCGCTTTTCTCAAAAAGGATGGAACCTTGAAAAGGCCAGATCAACGAGGCGCAATCTAGCGGCTCTCCCGCTTGCCCTTGAAGGCATTGGTGGCCGAAGCGCGGGTGCGGTTCCTTACGCCCCACTCGCACAGGGGCAGCAGAGCCTCGATCAGCGTCGTGCCGAATGGCGTGACGGTGTAATCGACCTTGGGCGGCACCTCTGCATAATCGTGACGAACCACTACGCCTGCCGAAACGAGTTCACGCAACTGCTGGATCAGCACCTTTTCGCTGATGCCGGCAACCGCCCGCTTGAGATCGCCGAACCGCCTCGGACCCGAGCGGAGATGATACAGGATCAGCGGCTTCCATTTGCCGCCCATGATGGCCAGCGCGACATCGAGGCCACAGTCACTTGCAGGGTCAGATCGCGGAACGTTCATCAAGCCTCTTTGATACTTACCTTTAGGTAGGTTCTACCCGCGGTACCAGTGCCCGTCCATATCCCGGAAACGTGCGCGACGGGATCGATCATCTTTTCCGTCGCCACAATGGAGCTTGGACATGACCGACACCCCGACCATCCTGATCTATGCAACATATCGCATCCAGCTCAGCGACGTGGAGGCGTTCCGGGATATCGCTTCGCGCATGGGGAGCGCAGCCAGACTGCGGGACGGCTGTGTATTTCTCGACGTTACGGAGGAAGTAGGTGCCGCCGGCACGTTCCGCCTGATTGAAGCCTGGCGAGATCAGGCGGCGTTGAACGCGCACCTCTCCACGCCCGATTTTCAAGCGGTATTCGAAGAAGCCGGGAAACTCGGCATCATCGACCGTCAGGCGGACGCCTATTCGATTTCGGGCAGAGCGGCGCTTGATATGACGTCCTGACCGGAAAGAACGCGGCATCCGCGTGAACGTTGTCTCGGCCGGGAGGAAGATGATGTGATCAAGGGGGTACCACGAGCGCTTGGAGCGGCTTGAAGAGGTCGCGAGTGCCGTCCTGTTCGTAGCGTCGAGCGAGAGCCGCTTCGTCGCGGGCCATGAGCTCTTCGTGGATGGTGGGGGCGCGGCGGTCTTACCGGAATTCATCCTACTGAACGATCGTCCGCGCTCCGGAATGCGACGGCCCACCGGGGCGTCCCGTTGTGGGCGTTACGCACCACATCTTTGTAGCGTGCGCGAAAGATCGGGGGCTTCCCGCGGTGCGACCTCGGCTGGACGGACGAGGCCAGCACTGCGGCAAGGGCGCTACGCGAGACTTGAGAATTCTCCACAACGAGATTACGCGACAGGCCCCGCCCCCACGGCGAGGCCTGCCGGGGCTCAGAACTGCCCGCGGATACCCAGGCTGATGCGGCTGCCCGAGGATTCGTATATCGCCGGAAAGGACGGATCCATCGTGTAGCCGGTGGTCTTCGCATTGCCGACGTTGATGCCCTGCAGCTCGACACGGACGTTGCGCGTCATCTGGTAGCTGGCGGCAACGTCGAACTGGCCATAGGCATCGCGGTAGACCGGATACATGTTTCGCTCGATCCGCTCTACATAGGCACCCTTGCGGTTGTACGAGACGCGCAGCGACAGCGGTCCCTTGTCGTAGAAGACCGTGGCATTGTAGGTCTTGTCGGCAAGGCCGATCGGCGAGGTATCGATGCCGAGGTCGGACTGACCCGTCAGCGAACTGTCGAGGAAGGTGGCGTTGGCGTTGACGCCGAAGCCGTCCGCCCAGTCCGCGACCATGCCGAACGGGATCACTGCGTTCACCTCGACGCCGCTGACCTTGTACGCGCCCTTGGCGTTGACGGGCTGGTAGACGTCGAAGTCATAGACGCCGTTGACCGTACCGTTGGCGTTGTAGACCGTCACGCCGGGTACCTCGCCGGTCAGCTGGCTCTGCACCACGCCCTTGATCTTCTTCCAGAAATAGGACGCCGCCAGAATACCGCCGCGCGGGAGATATTGCTCGAGGCCGACTTCCCACTGATCGGCAAGCGTAGGCTTCAGGCCAGGATTGCCATCGGTGTACCGGAAATTGCCGATGCTCGCGATCCGCTTGTACGCCAGATCGGTCAACGCCGGGCGGATCAGCGTCTTCGACGCGGCAGCGCGCAGGAACAGGCTGTCGGTCAGCTCGGCATGCGCGTTGAACGAGGGCAGGAATTTCTCATATTTGCCGTCGCTGGACACCGGCGCGGGGGTCAGGCCGATCGAGCCGCTCGGGTTCTGGACCTGCTGAAACCCTTCCGAATTGATCGTGGTGCGCAGATAGCGGCCACCCAGATTGACGAACAGCGGCACGGCCACGTCGAATTCGAAATCGACCATCGCATAGCCGGCGATCGTCTCTTCCTTGACCTTGTAGTAGTTCGCATCGCTGAACGGCGTGACGAAACCGTCGGGCCGGAAGAAGTCGCGCGCATAGGCGTTCGAGACCTGCGCCCAGCTCAGGTCGCGTGCCTGGTAGTTCTTCCCGCCGACGATGTCGGTGACGGTCTCGAGCGGGCTGTCGCCCAGCTTGCGGGTGTTGACATAGGCGGTGCTGCCGCGCGTCGGGCCCTGGATCTTCTCCTCGCCATATTGACGCTCGTTGGTCTTGTCGGTGTAGCGACCACCGAAATTGAAGCGCTTGAGCACCGACGAGTCAAACTGGTAGCTCAGATCGATCTGAGCGGCATATTTGTCGTCCTTGATCTGTTCGCGCGTGGTCTCATAGGCTTCGAACAGATACGAATTCGGCGCATCGTACATGTCGATCGTCTTCGGATTGCCGCTCGGGATCGTTTCGCCGCCATTCTCGGTATAGCGCGTGCGCGAGGGCGCATAGGCGACGTGCTTCAGATTGGCATAGTCGAGCGTCTTCCTGGCGCCGGAATAGCCGCCCAGCGCATTGATCTTCCAATTGCCCGTCGTCCAGTTCATCTCCCCGCCGAACTGACGATAGTCGGTTTCGTTGATATATTCCTTGCTCAGGAATTCGTGCTGCGTGTTGGTGTAGGAGACGTCGCGCAGCACGACGATGCCGCTATCGGCGAGCGTCTTGGCATCAAATTCGTGGATCGTCTCGAGCGTCGAATTGCTCGATGCCGAATAGCCGGCAGCGTCATATTCGTCCTCGGTCGTGTCGTATGATCCGAGAAAGGCGTCGAACGCCAGGCTGAAATCGTCACTCGGCTTGTACTGCACCGAGCCCGACAGCCCGAGGCGGTCCTGATCGTTCTGATAGACGCGGTCGCCGACCTTATCGAGGAAGACGATTCTGTTCTTGTCAGCGTTGGTGAAAGCAATGCCGGCGTCGCGCTGCAGCACGGCGATCGCCTGGTTGCGGTAGACGGTGCCGGTACGATCGGTCCAGCGCGCGATAGGGCGGAAGTTGATACCCGAGTTGGAATCGGTGCGATTGGTGCGCTGCTGCTTGGCGACCGAAACCAGCACGCCGAAGTCGCCAAAGGTCTTGCTGGCGAGAAACGAGAAGTTGGGATCGATCTTTTCGGAGATCGAATTATACGCGCCATCAACGCTGCCGACCACGCGAAGCCCGGGGTTGTCGAACGGCCGCGCGGTTCGGATCAGCACGGAGCCGGCGATGCCGCCCTCCTCGTCCGCCGCCACCGGCGACTTCTGCACGGTGACCGACTGGATCAGTTCGGACGCGAAGATGTCGAACTCGACGTCGCGGCCGCCCGAGCCCGAGGCGGTCGCCAGCTTGTTGATGGACACGAAGGTGAATTCGCTCGGCAGGCCGCGGACGTTGACGCGCGTGCCGAGGCCGCGTTCGCGTTCGATCGTCACGCCGGGCACGCGCTGCAGCGCTTCGGAGAGATTCTGCTCGGGGAAGTCGGCGATATCGGTGGCGATGATCGAGTCCGAAAAGCCGATCGTGTTGCGCTTCATGTCGATCGCTTCTTCGAGGCTGCGGCGATACCCCGAGACGAGGATCTCGTCGCCCGTATCGGCCTCCTGGCTGACGGGCGCCGCGACGGTTTGGGCAGCGGCCGGCGCCACGGACAGTGCTGCGGTCGCGGCTCCCAGGAGCAGGGACGCCATGCGGTCGACATGCTTCAAATTACGGATCATTGTTCGGTTTCCCCCGGTGCTGATATGCCAGTAGCACCTCGCGAGGTGATCACTGGACGTGCGACTTCGCGCCCCGAACGTGTGCGTTCGAGATTATGACAGATTTCATTTAATGGAACGGCAGTCCGCCGGCGGTGATACGTTGGCTCTAGCGCACGCGACGACTATTGATCGGGCAGACCAGACAATTCTTCATGCCGTCGCGTTGCAGCAGAAAGCGTACGCGTCGCCCGGTTTATCGCTTACATCGGCTTGTCAAAATGACGAACGCCAGCAACCAGCCAAGATCTAAAACATCGCGCCCCCAATTACCGCATCCGGCTCCAGGCTGAATGCGGTAAACTTGTGACGTGCATGTTACGATGCGGCATGACTTGATCGTCACGTCGATGGCTGTGGCATATATTCGGATCAGCACGGCCAATGGCTGGACGTGATTTTCGCGTCAGGGCCCGAGGCTCCGGAAAGCATTTCCATACCGCTAGGTGTTTGAAAACACCGCGCCTGTCATTCTGGTGCCATCAAACGCAGCTAGGGACAGCGCTTGCAGTAGAGGGTATTCCCGATGTCCAGCGCTACCTCGCTCGTTCCCCATCAAATCGTCGATTGCATGTCGACGGGCCGGTCCCCGACCGCAGCGGACCTGGACAATGTCGCTGCGCGGATGTGGCGCGAAGGCGCGCGTGACCGTTCGGCATTTTCCTGGGGCGAGCTTTCGCCCACGGCTGCCGATCGCATCGTAGCAATGCGGGCCGCGGTCCTCGCGTTGGAGGGCAGCGGTCTACGCTGAACCGCGCCCGTGCGATGCTCCGGATCAACGGGGCGTAGCCTCACGTTGCGTGCAACGTCTCGAAGAAGCGCAACAGGGCGGCATCGATCGACGATGCCCCGTCTTCGACCAGCCGTGAGTCCATGCGGACCTTGGCTGCCATTCCCGTCGTGCTTTGCGTCGCGACGGATACATGTGTCACCAGGCGCCCGATCAGGTCGAGGTCTGTAGCAGTTCCATCCACGTTCCGGCTGATGACCTGGCCGCTCTGCGCCTGTTCGCCAATGCTCGACGCGAGATCATCGGTGCCGCGAGCCATGTCCTCGACCATCGCGCGAATGTGCAACAGGCCGGCATAGGCTGCCCCGGTGCCGCGTTGCATGCCAGCTATCTGCTCCGCAATCTCACCCGTAGCGTCCGCGGTCTGCGCGGCCAGAGATTTCACGGCGTCGGCAACGACCGCAAACCCCTTTCCGGCCTCGCCGACACGGGCCGCCTCCATGGCGGCGTTCAGCGCGAGGAGCTTGGTTCGTGCAGCAATAGTCCTGATGACTCCGACGATCGCACCAATTGCGCGGGCGTCATTCTGGACGTCCGTCATATCCTGTGCGAGCCGGGCCGCGCAGTCCGCAGCCTCTGCGCTGAGATCGGCAGACAGACGTGTACTCTGGCTGGACTGACTTATCGCGCCCATAAACTGGTTCGTTGCCGCGGCAATATCTGTTGCTCCGTCGATCGCTCGCCTAACGGCTACGCCGACACTATCAAGTTCGCGGGTCGCGTCGGTCGAATGATCCTCGAGTTCGCCCGATGTCGTGGACAATTGCCCGGCTGCTCCGCGAAGTTCGGCAAGCACATTCGCTATCTCGCCTTCCAACGTGGTTGCGGCCTGTCGGACGATACGGTCACGTTCCGCCTCGGCGGTCTGTGCCGTGCGCCGCGCATCTTCGATCTGACGTTCGCGCTGAACCTCTGCCAACCGCTGCCGGCTATTATCGGCTTCCAAACGTCCACGCTCCACGACCGAGGCCCGAAAGACTTCGATCGCGCGTGACATCCGACCGATCTCATCGGTTCGTTCTGCATGCGGCGTGCGACCTTCTGCATTCCCTCCGGCGATCACCGCCAATGTGTGTTCGATGTCCAGCAACGGGCGGACAATGGTCCGTTGGACGATCACCACCGTGCCGTATGCGGACAGTGCGAACAGGATGATGCCTGCCGCGACGCTGATTGCGACCTCTTGCCGCTCCAGATCATGGGCGTTGCGGAACAGACGCTCGACCTCGACTTCCTGGGACGCGATGAGGGTATCGGCGATCTTGGATGCCATCCGCTCGTTGGGACGGACGTCATCGCGAAAGACGGTCCAAGCCCGATCCTGGCGATTCCTCGTGGCGTTGTCAGCCATGATCGCCAACTGACGTAATACGATGATCTGACTGGCGATATATGGGCTCCGTGCGCTTAACCCCGCGATCGGATTCCGAACCAGCTGGGCAAGCTGCGTCCGCATCTGGATTGACCGTTTCGCGAATTTCCCATGAATAATCGCAAGTGCGCGAGGATCGCGTTCGAGCAGCAGGTTCAGCGCGTCACGCTGCAACGAACGGCTGATCGACCGCACCTCGATCAGGTTGATCCGAACGGTCTGGCCGGCATTCGCCGCATCGCGCGCCTTCTGAACACGGTCTCTGGTACCGTGCCCGATCAGGCCCAGCAGGCACACCAGCCCCAGCATGATGGCGACGGGTACCATCAGTCGTGCGACCATGCTCCGCGACCAGAGTCTTAACGTTCGATTTGTCATAGGCGGCCGCTACGGCGCGCGTCTTAACTCTGTATGACAGATGCTGAACAACGCAGGCCGGAAAGACCTGTTCTAAAAAAAAGCGATGACGCCTGCCGTGAAGCAGCAAGCAGTCGCGCATCTCCGGACGGCGCTGGGGATGAGCGAGCGGCGGCCGTATGCTGTCGTCGAAGCGGATCGCACAAGGACGCGCTATCGCTCGTGCCGGGGGGATGAAGGCGACCGGCGGTCGCGTCCCAAGCGCGCGCTCGAGGCCGCTACGCTTGCGCACCGTCACCCGCTCCTCGCGATACAACCGATACACCTTCTTCAGGTTCATGCCTCTCCTCTCGCGCCTGAGCGGGGTCGCCAGCCGCCGGTAGCCGAACCAACGACGCTCGTTCGCGATCTCGCGCATCCGGACGCGGGCAGCATCGTCCTGCCCGCGAAGCGGCTCATAATGCCATGCCGACCGATTGACCCCGATAAGCCCGCAGGCACGCCCCTCGGAGAAACCGTGGTCAGCCATCAGCTCCTCCACTGCAGCGTAGCGCTTCGCAGACCGGATCAGTTTATTTCCAGCAGATCCTTCAGCCGGCGGTTCTTGTCCTCGAGCGCCCACAACCGCGCCGCCTCCGACACGGTCATCCCGCCGTATTTCGTCTTCCAGTTGTAGAACGTCGCATCACTAATCCCGTGCTTCCGGCACAACTCGGCGATTTCACGCCGGCCTCATACTCGCGCAGCACGCCAATGATCCAATCCCCGATAAATCGGCCTCGCCGCATCACTCGTCTCCATCTGACGAGCAAATTTACCAAGGGCATGATTTTGGGGGGCAGATCAGACCTCGTCGCATTTTCCAAGAAACGGGGACAGCCGCGACGCTTTCCCGCGGTGTCGAGGATGCCTAGGTAGCGCTGGATGCTTGCGTCGACCTGATCCATCCGGCGCCGGATCGTGAGCGGCGTAAAGTTACGGTCGCGCGCATTCACCGCGCGAAAGCGGCTCCCGTCCACCGCGACCGTGCCGCCCGCGATGAGGCCGAGCTGCCGACACAACAGCACGAACCGGCGACAAGCCGCCTGGATCGCAGCCCTTGTTCGCGTCGAAAGTCGGCGATGGTCTTGATATCCGGTGCGAGCTTGCCCGTCAGTCACATCAGCTCGACGTTGCGGCCCGCCTCGCGCTCCAGGCGTCGGCTCGACTGAACCTGATTCAGATAGCCGTAGACGTAAAGCTTGAGCAACGTCGCCGGATGATAGCCTGGCCGACCCGTCGCAGCGGCGCCGGCAAACCCCAGCGTCGCCAGATCCAGTTCGTCGACGAACACATCGACGATGCGCACGGTGCTGTCTTCCGCAACGTAGTCGTCCACGCAGGTCGGGAGAAAAAGCTGCTCCCGGCGGTCACACCCCTCGATGAAACGACCCATCCGACGTCTCCAGATGACGCCGGCAAGCATAGCCTAACAAGACGTTTCTACGCAGCCTCGGTGGTAAGCGGGCGGTCGCTTTTGAGAGACTATCGTCGCAAGTGGACGTTCGTTCAGGCGGTCGGGTAAGGGGCCAACCGGCCGCTTTCTGGTCGGACGCGGACCGTCCTGATCCGGCACGAAGAGCAACGTTTCTGCCGCGTGTTCATGCTCGCGAGACTGAGCGGAATTGGCTTATCGTCTCGCGCTGATTGCTGGCAAGGTGAACGAGGCATCGGCCCGTGTGAACGCTGAGGACCGCTCATCCAGGACTTGATCGTATCGCTATGCGAAGTTGCGATTGAACCATTTCCTGCCGGACAGACACTAACGGGCGAACAGGAGGACCGGAGTGACAGGGGTCGGGTCTGCGGTGCCGCGCGCCAAGGACGGACACGGTATCGGCGAGGCCGCGCTGATCGATCGCATCCGTGCGCGCGATCGGCGGGCGTTCGAGATGCTCTATCGCGCGTGGGACACCCGATTGTCACGCTTCCTCCTCAATTTGTTACGCCGCCCGCATCTCGTGGGGGAGGTGCGGAACGATACCATGATGGTCGTGTGGAACCGGATCGGAGGCTTTAATGGTGAGAGCCGGCTGTCGACCTGGATGTTCGGAATTGCCTATCGCCAGGGCCTCGCGGCGCTGCGCAAGCTGGACGAGCCGGTCGATGACGACCGCTCGGAAGCACTCGCCAGCGACGCCGCGACACCCGAGGAGAACAGCCGGGCGGTCCGCGTGAAGCTGGCGCTGGCCGAAGCCATCGAAGGCTTGTCCGTGTCGCACCGTGCCGTCGTCAACCTGACCTATTACCAGGACTTCAGCTACCGCGAGATTGCCGAAATCATGGATTGCCCCGTCGATACCGTGAAGACGCGGATGTTTCACGCCCGCCGCCACCTCAAGCAAAGCCTTCCCGGCGATCTGTCGGACTGGCTCTAGAACAGGACAATGACCCAGATCCTTCCCTTCCCCACCGACCGGCATGCCGAGGTGCACCTGCTGCTGCCTTGGTACGTTACCGGGCAGCTGGATGCCGTGGAGACCGCGTTCGTCGCCGAGCATCTCGCCGAGTGCGGTGCGTGCCGCGCGGATCTGGTGCAGGAGCGGCATCTGGCGGATGCGGTGGCGCGGGATACGGGTGAAACCGGCGATAGCTGGGCGGCGATGGCGGCGCGGCTCGACGCGACGGGCGGCGTGCCGGTCGCGACGGACGTGCCGCGACGCCGCACGCGCGATCCGCTGCGCGCGGTACGTCGCGCCGTCAAGCGCCCCCGGACGCTACGCTGGGTGGTCGCAGCGCAATTCGTCGCCGTGCTGGCGCTCGGCGCGCAGACGTTGACGCAGCGATACGATGGGCGGCCGGGCGCGTATCATGTGCTGGGCAACGCAAGTGCAACACGCAGCGGCAACGTGCTGGCGATGTTTCGGCCCGAGGCGAGCGAGGCGGCGTTCCGTCGGGCGCTCCAGGCAAGCGGCGCGAGACTGGTCGACGGGCCGACCGCGTCCGGCGCCTATGTCCTTGCGGTACCGGGCGGCGCGGCGCTTGCACGGCTGCGGCGCGACGCGAACGTGACGATGGCGGAACCGATCGAACAAGCGCCCGCGAAATGAACCGCGCGCTTCTGCTCATCGCGCTCGCGATCACGGCCACCCCGTCGATGGCGACCGCGCAACGCCCGGCAGGCGCGGCGGCCGCACCATCGGCGAGCCCCGATGCGATGGTGGATCGCCGCATACTGGTGATGCTCAGGCTCGCCCCGGAGCACTATCGCCCGGGCACCGACTATGGCGGCGGCTACGGTGATCCGACGAGTGCACAGGCGCGACGCCGACTGGCGGCGCGGATCGCGCGCAAGGAAGGGTTGCGGCTGGAGACCGGCTGGCCGATGCCGATCCTTGGGATCGACTGCATGGTAATGATCGTCCCCGAAGGCCGATCACTCGAGGGAACCGCCGAGCGGATTTCGCACCTGTCAGGCGTCGCCTGGTCACAGCCGCTCCACCGCTACGCGACGCAGGGCCAGGCGCCGGCCTTTTACAATAATCGCCTGTTCCGTGCCCAACCCGCGACGCGCGGCTGGCAGCTCGCGGCGCTCCACCGGATGGCGACCGGCAACGGCATCACGGTGGCGATCATCGACAGCGGGATCGATGCCGGCCACCCCGATCTTCGCGGGCAATTGATGATCAATCGCGATTTTGTCGCCGATGCCGCGACCGTGGGGGCGGAAACCCATGGGACCGGCGTTGCAGGGATCATCGGCGCGCGGGCGAACAACGCGGTCGGAATCGCGGGTATTGCGCCTGGTGCGCGCCTCATGGGGCTGCGCGCATGCTGGCAACCCGGCGGCACCGCAGGAACGATCTGCGACACGCTGAGCCTCGCCAAGGCGCTGACCTTCGCGATCGAGCGCAAGGCGCGCGTCGTCAATCTCAGCCTGACAGGGCCGTTCGATCAACTGCTCGCCCGGCTCGTCCAGATCGGCATCGCGCGCGGCGTCGCGTTCGTCGCGGCGGTCGATCCGGAGACGGGCTCGGGCTTCCCGGCGGCGCTGCCCGGCGTCGTCGCGGTCGCGGACGATGGAGTGGCGGGAACGCGAACCGGGGTTTACATTGCCCCCGGGCGGGACGTGCCGACCACGGAGCCGGGCGGTCGATGGTATCTGGTCAGTGGAAATTCCTATGCGGCAGCACATGTCAGCGGGCTGATGGCGCTCATGCAGGAATTGCGCCCCGGCAAGACGGGCCAGGCTTTCGTGTCCGCGCGCAGCGGCGGTGGCGTCATTGATGCGTGCGACACGCTCGAACACCTGGCGCGGTCCGGCAGCGCGCGCTGTTCCGTGCCGAATTAGGCGGCGGCGCGCGCGCGGTCTGCACGGTCTTGCAATATGCTCGATCGGCCTCGGCCCCGTGCCTGCGATGGCGCAAACCGGGTTCGAGATTTCCGTCGCATCGGATGACCGCTTTCGCGGACAGACGGTCAGCGGCGATCGACCGATCGGCACCGCGACGCTGGCCTATGACGATGTCCGTGGGCTTTATGCCGGTATTTCGGCGACGGTCGTTGCGACGCGAGACAGCGGCGTCCGGCCGCACCGTTCGGTACAGTATGTCGGTTACGCCAGACGTCTCAGCGGCGCGCTGACCTTCGACATCGGCATCACCAATCGGGTCTATAGCCGGTTCTTTACCGGCGATTATGCACGCCGTTTGACCGAAGCCTATGTCGGACTGATCGGGCGGCGCGTGCAGTCGCATCTCTACCTGACGCCCGATTATGACGGCCGCGGCGGCGAAGCGGCCTATGTCGACGTCAACGCGACGCTGGTCGAGCACGGCCCCTGGTCCCTGGCGGGCCATGGCGGGCCATGGCGGGCCATGGCGGGCCATGGCGGGGTCCTGACGCAACCGCGCGATCCCGGCAAGCCGCGATTCATCGAGCTCGACTGGCGACTGGGTGTCGCGCGCCGGTTCGATAGACTCGCCATCACCGTGCAATGGGCAGGCAATGGCCCAAACCATGACAGCGGACGCTGGCAGAGCGGTCTCATCCTTGGTGCGCGGCGCAGTTTCTAAAAAAGTTCCAATGGTTTGAACCGTTTTTCGCGCACGCGACACTAACGCATGTCACCGCCTGCAGCGGTGATGGGATGCGGTCGGAAAGACCTTCGAGCGACGCAAGAACGCCCATTTTCGACAGGATCCGACACACCGAAACCCGCCGCGGAGTCTTGCTGCGCGGCATGTCAGGAGAAGAAGCATGAAGATCCAGACCGATCTGCACGCCGGCAAACGCGGCGCCGATGATCCCGCCGGCCACATCCGTCGCGGTCGTGGCAGGGACGATCCCAAGCCGCACGCCTGACCCGCTGCGGTTGCGATCTCAGATGATCGTTTCCAGACAAGATGGCCGGACTTGTTCCGGCCATCTCCGCGTCCGGCACGCAATCCCCCTTCTCGTCGCCAGCGTGCTCGGCATCGCGGCGGCCGCTGACGCAACGGACGTGCCCCCGACCTATGCCGAGGCACAGCGCGTCGCGAGCCCGCTGCCCTGGCGCACGGACTGGTGGACGATCTTCGGCTCGCCAGAGCTCGACGCGCTTTTCACGCGGGGCAATACCGATAACGCGGACATCGCGATCATCGCGGCGCGGCTTTCGATCGCACGGGCCGCCGTCCGCACGGCGTCCGCCGAACGGCTGCCGCGGGTTTACGCGATCGCCGCCGTCGCCGACCAGTCAGGCAATCTTGCCACCGCCAGCGGCGAAAACGGCCGTCTGTTCGAGCTTGGCCTCCGCGCGGCGTGGGAGCCTGACCTATTTGGCGGCCTTGGCAAGGCCGCGCGCGCGGCGCGGCTGGATGCGCGCGCCGCAGAAGCGACATTGGCCGGTGCGCGGCTCGCGGTGCAGGCGGAGATCGCGCAGACCTATTTCGCGTTGCGCGCGCTCGATGGCGAGCGCGACGTCCTGGCCAGCGCGATCGACCGGGCGGAGCGGGCGCTGGCGATCGTTGCGGCACAGGCCGCGCGCGGCAATGCCGCGGCGCGCGACGTCAATCGGCGACTGGTGGAACTTGCCATGCTGCGCGCCGACCTGCTCGCGCGCGACCGCGACCGCGCACTGAACCGGCATGCGCTGGCACTGCTGGTCGGTGCCGCAGCAATCCCCGACCGTCGCGCCGCACCGGGCCTCCTCACGGTTCCCACGATCCCGGCCGGACTGCCGAGCGAGCTGCTGCGACGGCCGGACGTCGCGGCGGTCGCGGATGCGGTGGAGGCGGCGCGGTTGCGGCATCGGGCCGCGAAGACCGCATGGTTTCCGGGCTTTGCGCTCACGGCCAATGGCGGGCAGGCCTCGCCGACGCTCGGCGAGCTCCTGTCCCAGACCGCGCAGACGTTTGGCTTCAACCTGATCCTTTCGCTGCCGATCTTCGACGGCGGGCGTACCGCCGCGCGCGTTCGCAGGGCGGCGGTCGACGAGGAGCTGGCCCAGGCGCAGCAGCGCAACACTATCCTGCGCGCGTTTCGCGACGTGGAGGACCAGCTCGCCGCCACGCGCCTGCTTGCGGCGGAGGAGGCGGTGGCGCGCGAAGCGGCAGATGCGAGCCTTCGCGGCGAACAGCTGGCTGCCCGACGCCTCGCCCGCGGCTCGATCAGCCTGCTCGAGTCGCTCGACACGGCACGCGCGGATCTTGGCGCGCAAACTCGGCTGGTCCGGCTTCATCATGCGCGGGCGATCGCCACCGTCGGCCTTGTCCGCGCGCTCGGCGGTGGATGGCGGACGACGTCTTCGCCGCCATCCCCCCTCACTCCGGCGGGGCAGTGATCGCGGCATGGCCACACCATTCGCCCGGACGCATAACGCGCTGGCTCGCGAGACGCCGCGCCTCGCACTGCTCGCGCTTGCCGTCGCAGCAGCCCTGCTCGCGATCTGGCTGCTGTGGTTCACGCTGGCGTCGGTGACGCTGTACGAGGTGTCGACCAGTGCGCGGCTCGAGGTCGGCATTGCCCCGCGAGCCGTGTCGCCCGCGCAATCGGGGCGGATGATCGCGACGCGGCTCGCGATCGGGCGCCGCGTGACGGTCGGGGACGTGCTGGTCTCGCTCGATGCCGAACCCCAGCGGCTCCGGCTCGCAGAGGCGGAGCGGCGAATGCGCGACTATCCGCGACGTCTGGCGTCGCTTGACCGTGAGATGGCGCTGCTTGGGGATGCCGACAGCGCGGATCGATCGAGCGCGGCGGCGGCAACGCGTGCGGCGCGCGCGCGCGCGACCGAAGCCGATGCAGCTTCGCGTCTTGCCGCGGATATCGCGCGACGCCACGTCGAGGATAGCGAGGCGGGTGGCGTGTCGCAGGCCGACGCCATCCGCGCCCGCGCCGATGCGCGCCGTGCCGCTGCTACGCGCGATGCGCTCGCCGAGGACGCACGCCGCATCGCAACCGAGGCACAGTCCCGCGGCGGCCGGAACAGCGCGCGCCGCGAGGAGCTCGAACGCATGCGCCTCGCCTTGGCCGACGACCAGACATCGACCGCGGCGCTGGCCACGCAACTGCGTATCGAGATTGCCGGTCGCGTGGTTCGCGCGCCGGTGTCGGGGATCGTCGCGGATGTCCATGCGGTCGCTCCAGGCGCGATCGTCGTTGCAGGTCAGCGGCTTGCGACGATCCTCCCGGCCGGCGACCTGATCGTTGTCGTGGCGTTCGATCCGGCCAACGGACTGGGCCGGATCCGTCCGGGTCAGCGCGCCACGCTTCGCCTCGCGGGGTATCCCTGGACCGAATATGGCGTCGTGCCGGCACGGGTCGAGCGTGTCGCCGGCGAGCTGCGCGACGGCCGGATGCGGGTCGAGCTGTCCGCGGCACGCGGCGCCATCCGCGGCGTCGCGCTGGCGCACGGGCTTGCGGGGTCGGTCGAGGTCGCGGTCGAGCATGTCTCGCCCGCGCGGTTGCTGATGCGGACCGCAGGCGGGGCGCTGCGATGAGCGGTCCGCGGCGATGGCTCGCCCCCGAAGTCGTCCAGACATCGAGCATGGATTGCGGCCCGGCGGCACTCAAGTGCCTGCTCGAGGGGCACGGCATCCCGGTCAGCTACGGGCGGCTGCGCGAGGCGTGCCAGACCAGCGTCGACGGCACGTCGATCGATACGATCGAAGCCGTCGCCAATCATCTCGGCCTGGCGGCGGAGCAGGTGCTGGTTCCCGCCGACCATGTGATGCTCGCCAGCACAACGCTGCCCGCGATCGTCGTCGTCCGCCATGCCGACGAGGCGACGCATTTCGTCGTGCTGTGGCGGCGCGTTCGCGGCTGGGTGCAGGTGATGGACCCGGCGATCGGACGACGCTGGCTGCGCGAGGCGACGTTCCGCGCCGCGATCTACCGGCATGGCACGCGCGTCCCCGCGGCGGCCTGGCACGGATGGGCACGCTCGGCGGAGGCAGCGACGGCGTGGAGCGAACGCCTTGCCGCGATCGGCGTCGCGGGCGGAACGGCGGATCGGCTGCTCGCTACCGTCACCGCTGCGGACTGGCAGCACGCCGCCGCGATCGATGCAGCGATACGGCTGGTGACGGCGATGGTCGACGCGCACGCGCTGCCGCCCGGATCGGATGCCGCGCGACTGATCGCGACGCTCGCCGATCGCGCCGCAGCCGATCCGTTCACGGCGATCCCCGAAGCCTATTGGAGCGCGGTCCCCGCCGGGGACGACGCGGTGGTGCGCGGGGCGGTGCTGGTGACCATCGCCGGCAGGCATACCGCGGCCGCACCCGCCAGCGATCTTCCGCCCGAACTCGCCGCCGCGCTCGCCGAGCCGCCCGCCACGCCGCTCCGGACGCTCGTTGCGATGCTGCGGGCCGACGGCCTGGTCGCGCCGGTAGCACTGATGTTCGCCACCGCGCTCGCGGCGGGCGCGCTGATGCTCGAGGCGCTGCTGTTCCGCGGACTAATCGACGTCGCGCAGCGGCTGCCGATGGGGCTGGACCGGCTGACCGCTGGAGTCGCGCTGCTCGTGTTCATCGCGGTGCTGCTCACGATCGAACTGGCGACGGGATCGGCGGCGCTGCAGATGGGACGGGCGCTGGAAGTTCGGCTGCGGATAGCGCTACTCGCAAAGCTGCCGCGGCTGGCCGATCGCTATTTACAAAGCCGCCCGATCAGCGACATGGCGGACCGGAGCCACAATATCCACGGGATCCGCAGTGTTCCTGGCATCGGTCTGCGCTTCGTCGAGACCGTGTTCGAACTCGCCCTGACCGCGCTCGCGATTGCGCTGATCGCCCCGGACAGCGGCCTTGCCGCAGCTGGCGTCGCGCTGCTGACGATCGCGATGCCGCTCGTGATCCAGCCGGTGCTCAACGAACGCGACCTGCGCGTCCGCAATCACGCAGGCGCGCTCCATGGCTTCTATCTCGACGCGATCCTCGGCCTCGCGCCGATCCGCGCGCACGGCGCGCAGCGCGCGGTGGCGCGCCAGCACGAGGGACTGCTGGTCGAATGGGCGCATGCGATGCGCAGGCTCGCGCGCACCGCAGTAACGGCGGACGGCGCACAGGCTTTGATCGGCACCATGGCGGCGGCGGCGCTGGTCGCGAGCCATCTGTCGCGCGGGTCCGGTGTCGGCGGTGCGGACCTGTTGCTGGTGTTCTGGGCGCTGAAGCTTCCGGGCCTGGGATCGCGGCTTGCCGGGCTCGCGCAAAGCTATCCGGGCCAGCGCAACGTCCTGCTCCGCCTCGTCGAGCCGCTCGATGCCCGGGAAGAGCCGCTCGCCGACCCGGCGCCGACCGGCGAGGGTCCCGCCGCGATCACGTTCGACGCGGTCGATGTCGTCGCGGGCGGGCATCCGATCCTGACCAAGCTCAGCGTCCGCATCGCGCCAGGCGAGCATGTCGCGATCGTCGGCACCTCGGGGGCGGGCAAGTCGACGCTGCTGGGAGTCCTGCTCGGCTGGCATCTGCCCGCGGCAGGAACGGTCACGATCGATGGGGCACCGCTCTGCGCGGTGGCGTTGCGCGCGACGACGGCCTGGGTCGATCCGGCGATCCAGCTGTGGAACCGCTCGCTGCTCGACAACCTGCTCTACGCCGCGACCGACGACGCGATCGGTCAGGTCGGACCTGTTTCCGCGGCGGCGCGGCTGCGCGGCATCGCCCGCGCGCTGCCCGAAGGACTGCAGACGATACTCGGCGAGGACGGCGGACTGTTGTCGGGCGGCGAGGGACAACGCGTCCGGTTCGGGCGAACGCTGATGGTCGCCGATCCTAGGCTGGTGCTGCTCGACGAGCCATTTCGCGGGCTCGATCGTGGTCAGCGCGAGACTCTGCTCGCCGAAGCGCGCGCATGGTGGCGCGAGACGACGCTGCTGTGCGTCACCCATGATCTTACGGAAGCGCGGGCGTTCGATCGCGTCCTCGTGATCGAGGACGGGCGGCTGATCGAGGACGGTGCACCGGCGGTGCTCGCCGCGGCCCCGTCGCGCTACCGCGATCTGCTCGACGCGGAAGCAGCGGTGCAGGATGCGCTGCGTGAGGGCACGGCGTGGCGGCAACTGACGATGGTCGATGGCCTAGTCGTGGAGCGCGCACGGTGACCGATCTCGCCCCCAATTGGTGGCCGCTTGCCCGGCTCGGCGAAGCGATCGAGGCGCTGGCGCTGGATGCCGGGCTGATCCGCGACCCGCCGACCGATCCGCTGGTCGTTCCCGCCGCCTTCGCGCTCGAGGACGTGCCAAGGTGGACCGAATGGGCGGCGGCGCGGCTGGAAGTCGAGGCGGTCGACGTCGAGACACCGGCCGCCGCGATCGACGTCGTGCTGGCAAGCGGCGGGCCCGCGATCCTGCTGGATGACACGGCGGAAGGCCCGGGTTTCTTCGCGCTCGCCGGCCGGCGACGCGGCGGCGTGCTGCTGCTCGATCGGCAGGCGCACCGTCGCCGCGTACCGATCGCTGCGCTGCGCGATCGCCTCGTCGAGCCGGTCGCCGCAGAACACCGCGCGTCGGTCGACGATCTGCTCGATCGCGCCATGATCCAGCCACGCCGTCGTCCGCGCGCCGCGGCCGCGCTGCTCCACGAACGGCTGCAGGCCGAACGGATCGGCGGGATCAGCCTGCTCCGTGCGCCGGCCTCCGCACCGGTCTGGCGGCAGATGCGGCTGGACGGCAGCCTGCGCACGCTCGCGCTGATCGTTGCGGCGTTCGTCGCACTCTACGTGCTGGAAATCGCAGGGTGGAAGGTGATCGGCGAAGGCGTTCTGGCGGGCGAGGTGGATTCCGGCTGGCTGCTCGGCTGGATGGTGATCCTGCTCACCGCCGTCGTTGCGCAGACGGCGAGCGCGTGGTGCGAGGCGAGCCTTGCGGTCGACCTCGGACGGATCATGAAGGCGCGGCTGCTCGCCGGCGCGCTCGCGTTGCGACCCGACGCGATTAAGCGCAGCGGTGTCGGCCAGATGATCGGTCGCGTGATCGAGGCGCAGGCGCTCGAAGCGCTCACCTTCAACAGCGGTATCGGGGTGCTGCTCGCGGGGATCGAACTCGTCTTCACCGCATGGGTCCTCGCCCATGGCGCAGCGCCGGCCGCGCATCTGACCCTACTGGTCGGCTGGGTCGTGCTGACCGGGTTGCTTGGCTGGCGGTATTTCGTGCGGATGCGTCAGTGGTCGGGGGAACGTCTGGACATGACCAACGCGCTTATCGAGGCGATGGTCGGACATCGGACCCGTTTGGCCCAGGACCGCGCTGCGCGCCGGGACGCGCAGGACGACGCGGTGGTGCAGCGCTATCTCACGACATCGGCGGCGATGGATGGCGCGAGCATTGTCGGAGTCACCGCGCTGCCATCGATCTGGCTGTTCGCGGGCATCGCCGCCCTCGTCCCGGCCTTTGCGGGACAGCCGGTGCCGTCGCCCGTGACGCTGGCGATAAGTCTGGGCGGGCTGCTTCTCGGCCAGCGCGCTTTTGGCGGGATCGCCGGCGGTTCGGCTGGACTTGCACGCGCCGCGATCGCCTGGTCGCGGGTGCGCGAGCTCTTTGCCGCGTCGCGCGGCGGGGCGGTCACCGTGACCCGGCGAACCGACGGGATTGCGGACGAGGAGCGGCCGGTGATCGAGGCCGAGGGACTTATGTTTCGCTATCCCGGTGCCGATCGCCGAGTCGTCGATCGCGCCAACCTGACGATCAGGCACGGTGAGAAGATCCTGCTCGACGGCGCATCGGGCGGCGGAAAGTCCACGCTGGCAGCATTGCTGAGCGGACTGGAGACGCCAACATCGGGGCTGCTGCTGCTCGACGGGCTCGACAAGGCGACGCGGGGCGACGCTTGGCACCGTCTGGCCGCCGCCGCGCCGCAGTTTCACGACAACCACATCCTGTCAGGATCGCTCGCCTTCAACCTGCTGATGGCGCGCCGCTGGCCGCCCACGTCCGCCGATCTCGCCGATGCGACAGAGTTATGCGAGGAGCTTGGTCTGGGGGATCTGCTGTCGCGGATGCCAGGCGGGATCGAGCAGCAGGTGGGCGAGACCGGCTGGCAGTTGTCGCATGGCGAGCGGAGCCGCATCTTCCTCGCGCGTGCGTTGCTGCAGCGTGCATCGCTCACGATTCTCGACGAGAGCTTCGCGTCGTTGGATCCGCAGCGTCTTGGTCAATGCCTCGCCGCAGCGATCGGCCGGTCGCAGGCCTTGGTCGTCATCACGCATCGATGATCGCGCATATTTGACTATGCCAGCGTCGCGCTCAGCGCGTCGATCGGCGCCTCAGGGTATCGGCAGACGACGGACAAAATCCTGCGAAAGCCAGACTTTTACAAGCAGCTTGGGAGTGACCTGCCTGTGGTTCTAGGCACCTGGTGCCTAAGATGCCTTTCGAAAGATTGGTAACCGGGTCGTTGTGCGCATATCGGTCAATGCTCGCTTACTTCGTCCAGTAGACTGGCCAACGCGCACGACCGCTCTTTTCCGACGAGAGCGGCCCCTGCGCCGAAGCGCGGGAGGCCTGACTGGCCGAGACGATCGCAACGCGTCGCGGCTTGCCTTTGCGTAAACTACGTAAATCTAGCCCATGATCCTTGACCTAAACTGGCCCGATCCAACGAGGTGGCCATGATCAAGACAATTCTCGCAATCGTGGAGGGCCCCGTCCGCGGTAGCAGCTTTATCGACGCGGTCCTTGGCTTAGCCGACCACCGGCAGGCACATATGATCTTCGATGTCCTGACCGCGGCACCCATGCTGTCGCCTCATCTTGCCCCGTTCGGCACGGTCTACACATTGTCCAGCGAACTTCGGCAATTGGTCCGCGACCATGCCAGCAGCCTGCGGGCGCTCCTGCCGCCCGACAGCCAGGCGGAGATCGTGTCGCAATGCGACGATGTCGGGTGGATCCCGGGCGACGTCCGCGCCAGCGCGCCTCTCGCGGATCTCGTCATGATCGGTCCGCATGAGACCTGGTCGATCGATTGGCTCCGCCGCCGGACAATCGAGACCGTATTAATGGCCTCGGGCACGCCCTTGTTGCTGCTGCCGCCGGGCCGCTCGATCCGTAACGTCGGTCACGCCGTGCTCGGCTGGAAGCCCGGGCCGACCGCGATGCGCGCCTTGCAGAATCTCGTCCGGCTCGCCGCGCCCGGTGCGCGGATCGATGTCGTTGCGATTAAACACGGTCTGGCCGATCAGCCGGAAACCGCGCTCGAACCGGTCGTCGCGCTGTTGCACCGCCACGGTTTCGGCGTTGAGGGGCATACGCTCGAACGGAGCGGGAAAGCGCAGGACGGGCTGACCAGCTTCGCGCTCGATCGCGGTGCCGACCTTCTCGTTGTCGGCGGCTTTGCGCATTCACGGATGCGCGAGATCGTGCTCGGTGGCGTCACGCGCAGTCTGATCGACGATCCGCGTTTGCCCGTTCTCATGGCGCACTGAATGTCCGGCACGGCCACGCTGTCCGTCGACGCCGATCGCAGCGGACTGTCCAGTGCGGTCGCCGCCGATCGGCTTTTACGCGACGGCCCCAATGAATTGCCGCGCGCCGACCGGCATTCGGTGTTGCGGCTCGCGCTGGACGTGCTGCGCGAGCCGATGCTGGCGCTGCTGCTCGCCGGCGGTGTCGCCTATATGCTGCTCGGCGATCTTACCGAAGCGCTGATCCTGCTCGCCTTCGCGACGTTTTCGATCGTTGTCACGGTGGTCCAGGAAAGCCGCACCGAGCATGTGCTGGATGCATTGCGCGATCTCTCCGCACCGCGTGCGCAGGTCGTCCGCGATGGTGCGCGGCAGCACATCGCCGCGCGCGAGGTGGTGTGTGGCGATATCCTCGTGCTCGAACAGGGGGATCGGATCGCCGCCGATGCGCTGCTGTTCGACGCCGACGATCTCCAGACCGACGAGTCGCTCCTCACCGGCGAGTCGCTGCCCGTGGGCAAGCTCCCGGCCGCGGATGCCGCCATCGCGGAGCCCCGCCGCCCCGGTGGCGAAGGCCAGCCCTTCGTCTATTCGGGCTCGCTCGTCACGCGCGGCAATGGGCTTGCACGCGTTCTCGCGATCGGGCCACGCACCGAGGTGGGACGGATCGGCCAGTCGCTGGCGAGGCTGGAGACCGAGGTGCCGCGTTTGCGCCGCGAGACGACCCGGATCGTGACCTGGTGCGGGATCGGCGGCGGCGCGGTCACGCTACTGGTCGTTTTGTTGTTCGGGCTGCTGCGCGGCGGCTGGATCGAGGCGCTGCTGGCCGGGATCGCGATCGGCATGGCGATGCTGCCGGAGGAGTTTCCCGTCGTGCTGACGGTGTTTCTGGCGATGGGAGCGTGGCGGATCGGCAAGGTCGGCGTGCTCACCCGCCGCGCGGCCGCGATCGAGACGCTGGGATCGGCCACGGTCCTCTGCACCGACAAGACGGGCACGCTGACCGAAAACCGCATGTCGGTCGCCGAGCTTTGGTTGCCCTCTTCCGCGACGCTCGTGCTCGCGGGGAATAGGCCGGTGACGCCTGGCTATCACGCGCTGCTCGCCACCGCCGCGCGCGCCAGTGCGATTGCGCCGAGCGACCCGATGGAGATCGCGCTGCACGACGCGTGGTCCGCGTTAGTGGCGCGGTCGCCATCCACCGGGACGCTCGTCCACGCCTATGCGCTGCGTCCCGAATTGCTGGCGATGTCGAACGTGTGGGACGACGGCGACGCTGTGCGCATCGCGGCCAAGGGCGCGCCCGAGGCGATCGCCAGCCTGTGCGCGCTTGCCCCGGATCAATATGCAGCGATGACCGCCGCGGTCGACGCCATGGCGGTGCGCGGCATTCGCGTCCTCGCCGTCGCGAGCGCGGCGCCGCCGGATCGCGACTGGGCGCAAACGCAGCACGGCTATCGCTATCAACTGGTCGGGCTGGTCGGACTGGCCGATCCGATCCGCGCCAGTGTTCCAGGCGCGGTCGCCGAGTGTCGTCGCGCAGGAATTCGTGTCGTGATAATCACCGGCGATTATGCCGCGACCGCGCGCTCGATCGCGCGGCAGGCGGGAATCGCCGAGGGCGAGGTCCTGACCGGCGCGGACCTCACGACGCTCGACGATGCCCAGCTCGCGGCACAGCTGCCATCCGTGACGGTGTTCGCGCGGATCATGCCCGAGCAGAAGCTGCGCATCGTCGACGCGTTCAGGGCCGCGGGCGAGATCGTCGCCATGACGGGTGACGGCGTCAACGACGCGCCCTCGCTCAAGGCGGCGCATATCGGTGTGGCGATGGGCAAGCGCGGGACGGACGTCGCGCGCGAAGCCGCCGCGATCATACTGATCGATGACGACTTCGGCGCGATCGTCCAATCAGTGAGGCTGGGCCGACGGATCTACGACAATATCCGCAAGGCGATGGCATTCATCTTTGCGGTGCACGTGCCGATCGCCGGGCTCGCGCTGCTGCCGCTGTTCTTCGGCATGCCGATCCTGTTCGGGCCGATCCATATCGCCCTGCTCGAAATGGTGATCGATCCGGTCTGCACCCTCGCGTTCGAAGCCGAGCGGGACGAGGAAGACGTCATGCGCCGCCCGCCACGCGCGCCGTCCGAGGCGCTGTTCTCCATCCCGATGATTGTCTGGAGCGTGTTCCAGGGCGCTCTTGCCTTCGTCATGCTGGCGGCAGTGTTTCTAATCGAGCAAGGGGCCGGGATGCCGGAGCGCGAGCTTCGCGCGTTAATCTTCTTCGCGCTGATCGCCGAAATCCTCGCGCTGATCCTGGTCAACCGGTCGTTCAGCGCGTCCATGCGCGATGCGCTGGTCCGCCACAATGCAGCACTCCGCTATGTCGTCGCGGCGATTGCCTGCGTAACAGGTCTGATCCTGTTTCTGCCACGTGCGCAGACGCTGCTGAAGTTCGGCTTGATCGCCTGGAGCGATATGACGCTGGCGCTCGGCATGGGGATCGGACTGCTCGCCATACTCGAAGCGTGCAAGCCGCTGATCCGCAAGGCGACGCCGCGCAGGCGGAGCGATCCGGGCAGTCGAGCCCTTGTCGTGCAATGATCGACGCTCTTTCAGGCACAAGCCCTCGCCGGCCCGCCCGTTTACCTTTGCTCTGTTGGGCAGACGAACCATCGGGGTTTTCTGGTCGATCACTTTGCTTAGTGGCGCGGCTCTAAGCTGCAATCGCTAGGAGTTTCTGGAGTCGCCCATGCTTGGCTGCTCCGGCCGGCGGGCAAACGCCGTGCACGCAGTTGTGACCACGGGGCGTTTGGATGCGATCAGATGTAGCGATGGGAGGCAGGATTATGGGATGACGGCAGCAGATCATTCGCGTCTGCGCTAAACGAGAACGCCGGATGTCGTCGTTTCCTTCCCAGTCACCATACTCATAAGGACGTGGTGATCGGGGAGATGAGCGATTGTGCGAGGTCGGGTAGCGGGGGAGGATGCGCGAATGTCCGGGTTTGGGTCGTTCTCGACGGTGCATATTTGGCATCACGGCTGCGAAAGTAACGCGGCTACGTTGGTGGCACCGAAAGCTGTTGGTCAACAGATTGCAAAGGGTTTGATCGGGGAAACAGACAAAGATCAAGCTGCATAGATATTTAACTCTGGCGCGAGGTTGGAGTAGTGTTGACGGGTCGGTTCCCGGTTGGGAAGGATCCGTCCGAGCCGCCCTCCCCGCCGCAAAATCTGCGCTGGAGCTTCCATGCCTGCCGGTACGCGATCTCGCGGAGCCCGCATAATGCCGCGCGCAAGGCAGTCGTGACCCCTACCGTGAAGCCGCTGGTGGCGGCGGTGGCGGCACGCGGTATCGACATCGTCTATGCCGATGCGATTATCGCGAGAGGGTCAAACAGTTTACCGTAGTGTTCCCGGACGATGCACTGAAGGTGCAGGCATTCGAGCGACTACGCGCGCCCATTGAGATGGTGGTGCTGCCGCCGGAGGACGGTGATTTGACCATAAACCATCGCAGCGAACTGGCATCGATGCGAGCGCCAAACGCTAGCGCAGAAACGCAAAAAGGCCTCCGCGGGGATTCCCTCGGAGGTGTTGCAAATGAAAATGG